>NZ_JRJU01000002.1 GCF_000787375.1 Halalkalibacter okhensis | reverse complement strand
AGGAGGAGCTTTTTTATTTACTAGTTTCTTATTTTGGATTTTATTTTAGTACGTCTTGTCACCGTTAAAAATAGAGTTCTTAACAATCACATAATCTACGTGACGAATGGAATCTAATTTCGTTCCACCTGCATAAGAGATAGAGGACTGAAGGTCTTGCTCCATTTCGATCAATGTGTCTTGTAGTGAACCTTTGTGTTCAACCACAATCTTCTTGCCTTCTACATTCTTCTTCTCGCCTTTTTGAAACTCAGAAGCAGAGCCGAAGTATTCTTTATAGAGCTTACCATCTTTTTCAATCGTTTCTCCAGGAGATTCTTCATGACCTGCAAAGAGGGACCCGATCATAACCATCGTGGCACCAAAACGAACTGATTTAGCGATATCGCCATGTGTACGGATTCCACCGTCGGCAATAATAGGTTTCGTTGCTGCTTTGGCACACCAGCGAACAGCAGCTAATTGCCAGCCTCCTGTACCAAAACCGGTTTTAATCTTCGTAATACAAACTTTCCCTGGTCCAATGCCAACTTTTGTTGCATCAGCACCAGCATTTTCTAATTCACGTACAGCTTCTGGTGTTCCAACATTACCTGCAATGACAAAGCTTTCAGGTAACAGTTTTTTGATATGTTGAATCATTTCGATTACTGCATTTGAATGACCATGTGCAATATCGATTGTAATGTATTCAGGCATAAGGCTTTCGTCTGCTAATTGTTGAACAAAGTTATATTCTTCATCTTTCACACCGACACTAATTGAAGCAAATAGGCCGCGTTTATGCATATCTTTAATAAAATCAAGACGCTTTTCTGGCTCGAAACGATGCATAACATAGAAGTAACCATTTTCTGCTAAGTAAAGAGCGATGTTCTCATCTATAATGGTCTGCATATTTGCAGGTACAACTGGCAATTTAAAAGATCTTCCGCCTAGCGTTGTTGTTGTATCACATTCTGAACGGCTATTAACAATACATTTTGCAGGGATTAATTGAATATCTTCGTAATCAAATACATTTTCCATAGGTATTCACCTCTAAATACGAATATTGTGGTTTGGGTGTAACATAAATGTTCGACCCTTAGGTACTTTACAATAGTTTGTTTATGATGTCAATCAATTAATAAAAATCCGTAATTTCTATAGGACTAAGGTTTTGTAAATTTTTTCTAAAATATCCTTCAATTATGAAAAAATTAATATTATTTTTCGGAAAGTCTCTTATAATAAAAAGGTATGTAAATAGATGGGAGTGAAAAAAATGTCCTTAATCAAATTCCTGTTGGACAGAAAAATTTTTGTGGGCCTGATGGTTGTCTTCATATTTTTCATTGGTTTTTTCTCGGTAACTAAGTTAGACCAAGAATTATTTCCACCGATATCTTTTGATATGGCATTGATTCATGTTGATGCAGGTGAACTTGCGACATTGGATGTTGAACAGCAAGTGACCGAACCTATTGAACAAGTATTAAGCAATATTGACGGTGTTGATTCATATGAATCCTCTTCCTATATAGGGCAAAGTGCAATAACAGTCTTTATTGAAGAGGGTAGAGGTGACGAAGTATTTAAGGTGATAGAATCTCAAACGTTACCACTCCAAGCGCAGCTTCCGGCTGTCAATCATCTAGAAGCTTTACAATATTCAACAGAACAACCATTTGATTTCTTTATGTCTATTTCAAATGGATCAATCGAAAAGATGTCCCAATTTGCTAAAGAGGTCGTGAAACCACGATTGGAACAATTGCCAGAGGTTCGTGAAGTTAGGTTTGAAGGACTCGAAGACTATGAAGTTACTATTCAGCTACAAAAAGATACAATGGAAGAGTTGAACTTAGATGTAACTCAAGTAAGTCAGTTCCTACAGCAATCTAACATTATCACATCGTTAGGAACTTTTACGGAAGAAGAGAATGAACCTATCATTCGCTGGGACACAACATTTGAAAAGATTGAACACGTTGAAAATTTGACCATGCCTACATCGGATGGGATGAAACATTTGCATGAAATAGCCGATGTTTCATTAAAGGTAAGTGAAGGAAGTACAGGCGTTTGGAAGGATGGCAGTAATGACTTTATCTTTACTCAAGTTGGTCGTGTATCCAATGTGACCCAAATTGAAATGGCAGAAGCGGTACGGAATGAAGTAGAAAAAATGAAAGAAGAAGGCCTTGTAAATGGCTTCGATTTTGACTACATTGTTTCACAGGCTGACTACATAGCCGATGCGATTGATGGGGTAACTTATAATATTTTGTTAGGTGGATTGCTCTCTATCCTTACATTAATCGTATTTCTTAGAAACGTAAGGGCCACATTGATCATTGGCATTTCTATTCCTGCTTCTATATTACTAACGTTCTCTAGTATGTGGATTCTCGGATATAGTTTTAATATTATTTCTTTAATCGCATTAGGGTTAGGAATTGGAATGATGGTTGATGCTTCGATTGTTATTATGGAATCAATTTATAGAAAAAAAGAACAAGGGTTAGGTAATCGGGAGGCTGTCTTAAAAGGAATTAAAGAGGTGGCAACCGCGGTATTTGCTTCAATGTTAACGACGATCGTTGTCTTTATACCGATTGGGCTATTAGGTGGAGAAACGGGTAAGTTTATGATGATCTTATCTGTTGTTGTTATTGTTACATTGGTAAGCTCAGTCATTGTTTCGTTTACTCTCATTCCATCGTTATGTGAGAACTTTTTGAAAGTAAGCTCGAAACAAAAAGAAATAGCGGAAAACCGAACAATTCGATCTTATGGGAACATCCTTTCGTGGATGACAAAAAGGAAGAGGAGAAGATACGGAGTGGTTGGCTTGTTTGCTGTCATGTTTATCGGTTCACTCTTTTTAACGACGAAAATTCCGATGACCGTCATGCCTGATGTATTTAACCGCTATTCTGAAGTTATGATTACTCTTGAAAGTGGAGTCACTCCAACGGAAAAAGAGGAAATTGTAAGTCAGATCAACAATAGCCTTGAAAACATTACCGATGTAAAAGAGAGCTTTGTCTTAGACCAACTTGACTATTTATATCTTTTAATTAACATGACAACTGGTGAAGAGGTTACGTTAGAACAGAAAGCTGTAAATGAGCAGATTTTTAACGAATTAAGGATGTTAGAAGAGCAATTTCCAGTTGAAAGTGTTTACTCTGCTTTAGATGAAGGTGGTGGTGGTTATCCTATACAACTAGAAGTTGTAGGTGATGATTTAGAAAGATTAAAGGAGCTAGCTATTTCATTAGAAGAAGAGTTAAATCAAACCAATGGGATTGTTGGATCAAAGCGAACTTCAGAAAAGCACGTTGAAGAGCAACTGATTGTTTTAAAAGAAGAGGAAATGAAAGAAGATGGCTTAACAGCTTTACAGCTTCTTCAGGAGATGGATGCTAGTCAAACAAAACAACCAATTGGTCACTTACTTGATTCTGATGTAACGCCTATTTACATTGAATCAGAAAATTCCCTCGTGAAAAAATCAGACTTATTAGATCTTGAAATCGAGACACCACAAGGTCAGAAGTCATTATCTGACTACATTAAGCTCGAAACGACCATGATGCCAACACAAATTGATCGAAAAGACGGACAGCGAGTTGTGAAAGTATTAGCAGATATATCAGATCGAGATTTAGGTTCTGTAAATCGTGATGTGCAAGCACTCATTCAACAATTTAACACCCCAGAAGGATATACGGTTTCAATTAGTGGGGACCTAGAAGCGCAGCAAGAAGCTATTCAAGATATGTTACTTATTTTAGGAATTGCTGTCTTCTTAGTGTATGTTGTGATGGCTGTTCAATTTAATCATCTCGTTCACCCAATCATTGTCATGACGATCATTCCCATGACAATAACTGGTGTCATTCTTGGACTGTTTGTTACACAAAGGGAACTAAGCATTATGTCAGCAATGGGGGTTATCATGTTGATTGGAATTGTCTTAAACAATGCCATCCTTCTAATCGACCGAACGAAGCAGTTGCGTCTTGAAGAAAAGTCGATACATGAAGCGGTCATAGAGGCAGGGAAGAATCGCATTCGTCCCATATTTTTAACAACATTAACTACAGTAGCAGGAATGTTTCCACTTGCGATATCAACAGGGGTTGCTAGTAATTATCAAGCGCCGCTTGCAACAGTTGTAATTACTGGGTTGTTATTTTCTACCTTGATCACGTTATTGCTGATACCAGCTGTTTATATGTTGTTTGATGATGTGGCAAGGGGGATGAAGAGACTCTATAGGAAAAAAGAAGACTTACCGAACACGTCGTCCACCCGAAATCAAAACCATTAAAATACATGTCTCAAAGCCTCTTTGTACGTACAGAGAGGCTTTGATGTTATGCTGTAACCGAGAATCTAGAAATGTGGGACTCATTAATCTGAAGAAAATGGGACAAATTAAACGTATCTTTACTATATAGGAGCGGTGACCTTGTCTCAAATGCCTATAAATTTAATGGTTGTCCTTTTCATATTATTAATATTGTCCGCCTTTTTTTCATCAGCTGAAACAGCCTTCTCAAGTGCGAATAAAATTAGATTGAAAAGCTATGCAGATGAGAATAGACCAGGAGGCGTAAGAGCTTATTTCATCTCTCAGCACTTTGATCATGCCCTTTCTACGATCTTAATTGGCAACAATTTAGTGAATATTGCTGCTGCTACAATCTCGGCACAGGTTGCAACACAATTGTTTGGTGGAAATACCGGGTTGTTGATTAGTACCATTGTTATGACCGTTCTGATTCTGATTTTTGGTGAAGTTTTACCGAAATCATTAGCGAAAGAGAATGCCGAATCCTTTGCTCTTAAAATTTCAACTGTGTTGATCTTCCTGATGAAAATTTTTACACCTTTAACTTGGTTGCTAGTTCAACTAAAACAAGTAGTGACAAAGTTCGTAGCAAAATCAGAAGGAAGTCCTTCTGTCACAGAAGAAGAGTTAAAAGAAATGTTCTCGATAAGTCAGGCAGAAGGTGTGATTGAACCAAATGAAAATGAACTTCTTCATAATACGTTAGAGTTTAATGATATCAAAGTAGTAGAGGTGTTAACCCCACGTACAGATCTGATTGCAATTGACATGGCGATGTCAATTGAAGAAATCACTCATATTTTAATACGAGAACGGTTTTCTAGGTTACCTGTATATGAAAATTCAATTGATAATATTGTTGGAGTATTATCAGAACGGGATTTTCTTAAGGAGTTAGTTACAAAGAAAGAAGTAGACCTAAGAAAAGTAATACGAAAGCCGCTGTTTGTTGTCGAGACTTTAGGGATAGCAGCCCTTTTACCCATGCTACAAAAGAATCGCGTACATATGGCGATTGTCATAGATGAATTTGGCGGTACATCCGGTATTGTCACTCTTGAGGATATATTAGAAGAGCTAGTTGGCGAAATTTGGGACGAGCATGATGAGAAGACAAAGGAAGTAACCAGACTTGGGCCAAATGAATTTGAATTTTTCGGTGATTTTCCTTTAGATGATTTTGCAAGAGTTGTTCAAGTAGTAAGGCCAGCCAGTCGAAATCATTCACTTGGTGGATGGCTAACAGAGGAGTTTCATTATGTGCCAGATGTGGGCGAGGAGTTTCTATATGAAGGGGTGACATTAACGATAACGGAGGCAGATCATCGGAGGATTGTAAAAGTTAGGGTTTTAGTAACGGAAGGAACGCTAACATAGTTTTCTGAAAATATGTAAAAAAACAGTAGTGAAATGAAGCAAATAGTTATAAAATAGTAGTAATACTAATATGGAGTGTGATGTTTAGATGGACGATGTTCCGTCGAGTTTGATTGCGTTGTTTATCGTGTTATTAGGTTTGTCTGCCTTCTTCTCCTCAGCTGAAACGGCATTTTCGAGTGTCAATAAGATCCGCCTAAGAAATTATGAGGAGGAAGGGAGGCTGGGGGCTAAGAAGGCTGTTAGCATAGCTGAGAACTTTGATAAGACGCTTTCAACTTTGTTGGTAGGCAATAATTTAGTGAATATTGCAGCAGCAACGCTCTCTTCACAAATTGCAATCCAACTGTTTGGCCCGAGTCTTGGAGTATTTATTAGTACATTTGTTGTCACAATTTTAGTTTTGATTTTTGGTGAAATAATTCCTAAATCGTTAGCGAAAGAGTATGCAGAAGGCTATGCATTAAAAACATCGGGAATTCTATTTTTGTTGATACAGGTGTTCTATCCAGTAACTTGGGTGTTTTTACAAATAAAAAATCTTGTTTCTTTATTTGTTAGAAATAAGGAAAGCACACCATCTGTCACAGAAGAAGAAATTAAAATGCTTGTTCAAATTAGTGAGGATGAAGGTGTAATTGGAAAAAATGAAAAGGAAATGGTGCATCGATCTTTGGAGTTTGATGATATTATCGTACACGAGATCTTAAAGCCACGCCCAGATATGATTGCTGTAGAGGTTCGTCAACCAATATCTGAAATAAAGGATGTTTTTTTAAAAGAACATTTTTCACGTATTCCGGTTTATGAAGGTAGTATAGATAATATTATTGGGATCTTGTCTGAGCGTGATTTCTTGACAGCATACATTGTCGATGGTGAGGATATCGACTTGATGTCCCTTCTTAGACAGCCTTTATTTGTCGTTGAATCTATGAAAATTTCTTCCTTACTTCAAGAACTTCAAAAACAAAAGATTCATATGGCCATTGTTATTGATGAATTTGGTGGCACATCTGGTTTGGTTACGTTAGAAGATTTGTTAGAAGAACTTGTTGGTGAAATTTGGGATGAGCATGATATCCGAGTGAATCAAGTGAAACAAGTGGGGCCATCTAGTTATGTGATTGACGCGGATTACTCTATCGATGATTTTGCTCGTTTTGCCAAAATTGATGCACCGATCACCTCTAATCATACGTTAGGAGGATGGCTGATTGAAGCATTTCAACGCATCCCAAAAGAAGGAGAAGAGTTTTTGTATCAAAATTTGAGGCTGATAGTGGAAAAAGCTGAAGAAAAAAGAGTACGCCAAATCCATGTGAAGATGAACATGAAAAATGAAGAAGTTGAGCCTAAAGCTGCTATTTGATGACAATTAATGAGTAAGTATCCTATTTATAAAAAGGAAAAAACATCCGTAAAAGGGTGTTTTTTTTAATTGAGAAAAAGGTAGATATCAAAGAAAATAAGTAGAGTTCATTACAAATAAGGAGCGTGAATAAATGAGTTCAAAACAGATGAACGAAGTATATTGGCTCCGGATCATTGCGTGTTTGAGTGTTGTCCTTATTCACGCTGCGAGTAGAGTACTAGCTGACTATTCTGTTGCAGGGGATGAACGTGTTGTATATCGAACTCTACAGGTCATGTTATTGTACGGAACGCCAATGTTTATTTTAATCTCGACCATGGTCATGACTCATGCTTATAAAGATGATATACCAAAGGGTTTTTTGAAAAGGAGAATGAAGTATATTCTCATCCCTTATTTTGTTATGGCGACATTTTATGCTGGTGATAAATATTATCGGTTTCATTGGACATTTACTGAATTTGCCCGTGAAGTCTTGTATAACTTCACTGGACAGTGGCATGGGTATTTTATATTGATCATTTTTCAATTTTATTTGATACATTTGCTATTTGTAAAATATATTAAGAAATTTAAACCGACTTACGTCTTAATGGTGAGTTTTCTCATTAGTATAGGGTATTGGTTGAGCTTATATTTTCATTTTATTGACTATGTTGCTCACTCGAGTTACTTAACATTATTTTTCTCGCGAATCGTGTTTGTTGGCTGGCTCTTTTATTATGTGGTAGCTTATTACTGTGGTCGACACTATGAACGTTTTGTTAAATGGTTGAATCAACATGGGAAGCTTATCCTAATTGGTGTGATGGCATCATTTGGATTTGTTCAATATATTTATCATTCGGGAATACTGATGCGAGTAACGTCCGCTCGATTTGATTTGATTCCATATACAATTTTGTTGTTTTTTTTCTTGTTTTTATTCGTTTCAAAAAGAAAGCAGGTCCCACAGTGGGTGGCATCGTTTAGTGGCTATTCTTTTGGGATTTATTTGCTTCATCCGTTTGTTCAAACAGTTGTGAGCAGAAGATTCCCTTTCAACGAAACAACTGAATTAAGCTATTTGATGGTTCAATTTGTAGCTGGAGTTCTCATCCCCATCTTTCTAATTAATCTTATTTCTCAATTACCAATTGGGGAGTTTGTTGTCGGGAAAGTGCCTAAAAAGAAGGTTATTGGAGAAACAAAATGGCCAAAAGTGGCATAACCTTAATTACTCTTTTAATATGGTTGTCTGACACAGGGGAGATTAGCCAGGTGTCAGGCTTTTTATGATGAAATTAAGACTTACTGATGATTCCAAAAAAAGGTACCTCCATGTTAAAATGATAATTGATATAATTCATTTGTGAATGCTAATTTTGTATTCTTGTATAAGAAAAAGCAATTTTTTATTGTGTTACATAGATATGTGGTTGCGTTAGGGGGGATAAGTATGATGAACAGGTATGAGCAAGCATTAGAGGATATGCTATGGTTTGCAAGTCAATCAATAGGGACAAGAACCCATTTTGTGAGTCATATTGAAGAGACATTTAAAGTCATAAAGGTTTTTAATCAGAATGGTTGTTCCTTGGAAGAAGGAGTAGAATTACCGAAAGACCACGCTATATGAAGTCTTATTCCAAGTGATGGTCGGGAACCATTAATTATAAATGATACGAAAAAAGATGACAGAGCAAGTGTTTTTGATGCGATTTATGAAGCAAGAATAGGCTCTTATTTAGGAATGCCTGTTTATCTTTCAAATGGGAAATTATTTGGAACGGTTTGTGCGATCGATCCTGAACCCTATGCTTTTACTGAGCAGGAAATTGAGACGATTAAGCGTTTATCCTCTGTTGTGTCAGTTATTATAGAAAACGCAGGCAAATCAAGCTACGATGAATTTGATGATAAATTGATGAGACTGGAGAAGTTGTCTATGCTTGGACAGTTGTCTGCGGGATTGGCGCATGAGCTTCGCAACCCAATGCAATCTGTAAGGGGATTTGTTCAATTTTTATTTGAAGATCAAAAAAGTAATCCTTATAGAGAGATTGTTTTAAGTGAAATGGACCGGATGAATCAACTCATCAATGATTTTCTGATGGCGACTCAACCAACGGCTCCGAAAAGAGAATATTACAATGTTAATGATCTTGTAAGTGAGGCTGTTGATTTTATGAAAAATGAAGCTACACTTCATAACATAGATATCACACTATTAGTTGAGGTCCCAAAAGCAATCGTGCATGTGGATAAAGCGCAGATTAAACAAGTGTTGATTAATTTAATAAAAAATGCGATTGAGGCTTCAAGTGATGAGGATGGGAAAGTTGAGATTGCTTTGAGAATGGACAATCATCAAGGGGTTGTTATTGAAATTGTTGATAATGGACCAGGTATACCTGTTTCAATTATCGGAAGAATTGGTGAACCATTCTTTTCGACCAAAGAGGAGGGAACGGGATTAGGACTATCAATCTCTCAACGAATCGTGCAAGAGCATAAAGGGACGATTCGTTTTGAAAATTTGGTAGATGGAACAAAGGTATCGGTGATACTGCCTGTTGATGGAGAATAGGTATAAGCATAAGAAAGGAGGTGTCTTAAAATGTCTGATTTTGACGTTTTGAGACACCTCCTTTTCATGGGATTACCTTTCGAACAAAGTCTTCCCAGAAATAATTACTTGACCTTCTTGATTAACTCCCTTAAAGGAAATACGCACTTGAGAACAAGTCCGTTCATAAATTTCCCCAGAAATAGTAAGCGAATCTCCAATGAAAAGTGGATGGAGGAATGAACTTTCGAATTCTTTAATAGACCAATGGTTTGTTAACCAAGGGGCGATAAGTTTGGTACTTATCCCCATCGTCATCATTCCGTGGACAACTCGTTCAGAGAATCCAGCGTTCTTGGCTGCCTGTTTATCGAAGTGGATAGGGTTAAAATCCTCTGCCATGTTCCCATAAGCTGTAATCTGATTCTCTTTAATTTCAGAAATATAAATGATAGGTAGCTCCATTTTACCACCTTACTTTTTTATTAGTATAGTTGTACAAGCTCTTGCTTGAATAGAACCGTTATATGAAATAATCAACTCATGAGTGGAGCGTTGCATGCTGCTATTTTTGCTGTGTACATCCTTTAGGTCTAGTAAACGAATGATACACTGGTAGGTTCGATTAGCTACCAGTGTGTAAATATATGAAAAGTGTTGCTTTGTCTGCACGACAGATTCTATACCATCTAACCAAGGAACATTTATAAATGACCAAAATATGATCGGCATCGTTGGAGGCATAGGGATGTCATCATATCCGGCCATTTTGGCCGCATCGATGTTAACATAAATAGGTGTGTTGTCATGGATCGTATTTACATAGGATGCAATCATTTCTCTTGTGATGGTGGCGTTTATAGTTTCTGTTCTTGCGCCTGTCCATTTCTGATCAATCATGGTTCCCCCTCTATTCTATCAATTCTACTAAAGTGGCTAAGCCTAATCCGCCACCTATCCCTAAAGTAGCTAGACCGCGTTTGAGGCGGTGACGTTTCATTTCTGTGTATAATCTCGTTATTAATATCGCTCCCGATGCTCCGTATGGGTGACCAATCGCTAAAGCTCCACCGTTCATGTTTACTTTCTCAAGTGGAATGCTAAGCTCTTTTAAACTCGCAAGCACCTGTGAGGCAAAGGCCTCATTAAATTCAACAATATCGAGGTCATAAATCGAAAGTTGTTGGCGTTTTAGTAGTTTTCTAACAGCAGGAACGGGTCCTACTCCGAGATAATTTGGATCAACTCCTGAGCTGGCAGCATCTACAAAACGTAAAATAGGTTGTAAGCCTAGTTTTTGACATTTGTCTGAAGACATAATTAAAACAATCGATGCTCCGTCATTAAGAGGGCAAGCATTTCCTGCTGTTACAGTTCCATCCTCTTTAAAAACAGGAGGGAGGACACCGAGCCTCTTTATTGTTAGATTTCTTCGTGGGCATTCATCGATTGTTTGACCTTTGACTGGAACAATCTCTTCATCAAAATATCCGGACTCAATGGCGTGAATTGCCTTGGATTGACTATGGTAAGCAAATGAATCTTGATCTTCACGTGAAATGTCGTAAACTTCAGCGACATTTTCTGCAGCTAATCCCATACTGGGGTCACCTATTTCATCTGGTGAAAAACGTGCTCTCATAAATAATTGGGGTCCTTTTGGATCGTGCAGGGTAGAGGGCTTCGCCAACTTCCATGGTGCTAGACTTGTACTCTCCACCCCACCTGCTAAATAAATGTCTCCAGCGCCCGCTTGAACAAGCCGAGCAGCAATATTGACAGCTTCTAATCCAGATCCACATTGACGGTCAACGGTTATTCCTGGGACAGAGAAGGGGAGACCAGCTGTGAGAGCGCACAATCGTGCAAGGTTTCCTCCAGGCCCAACTGCATTTCCGAGGATGACTTCATCAATGGATTCTAGATCTAGCTTGTATTCCTTCACAATCTGTTGAATTAGAGGAGCGGTTAAATTTTCAGGAGGAACGTTCTTAAACATTCCTCCTGACTTTCCTACCGCCGTCCGTTTGGCTGCTACAATTACCGCTTCTTTCATTATCTCACGTCCTTGCTGCAATTTTATGTTCTATTAGCTTGATGACTTGTTTTCTAGCTATTTTCTGGCTTGTTGTGTAGGGGAAGTTTGTCAGTTCAATGAACTGTTTTGGGCATTTGTAAGAAGCGAGGTGATGTTTGCAATGCTGTATTAGTTGCTTGTCAGCCAGGTATGTTCCCTTATGCCATTTTATGACAGCTACAAGTTTTTCACCCCAATAGGAATCATTTAAACCGATGACGATGACTTCATCAATTTCAGGAAGAGAAGATAAAACCTTTTCCACTTCCTCTGGATAGATATTTAATCCTCCACTAATAATCATATTTTTCTCTCGGCCGACTAGAGTGATATAGCCTTTTTCATTCATAAAACCTAGATCACCGACTGTAACCCAATCTCCGTGGAACACTTCGTTAGTTGCCGCTTGCTGATTGTGGTAGCCACTAAAGAGTAGTTTGCTTTTTACAAAAAGTTTTCCGATTTCTCCTGCTTTTGCTTCCTTGCCATCTAGCCTTCTGATGACCACTTCTACTCCTGGTACAGGGCGACCAACAGATTCAGAATGCTCATGGTAGCCTTTTTCATCTAAAACACTTACTAAACTTAATTCAGACGCTCCGTAAAATTCAAATACTTCTGCATGCGGAATCACTTCCTTGGCTTTTTGTTTTTCCTTTGAGTGCCATTTGGCCCCAGCTGAAATAACTTTTTCTAGATGTTTAATCGGGATTTTAGTTTTCACATATACCTCATGCAATGCTGAAAACATCGTCGGAACGAGATATAGAATTGAAATGGGGTTTGTTAATAATGTTTGATGTACGGCATTTGCATCGAATTTCTTAGTGATGTAGATTGTTGCACCAATGTGAAGTGCGTGAAGAGCCGCATATAGAAAATGGGAATGTACAAGCGGACCTGGTGCACAAATAACGTCTTCTGCTTTAATATCAAACACCTGATTACTTACTGAGAAGCTATGAATCCATGAAGATTGCGCTCGGACATATCCTTTTGGTTTACCAGTTGTACCTGATGTATAGCCAATATAAAATAGCGGGTCTTCTGTGATTACGGGATCTGTTGTCAATGAGGACCCCTTTTTCTCGATTAAATCTGCATAAGATAGGCTATCTATTCTAGGAAAAACTAACTCACCAATAATTAGATCAGGATTGCAGTCGGTTAAAATATAGTGAAGGTCATCCTGTTTCCATTTTGAATCAAGAGGAATGGCGATAGCCTCTATTTGACTAATAGCTAAAAAGGTCGTTAAAAACTGTTGATCATTCTCTAGTAAAAAGGCAACCTTTTTTCCCGTTGGTGAACCAAGAACTGTAGCTATTTGTTGCTTTAAGAAGTTGATATCTTCATCTAGTGCTTTGTATGTGACGGATTCTCTATCACAGTAGATGGCAACTTTCTCGGGATGCGCAGCCGCTGTTTGTTTAATTGTTTTACCTATCATCATTTCGTGAAGCCACTCCTTTTTGATCTCATTCCCTAGAAGGTTATCCCTAGGGACGGTCCTGTTATCTTTTTGACTGTTAAGCTGTTTTATGTAACTTCGTTGATTTATTAATGAGAGGGTAGGCTCTCTTAATTTGCATAGCAGTGATTCCTGCAATGATGGCTTTTGTTACATCACCTGGAACATATATAAGTGCTTGAATAGCCGCAGTAGTCCAAGGGATTCCTGAAATGAAAGAAAGATAGCTAATTCCACACACATATACAAGGAGGATGCCTCCAATGATATTGAAAAGAATAAATCGCGCAATATTCATCTTATGCCAATACTTCTCAACTAAAAAACCGATCACATAGGCAGCGAATGGCCAGCTTAATATATAGCCGCCACTTGGTCCGAAAAGCACACCAACTCCCCCGCGGCCACCAGCAAGAAGAGGGATGCCAATTGCAACGAGAGCGACAAAGATACCAAGGCTAAGTGCTCCGTTTCTTGCCCCTAAAATCGCACCTGCAAGCATAACGCCTAAAGTTTGAGCCGTAATCGGAACAGGAGAGATCGGTAGCGTAATAGGTGGCAATATTCCTAGAGCTCCAACAACAGCAGCAAAAAGTGCAGCAAAAATCATATTTCGTAGTTTCATAATATTCCCTCATTTTAGTATATTTTTGAAGTGAGCTTTTCTCGTAGTATAAAAGGGAGGGGGATTTAATGTCAACATAATTATGTATTTTGGTTAACAATAAGGGCAGGAAAATATGGGACATGCTATGAAATTCAAATGAACAGAATTCATTTCTCCAATAGTGGGTTGTGTAATTTCTCATCCTAGAAACCCCCTTCGTTTTAGCCCAGCTAAAAGTATACGATAGAGAGGGTTTCTTAATAACATTAATTATCGTGATTAATCACATCGTATTCATTTTCTAAATCAAACCCAAACCCTTCATATAAGTAACTCAAAACATCGATTAGACTGATCCAAGAAGTATCACATGTAACCATTTTTTTGTTTTTATAGCTAACGACCTGATAAGCTTCGTCTTTTTGGTATGTATAGACAAAATAAAGATGCCGATACTTTAGTCCGAGTTCTTTTACTTTTATTTTTGAGATCGGTTTCTCCACTAAAGCAATAAAGTACTCATCGTCGTTTCTTCTTATTATTTGAATGCCTCCCAATTGCTCTACAACGGTGATATTATATTCAATTCCTTGCCAAACTATTTTCCAATCATCTTTTTTAAACAAAGTGTTCACTCCTAGAAAAAATAAGCTTTTTCTTTCTGTACCCGAAATTTCAGTTGTTAAAACTGTTAATTAAATAAATTAATAATCAATCATATAAAACGATACTGCGAACAATGAGTAGAGTCATTCCTACAAAGCTAAGAAAGCCAGGAATCTTTCAACCTGACTTTCCTTAGCTTATATTCATGAATCGCTTCAAAGTTAGTTCTCTAAAGGCTTATAAGAGGGCTTACGAGGCACCGTTTCGCTTGTTTAGTCGAGCTTTGTCAAAACTCTAATCCATTCCTCCCTCTTGTAGTTATTAAAGGAACTTGACCTAGGAATTAAGTAATGCAGAATCATTATTCTTTCCAAGCTTAACCAGTATAAACGAACGAATATTCGTATTTTTGTATTTTAATAGTGATGAACATGATAGAATAATAAGTGACATATATTCCATAATTATCCTTGAAGTGCTAAGCTCATAAGTATTTACTTCACAAAAAAAGCCTTGCCAGTCGTATTGCTACTGTGTGGGCTTTTTTTGTAAAAAGGAGGCGATAATTGTGTTGGAGTGGCTAGAGCTTATTTTAAAATTGTTAGTGCTTGTTGCCACAGTTTTCTCTTCCATCACTCTCGGATTAAAAAATATAAAAGAGCTTAGAAAAAAAACTAAAAAGAAAAGACGATTCCCTTAAGGAACCGTCTATAGAAAAACGAAAATATTCTACCCGACTATTATAATACTTGTTTAGCTGAATGATGCAAGAATTTTTAAAATGTAACAAAATGTTTATATTGGCAGTGAGGTACTTAGGGTAAATGGAATATATGTCGCCATTATTATTCTTAAGGGAGGAATCACATTGAGTAAAGTAAGTTTAATCCCCTATACTGTTCAAACTGTCATGCAAGACACGAAAGTAATTCCACCTGGTATTGAATTAATCGAGGCGCCTTCTGTATGGGAGCAAGGATATTCTGGAGATGGAATCGTTATTGCTGTTCTTGATACAGGGTGTGATTCCGATCATTTTGAACTAAAAGATCAAATTGTTGATGGGTATAATTTTACAACAGATGATAATGGTGATCGAACCGTTTTTGAGGATTATAATGGCCATGGTACTCATGTTTGCGGAACCATATGTGCTGCTGAAAATGACGCAGGTGTGATTGGGGTAGCACCTAAAGCAAAACTCCTTGTTCTGAAAGTGTTATCAGGACAAGGGTTTGGAGATACTAAATGGGTAACTGATGGCGTTAGATATGCGACAAATTGGAGGGGAGAACATGGCGAGCGAGTACGTGTGATCTCTATGTCACTCGGTGGGAGAGAAGATAGTCCTGAGTTGCATCAGGCCATTCAAGAAGCAATTCAGCAGGATATCCTTGTTGTTTGTGCTGCTGGGAATGAAGGCGATGGAAATGATGAAACAGATGAGTATGCTTATCCAGGTGCATATCCGGAAGTGGTACAAGTCGGTTCGGTGAATTTACAAGAGGAAATGTCTAGATTCAGCAATACGAATTGTAAGATTGACCTAGTTGCCCCAGGGGAAGAAATTCTCTCTACCTATCTTAACAATGAATTTGCGGTGTTATCGGGTACATCAATGGCGGCACCACATATATCAGGAGCAGTTGCTCTTATTATTGAACAAAGTGAGAAGGAGTTTGATCGATCATTATCAGAGGCTGAACTTTACGCTCAGCTTATTAAAAGAACGGTTTCATTGAATTATAGCCGGCGCTTTCAAGGTAATGGCATGTTGAAATTAGTATCTAGTTTAGTTACGGCGAAAATGGAGCATAAGATAACCTCTACAAAATAATAAATAACAGAGATGATAATCCTGCTTGTTTTCTTGAGTTATGAAAGTACAGAAGAGAAAGGGGGACTATAAGATGTCCCAAAGGGATCTTTTTACCCCTTTGGGACTTTCTGTTTTATCAATTCATAATGTTATAAGTAATATTAGGATTTTCCTAGAGTCTGAGGCGTTTCCTTTTTCTCTGCCACTGCAGTAGACGCGGGCTTAAACACGGATGCAATCATAATAAGCCCACTCACCGTAGCAATTCCAACCAAAACTTGCAACGGGAAACTCCAACTCAATCCACCTCCAAAGAAAAATAAATCTTTTAATCCTTCAATCATAAACCGCATCGGTAACCATGAATAAATCCAATCTCTGTAAAAAGGAGACATGAACTCGGGTGCCATTGCAAGAAGAGGTGCACCAAAAAAGAGTGTGAGAACAAATAGGACAATTCCCCTGATCCCAATCCAAGAGAGGACGGCTGAGATCATCAAGAAAAAACTAAAATAAGTAATTGAAAGAAACACGGCGGTATCCACATAGGACGGGACATCGATCCCGACAACGCTAGATGCAAACCATGACAATCCCAATCCTGCAACTAGAGCTATTACCAAACCAATTATAATTTGCCCACATTTTATTAAGAAGTTTTCCTTTCGATTTACAATAGGTATTTTACTTATAACTAAAAATAAAATAGCAGCTCCTGCCATACTCGACATCCAAAGTGGTTGAAAAAGGGATACAGGCGCATTGCCGTTCATCGTGTTTTGTCCTGGTGCATTAACATGAGTTACTTGTTTAATAATGGGTGTTACTAGAGCTGAAGCTTGTTCAGGTGTTAGTGTTTCTCCTTGCCTTTGAACGTTATCTAAAATGTCTGTTCGAATATTTTCGTTAATAGAATCGACGATTTGATCAAATGCTTGAGTAATCATTGTACTTGCCATCGGATTCATCCCACTATTCACAAGGAGTTCAACCTTCGGAGGGGTTGGTTGTTCCGTTTGAAGAGTGGTTTGATTCTTGCTAAAGTCTTCTGGGATAATGAAGGCTGCGTAATAATCTTTTTGATCTAATTTTTCTTCCGCAACTTCTCTACTTTCCACCATCTCCCACTTAATGAGAGGATCTTCATCTGATATCCCCTCTATACTCATTACATTTGAAGCAATGACTTCACCAAAGTATTTGGTGCCTTGATCGGGGATAGCCACTCCTTGGTCCTCATTTACGAAAACGATGGGGATATTTTGGGGAGTAGGGTTGACCGTCGGTATCAGCGTTAGGGAAAAAATAAAAAGGACGGTTAAGACAATGAAAGGTGTTGCTAAGATCAGTTTGTTTTTGAACATGTTCATGAGAGCTCCTCCTTTGTTGTCCAAATTTATGGACACCGTGTTGATTAATGAATACAATGTAAATTATAATTTCTATAGTAAATAAAACAATGATCAATACATTCGGGAATGATGAGTACTACACACTTTAAAAGAAAGTGTTCATTAGTTTGCAGAATTATTATTAGGGGAGGTGTTTTTTTTGGCAGAAAGAAAAACGGATAGACGAATTAAACGTACAAAAAGGTTGATTCGAGATGCACTTACAGATCTAATGGAGGAAAAAGGATTTGAGGGGATCACGGTAAGGGATTTGACAGAAAAGGCAGATATTAACCGTGGAACGTTTTATCTTCATTATCAGGATAAATATGATTTATTAGAGCAGAGTGAAAATGATATCATTAAAGGGATCGAGGCGATAACTGAAGACATTAATAGGTATGATTCAGATCTATTTATCAGCTCAAGCGAGTACGATAAACCTACTTCATTTATCATCCGATTATTTGAATTTATTGCTGACAATTCAAACTTTATGAAGGTAATCATAGGTCCAACAGGAGATCCTGCTTTTCAGGGGAAACTAAAAGAAGTAATGAAGAATAATATTTTGCGAAAAAAGGAAAGTCAAATCGAAAATAACCAAATGCTCGTACCAATGGATTACTTTATTGCTTATGTTACATCAGCGCACCTTGGAGTAATACAATATTGGTTAGAAAACGGGATGAAAGAATCTCCAGAAGAAATTGCAATGGTGTTAAGCAAGACGCTGCTGCTCGGGCCAGCTCGAGTAGCAGGATTAATTAAGGACTAACACCAAACATTAAAGGAGCTTACTCATGACAATAATAAATAAATTAAACCTTAGTAAGTACACAAGTATGGCTGTTATCAATCAGCCGAATGACTATGATGTATTCAATGATTTCGAGACGGCGCTTTCTAAAGAACATGATGCGATTTTTATCTTTGTAGAAACAGTTAACGAAATGGTTCGGCACACACAACGGATCATCAATGATCAATGCATACTTGAAAAAGGATACATATTTTTTGCCTATCCGAAAAAAGGCAACAAAAGATATTCAACTTTTGTTCACAGAGACGAAATTTTTCCTGCGATGAAAGTGGGTGAAGATGGATATATAGAAAACAGTGATTTAAAATTTTCACGTATGGTAAGCATGGATGATGTCTTCACGGTTGTTGGATTAAAACATGAGAAAAAGAAAAACAAAAAATCAACCGTTGCAAGCCAGTGTGTTGCAGATTATGAAGAGAACGTAAAAGATGTAGAAAACAGATTAGCTGATTACCCAACGGTGCTAAGTTTTTTCAAAAATCTTACACCAGGTTATCAAAAAGATTGGGCCCGCTATATTTACTCTGCAAAGCAACAAAAAACAAGAGACAAGCGACAAGAGCAAATGATTGATGTCTTATCGCAAGGCTATAAGTCGATGGATTTATTTCGTCAAAAGAAGAAGTAGGAAAATAGACTAGAGGAGAAGCCATGAAGATTTTGAATTTCAAGTTATTGTGGGGAGTACCAATTCCAACTTACTTGTGGAAGCAGATCTTCAATGAGGAGCACTTTTATGAATCAGGAATTTCTTTATATTATATTAATCATTGGTCTTGGGTACCTTTTAAAACGTTTTAATATCTTACAAGAAAGAGATGGGGAAGTCATCTCGAAAATTATTTTTAAAATTACCCTTCCTGCTTTAGTGATTGTTACATTTCATTCAGTAGAAATTGATACGACTTTAATTTATTTGCCTTTTATTGTATTCATTTTTGGATTGATAACAGTGATCCTTTGCTTATGGGTATTTAAAAAAGAGGAAAGGGAACTAAAAGGCTCTTTCCTGATGCTCTCGGGATTTAATGTTGGGTTATTTGCCTTTCCATTAGTATATGCCATATGGGGGATGGAGGGGTTAACTCATTTTAGTATGTTTGATGTTGGAACATCGTTTATTGTCTTTGGACTTGCTTATATTTTTGGTAGTTATTTTTCGAAAGAAGGGCTTCATCTTAAGCCGTTAGATATATTAAAAAAACTTGGCAAGTCTATTCCGTTAATGACCTACATCATAGCGAGTACGTTAAATTTTAACAATATTCAATTACCTGATACATTCATTCATGTTGCAAGCACAATATCTGCAGCCAATATTCCCTTATCGTTATTACTGTTAGGACTTTATTTGAATTTTAAAGTTGAAAAGCAGTTTATCAAACCGATTTTGAAATATTTAACTTTCCGTTATAGTTTAGGCCTGCTTGTTGGCGTAGCAATGTACTTCTACCTGCCATACGATCAGATGTTTCGATATACAATCATGGTTGGTTTGTTACTACCAGTTGCAGCGTCTGCGTTAGTTTTTGCTGTAGAATTTAAATATAGCACGACCCGTCTAGTTGCTACTATATCCAATATAACAATTGTAATAAGTATGGTCATCTTGTATGTTTTTGCTAATTTTATTATTTAGAAATGCTGGTTAAGGGGAGGGAGGATAATTAGGGTAGAATTATTCTTGAGAAGAAAATGGCTGGGCTAGCAGGATTCGAACCTACGCATGACGGAGTCAAAGTCCGTTGCCTTACCACTTGGCTATAGCCCAGCGAAGCGATGTTCTTATCATATGTTTTCTCGAGATTATTATGCAATGAAATGTAATTTTTTTATAAGCCATAGGTTCTTGATACCCGATGCATAAGTGAAATCTTTATGAAAAAACTAAAGATGAATAACTTTAAGGGGGGATCAATATGGCAACTGGAAAAAGCTTTAATCATAAGAAGAAAGGACATCCCGGTGCATTTCCAAAAGGAAGTGAAATGAAGAAATCAAAAAATAACATAGAAGAAGATGAGTACTTAGTAACAAAAGAGGCTTTTAGAAATCGTGTGACCGAGGAGTAATAAGTTAGTGTCTATCCCCTTGAATGAAAAGGGATAGACACTTTAGAGTTTACGTATTAGTGATAACTATTTCGGCCATTAGCACTGCTACTTGTTTTGTGCTTAGGTCTGTTGCCTTTTTTCTGCTTTGTACCGCCATTTTTATTTTTACTCATAATGTTGTACCTCCATGGCTTGTTTGGCTTAAATGCATGTTGCCTTTATATTTTTAACAAATCGCTGGCAGTCATGAGCTACAATAGTTAGAAGGGAAGGGAATAGGTGGTTATTTATTAAGGGGGAATACATAATGAAGCAAAAACACCAACTACAAGTAATTGATTTTAGTCAAACCGAACATCAAACATGTTTTGTAAAGTTTACTGGATATGATTATGTACTTGGAAATAGTTTTGAAGGAGAGGTTAAATTTGTTGGTGGTAGACCATATGGAGATATTATTCATGCTGAAAGGTCATCTTTATCTCCTGAATGTCTGCAATTTGTTAGAGAGGTGTTGTTAGAAAAGTATAATGCGGGAGAGTTTATTTGAGGGGGATAGGTGACCTATAATTTATCCTATTCACAAACGTAGTAGATACTTAGAATGTTTTGATGCTTTTGGAAAAAACTGTGTTGAAAAATGATAGATTTTAAGATCAACCTTACATATTTATAGACTTAATGTATAATAGTTTATGAGAAAGCGCTTTATCTTATCTATGCAATAAGGAAAAATGAAGCTTAAACAATCAGTACGATATCAATAGTGTTATATTGGATTCAATTAAAAAAACGTTTATAAAAATAGAGATACTGATATGGAAAGGTAAAATAAGTATGCAACCAACGATCTATGATGTTGCGAAGAAGGCAGGAGTATCTATTGCAACCGTATCAAAAGTTATAAATAACAATGGACGTATTGGAAAAGACACGAGAAAAAAAGTTATAAAAATAATGGAAGAATTAAATTACCAACCTAGTGTTGTCGCATCAGCTTTGACAGGAAAGAGGACGGAAACAATAGGAGTGCTGATTCCAGACTTAACCAACCCTTTTTTCTCGGAAATTACGGCTAGTATGGAAGAACGCGCCCATGAACTCGGCTTCAGTGTTGTCATCTGCAGTACGAATGATAGTGAAGAGAAAGAAGCGAAATATATCTCTTTGCTCCTGAGAAAAAAGGTGGATGGTTGCATTCTTGCCTCTCGCTTTAAACAAGTCGGCCTAATCGAAAATATGGTGAAGCAAGGAATTCCAGTTGCGTTAACTGGTCAGGATATACCATCTTTAAATTTAAATACTGTTTCAGTTGATGATTACAAAGGGGGATATAAGGCAACTGCTTATCTCGGCTCACTTGGCCATAAGAACATTGCAATGATTGCTGAGAAAAATGCCCGAAGTAGTGAAGAGAGAATTAAAGGCTATGTTGATGCAATGAATGAAATGGGGTTACCTGTTGACGAAGCACTTATCCGTGAGGTGAAACCAACTGTGGCTGGAGCCAAGCAGGCAGCTGAAGAATTATTATCGTTACATGTTCCACCAACAGCCATTTTTGCTGGTAATGAAATTTTGGCAATTGGAGTGTCTCAGGCCGCAAGAGCATTTCAATTAGATATTCCAAATGATTTCTCAGTCATTGGATTTGATAACACGTTACTAGCGACGATTTGTGATCCGCCATTAACAACCATTGCTCAACCAATAGAGCAAATGGGAAGACAAATTGTCGATATATTGATTAGTGAAATTAATAACAAGCTAGATTACAAGCAGCGCATTATGCTTCCACCAGAGTTAGTGATTCGTCAATCAACAAAGGAATTATCCGTAGAGAATGGATTGGTTAATGATTAAATGAACGCAGTGAACCTAAAGAGAAAAGGGATGCCTATAAAGGTCTGTTTCTCGACCTTTATAGGCACCCTCGAATCAATTGAAATTATATGAAAGATAAAGATAGGCTTCTGATCCCGGTGGGAGTCTAGTTACCTTGTTGCTACAATTGACTTTCGTTTATACAACCATGAGCCAATCACAAAGGTAACAACACCCCATAACACCATTATCCCAACACCACTCCATAGTGCACTTGAAAAGACACTAGTTGAATAAACCATACTTTCTCTTAAACCTTCAACAAAATAGGTGAGCGGAAGAAGATTTGAAATTGGCTGCAACCAAGAAGGCATGGTTTCAATTGGGAAGAATACCCCGCTTAAAAACATCATGAGAAAACTAGTAATATTGGCAACTCCCATATAGGCCTCTGTCGTTTTGCTGAAGGAGGAAAAAAAGTACCCTAATGCATTAAACGAAAGTGCCCCTAATAAGAAGACGACAAGGAGACTTGGAAAATTGATGTAAAGATTAGCTCCAAAAATTAGTACACCTATAAGGGATAATAACATAATTTGAATGATGCTAAATAGCAATCTCATGACCATATCGCTTAACCCAAAAAGGTTCATATTCGCAGGAGTCATTCGTAATCGCTTAATTAAGCCTTTTCGACGCATTTCTACTAAATCTACCATACCAAACATCCCACCTTGAGCAATAGCTAGGGCAATCATCCCTGTGAGAAGAAAGTCAGTATAGCTTAATTCTGTATCACCAGATGTGATCGATTCAAATTGTAATTCATATGTAGGAGTTGCCCCTACAGCAAAGAGGTTGGCTTGTTGTACAAACTGATTAAGAATTCCTGATAGGGCTTGTGTCGTTACCCCTTGTTCGTCTTCTTTGTTGACAATAAGCAGGATTGAAGTGTCATCTTCAGATGTAGGTAAAATAATAGCTGCGTTCACTTCCTGGTCTTGGACCATCTCTTCGGCGGTCTCTCTGCTAACAAGTTCGTTTGTTTCTTCAAGTACAGGAATGGCATTAATTTGCTCAAGAAGCATATTAGATGTTGCATTTGGATTTTCGTTTACAATCGCAACCTTTGCAGAAAAGTCACTGTCTGAACTGCTGCTAAAAATTGACATAAAGATGACCATCAAGATAACAGGAAAGAAAATTCCCCAAAACCAAGCTTGTTTTTCTCGAAACGTCAGCTTTAATTGGGCTAAAAACATTTGCTTAAACTGTTTCAACTTAATCCCTCCATTCCTTACCAGTGAAGGCGATAAACACATCTTCCAAGCTCATTTCACGAATAGAGACTTGTTCTACCTGATAGTTCTTTTCCTTTGTGAAGCCAAATAAGTCATACAGTGTATCTTCAGGATTCGTCGTCCATAGCTTTAATGACGTATTTTCTCGCTCCGTTCTCGATACGGATTCAAGCACCTTTGAAAATAGGTTTGCTTGTTCCGCAGCTTCTGATCCGTCAAGGAATGATAAGCGTACTTCGCGCTCTTTTGTTAATTTTTCAATAAGGGCAGAGGGGGTATCTACAGTAATGACTTTTCCTTGATCTACAATACAAACTCGATCACTTAATTTCTCAGCTTCTTCCATATAGTGGGTTGTAAGGATAGTCGTTTTTCCTAACTCTTTCAGTTGTAAGATAATATCCCAGATGTTACGTCTAGCCTGTGGATCAAGTCCTGTTGTTGGTTCATCAAGGAAAATGATGTCAGGATCACTAATCATCGCAAGTCCAATTGCAAGGCGTTGCCGCTGCCCGCCGGATAATTTTTTAACATGATTATTGCGGTGATCCGTGAGATTAATGAGCTCTAGAATTTCTTCAGTGGGGCGGGCCTTATCATAAAACGTGGCAAAGAGGTTTAAGTTTTCTTCAGGAGTTAATAAATCAAACATTGCACTGGACTGAGGTTGTACACCAATCTTTTGTTTGATCGTTTTTGCGTGCTGATCCCAATTCAATTCTCCAAAATAGATCTCACCCTGATCTGGTGTAACCAACCCTTCAATCATTTCAAGTGTGGTTGTCTTCCCTGCGCCATTTGGACCGATAATGGTAAACACCTCACCAGCTCCAACAGAAAAATTAATGTTCTGTACAGCATGAATGGCTCCAAAGGACTTCTTTAAATTTTTCACTTCTAATATGGGCATTTTCTCTCCTCGCTTTCATCACAATCTAACCATTTTATAATACGACAAATCATTCAAAATAGTTTCATAATGGAGCCCAACACTTTTATATGTATGACTAGAAAAAGAAAATTATTGTTTATATTTTGCTCAACTATCTAAGATGGGAGAACGTCAATTTACAACTGTAACTAAATATTACGAGGAAAATGCTTATGGCTTAGAAGTGTGTAACTTGTTCAAACCTCAAAAAATCATTATAAAGTGGAAAAAAATGCAAGAAGGCAGTGTTTATTTATGTCATAATGAAGGAGCATTATAATAATAGCTGAAAATTTGTAATTTAATGTGATGAATATGATGAAGGGAGATGTTGACGATCGATTATGTGATTTTTGCTCTATTTGTAGTAGTAGGTGGTTGTTTATTAATTGGTATGTCAAAAAAAGAGAAACGATGGTTTGGAGGAATAGGAGGGCTAATGGCGAGCATTTTTATCGTTGTAAGTCAAATCATTAAATTACAATCTGGTTTATTTGAAGAGCGCACGGTAGAATCTTCGGAGCCGGTGGGACAATGGGTAGTTCCTTTTTTCATCGTTTTAGGACTTTATTTGCTTGCGATGATTAATTATCGTTGGATAAAATTTGCGTTAACGAAGCAATCTTGGCAAAAATGGGTGTTCATTTGCTTGGATATTCTATTTAGTTTCATATATCTGCTATTTGGGTCGTTCGCACTCTTTATTGTCGTATTCAGTTATTTTCCATTTGCACCGTAATATGAGATGGAGGATTTCATAGTAGAAAAAGAAGTTACTGATATATTCTGATAAATTGGAAAAAATAAATTATATTGATCTAATAATTTTTATTGACAATCATTTTTTACTTATGCTATCATTCTCTCATTGCTAATTAAACAAATAATAAAAATCTAATAGACTCTTATCCAGAGTGGCGGAGGGACTGGCCCGACGATGCCCGGCAACCGTTAGATCGAATACGATCTAAGAAGGTGCTAAATCCTGCAAAGTGTAATGCTTTGAAAGATGAGAGAAAGGATCATGTAAAAAACCTTTCTGCTCATCATGTAGAAAGGTTTTTTACATTATAGGAAGATAAAAAAATAGATCGATGTTGTAATAAATATGAGTATTCTTATAGGAAATGTTATCTATAAGAGGAAGGAGATTTGAATGATTTCATTAACAGGAATTAAAAAAGTATTCCAAACAAAAAATGGCCAGGTTACAGCAGTAGATGGCATTGACCTTACCATCAATGAAGGTGAAATCTATGGTGTTATCGGATATAGTGGTGCGGGGAAAAGTACATTAATTCGCATGCTGAACATGCTTGAGAGACCGAGTGCTGGTAACGTTGTGGTTGCTGGGAAAAATTTATCTACATTAAAACCAACAGAACTTCGCAAAGCAAGGCAAGAAATCGGCATGATTTTCCAGCATTTTAATCTCCTTTGGTCACGTACAGTTCGTGATAACATAGCGTTCCCTCTTGAAATTTCTGGTGTACAGAAGGCTGAACGAATCAAGCGAGTCGATGAATTAATAAAACTTGTTGGCCTAGAAGGACGTGAAGAAAGTTATCCTTCTCAATTAAGTGGGGGACAAAAGCAGCGTGTCGGTATTGCCCGTGCGTTAGCCAATAACCCAAAAGTCCTGCTTTGTGATGAAGCAACGTCTGCATTGGACCCAAAGACAACGGATTCGATCTTAGACCTACTTGTTGATATAAACGAACGCCTTGGCTTAACCATTATCTTAATCACGCATGAAATGCATGTCATTCGAAAAATTTGTCATCAAGTTGCTGTCATGGAAGCTGGGCAGATTGTTGAACAAGGACCTGTTCGTGAGGTGTTCCGAAAGCCCAAAGAAAAAATGACAAAAGAATTCGTTAAACAAATAACAGAGACGGATGAAACAGTAGAAGCTGTTGATCATATGCTTGCTGATTATCCAGACGGACAGATCGTGCAGTTGACGTTTGTCGGAGAAGAAGCAGAACGTCCGTTGATTACCCAGTTAATCAGACACTTTGACGTTGAGGTTAACATCATCCAAGGAAAATTAACGAAAATCCAAGAAGGCTCGTACGGAACATTATTTGTGGCCTTAACGGGTGACAAAGATGAGATCGACAAAGCGATTGCATTTATCCGCGAGAAAGAAGTGGAAGTGGAGGTGATTGTCCGTGCTTGATCAATGGTTTGGTAGGGTAAGATGGGATAGGCTATGGGACGCTACGTTGGAAACTCTTTATATGACGGGAATTTCTGTCGCTGCAACGTTTGTCATTGGCTTAATCTTGGGTCTTATCTTATATTTAACAAGTAAAGGCAACCTTTGGGAAAATAAGTGGATTAACACGACTTTCAGTTTAATTGTGAATGTGTTTCGCTCGATTCCGTTTATTATCTTAATTGTTTTGTTAATCCCATTTACACGTATGTTAGTAGGATCAATGCTTGGTGCGAATGCAGCTTTGCCTGCTTTAATCATTGGAGCTGCTCCGTTTTATGCGCGAATGGTTGAAATGGCTTTAAGAGAAATAGATAAAGGCGTCATTGAAGCTTCTCAAGCAATGGGGGCTACCAAATGGGATATTATTCGAAAAGTGTTAATACCTGAATCGATGCCGGCACTTATATCTGGTATTACTGTCACAGCCATTTCATTAGTGAGCTTTACAGCGATGGCTGGTGTGATTGGAGCAGGCGGACTTGGTCATTTTGCTTACCTTGAAGGTTTTCAACGAAACAATAGTCAAATTACATTAGTTGCAACAGTGGTCATTTTAATCATTGTCTTTATGATTCAATGGGTTGGTGACTACTTTACAAATAAAACAGATAAACGATAACAAGGGGGATTTTTATTATGAAAAAGTTTTTACGATTAATTGGTGTAGCTGCATTATCAGCATCTTTAGTAGCTTGTGGTACTGCAGAAGAAGAAACAACTGAAAATGGAGCTGGAGAAGAAGTAGAACAGGCTGAAACGTCAACATTAGTAGTTGGAGCATCTGCTGTTCCTCATACAGAAGTGCTTGAGTATGTGCAACCACTTTTGGCTGAAGAAGGCATTGATCTTGAAATTGTAACTTTCCAAGATTACATTTTGCCAAACCAAGCATTACGTGATGGAGACATTGATGCTAACTATTTCCAAACACCTGGTTACTTAGCGATGCAATTAGATGAAAATCCAGATTATGATTTTGTAAGCATTGGGGCTATCCATGCTGAGCCTATTGGAGTGTATTCTCAAGAATACAGCAGTTTAGATGAACTTCCAGAAGGTGCAACGATCATCATGAGTGATTCTATTAGTGACCATGGGCGTATTCTGCCAATCTTTGAAGAAGCTGGTTTAATTGAGCTTGATGTTGAAGAAAATGCTTTAGCAACCGTAGAAGATATCGTATCAAATCCAAAAAACCTACAGTTTGATAAGTTTCAAGTAGAAGCAAGAATGCTTGCTCCTTCATTTGAAGCAGGAGAAGGCGATGCTGTTGTGATTAACACGAACTATGCACTTGAAGGTGGATTAGACATCGAGCAATACGGAATTGCGTTTGAAGGAGCAGATGTTCTTCAACCAAACTTAATTGTCGTTCGTTCGGATGACGAGAACCGTGCTGAAATCTTAAAATTAGTTGAGATCCTTCAATCGGAAGACGTTCAACAATTCATTATCGATACGTATGATGGAGCGGTTATTCCATTAACTGGTGAGTAATAGAATAGATTGAAAAAGCTGCTGAGATCTTTTGATCTCAGCAGCTTTTTTTGATGGATAAGAATTAAATGTTAATAAAAACATGATACAGGTCAATGGTAGAAGAACGGAACAGGAAGGTGTGAATGGTGGAAAGCGCTCATAAGGGAGATGAAGACCCGAACAGGAAGATGTGAGAGAAGGAAGGTTATTCATTAAGGGATGAAGACCTGCACGAGACGCATGGAGCATATAAAAGTCTTTATCACCCTTTAAAACAACAGAGAAATGTTACATGCATAAGAAGCACCAGTTTCTAAAATAGAAACTGGTGCTTGAGAAACGTATTGCGACTACGTTGAACTTTTATTTACGCAAGTCTCACTTTAAAATCTTCATAGCCAAACTCACGCACGATTCGGTAATCGCCATCTGTATCTTTCAACGCAATTGCCGGAAGGGGCATGCCGTTAAATGTAGTATTCTTTACCATTGTATAAATGGCCATATCACCAAATACTAATCGATCGCCATTTTGTAATGGCTCATCAAACGAATACTCTCCAATGACATCACCGGCAAGACATGTTTGTCCCCCTAGTCGATAAGTAAATGGCTTTTCACCTTTTTCTCCAGATCCGAAGAGAGGAGGGCGGTAAGGCATTTCAAGGACATCAGGCATATGACAAGTTGCAGACGTATCAAGAATAGCAATCTCCATTCCGTTTTGCATGGTATCAAGAACCGTTGTAACGAGGTAGCCTGCATTAAGTGCAATCGCTTCTCCTGGCTCAAGATACACTTCTAAATCGTATTTCGTTTGCATTCTTTTAATGCATTCTTCTAATAATGAAATGTCATAATCTTCTCTGGTAATGTGATGTCCTCCACCAAAATTGATCCATTCGAGTTGCGATAACCATTGCCCAAACTTATCTTCAACTGCATTGAGCGTTGTTGCTAAGTCGTCAGAGTTTTGCTCACAAAGCGTGTGGAAATGGAATCCTGACACACCCTCTAGCAACTCAGGGCGAAAATTCTCAAGCGTTACACCAAACCGGGAACCCGGTGAGCATGGATCATAGATCGCATGCCCAACTTGTGTGGAGCATTCAGGGTTGATGCGCAAGCCAACCTTTTTACCAGCTAGGAGTACTTTGTCTTTAAATTTTTCTAGCTGTGAGAAGGAGTTAAAGATAATATGATCGCAATAGGAAATGATTTCATCGATTTCATCATCACGATAAGCTGGGGCAAAGACATGATTTTCTTTGCCCAATTCCTCATGACCAAGTCGTGCTTCATATAACCCGCTTGCTGCAGTCCCACTTAAATACTTCCCGATGAGTGGATACATCGTGGACATGGAGAATGCTTTTTGGGCAAGGATGACTTTAGCTCCTGTACGTTCCATCACTCCATTTAAAGTTTTCAAGTTTTTTTCTAAGAGGCTTTCATCTACTACATAACAAGGTGTTGGTAGTTCTTCAAACCGCATCTTAACGTACAGTCTCCGTCTCTTTGATTGGCTCATTATCGACAAGCTCAGGGTTTAAGCTTTCTTGCCATGGTAATCCCCATTTGTTTAATGCTTCCATGAATGGATCTGGATCGAATTCTTCAATGTTGTAGACGCCTGCCTTATTCCATTTTCCAGTCATGATCATCATCGCACCAATCATGGCAGGAACACCTGTTGTGTAGGAAACGGCTTGTGAGCCTACTTCAGTGAAACACTCTTGGTGATCACATACGTTGTAAACATAGTACGTTTTTTCTTTTCCGTCTTTTTTCCCTTTGAAAATACAACCGATGTTCGTTTTACCTTTTGTACGTGGTCCAAGAGTAGACGGATCAGGTAATAGGGCCTTTAAGAATTGAAGTGGAACGATTTCTTTTCCTTCGTATTCGATTGGCTCGATGGAAGTAAGGCCTACATTTTCAAGACATTTTAAATGAGTTAGGTAGCTCTCGCCAAAAGTCATGAAGAAACGAATACGCTTAATACCAGGAATATTTACAGCAAGAGATTCAAGCTCTTCATGATAGAGTAAGTACATATCTTTTTCCCCGATTTCCGGGAAGTTGTAGACACGCTTAATTTCCATTGGGTTCGTTTCTACCCACTCGCCATTCTCCCAGTAACGTCCATTAGCAGATACTTCACGGATGTTGATTTCTGGGTTGAAGTTCGTAGCAAAAGGATATCCGTGGTCGCCTGCATTGCAATCTAGAATATCGATATATTCGATTTCATCAAAGTGATGCTTTAAGGCATGTGCGGAAAAGACACCTGTTACTCCAGGATCGAAGCCACTTCCTAAAAGAGCAGTAATCCCAGCTTTTTCAAAGCGCTCACGGTAATCCCATTGCCATTTGTATTCAAATTTTGCTGTATCTTCTGGCTCATAATTTGCTGTATCTAAATAATGTGTTTTTGTTGCAAGGCAAGCATCCATAATTGTTAAATCTTGATATGGTAAGGCTAAGTTCATAACGATATCTGGTTTGACTTCTTCAATTAATGCGATTAACTCATCAACATTATTTGCATCAACTTGTGCCGTCGTAATTTTTGTTTTCCCGCCGTCAAGTTTTGCTTTTAAGTCATCACATTTTGACTTTGTACGACTAGCGATACAAATCTCTTCAAATACCTCGCTATTTTGAACACATTTGTGGATAGCCACAGCTGCTACCCCACCACAACCAATAATAAGTGCTTTTCCCATTTTCCTATCTCCTAACTAAATAAATTTTCACAAGTGAAAGAGAAGTTCGAGCTATCCCAAAATGAGAATCGATGTAACTTCTCTAAAACGGTTGAACACAAAAAGCAAGTGTCTTACGCATGATCGCGCACAACACTTGCTAAGATATCTTCAGTCATAAATATTAAATAAGCATAAGTGAACTTCACATATGTAGACGTTAACTATCATGCGAAAGCATAATGATAGAAAGCTCATTAATATTTTTAAAATATCTTTATTGGATCAGAGTCTATATAGCAAATAATTACTTTTTAGCACTCTTATTGACCGTTTCACAAGTTGATGTGCAAATGCACTGGTTGTAAAGTAACCAACTTATAAAATTTGAGCTTTTAACTCAATCAATAAGGCAACTAAGTTGCCAGTCGGCTTTGACCAGCTGTCCGTATGGCTTTAACTTACCGTTTGTAAGTGGTCAAAATTATCTGCTTGGAAAGACCTGATTTCAGTAAAATGTAAGCTCTCCAAATAATGCTCCTCTAGCGTAGCAACATCTTATCAAAATTTCAATAGCCACAAGGAAAAAAATTAAAAAAATCAAGTGCTAAATTTATCCATAAGGAATGATATTAATGAGAAACAGGAATGGAAGGGAAGTTTGACTTATCAAATAAAAGTTTGAAGAGACGATGTCCATATCATGGGGAGTAATCTAAGTGGTGGATCTGTAGGGGAGCGGCTTCTAGATGTAGAATGTGCTACATTGGAATCTCTATTTGGAATAAGTTATAGTTGAATAATCAAGCTATTTATCTTTTGATAGGGAGGAAGTATGACAACTTTTTTAATTATATTAGTAGCAATTATTTGTCTAGTGGCTCTGATTGTTACACTATCACTGACAAAAACGGAAGATTCTAATTATAGCAGTAATCGAAGCATGAATAACCAATTAATCATGTACCTTGCTCTTATTCCCATGATAGCTGTTATCTTGGTTCTTAGTTGGGTGTTGTTCGCATAATAGTTATGAATTAATTGAGCATTAAGCCTAATTTTTTTCATTAGGCTTAATGCTTTCCTAATTTTAAATTTTTACAACGGGTATCCATATCTCACTTTTATTTTCTTTACTTGCTAGCAACTCTGGACCTGCATCATGCTCATATCCTGATGAAGGGAACCACTCAGAATAAATTCTTTCCCATGTCTCCTGAACGTGATCCCATTCGCCTTCTACCTCAAATACGGCCCATGTAAGAGCGGGGATGTGGTATTCATCAAAATGACTTGGACATTCCTTTGTTGTAGCAGCAGCAATATAGTAATCAAGTTCTCCATCACTTGAATGATCATCGGAAAAGTTTGCGCAAACATTAATCAATCCATTTGGTTCTACATTGGACAGCTGCATGAGTTCATTCATTGTTTTCTCACTCATCTTTTCCCACATCTCAGCAATTTCGGGGTTCGTTCCCGTTGGTACCAATTTAATTCTGTTTTTTACGCCAACGATTCGGAATGCATCCTTTTGTTCCATTCTGTAATTCATTTCAGTTCCTCCCTTGATGGTTAATTGGAAGGTCATACGAGGGTAAGCTTTTAATAAATGACCATGATCTCTTGCATCTGATGGTGTGATCCCGTGAAGAGTGACAAAGGCTCTTGTGAATGAATCAGGTGAGTGGTAGCCATATTTTATGGCTACTTCAATGACTTTCACATCTCGGTCTTTCAAATCAAATGCGGCTAGTGTAAGGCGTCTTCGGCGAATATATTCCGAAAGTGTTACGCCTGCAAGAAATGAAAACATTCGTTTGAAATGGTATTCGGAGCAATGTGATAACCTCGCGACCTCTTTAAAGTCAATCTCCTCTTTTATATTTTCTTCTATATAGTCAATGGCTCTATTTAAATTTTCTAGCGAATCCATATCGATGACCTCCCTTTCATCAAAAGAATAACAAAGAATGCATGTCGCCATCCGATCTTTTGTGCACAAATATGTAGGATCGTCATTGTAGCATAACCTTCTTGAGGTGTATTAGTATAGATCCTCATTCAATATGAAACTATCCAAGTGGTTATTACGTATTAAAAAGCAAAAGAGATGACTTGTATGATTTATAGAAAGGAAGTGAATCCATTCAATATCATGAAAGCGAGCTTGTGGACAGTGATGGTTATTGGTATCACCATCTGGTTAGTATCTTGTTCTGCTAAATTTACAAGCCCTACTGCAGAGGAAGTTGGTCAAGATATAATTGAGCTTATCGTTAGTAGCAAGTATGATGATGTGTATCGATTTTTTACAGAAGAGTTGAAAGATTCAATGTCACAGGCTGAGTTTATAGAAATGTGGGAAGAGCAGCTGGGAGAAAATAGTAACTACATTGAGATGGTCTCACTACACTCTTCAGAAAGAGGACAGGGTTACCATGTAGTGGAAGCGGGCTTAGAATATACTAATGTGATTTTTGACGTGCGAATGATCTTTAATGAAGAGTTGCAGTTAGTAAGCATTCATAAGACAGAAGGAGTGGTGAACTCGGTCATCCCGGACAAAGTAATCGAAGAAGAAATGATCGTTGGGCAAGGCACTCCATATGAGCTTGGAGCTACGTTAACTTTACCTGAAGAATATGTCGGACGCCTCCCAGCCGTTGTACTTGTTCAAGGATCAGGTCCAAGTGACAGAGACTCGGCCGTTTATTCTTATAAGCCATTTAGGGATATTGCATGGGGGCTTGCAGAACAGGGAATTGCGGTATTGCGTTATGATAAGCGAACATATACGTATGGAAGTGAAATGTCGCAGGAAGAAATAGCGGAGTTTACGGTCTATGAAGAAACAGTAGAGGATGCTATATTGGCTGCTGATCTCTTGAAAAAAGATCCGCGCATTGATGCCAATCATGTATATGTCATTGGTCATAGTTTAGGTGGGATGCTTGCGCCAAGAATCGAAGCTACTGGTGGAGAGTTTGCAGGATTAATCATTATGGCAGGTTCCCCTCGTTCTTTGTGGGAGATTATATATGATCAAAACATGGCATTATTAGCTTTGGAAAAAGAGTCCGACCGACAGGAACCAAAGAAACAAATTGAAGAAGAATATGAAAAAGCAATGAGACTAGAAAGCTTTTCAGAGGAAGAAATCAAAGATAAAACAATATTTGGGATACCGGCATTCTACTTTAAAGGTTTGGAGAGCTACGACCCGAAAGAATTGCTTTCTAAAATAGAAAAGCCACTCTTGATTCTCCAAGGAGAGGATGATATTCAAGTCTATTTAGAAAAAGATTTTGCTTTGTATGAGGATCTGTTAAAAGACCGTGAAAATGCAACTCTCATTAGTTATCCAGGGCTCAATCATTTTTTTATTAGGTACGAGGGGGAGAAGAAAGGTACTATTGATGAATATCAACATCCCGGTGTAGTTCATCCAGATGTCATTAGTGATATGGCTCGCTGGGTGATGGAACAATATGAGTAAATGAACGATATGGAAGGATTTGAGTTGAAATGAAAAAATATAATGTATTAATGGCTGTTTTAGCAAGCGTCGTTATCATCACAGGTTGTAATGCAGAACAACAGCAACAAGAAAATGAAATCGAAGAGAATCAAGAACTGTCGACTGAAGAGTCGGAGATTGAGACAGAAGGAAATGATTTTGATATTGATGAATCTGTATCACTTGCTGAACAGTTTATTGAGCAATTATCTCAAGGAAAATATGATGAAGCAATAGAAAGATTTGATGACACAATGTCAGCTCAAATAAGTGTGGCGGAATTAGGAGAGCTTTGGGAAACAATTGAAAGCCAGGTGGGTGCTTTTATTGATTATGATTTCGAATCGACTCAAGAAGTGGACGGATATCTTGTTGTACTATTGAACGGCCTATTTGAAGAAGCCGATGTGATGTTTACGATCTCTTTTGATGAACAAAATCAAATTGCTGGATTTTTTATTCAATAAAGGGAAGTTACTTGTAAAAGGGCCTTTTCGCAAGGTTATTGCTACTTATATTCCTGATAAAACTAAAGTGGAATGGAGCGGAAGGCGCATGACTCTCTTCACTCGGAAAGCAAGTGCCTGGAGTGCAATGCAACGGAGTCGTTAAGGGAAAATGATGAATTACAACAAAGTATACGAAAAAGACTTTCAAAAAGAAGCTGTTGCATCATTACTAAAAAAGGAACAAACATAGGAGACTATAATGAGAATACATTTACTTATATTTATATCGTCTGTAAAAGACCAAAAAGAAACGCCTCTAGGCACTATGATGATGAAAACATTTGAATCTACAATTCGCCCAGTAAATGGGGATATCATTGACGATCCAGGGTTTCATCAGGATTTTCACAATGGATATGAAGTCGTTAAAGTAACGATTAATTATGATTCAAATGAATGCTATGTTTCTCTAGCACCGCTTGTCCTAGAAAGAGAAGATATTCCAATGGGAACCTATATAGAAAAACTTGAAAACCATGGATGGCGTAGTGTATCTAATGAAGAATTGAAGAGGCTCTAGATAGGTAACACGCATTGCGTAAAAGAGTTGGGCAATACTCTGGAAGCCTAGGGGTTATCGATTTTTAGTAAAGAATAATTTCAAACAGGTAAAAATAAGGTGGTCAAATTAATATCTCTTATTTAACTTTTTACGCGTTGCTTCAATAGGGAGCAGCGCTTGTTTTGCGTATATTTACACCCCTCATGTTCTTTCCTTTTCCTTTTGGAAAAGGAGCAAAAGCCTAATTTTTTATAAGATCTTGACACAATATCTATGTATCAACTATAGTTATATACATAACTATATAACCGTATAACACTTCGGGTATTCAGTTATGCAAGTAGAAAGGCGGTGGGACAGTTTGAGCCAATTTCATGATAAAAAGCCGATATTTTTACAAATAAAAGAGAAGATTGAGGATCAGATTTTTAAAGAACAAATAAAGGAGCATGAGCAAATACCGTCCACAACACAAATGGTTCATTTTTATAAAGTAAATCACATTACCGTGTCCAAAGGGATTAATTTGCTAGTGGAAGATGGGATTATTTATAAAAAGAGGGGTGTTGGGATGTTTGTGGCTGAGGGAGCAAAAGAAAAACTAGTTCAAAATCGGAAAAATGAATTTGCAGATAACTTTGTTTTACCAATGATTCAGGAAGCTGAAAAATTAGGTTTAACAGAACGTGACATCACGGGTATTATTCAGAAGTTGAAGGAGAGTGACCACCATGAATCTTAACGTTAATATGACCAATGTTTCATTAAAATATAAAGAATTTGAAGCGTTAAAGAATGTTTCGTTTTCGCTTGAGATAGGCAAGACCTACGGATTAATTGGTAGAAATGGTGCTGGGAAAACGACACTACTATCTTTATTAGCCTCATTTAGAGAGCCATCATCAGGTACGCTAGAAATAGGAGGAAAAGACCCGTTTGACAATAAAGATATCATGCCTCATATCAACTTTATTTATGAGATAGATTATAGCGATGAATATGAACCTGTTAAGAGCTTTTTTGAATTCCAAGAAAGGTATCGCCCTAACTTTGATCGTGAGTATGCAGAGAAGTTAGCAGCTCGGTTTAAGCTGCCTCTTGATAAACCAATTAAGAAACTATCAAGTGGAATGCAGTCTGCCTTAAATGTCACACTAGGTCTTGCTAGTCGATCTCAGATTACGATTTTTGATGAAGCGTATCGTGGTATGGATGCTCCGACGCGTGAGTTATTTTATAAAGAAGTACTAGACGAACAGGCCCGAAATCCACGAATCATGGTATTGTCAACACATCTTGTATCAGAAATGGACTATTTATTTGACCACGTTCTTATTTTGGACCAGGGCACCTTAGTCATTAATGAACCATATGACGAAATCATTAGTCGCGGTGTGGCTATAACTGGTGAGTCAACTGAAGTCGATTCGTTTGTAAAGTATAAGAATCAACTTAGTACACAGCAGCTTGGAAATACAAAATCGGTCATGATTTATGGAGAGCTTAGTGAGAAAGACCATCAATTGGCTGAGAGACTTGGACTAGAAATTGGACCTGTGTCCTTGCAAGAGTTATTTATACATTTAACTAAAGGAGGAGAAAGCGAATGAGACCCGGTAATGCTTTAACTTCAAAAGTAGCTTTCGATTTATTTGCGATTCAGATGAAGTGGTCCCTTTGGTATATACCTATTGTTTTTGTTATTTACCTGATTGTTGAACACTTTGTAACTGAGGTTGAAGAAATGGGCTTAAGCTTTATGTCCTTCTTTTTTGAGCCAACGAAAATATATATGCTTGTTATAGGAATCATTTCATGTTTGGCGTTTCTTACCTACTTTGTCAAAAATGGGGTTACACGTAAAGACTATTTTATTGGCTCTAGCATTGCTTCTGCAGGAGTAGCCTTTAGTTTGATGTTAATTTCAGTGATTGTCACTGGTATTCTTCTATTATTAGGAACGTTTACAACGTATTCTCCTTTAACAAATCAGGTAGCTTTTCTCGATACAAATTCATTTTGGGTGATTCCGCTCATCTCCTTCAGTTTGATCGTATTATGCTATTACATTGGAGGATGGATTATCGCTGTAGGGTTCTATCGCTTCGGAGGCTGGGGTGGCCTTGGATTTATTTTAATAGCGATTCTCTTTCTCTCTCTAACCGACCTACTATGGGAAGGAGAGCTAACACATCCATTAGCGAACTATCTTAATTTAACTATTCCCGCATTGTCCATATTTTCATCTATTATTGGAACGTTGCTTCTAATAGGTGTTGGTTTATTCCTTATTCGTAAAGTAACGAAAAGAATAGCTATTAAATTAGAGTAGAAATAATAAAAAAAGAAGACTAGTGATGGAAGCCATTCGGATCTATTGATTTTCCGAATGGCTTTTTGGGGATCTTGTTAATACAGATACTCTAGACTCCAATCACCTTCAATGGGTTGATCATAGATTCTCATTAAGTTTAACTTTTTGGAAGCCTCATCCAAGTAGTATCCACGATAGGGAGGGCTGGCTCCGTGACTTTGAGAGCCAGAGAAATGAGAGGAAGTTTGATCTGCTATCGCTAGGTTTTTCAACGTGTCTAAGTCCTGTTTGTACACTGCAGCATCCCATCTTACTTTTGAGACAATCCTCGTAGTGATCTTATGAGCAATGCCTGTTGATTCACTTAAAAGTTTCGCTGCTTTCAAAGGGTATTCTCGCGCGAATTGATGTGTTCGTATATGGGCTTTTAAATAAGCGATGACAATGTCATCATTTAGTTGCGCCCATTCATCTTGAGCAATGAGTCCAGTCAAATAATCATCTGTGAATCCGTCAAAGCGGATGGTTGCTGCACCTTGCGATTCAGAAAGACTAACATATGGCTCCCACATAACACTAGCCCCGATTCCTCTATCAATAATATTAGAAAAACATAAATTCATGTCTTGATTAATAACCTCACAATCTGCATTTAATCCTAGGAGAAGTCTATTTAACCTGTACCCTGCACTTGAGTTCATTACAGTAGCGAGGGTTTGACCATGTATATCAGTTAAATCATGGAAGTTCGACTCTTTAGGAATAACAAGAGAAATTCCTTCACTCTGAGAGGTTTTGCCATCAAAGGCAAGAAGGATAGGGTTGAAGTTAGGCAGCATTTTACTTAAATGCTGGCTGACCATGATTGGATAATCTCCTATGGAGGCAATTTGGATTTCACCTGCAATCATACCTTCTATCAATTCCAAGCCATTTCGAGCATTAACCCAACGGATTTGCAGAGAGCTAGAAGGACAGGTTCGAGATAGTTCTTCTTCAAATAAACCTAGCTTATTCATTAGTAAAGGGCTCCACATGTGGGCGGTTTGACTTTGATACCCTATAGTGATGGTCTTTGAGATGCTCTGATTCGTTGGAAGACTCTCCACTGGCTCTTTTATATTTGTATGTTGACGAATCCATCGTTGTAGATCTTCTTTGTGGAAGAATATTTCTTTTCCTATTTTAATAAAAGGCAATCGTTTGGATTTTCGCCAACGGTCGATTGTTGAACGACTAACTTGTAATAAATCAATCGCTTCCTGCATGGTGATTAGGTCTAGATCATTCATTGGCTTCTGGCTCCTTTTTTCATAATTCCTTTACTCAATTATAGAGAAATTTAAAATGAATGAGGTATCTTACGTTAGAAAATGTACCAATTATGTTTCAGTTTGGGAATAACTGGTCGTTTTGGTCTTTGTTCTTCATGTGAGTTCATTCATGATTAATCTCTTAATCTCTATTGATAGCTTGAAAAATCGGTGCTACTTTAAGTTTATCTTTTACATGTAAAGGGAGGAACCTAAATGCGGAAAATAGGAACTTTGGTTGGATCGGTGATAATGACTTCGTTATTGTTAGCTGGATGTGGAGGATCAAATGAAAGTGGTGCTGTTGATACGGGTGAATCAACGAGTTCAGAGGTCAAAGGAGAATTAACAGATATCAAACAAATCACGTCTTGGTTTGCTCAGCCTGACCATGGAGGGCAATATGCTGCACTAGCAAAAGGTTATTATGAAGACGCTGGACTCGAGATGATAATTGAACCTGGAGGACCTCAAGTATCTGCTGTTCAAATTGTTGCTTCAGGGGAAGCGGATTTTGGAATGGCACCTGCTGATGCATTAATTGCTGCACGGGACCAGGGAATTCCAGTTGTGGGTGTGGCAGCTATTTTGCAAACAAATCCACAAATATTATTGCATCATAAAGATGAACCAATAGACGATTTTAGTGATCTAGATGGAAGAACGGTGTATGTAGCACCAGGAGTTATGTATTGGGAATACATTCAAGATGCCTATCATTTAGAGAATGTGAATGAAATGGCATTTACAGGTCAGTTCGGTCCCTTCATATCAGACAAAACGTCTGTGAGCCAAGCGTTTGTGACGACAGCTCCGTATAATTTAGCACAAGAAGGAATTGACGTTGACTATTTAATGATTAACGATTCTGGCTATGAAACGTATGCCAATGTTCTCTTTACAACAGAGGATTATATTGAGGAGAATTATGAGACCGTACAGGCTTATGTCGAAGCTAGTTTAAAAGGGTGGGACTATTATAAAACCAACTATGAAGAAATCAATCACGTCATTCAGGAAGCAAACCCTGACTATGACCTTGAAGCGATGAAATATGGATCCGAAGCATTAATTGATTTAATTTATGGAAGTGATGCAGCTGAGAATGGGGTTGGTTATATGACGGAAGAAAAGTGGTCGAAATTATTGGAGCAACTGAAGGAAATTGGAGTAGTAGAAACAGACATAGAGGTGGAGGACTTGTTCACAACAGAATTTCTTCCAGGTAATGAATAAATAAGGTTCGAAGAAGGAGAATCTCTTGCATACACATGACGAAACCCAAAAACAGATATTTTTAAAAGTGAGTTTGATTGGTTTGTTTGGTGGATTTTTTGGGGGATTGCTAGGTATTGGTGGGTCGTTTCTAGTCATTCCTTTTCTCATTGCGAGTCTTGGTTTATCGCCACATAAGTCTCATGCTACAGCACTTCCTGTAGCATTTGCTTCTGGTGTTGCAGCATTAGGTTTTTATTTCTCCTCTGGACAAATCGATGTATCGATAAGTATACAAGTGATGATCGGTTGTTTAGTGGGAGTGATTGCAGGGACCCGATTAATGAAATTTGTAAAAGGACAAATGTTAAGTTTTCTATTTGGACTTTTCCTACTATCACTTGCTAGTGTGTATATGTTCCCTGTTACACCTCTTTCATCAATTGTTACAACGAGTCAATATTACACGATAGTGATGGCGATTGGTCTAGGCCTTGTTGCCGGTCTTTCGAGTGGATTATTTGGAGCGGGGGGAGGTACCATATTAGTCCCAGGTACAGTTATTTTGTTGCAGGTGAGTGAGCATATGGGGCAGGGAATTTCTCTTCTTGCGATTATTCCAACAACCATTCTTGGTACATGGCTACAATATAAGCAAGATAATATAGCCCTTAACATTGCTCCATTACTAACAGGAACAGCCTTTATCGGTGGTTTACTAGGTGGATATATGGCCATTCTTACTCACGGTACGATATTGCGAGCATTGATCGTTATTGCTCTCCTTTATATCGGTCTACAAAATGCGATTAAAAATTATCCATGGAGAAAAAAAGCCGCATCAAGCCAAATATCAAAAGTGAATTAATAGGGGTGTTCTAAAAGTGTGTTTGACTTTTGGAACACCCCTAAATGCGATGATCGAGCAAGTGAAACCTTTGTACCTTTAACTTGGTTTGCTTGGTCGCCCGAAAAAGAGATTGAGAGAAGAGTACAGTAGTCAAAGGGAAGGATGGTCGCCCGAAAAAGAGCTTAAGAGAAGAGTACGGTAGTCAAAAGGTAGGATGGTCACCCGAAAAAGAGATTGAGAGAAGAGTACGGTAGTCAAAGGGAAGGATGGTCGCCCGAAAAAGAGATTGAGAGAAGAGTACGGTAGTCAAAGGGAAGGGTGGTTGCCCGAAAAAGAGATAGAGAGAAGAGTAAGGTAGTCAAAGGATTGGAGGTCGACCGAAAATGAGACAAAGAGGAGGTTGTGGTAGTCAATGGCGCCCACAACCTCTACAATTTCAGCACATTAATCGTATTTCAATATTAATTATAACTTATTCCGAAAAGCATTAAAAAGTTTTCGATGCTCAGTTGAGGTGGGGTGTAGCTTTTGGATTGGGGCTTGTTCAATCGCCTCATTTACCCGTTGAGATACTTCATACATCAACGCTTTTCCATCCCATTCTAGTGGCCAGCCTTCCCATAAACGCAACTTACCTGCAACGAAAACACCCATGATTTGATCACGGTTTCCAAAGCGGGTGAGTTCCCAAATAAGATCTCTTGAAGGATGAAATTCAGGATTATCAATGTCAATGAGGAGGAAATCAGCCTCTTTACCAATGGCGATGTCACCTGTTATCTTTCCAAGTGAGATGGCATCCGCTCCTCCTGCAGTCGCATGGTCGAACCAAGGCCATCCTCCACCAGTAGAGAAATCTCCAACCGGAATTCCAAAAGTTAAGCGCTGAGTCGCTTCCGCTGCATCGAGCAAACGAAACCCATCGCTTCTTGTGCTATCTGTACCAATCCCAAAACGAATGCCTTCTTCATGCATGAAGGTTGCAGGGGCGGTTGCGTTTCCTTTCCACAATGTCGCTACAGGATTATAAGCTACGGCAGTGTCCGTTTCCTTAATTAATCGTAGTTCGTGTGGCGTTAATAAAGTAGCATGGGCAAGGAGTGTTTGTGGACCAAGTGCTTCAACAGAATGCAAATGTTCTAACGGCCTTAGACCTCGTTCAATAATAGAACGCTCGACCGCAGCAAGATGCTCATTTACGTGCGTTTGGAACATCACACCTGCTTCATGACACAACGAAGAAACGCTATATAACATTTCATCTGTAGCGGCCTCTGGAATCGAGATGGCAAGGGAAGGATGAATGAGCCTGCTATTTCCCCATTTGGCAAGGTGAGCTTCCGCTTGTTTTAAGATTTCATGAGAACCTCGTGATGGAGCACCGCCCTTATCATTGCAAATCATTCCGAGGACACAGCGCAATCCGGCATCTGTCACCGCTTGTGCTAATGGAGCTAAATCTCCCTCAGCTCGTGTACCTGCATCGACCACGGTAGTGAACCCTCCGCGCAGGGACTCAAGTGCTGCGAGCTTCCCCGCAAGATACACGAACTCTTCATTAAGTGAGCCTTCAAGTGGAACCCATATGCGTTTGAAAATCTCAGACGGTTCGCCAAAAGCTAGCGCCTTCCCAAAGGATTGCGTGAGGTGGTGATGTGCATCAATAAACCCAGGCATTAAAAGAGTTTGAGGAAGGGATATTTGTTTTAACTCTTTGTAACGCTGTTTCAATTCTGTCGCAGGACCAATATCTGCAAACTTTCCCCCTTTTACAAGTACTGCATAATCAACAACAGGGCCTTCTCGTAAAATCACATACTTGGGTAAAAGAAGCATTGATTGGTCTGTAAAAACATGAGGATCAAGCGTCGATGAGCGTATCATAAATGACCACCTTTTCACTATTAATCTTTAACTTTAAAGTAACAGTGAGAGAAAACGACGTCAATGAGACAGAGGTGGAGTGGTGATCAATGATGAATATTGATTAATACAAACAATTTTTTACAGGTGCTTGGGGAGGGACTTATGTATACAATTCTACGAGTCATTCACATTTCCAAACATGTTATACAAATAAATCCAATTATTAGAGAATTTGGTGATATAGTATGGAAAAAGGAGGGAGATGAATTGAAGCTAAATGTTGATATTGATGACAAGTATGATGGAGTATATGTGACGATTCAAGCGAAAGAATGGACGAAAGAAATCGAAGAGCTTGTATCAAAACTCCAACAACCAGCTTCAAAACGAATTATAGGAGTTGAGGAGGAAAAGTCCATCTTGCTTTCCCCGGAAGAAATTGACTATATCTATGCTTACAATCGAAAAGTGTTTGCCGTCATTCATAAACAGGCTGTTGAAGTAAATATGAAGTTGTATGAGTTAGAGGAATTGTTAAAAGGTCATGGCTTTACTCGGTTTTCTAAATCGGTGATTGGAAATCTCAATCAAATTCATCGTTTTGAGCTGTCGTTTAACGGAAATCTCTGTGTTTACTTTCTTTCAGGAAGTAAGGAATATGTTTCTAGAAAATATGTACAGGACATCAAAAAATCTTTAATTTTAGGAGTTGAATAATTATGATCATGGAAGCGTTAAAACGGATCTTTATTGGTTTAGGTTTTAGTAATGTTTTGGTCTTTGGAACATTAACGGTTATGATGATGACAAATACTGAGGTTGCTGTTCCAATTTTATGGGAAAATATTCTTGGAAGTATGATTATGGGTGCTTTTTTTGGTGCAGCTTCTCTATTGTTTGAAATTGAGAAATGGAGCCCACTGAAACAAACGATGATTCACTTTATTTTGTCCATCTCGCTATGGTTATTCCTAGCTACCCTAGTTGGATGGTTGCCCCTTACACCGGTTGCCGTTTTAGTCAGTATTTCTAGTTTCATTTTAGTCTATCTTATTTTCTGGTTGAGCTTTTACCTTTACTTTAAACGGGTAGAAAAAGAAATGAATCGTTCAGTGAAGTGATAAGATAAGTTGAAAAAGGTACAAGGGGTTATTGCAAACTGCGATCACCCCCATGTGTTTAATAGGCGAGCAAATTATTTGTTACCTTTTAATAATTTGATGTATGATAAAAACACTTATTATACATTTTTGTTTAAAAAGTATGTACGATGACATTAATGAGAAAAACACTTTCTAGTTTTGAGTAGTTATTGTGATTAATTGAGATATTAAGGGGAGTATAGTCTTTCCTTTTATAAGAAAAGATTTTTTAGGAGTGGTGAATGTGGGTACTGATCAATCAAATGTGTTCCAAAGAAACATTAAAGATCATTGGTATGTCAAATATGAACAAGCTTCTTTTCCATTTATCCAAAAGGGATGGATTCTTCCTGTTGAACGCTGGATGGATTTTGACCCATTTATATTGATGGCAGAAGACTGGTTTAAGAAAGGGGCTTTTTCAGATCATCCTCACCGTGGGTTTCAAACGATCACTTATGTTGTTGACGGTAGATTAGAACATATCGATAACGGAGGAGGACGAGATATTCTAGAGCCTGGTGATGTTCAATATATGAATGCAGGTTGGGCAGCAAGACATGGAGAAGAAGGCGTTGAGGATGATATCGCCCATACACTTCAACTGTGGCTGAATCTGCCGAAAGACCAAAAGAAAACAGAAACATCTTATCAAAATATTTATTCCGAAGAGGCTCCGGTGATTCAGGTGGATGGTGGATCAATAAAAGTGTTTTCCGGCGAGTTTGGTGACGTAAAGGGTCCATTAGACTCAGTCGTACCTATTACCTTAGCAGAAATTAACCTTGAAAAAGGAGCAAGCTACGTGCATTCCTTACCTGAAACCCATAATGCTTTCTTATACGTATTGTCAGGTGAGATTGAATTTGGGATGGGAGAGGAAACTGTCCAAATAAAAAAGCACGGTGTGGCTACTCTCACTTATAACGAAGATGGAGATGCATCAAGAAGCAGTGAACTAAAAATGAAAGCAAAAAGCAGACGTTGCAAAGTACTGATCTATTCTGGAACCCCAATAAAGGAGCCAATTGTTCCTTATGGTCCATTTGTTATGAATACAATGGATGAAATTAGACAAGCGTATCGAGATTATCATGATGGAAAATTCGGTCCGCCTGCAATTTAATGACTTATAAGGTTTAAAGGGAAAGGAAAGAGAGATGGGAATTGTTGTTGTTGAGATATGTAATGGCAGTCTCGTTACACAAGTAGATGTGGAGAAAATACTAGAAGAAGAATTCCCGGAAGTGGCTGTTATTGAAAATAGTTGCTTATCCTTTTGTGGGATGTGTGCAAAAAGGCCGTACGCCATTGTTAATGGCAAACGAATATTTGCTAAAACTGTAACTGAATGTTTGGATAAAATTAGAGAGCATATAAAATTAGAGTTAGCGATGTATACGTAAAGAGAGGTAGATTCGACTTAGATTGTGATTCGTTAAGAGGATTTGCGTTTTTCGCTAACATATGATCTAATGGAAATAACTTTTCATACTTTATTGTATGAAAAGTTATTGTCGTTAGGGATTGTCCCATTAATGATTGATGAATAGTTGTCTTAGCAACTATTTTTTATTGTCTAAAAATGCAAACATTGAAATAGAAAGCACAGGTGAAATTAAATATGAAACATCCATATAGAGTCTTACTGTATTATATGTATGTCCCGATTGAAGAGCCAGAAAAATTCGCTTCTGAACATTTGGAGTTTTGTCAAAAGCTAGGTGTAAAGGGCAGAATTCTTGTAGCGGCAGAAGGAATAAATGGAACGCTGTCAGGGACGATTGAACAGACAGAGGAATACATGGAAGTTATGAGAGCAGACCCACGTTTTGCTGAGATGGTTTTTAAAGTGGATGAGGCGGAAATTCATGCATTTAAAAAGATGCACGTTCGTTACCGAGAAGAACTTGTTACACTTCGACTAGAAGACGATATCAACCCGCTTAAGGTAACAGGAACTTACTTGGAACCAACAGAATTCTATGAAGCTATGCAAGATCCACAAACTGTGGTCATTGATGCAAGAAATGATTATGAATATGAACTTGGTCATTTTCGGGGAGCGATAAAACCAGAAATTAGGAATTTCCGCGAGCTTCCGGATTGGATTAAGCAAAACCGAGATCAGTTTGAAGGAAAAAAGATTCTAACATACTGCACTGGTGGGATCAGATGTGAAAAGTTTTCTGGCTGGTTAGTAGAGGAAGGCTTTGAAGATGTCTCCCAATTACACGGAGGAATCGTCACATACGGAAAAGATCCCGAGGTTCAAGGGAAATTGTGGGATGGGCAATGTTATGTGTTTGATGAGCGCATAAGTGTCCCAGTTAACCAAACGGAACATGTGATTGTTGGTAAAGATCATTTCACAGGTGAACCGTGTGAACGATATGTTAACTGCGGAAACCCTGAATGCAATAAAAAAATATTATGTTCACCAGAAAATGAACATAAATACATGCGTGGGTGTACACATGAGTGTCGAGTGCATCCTAGAAACCGTTATGTGGAAGAACATGATTTATCTGATGAGCAAGTAAAAGAACGAATTTCTCAATTAAGTTATGGAGAAGAGGTTCATTCCTAATAAAAATAAGGCTACGATCTGCGGATACAATGAGTATCTCATTTCGTAGCTTTTTGGCTTGGAAAAGAAGAGGATTTAACCTAATAATCTCTTGAAGTGATTAGGGATATATTGTAAGATTTATTCATACCTCATAATTCTAGGTAGGTGAGAATATGTTTAACCGTGAACTGGTGAAAGGGAGTACTTCTTTAATTGTACTTCAATTGTTGCTGGATGGAGATATGTATGGATATCAACTTGTAAAGGAGATGGGGAGTCGAAGTGAACATACTTTACAGGTGAAAGAAGGGACCCTATATCCCGCCCTACATAAACTAGAGGAAAAAGGATTTATCACTTCTTACTGGAAGGAACAAGAAAAAGGACCAGCTAGAAAGTATTATAAAATAACAGAAGAAGGACAAGAATTACTCAAAGCAAAAACAAAAGAGTGGAACTCATTTGTCAAGATGATGAGTAATGTTTTAGGAAGATCAATATGAGTCAATATAAAGAGGATTTTCTCCTACAATTAGAAAAAGAACTAGAACGTCATCCAAGAAGAGATGAAATTATATTAGAGTTTGATGATTATATTGAACAAAAGCTAACAGAGCTGTTATTGACCGGTGTAAATGAGACAAATGCATATCAAATGATCATGAAGGAAATCGGGCAACCAGAGCAGCTAGCATTACAATTTAATGAGAAAAATCTTGTTCCAAGTATGGTTCAAAAATACTCGATTCTAGTGAACTACTCCTTATTTATGTTAGGAATACTGATCACTATACTATATTATTTTTTTGGCTCTTCATTCATGGAATTGCTATGGAATAGCTTAGTTTCACAAAAATGGATGATTCTTTCTTTGTACATGTTTCTGTGGTCATATCTTGGATTTTTAATTGGGAAGAACTATGGATATACAGGAGAACCATTCATAAGAAACATCTTGAAGCTTTTACTAGTACCTAATTTTTTGTTCATGATACTAGTCCTGTATATGGAGCCATTACAAAAGTGGTTTAGTCCGTTCATTACGCCTACCTTTATAACAGTGTGTATAATAGTAACGTTTCTGTTTTATCCGATTAGTAAAGCAAGTTTCAAACTCGGAATTATCAAAGGGATGTAATGTCAAGACCACTGAAAAGGAATGTTCTTCTCCTTTTCAGCGGCCTTTGTAATATCATCCCTTTTTTTGAATGTATACATAGAATAACTAGGTATGAAAAATCAAAGAAAGTGGTGAATGAGATGTTTATTTTTGCTAAAAACAGCAATATCTTTCGAGAGGGGTTGCGATTTTGTCTACATAATTTATTGTATATTTTTGTATCAGCGTTCATTTTATTTTTGCCTATCATATTCAAAATGAATTTGTTTCTCCTTGTGAATATGATGTTTCTGTATGTATTAGTAGTTGCTTATTATTACTTTTTAATTTGGGTGAAGTACTCTGTAAGTTATATAAAGTTGGGAGGGAAGATCGTATCTCTTTTTACGATCGGGGTGTTTGGAATACTGCCTAACATTCTTTTTTATTATATTTTGGCTGCAAACATCAATGATGATGTTTGTGGGTTTGGAGATGTCTTAGCTGCGTTTATTGTATTATTATCGATTTTCATCATGCCGATTGTTGCATTAGTTTCAGGTCGAGTTAGTAAAGCGTAAGTCGTTCAATATAGGAATGTTTACTGAGGTGATTTTTTAATGTTCGTACTATTAATACTTACAGTGTTTATCATATCAATTGGTTTGATCTTATTAATTCTTAAGCAACTGAAAAAATCTATTTTACTTTTTATTGTTACCTTAGTAATAGTGATCTTGTACTTTGGAGGCTGGTGGGTGTTTGTTCAAAATCATCACTTCGTTCGTAGTACCGACTTGGCAAAAGAGAACATTGGGGATGTATCGTTGTTGGATCCAATCAATGAATCTCTGATGAAAGGATATGGAGAATATACTGAACATGAGAATATCTATTATGAAAGATCATTCCATTTCGAAACAGGATCAATTGGTACAAATAGTAAAAACGAAATCATTTACATAAGAGCTATTGATCCTCGTGTCAAAACGACGAGCGGTCTAAAGATTGGAGATTTAAAACAAGAGATTAGTGAATGGTACGGAGACAACTACTTTGAACAGAGAGAGATGGGAAGGGGAGATTCCATTAACTATATTGATAGGCAATACAACATACAATTGCAATTTTGGTTAATAGACGATAGGATAACAGAAATTGTATTGAAAAAAGTGAGATAGAATATTTTAAAAATTGGGGGAGGTGTATGGATTACGATGACAAAAGAGATGTACGTGCAAGTAGATGATTGTAAACTGTTTGCTAAAATAATTGGGGAATCTTATACGAAACCAACCATCGTAATGGAGGCTGGATATGGGGATGATTCTAAGACTTGGGATTCTGTCATTGACGAACTTTCAATGCTGTCAAAAGTATTAGTATATGACAGGGCAGGTGTTGGTAAGAGTGAAGCTAATTCTAAGCCAAGAACTAGTTTTCAAATGGTAAGAGAATTAAACGAGCTCATAAAAAAAGCAAAAATTAAACCGCCTTATATTTTAGTCGGTCATTCATTTGGTGGAGTGAATGCACGTATTTATGCAACTGAATATCCTCTTGAAGTTTGCGGCCTTCTGCTGATTGACTCGACTCCTGAAGAGTACAGAGAAAGATTTCTTCCAACGATGACAAAAGCGTTTCAAAAGGCATACAACAATCAGTTTGTGCACGAATGTAACTATGATGAGTTCAATGAAAGTCTACATTACGTAAAAGCAACAAAGAGAAAGCTAGATGTTCCGTTAATGGTCCTTTCTGCAGGGAAAAAAGCCCATTACTCATACAAATCCCAAAAGTTATGGAATGACATGCAGAGAGAGTGTGTAGACCTATCATCGAATGGTGAATTCATGATTGTTGAAAACAGCGCTCATTATATCCATCATGAAGAACCTCAAGTTGTTATTAATGCTTTAAAAAAATTAATGGATCATTGGTAGTGTGTGTTTGGTACCCCCTTTGAGTAAAAGAGAAGGGGAGAAAGGTCGTTGATAATGGTGTATAGGTACATTCTTCGATCCAGTAGCTCTTGAGATCAAGATTTATTAGGGCCTATTCGTCCAAATCCTTTTTTGTAACTAGACTATGTATAACTAGATCTATTTTTTTTGAAAAATAGATAGGTAATCACCTATTTTTCAGAAACGAATATCCTATGTTAGATCATGTATGAGGAAGTGAAAAGAGATGGGATACTTTGTTGAAGTGGAGCCGGATGTTAACTTGTACGTTGAAGATGTTAATCCAGAGGGTAGGAAGACTCTTGTGTTTATACATGGTTGGCCGTTAAGCCATGAACAGTTTGAATATCAGTTTAATATTCTTCCCTCAATGGGCTATCGTTGCGTTGGAATTGATTGGAGGGGATTCGGCAAATCGGATAGACCGTGGCATGGCTATACGTATAACAGACTGGCAGATGATATTCGAACGGTTATAGATACACTTGAATTAGATGGTGTTACACTTGTTGGCCACTCTACAGGAGGAGCCATTGCTATTCGTTATGTGACCCGACACAACGGGCATGGAGTGAGTCAGTTGGTTCTCGTTGATGCTGCAGCTCCTGTAGGATTTACAGAGGATACCGCTAATTCTCTTCTTGAACAAACATTAAATGACCGCCCCAAAATGATGCAGGGAGTAACGGATACTTTTTTCTTTCAATCTATTAGTAAACCTTTTTCGGATTGGTTTAATCAATTGGGTGTGCGCGCAGCTAGTTGGTCAACCGCAGCGGTGATCCATTTATTAAGAGATGAAACATTATATGAAGATATGCACAACATTCATGTCCCAACGTTAATTATTCACGGTGTTCACGACAAAGTCATTCCATTTGAACAAGCTTTGGAACTACATCAAAATATAAGAAATTCACAGCTAGTCCCGTTTGAATTCAGTGGTCACGGTCCTTTTTGGGAGGAGCGTGAAAAGTTTAATCAACTGTTGATGGAATTTAGTAGTTAACCGTAAACAAGATTTATGGACTTTAGTAGTGAAGATAGGAGAAGTACGAGGTTAACACGTTTTTGTGTTGGCCTATTTTCTTTTTGTGTCATAAAGTCTGTTTAAGAGTCCAAAAGTGAATAAGAGTAGAAAAGAAATAACGCAGATCTATTCATGTAGCTTAATTTCCTAAGACAATACACACTATTCACTTTATCAAGCTTAACTTGGCAAACGACATTGGTTAACATTTACATGCTTCTTTTGTTGGAAAAAATGTCTTTCCTACTGAGACCTTTATGCTGGATATGCTATAATTCAGTGTTGGATCAAAACTATGGTTGTTTCAAGTGAAGGTTGAACAAAGAAATACAAGAGTTACGTTTTGTTAAATGAGCATAACTGAAGAACCTTATAAGGCAACCTCATAGCAAGTAGGTGTACACATAATGAGGACACAGGTGAAAACATATCGTTGTCCGGTTACTTTGACGAATAAGGCGAAGGATAAGATGCGAGAGCTCGGGCTAGAGGAGCGTTCGTTTTTTTCGTTGGAGAAATCGTTTCGTATATATATAGAAAAATACCCGCAAACAGCAGATCGCCCCCTTTCAGTCGCATTGTACGTTGATCATGAGAAGAACGTCCATTTTGCAAAAATGTATGAGGGGCTTGTAGTCATTCTACATTGTGTTGTCGAGAAGGACCGGTTTATTGTAACGAATGTTACGACTAAATCGTCTCGTTACTCGATGCAAACAAACTGGCGTCGTGATGTGAATTTAACTTTTGATTTGAACATACAGCGCGGGAGCATGGTCTCGTTTGATTTGTTAAGTTTGATTCATGAAATGCCGGTTGCACAAGATAGTTCCATGTATGTGAAAAAACGAATTGCGAGCTGGGAAGGGTATTTGAAAATTCAGGAGCGTTCGGCTGATATTCCGGACATGCTTTCACCGTATTCAGGACTGACGTTTAATGGGGACTTTACCAGAATGACCATTACCGGCTGTCAGTTAGATGATAAGCAATGGAAATCACTTAAAGATTTAAGTGTGAAACTAAAAGGAATCGACCAGGATGTTGGGAAGGTGCTAAAAGCAAATTGTTCTGCTCGTACGGTCGAAGTTGAACTGAACAAATATATGGAGGAACGGGCGCGGAAAAATCGCGTTGACTTGAATCAAAGGGAAGTAACGTTCAGTAATTTTGCCACATTAAGTCAAGTAAAAAAGGCTACGACAAGGATTTAAGCATCTTGAAAATGGCTTAGCTGCTAATCCGGAGTTGGAGCAACTTTTATTTGAAAACAAGCCACCGGTGCGACCGCCGAAAAAGTTAGCCAACCTGCCGTTTCATAATCGGTTGAACGAGTTCCAGCAGGAAGCGGTTACTGGAGCAATGTCTGCTGAAGACTTGTATGTGATCCAGGGACCTCCTGGAACGGGGAAAACAACCGTTATATCTGAAATTTGCCTGCAAAATGCAAGAGCAGGGCTACGTACACTCGTTGCATCACAGTCGAACTTGGCGGTTGATAATGCTCTTGGCCGCTTATTGGAGAATAAGGATATTCGTATTCTACGGGTTGGCCGCACAGAAAGTATTGAGGAAGAAGGCAAGAAATTTATTGAAGAAAATGTCGGTCAGTATTGGAAGGATCATACGTTAAGAGAAGTTTCAACACAGTTTGAAGGCAGAAAAAAACGTGAAATCAGCATTGAAGAAGAGTGGGCGGACAATGAGCGAAAGCTAGAGGAGTTAGAGCCAAAGCTTGCACAATTGGAAGCAGAGATCGAAGAAAAAAAGAAAGCAAAAGAGCACTTAAGTAAGATTGATTCCTTCATTGATGAGAAAGCAAAGAAAGTTCATGTATCTGAGCACAAACAGCGAACAGTTCAACAACATGTAACGGAGATTGGTCAATCACTTTTTCTGTTGAATGAAACGATTGAAAAAGATGAAGCCTATCTTCGTGATCAGCCAAATGGTTACACCATTCAAAAGGAATATGATGCCATCCAAACAGAAATTGAGCAATTGCAGCACAATATTGCTTGTCAGGAACTTGAAAGTGAAGTGGCTGAAAAAAAGGAAAATGTCAATCAAGCGAAGGCTGAATACGAAAAATGGGCTGTGTCAACGGCAACATTGGATAATTTGATCATAAAAGTAACGGACGTTAAACAAGTTGATGGATTAAAATGGATCTTACTTGAACAGAACCTTGAAAGGCCGGAAAAGGTTCAGGAGCTTTTAGAAGAACTAAGGTATATTCGTGCAGAAATCAAACAACTTGAAAAGTTAAAAGAATACAACGACAAACTTAATAGCGCGATTTCCTATATAGAACAACTACTAAACGGGCAGCGGATTTCGTTTGACCAAGTTCAGCAGCGAGCCCTACATCGATCAGCTGTCTTTACTGCATTAGAAATCGATCAATTCTTAGAAGAACTGAGAAGCAAACTGAAGGAAAGCACAAGAGTCTACCCGCAAATGCTCGTTTCAGGTCTAGAAGGATTGTATAGTAGAAGACATTTTATTCGGCAAAAAGCGGCACGGCTAGAACCATATGAGACATATAAACATAGGGCTCAAGATGCCTTTTTGCAGCTGAAGCAGGAAATGCTCATATCCCTTAAAAGTAAGCAGGAAGAAAACAAACGATCTTATCAAAAGTGGCAACAGAGAATGACAGAGCAAGACACAGAGCTTCAATCTCTCCAAAGCAGGCTTCAAGCAATGATGGAGACAGTAGAGCCGATTTCGAATGCTCGTGAACAGCTTCAACAAAAAGAAGAAAAAGCAGTAGAGCTTCAGAATAAGAAAAAGCAGTATGAGCAAGTGAAAGAACGTGTTGATACAAATTGTCAAAAGTGTGAAGAAGTAACGTTGCAACTTCAAGAGGAGGAGCAAAACCTTGCCAAAATCGAAGCTCATTTAGAAGAATTGTCTTGCTTGATTGCAGAGAAAGAAGAAGAACGAATTCCATTAAGTGAAATTCTCGAAAACGAACCGGAAATAGAGCATGAAGAAGTCTTAAAGCAAGTGGCGAGTCTTACCTTTACACGAGAGTCATTAAAACAGGAAAAACAAAGGCTTCCCCTTTTTCAATCTATTCAAGGCCAATGGCTTTCCTTGCTTGAAGAAGCAAATGACCACGATCTAGAAGAAATTCGCAAACTTTACGTCAAGCATGCGAACGTTATTGGAACAACATGTGTGGCCTCTGCAAGGAAGGACTTTATGGATAGCTTCCCTGTCTTTGATGTCGTAATTATTGATGAAGTATCAAAAGCAACACCTCCAGAACTTCTTTTGCCAATGCTAAAAGGGAAAAAAGTCATCTTAGTCGGGGATCATCACCAGCTACCTCCTCTTTTAGGAAACGATACGCTAGAAGAGACTTTGCAAGAAATGGCGGATGAAAGTGATGATTTTGAAGGGAAAATGGAATTAAAAAAGCTGTTAAAAGAATCGCTATTTGAGAGGTTGTTTAAAAACTTGCCGAAAAGCAATAAAACAATGCTTGCCATTCAGTATCGGATGCACGAAAATATCATGAAAACTATTTCCCCATTTTATGACGAAGAAAACGAACGACTCCAATGCGGGTTACCAGATTCCGATTCACAGAGGGATCACTTGCTACAATCATCACTCATTCACCGAGACAATCATTTATTATGGCTCGATATCCCAAATGAACTCGCCTTTTTCGAAGAAAGAATGAAAAGTGGAAAGAGCCTCTTTAATTCGGCCGAATTGAAAAGAATTGAGGAGTTGTTAAAGGAACTCGACCAGGCGACGGCAGAAGCGAAGCAAGCTGGAAGAATGAAGCCGGATGAGAAAAAAAGCATTGGTGTCATTAGTTTCTACGGGGAACAAGTTAAACGGATTGACCGCCTAATTCATCAGGAGCTACGCTTGGACCACTTGACGATTCGAACGGGAACCGTTGACCGTTTTCAAGGGATGGAAATGGATGTCATCTTGTTAAGTATGGTGCGTAATCATGATAACAAACAGGATGATATTGGTTTTGCCAAAGACTATCGCCGACTGAATGTCGCCCTATCTAGAGCAAGGGAGCTACTCGTTTTAATCGGCAGTACGAAAATGTTTACTGAAAAAGCAAGACAAGCAGCAACAAGACAAATGTATAGTCACGTATTAGACGCGGTCAAACAACAAAATGGACTGCGAACGTTTGAAGAGGTGAGTCTGCATGGATAAGGTAATGGAACGTTTACAAACTAGTTTGCTTGAAAACCCAAATGTTCAAATCAAAGAGTCTGCTATGTGGTATGTGCCACTTGAAACGGTTGATGTGATATGTAAACGGGTCAAGCGATCGAAGATGGATATTCTCATGAAAATGATCCTGCTTGCTGTTGAACAGACAGATATCCGGCGCGCTGCCAATTTGTCGGAAATGTTATTAGTAGAGGAACTCTTTATTGCAGATTTGATGGAGAAAATGCAACGAACAGGTTTGATTTACCTCGAAAGATCCATTTTTAAGCTAACAACCAAAGGGCAAGAACAACTTAAGACAGGCATCATGGAAGAAGAATTGGAAGAAGAAGCAGCAGAGCTTTTTTACAGCCCAGTTCATGATGAATTTTGGCCGGAAATGAGTGGGTCTGTGCCAGAAGTAGATGAACAATGGACTCTTTACCGCTATGCAGAATCAAAGAATCTCATCACAAAGGAGCGAATTTTAAACGTTCTTTCCGAGCAAAAAAATGGGTTGGATGAAGACGGATTTCAAACCGTCGTGTCCGATGTAACAAGTTTTGAGCAACAGACGGTCGTGCACGTTCCATGTTTGGAATTTCAACTGTATAACAAAGAGCAGGACACCTTCTACGTGCGCGTTTGGAATACATGGCTTGATCGCTTTGATGATACGCTTGAGAATCAGATAGAAGAGCATGAGCGGGTTGGGTGGAGGAATAACAGATAAACGAAAAAAAGCAGGAAAGCTGTAGTAGCTTTGCCTGCTTTTTTTTCGTTTACCTAAGTGAGAATTAGTATTATTACGCATTTGAACGAAATACGCGAATCTCACCTTGCTTCTCCGCTGGTTTCGATTGATTTAGGTAATGATAAAACACACCCATGAACAAGCTTCCACCAATAAAGTTTCCAATTGTAACAGGAATCAAATTGTGAATGGCTCCGCCAAAGCTGATCGTTTCAGGATGTTCTAGTACAAGTGAAATCGCAAATGCCCCCATATTAGCAATACTATGCTCATATCCTGAAATAAAGAAACAGAAAACAAGCAGCATCATTGTAAAAATTTTCGCACCTTCTGATTTCATTGTCATCGGAAGGAAGAAGGCTAGGCAAACGAGCCAGTTACATAAAATTCCTCGGAAGAGAAGTTCTAACCAAGGTGTATTCATTTTTTGTCCAACAACACTGAATAAGAAGCTATTTACGGATGGATCGTTAAATAGGCCAGTAAAAAAGATGATAACAGCAAACATGATGGCCCCTAGTAAGTTCCCAACATAACTCATGCTTAACAGCTTCAGGGCGCTAGACCATACCATTTTCTTCTGTAAGCATGTATACGTGTAATAAAACGCGTTACCGGTAAATAAATCACCGCCTCCAAAAGCGATGAGGATGATGGCTGCACCGAACGTTATCGCAGCGACTGGATATGTGAAAGGAGATCCCTCTAGATAAAATAGATTTCCCGTTTTAAAGGCAACAATGACACCAAACCCGATAAAAAGACTAGCTAAAATGGCTCGAAATATATAACGAGATCGACTGACACTGAATGCTTTCTCTTTCTTTAAGGCTAGTTGTTCAACCTGTTGTAATGCTTGATTTTCCATTATGACTTCACTCTTTCTTCTGACCCCTAAGTACTTGGGATTTGCTTCATTTTCAAAACAACTTTACTACTATAACAAAAGAATAAGAAAGGAACTAGGGGGAAAATGAAAGGAGGCGTTTTCATTTGAAAAAATTTTTTAATTGGAGGCTAGACCGTCGTTTTTCCTTACCTAATAGCTGATAAACTAGCTCGTTGAGTATTAATTTGAAGAAAAAATGACTTAAGTCATGGTTAAAATCAAAAATAGTGACGGAAGACAGTAGGGGAACTAACTTTTTATGTCTATACTAAAGTGACGAAGAGGAGGTAGATGGCATGCTTGAAACAGAAAATTTGCAAAAGGTTTTTAAAGGAAGAAAGGCTGTTGATGGAGTCAGCTTTTATATGGATAAAGGAGAATCGGTTGGGCTTCTTGGGCCTAATGGAGCAGGAAAATCAACGACGATTTCCATGATTTCGTCCCTTGTGAAACCAACATCTGGTGAGGTAAGGCTACATGGGCAAAGTGTGTTGAAAGATCCGGGTCAGATCCGCCGGGTTCTAGGGGTGGTCCCACAAGAAATTGCACTCTATCAAGAGTTGACCGCATATGAAAATTTGAAATTCTTTGGTCGAATTTACGGGTTAAAAGGGAAAGAGCTTGAAAGAAGAATTCAAGAGGTGTTGGAATTAGTAGGTTTAATCGATCGTCAAAAGGAGGTTGTGAAAACTTATTCAGGGGGGATGCAAAGAAGGATTAATATTGCTGCTGCCATGCTTCATTCACCTGAAATTCTTATTATGGATGAACCAACTGTTGGGATCGACCCGCAATCGCGAAGTCATATTCTTGAAATGGTACGTGAATTAAATCGAGAAAAAGGATTGAGTGTATTGTACACGAGCCATTATATGGAGGAAGTGGAGCGCCTTTGTGACCGAGTGTACATTATGGATCATGGACAAGTGATTGCAGCTGGAACGAAGGAAGAACTAAAGAGTATCTTGTCAGGAGAAGAAACCATCTTTATTGAGCTGGACCGCCATGATCGAGATCTCTTTGAAAGGTTGCAGGCGCACGAAGGGATCCTTCAAGCTACTGAAACAGAAAAAGGATTGAAGCTTCTTGTACCAAAAGGAAAAAGACTCCTTGGCGAAATCTTTCATATTTCCGATTCTCATAAAGCTCAAATTGTGAATGTTCATGTACAAGTACCGACTCTTGAAGATGTGTTCTTACATCTAACAGGACGTAAATTAAGAGACTAAGGAGAGAGACAATGTTGGATTTTTTAAAAAAAGATCTGCTGCTCATGTTTCGCAATCGAACTGAATTGTTTTTGCTCCTAGTTATGCCGCTTATGCTTATTGCTATTTTAGGATTTGCGTTAAGAGGGTTGCTTGGAGGAGATACCTCAGGAATTGAAATGAAGGTAGCTGTTGCTTCGTATGACGATGAGAATCAGGGGATCGAGCATTTTGTTGGAACATTGAATGAGTTGGGCTTAACGGAAGAAACAGCCCCTGAGCTTCATGCCGCGGCAAAAGAAACGAGCCCTCATCGTTTATTAGTAGATCTCCTTGAAGATGAGGAGTTTAGAGAAATGATTGAAGTTGTATACATGGAGGAAGAGAAAGCTCAAGAGGCATTGGAAGCCGGAGAATTAACAGCGGTATTGATGATTCCTGATAATTTCACGTACCAATCGTTAAACAGAATGTTTTTGCAGCAAGGTGAAGGCAGTGAATTAGACATGACGGTTGCGGAGACAGGATCTCTAGCAGGATCCATCTTTGAAGAGCTTATTTTTGGCTTTGTCAATCATCTTAACTACGAAACGGCTATTTCGCAGGCATTAGGGGGCGTATCTCCTGTAGAGGAAATGGAGGAGGTTCAGTTAGGAGGAATAGAGACGATTTCTAGTAGAGAGCCGGTTAGTTCGTTTCAATATTATACGATCGGAATGGCGGTGATGTTCGTCCTGTTTGTTGGAGCGACGATATCTAGTCGAGCATTTGTGGAGAAGCAAGAGCATGTCTTTAATCGGATCTTACTTTCGGGAACTTCTGCTTTTACTTATTTAAGTGGAAAAACACTATCTGCAGCTGTGATTGCATTTATTCAACTTATTATCTTATTTGGGGTATCAAGTTTGATTTTCCAAGCCTTTTCCGGGGAGTCGCCTTCGTTTTGGCTAGGAATGTTGCTTATTTCGTTAGTGATTTCTATCTGTGTCGGAGGGTTTGCAGCGTTATTGACGACTCTCGTGATTCGATATAATAGCGATGCAGTGTCAAATATATTTTCAGGGGGAATTATTACACTCTTTGCCTTTGCAGGAGGAAGCTTTTTCCCAATGACAGAAATGCCGGATGCTGTGAGGGCAATTGGAAATTGGACTCCAAATGGATCTGCTTTAGTCGCTTATTTACAATGGATACAAACGTTAAATTTTGACGTAATTATGGAACCGTTAATTAGGATTCTTGTCATGACACTTGTCCTCTTACTTGTAAGTGTATTGATGTTTCCGAAAAGGAGGTCAGTTTCTAAATGACGTCTATCTTTTTATTACAGTGGCAGAGGTTTCGTAGAATGCCATTTTTGGTGCTTTCCTTTTTTGGATTAACCATTGTATTTATCTTTTTTATTGCTGGTTTTGGATTTGATCGACAAGTGACCATCAATACGTATGCCGAACCTTCCTTAGAAGAGGAAGACCGTGATAAATGGTTGAGTCTACTTAATCAATCCGATGTCTATCAATTTGAATGGACGGATGAACAGGAGGTAAGGAATTCTTTAGCAACTGGAGACAGCAACTTTGCCCTGCAATTGCAAGAGGACGATTATCGCTTCCTCGTAGCGACAGATGAGGCCAATCGTTTATTAGTTGAAAGTTATGTACAGCAAATTTTCTATGAAGAGCTACGATTACAAAAAGCTGAGCAACTGGCCACGATTCCTGAATTTAGGAAGGAAGTAGAGCGTCTTAGTCAGGAACCTGTCATCGCTGTATCGACTGCTTATTTAGAAGGTAATGCCTCGACAAATCATGAGCGTCTCCAGGTTCTATTTGGTATGACCTTATTCTTTTCGATCTACACGATCATGTATACATTAATGAATGTTGCTGATGAGAAAAGAGGGGGGACGTGGGATAGGATCATCGTTTCACCGCTTCAAAAGTGGCAAATGTATTTAGGCCATTTACTGTATTGCTTTGCTATTGGTTATGCTCAAATTTTGGTTGTCTTCCTTATTTTCAATTGGGGATTTGGATTTGATCTTGGAGAGCGCTTTGGTTATTTGTTAGTTGTGATTGCTTGTTATGTGTTCGCGATTGTCTCGCTTGGCATATTGTTAATGGGGTTAGTGAAATCATCACAGCAGTTGCAAGTGGCCATTCCAATTGTCGCATCAGCAATGGCGATGCTAGGTGGCGCCTATTGGCCAATTGAAGTTGTAACGAATGACATTATGCTTCTTCTTTCTAAAGGAATGCCGATTTATTACGGAATGGAAGCCTTAAAAGGAGTAGTCCTATTTGATCGCGGATTAGTGGAGTTAATGCAACCATTATCCATCTTAGCGTTATTTGGGGTCGTCTGCATGGGTGTTGGAATTAACTTAATGGAAAGGCGTTAAAGAATAAATAAGTAAGGGGGCTCGTCGTTTGCATGCAGGTGACGGGACTCCTTTTTTCGATGTTTTCCCTTACTTATTGGTTTCAAATGTTATTAAACCTTGTTTACATTAAACGGATGTAACTTTTTAACTTACAATATGATGTAGCGCTTAATCTGATATTCTCTTTTTATTCTTACCAATCAAAAAATGCTTTTATGCCGGAGTTGATTGTAAGGGATTCTAGTGGAGAATCTGTGTGAATACCTATCACTTGTTGGATGAGACGAGTGATAACTTTTTTTTGTTTTGATCAGCAGCCGTTTGTTTCTACCTTAATCACGTACATTTTTGACCTAGCATTAATAACATATATAGTTATCGATGGTCACTTTTAAACTATGTAGAAAAGGTGGAGTAATCGGAATAAAATGGTAAAATAATGATTGTACTTGTACGACCGCATTGAGGGCCAATGTTTATATGAATCTATAAGGAGATATCCGATGCCTAAATATATTCTATTTGATTTTGATGGTACGCTTGCTGATTCCAGGATCGTTTTCATCTCTGCATGGAACGCATTTGCAAACAAACATCAGTATCGAAAAATAAAACCTGAGGAATTACATGCACTTAGAAGGTTATCGATCCTTGAAAGAGCCAAGCACCTGAACTTTCCTATCTTGAAAACGCCACTCATTATTTCAGACTTCTATCGGTACTACCGAAAATACGCTAAAGAAATCACGCTATACCCTAGAATCAACGAAGTGTTGGAAATGTTTGAAAGGGAAGGGCACAAAATGGCTATTCTTTCCTCTAACTCAGAGGATGTGATCAAGGAAGTATTAAGGCGAAATCAAGTAAAAAATATATCAAGAATATGGAGTTCGAATGTCATTTTCGGAAAGGATCAATTAATTCGCAAATTTCTTAAGGAGCATCGTCTCAGTTCATCTGAGGTGATCTATGTGGGGGATGAACAACGGGATATTATAGCCTGCAAGTCAGCTGGAATCAAAGTCATTTGGGTGAGTTGGGGCTATGACGCAAAAGAACTTGTCCAGGATCAAAAGCCAGATTACTTTGTTGATACACCTGAGGAGTTGCAGGAAGTGATTTTGCAACAATCAAGTAGGTGAAGCTCTCTAGTCACATCTTAGGTGTGACTAGGGACACAAATATTTATAGGAGTAGAGGTGGAGAATATGGTTTACATTTTTTCGATCGTGGTTGCAATGATATGTGTGTGTATTGCTGCTTTTCAAATAATGCTTTCTCTCGGGTATCCATTAGGTGAATATGCAATGGGAGGATATTATAAGGTTTTACCTAAGAAATTCCGTATAGTAAGTGCAGGTAATGCGATTATTCTTTTATTTATGGGTTTGGTTTTCTTGCTACATACAAACGTCATTACTGGGTTAGATTTTTTACCTACCAATATCCTTGTATGGATGATTACCATTTTTCTTGGTATAAATACACTAGCTAATCTAGTATCTCGAAGTAAGAAGGAAAGGTATGTGATGACACCGGTTTCGGGTGTTGTGTTTATTCTTTGTCTGATCATTGTGCTTGCTTAGGTAAGACACTTCGTATTTATGTGTTTTTATAATGGTACTCCCAAAACAATATACAAAAACGAACAAAGTTGTTATATTGTTACCAGGAGTAAATAAAAATTCAACTGATTTCGGTGTTACAGATGCAGTATTAAATATAACTTTTACTAAGCTAGTTTCTACACGGACTTCTAATAAAAACTAAGTATAAGTTAATTGGGTTTTTGGTATGTAAGAAAACTAATATATTCTATGCTGGAGGTATTAAATGTTAATAGTGGAAAGGCGTGGGGAAATAACAGATTTAGTTAATTTAAATTGAATTATTCGTATTTCTGAACTAAGTAAAATGTTTATTGTGACAGAGGAGACGATTTGTAAAGACCTGGGTTAAATAGAGTTGGGAACCGCATCTATAGTTGTTAAAATTCAAATAGGAACAAATAGGAATATTAGGGATAAATATGAAAATAAATAAAGATAGTCCTTTACCGCTTTATTATCAAGTCAAGGAACTATTAAAAAAAGAGATTCATATAAATAAAATAAAAGTTGGTGAAATGATTCCTTCAGAGCGTGAATTAAGTGACATGTTTGATATAAGTAGGCCGACTGTACGCCAGGCCATTAATGATCTGGTGAATGAAGGGGTATTAAAGCGAAAAAAAGGGTTAGGAACTTTTGTATCACAACCTAAGATCAACCAGCGATTCCTTGAAAATCTAACGAGTTTTAAAGATGAGATGGAGGAAAAAGGATTACCTAACTCGACGAAATTACTAGATATAAAAGATGTTGATTGTAATGATCATATAAACAAAATATTCCATGAAAAATACAATAAGTTCGTTTATATCGAAAGACTCAGGTATGTAAAAAAAAGTCCTGTTGTGATCGTCTCTACCTATATTCCTAAAGAGTTAGCACCTGACTTATTAAAGGAAGACTTAACAAATTTTTCACTCTATGAAATATTACAAAAAACCTACCATTTAAATATTAAAAACGCCAAACGAATTATGGAGGCAATTAATGCTTCTTCTCAGGAGGCAATATGGCTTAACATAGAACCTAATGCGGCTGTCATGTTAATTAAAACTATAGCCTACCTTGATAATCAGATGCCGTTTGAATATACCATAGCAAGGTATCGAGGGGATTTTAGTAGTTTTACGGTTAATACATCTATTTAATGAATTTAGATTAGGGATTAGAGATATCAACTGGTAAAGACAACCTGACATCATTACTCCCTTATTTAAAATAAAAATCTTATTTTTTTTAAAAAAGAGGAGGTACTTATTTATGGAAATTTACTTAGATACTGCAAACCTTGAGGAGATTGAACATGTGATGCAATTGCCAATGTTAGATGGGGTTACAACAAACCCTTCTATTCTATCAAAACAAAATTTACAGCCAAAAGCAATTATGAAGGAAATTAATCAAAGGGTAGATGGAAAGGTTTGGTACCAGCTTACAAAAGATAAGAGCGAGGAAATGGTGAATGAGGCATTAGAAATTGTCGAGTTACTTGATCACCCTGTCATTAAACTGCCAATGGGGATCGAGGCTTTAAAGGCTTGCAGCGTATTGACAAAACAAGGAATTGAAACAAATATGACATTAGTATTTTCGGTATCACAAGCCATTTTGGCAGCTAAAGCCGGAGCTACGTATGTGAGTCCTTATATAGGAAGAATGAATGATATTGGTTTAGAGGGGCTTCAATTTATTGAGGATACTGTAAACGTTTTTAAGGCTCAAGAAATGAGTACGAAAGTTATTGGTGCAAGTATACGTAGTAACCACGATGTAGTTGCCATAGCAAGTCGTGGAGCAAAAGCGGCAACAATGTCTCTTAAAGTGTTCAAACAAATGTTAGAGCATCCAATGACAGATAAGGGATTGGTGCAATTTTCAGAAGATTGGAACGTGTATCAAAACCGATTATAGTAATATAGGGGGCTCGAAATGGGGAAATACATTCTAGCGCACGATCTAGGAACGACCAATCATAAATGCACAGTATTTAGTGAAGATGGAGAGGTTGTGGCCTCTTCTACGAGAAAATGTAGCACGAATTTCCTGGCTGGTGGGATTGCTGAACAACATCCGACAATGTGGTGGAATAATGTCATTCAAACGACGAAAGAAATACTTGAAGTAGTAAGAGGGGAAGATATCGCGGTTATATCGTTTACCGCGCATATGAATGGGTGTTTACCAGTTGATAGTAAAGGCAATCCTTTAAGTCCTTCATTGATTCATGCTGATACAAGAAGTAGTGAATATGAGAATGATGTTTTTCAAATGGTTAGTGAAAACAAGCTTTATGAATTAACGGGTAATCGAATTGACTCTCGTTACACGCTTTTAAAAATGTATTGGTTAAAACAAAAAGAGTCAGCCATCTATAACAAAACAGCGTATTTTCTTCAGGCAAAAGACTATTTAGCTTTTAAAATGACTGGGAGATTGGGTGTGTCAGATTACTCTGATGCATCTCTAACGGGAGCCTTTAATTTGGAGAAAAAAGCTTGGGAATCTTCAGTGTTTAAAGAATTAAACCTAGAATTAAGTAAAATGCCTGATTTGGTGCCGTCTTCAGAAATAATTGGCTCCGTGACGAAAGATGCTGCATATGAAACTGGTTTATTGGAAGGAACTCCGGTAGTGATAGGAGGAGGAGACGGGGCATGTGCGACAATAGGTGCGGGAGCTCTTTCCAAAGGGGATACCTATATAAATTTAGGAACGACTGCATGGGTTTCGAAAGTTGTCGAACAACCATTCATAGACGAAAATAAGAGAGTCTTTACAATTTGTGACTTAAACCCAAAACATTATAATGTTCTTGGTACGATGCAGACAGCTGGAGCATCTTATGAATGGGCCATTAGTCAATTTTCATCTATAATTGACTGGGATAATTTGACCGTTCAACCTGAATATGAGGAGTTTGAGAAACACCTGACAAAAGTGGAGGCAGGTTCCAAAGGGGTAATCTTTCATCCATACCTTTTAGGAGAACGTTCACCTATATGGAATAGCAAAATTCGTGGAAATTTCTTTGGTGTTAGCTTAGAGCATAGCCGATTTGAGTTAGTTAGAGCTGTCTTAGAAGGGATTTCTTACTCATTAGCAAGTATTTTAGAAGTTTTTAATGATACAACAGCAAATAATGAAACTAGATTGATCGGTGGACTTGCTAAAAGTGATATTTTAATACAAATTTTAAGTGACGTATTGGGTTCGCCAATTCAAGTAAATAAAAACATTTCTGAAGCGACATCAATGGGAGCAGCAATCGCCGGTGGAGTGGGTATCCAAATGTTCTCGAGTTTTAATGAGGGGGCAAAGTTCATTAAAAATGGAAAGCGGTTCCATCCCAATGTTGACAATGAACTAATTTATAAACAACAGCTAGAAATGTTTAAAGAGCTTTATGAAAGAATTAAGGATGTCAACTTCGTAAACAGAGTATGAGTAGAGGGTTCTTAATTTATAAATGATAAGGGAATTCTAAGTGTAATGGAAATAGCAATAATATGAATAGAAACAAGTAATGTGGTCTCCGATAATAAAAGAGAATAAGTTTTAATCTCTAATCCAACTGTATAAAGTAACAAAAACCTCTAAAGTTAGATAGATAACTATCTGAATTTAGAGGTTTTTTATAGAAGGCAACTACTATTCAAACAATATGAGAAGTAATACCAAGAAATAAATTAAAAACAAAAAATAAAAAAGGTAAATAAGATAATCGTAGTTATTAAATAAATGGTTGAAAGATTTAGGTCAAGAGCTCAATAATTATTTTATTATGTTTATTTAAAGATAAAAGGTTATTTTCTTTAGGGAAAGTGGTTTCTATTAATTGAAATAACCAACTATTTAAAAAAAACCGAATTTTTACCAAGAAAAAGATTGATAATCTGTTTTTATTTGTTTATAATCAAAATTAACAAAAGAAAAACAAAGAAATAAAAGGTGATGACCCAAAGAACATCAAATTTTTTTATCTTTTGATGATACCGCTTACAAAAAACAAAGGAAGGTGAAAAAATAATGGACGAAATTTTGCTGGAAATGAAGGGGATTTCGAAGAGTTTTCCAGGGGTTAAAGCACTTTCTGATGTGAGTTTCGAATTAAGAGCAGGAGAAGTGCATTCTGTTTTAGGGGAAAACGGTGCTGGAAAATCAACTTTAATGAAGATTTTAACAGGGATTTATACAAAAGATGAAGGGACCATTACATATTTGGGTAAAGAAGTTGATATTACTGATACAAAGATGGCACAAGATGCTGGGATAAGTATGATTCACCAAGAACTTAATTTAATGCCGGACTTAACAGTTGCTCAGAATATATTTATAGGACGCGAACCGAAAAGCAAAATCAAGTTTTTGTTAGATGAACATGAATTAAATAAACGAACTCAAAAATTATTTGACCAGTTAAATTTGAATTTAAATCCGAAAGATTTAATAGCAGATTTAACAGTAGCAAAACAGCAGATGGTTGAAATTGCTAAAGCTCTATCATTCAATGCGAAAATACTAATTATGGATGAACCTACTGCTGCTTTAACAGATAGCGAGATTGATACGTTGTTTGAAATCATTGAAAGGCTTCGGAGTAATGGAGTCGGAATTGTTTACATTTCTCATCGAATGGAAGAGTTAAAACGTATAACAGATCGCATTACGATTATGAGAGATGGTACGTACATTGATACTGTAATAACAAAAGATACACCTATTGATAGGATTATCTCTATGATGGTAGGGCGAGAAATCTATGATAATACGAAGCCGATGGTTGAAACTGCTACTGAGGAAGTTGTTCTACAAGCGAGAAATCTTAACTCCCCACTTCTTAAAGACATAAACTTTGAATTAAAAAAAGGAGAAATCCTTGGCTTTGCAGGATTAATGGGGGCAGGGAGAACTGAGGTGGCGCGAGCGATTTTTGGAGCAGACTCTTTAGATTCCGGACAAATATTAATTAAAGGGAAAGAAGTTAAGATCAAAAGTCCGAATGATGCAGTTAGTAACGGTATTGGCTATATTTCTGAAGATAGAAAACGTTATGGATTAATGGTTGAGTTGGATGTAAAAGCGAATATTGTCATTGCGTCGATTAAAGACTTTTTAAATCCTATTGGCTGGGCACGAGATTCAAAGATTGGGAATATATCGAATGAAATGGTAAAAAAACTAGCGGTAAAAACACCTAGTATTCATCAACAAGTGAAGTTCCTTTCTGGAGGGAATCAACAGAAAGTGGTTATCGCTAAGTGGTTGACACGAGATTGTGATATTTTAATTTTTGATGAACCAACTCGTGGAATCGATGTTGGAGCAAAGGGAGAAATTTATAAACTTATAAATGAACTAGCAAGTCAAGGGAAAGCAATTATCATGATTTCTTCAGAGTTGCCAGAGGTTCTTAGAATGAGCCATAGGGTTATGGTTATGTGTGAAGGAAGAATTACTGGTGAATTAAGTTATGAAAACGCAACACAAGAAGCCATTATGAATTATGCTACACAGCGTACTAGCATTAGTTAATATTTAATATTTGTAAAATGGGGGGAAACACAGTGAAACCAGAAACGAATAATTCGACAATCGATCCAAACCAAAAAAAATGGAAACTACCGATTAAACCAGGGGCTCTTCAACAAGTTTTAGCATTTGCTAGTTTAATACTATTAGTTATTTTCTTTTCTTTAGCATCACCTAACTTTTTGCAATTTTCGAATATTGTTGGGATTTTGCTGTCAACTGCAGTAATAGGTATTTTAGCTTTAGGTGCGACATTTGTCATTATAACTGGGGGAATTGATCTATCAGTTGGTACGGTTATGACTCTTTCGTCGGTAATGACTGCACTCTTTGTAACTACACTAGGGGTTCCGTCCGTATTAGGTGTTTTTGTCGGAATTCTGACAGGGGCATTTTGTGGACTATTGTGTGGTCTTGCTATAGCCAAAATGAAAATTCCGCCATTTATAGCAACATTAGCTATGATGATGATTGCAAAGGGAATGGCGCTAGTTATTTCTGGAGCATCTCCAATATATTTTACAAATACACCTGGATTCTCTCAGATTGCATTAGGAACCATTATTCCTGGAGTACCTAATGGAGTTCTTATCTTTTTTGCTGCTGCTATTATCGGTGCACTTATCTTATCTAAAACGATTGTAGGTAGATATACATTTGCGCTAGGAAGTAATGAAGAAGCTACAAGACTATCAGGGGTAAATGTCGACAGTTGGAAAATTAGAATTTATACAATTGCTGGGGTTTTCACTGGTATTGCTGGTGTAATTATGGCGTCGCGGTTAAATTCAGCGCAGCCTGCATTAGGAATGGGGTATGAGTTGGAAGCGATTGCAGCAGTTGTTATTGGTGGAACTTCACTAAGCGGAGGGAAAGGAACCGTTGTAGGAACTGTCATTGGGGCCCTTATTATGAGTGTTTTAACAAATGGATTACGTATTCTTTCTGTACCGCAAGAGTGGCAAACAGTTGTAGTAGGGTTTGTTATTATCTTAGCTGTGTATGCAGATAATTTACGTCGAAAGAAAGCCTAAATCTATGGTATTAACTCCTAATAGGAGATATATACAACAATAAATTTAAAGGGGAGACAGTTATGAAAAAAATTGCAACATTAATGGTTTTACTAGGAATGCTAGTTGTGGCCCTTACCGCTTGTGGCTCTGCAGAAGAGGGATCTAGTGAGAGCCCTGCAGATGTTGAAGTAGGTGAAGATGAGTTATTTATTCCGATTGTTTCAAAAGGATTCCAACATCAATTCTGGCAAGCGGTTAGAAAAGGGGCAGAGCAAGCAGCAGAAGAATATGGTGCTGTAATTACATTTGAAGGTCCTGAATCTGAAGCTAACGTTGATCGACAAATTGATATGTTAAGAGCTGCGCTTGATAATAAGCCTGATGCAATTGGATTTGCAGCCTTAGACAGCCAAGCTTCTATTCCGTTATTACAACAAGCTCAAGATAACGATATTCCAATTGTTGCATTTGATTCTGGTGTTGATAGTGATATCCCTGTTGCTACTGCGTCAACTGATAACAAAGCTGCTGCTGCATTAGCTGCTGAAAAAATGGCAGAGTTAATAGGCGGAGAAGGTCAAGTTGCACTAGTTGTTCATGACCAAACAAGTATTACAGGTGTTGATCGTCGTGATGGTTTTGTAGAGTACATGGAAGAAAATCATCCTAATATTGAAATCGTTGATATTCAGTACGGTGGGGGAGATCACTTACAATCTACTGACTTAGCAAAAGCAATTCTCTTAGCCTATCCTGATTTAAAAGGCTTCTATGGTGCAAATGAAGGTTCTGCAATTGGGCTTGTAAATGCAGTAACAGAATTAAATAAACAAGGTGAAGTTGTTATCATTGGTTTTGATTCAGGTGCGTTACAAATCGAAGCAATTAAAAATGGTGTCATGGCAGGAGCGATCACTCAAAATCCAATTGGGATCGGCTATGAAACTGTAAAAGCGGCTGTGCTAGCTGCAAATGGTGAATCAGTTGAAGGATCGATTGATACAGGATTCCTCTGGTATGACCAAGATAACATTGACGATGAAGAAATTCAGGCAGTCTTATACGAATAAAAAGAATAAGAGGTTGCTCAATTAAAGGGCAACCTCTTTTACAAACAAAAACACAGATTAACAGTAATTTTTTTGTTTATTTCTTTAATTTTGTTGAAATTCTTTTGTTTTGGGATTATAATTTAAATAAACAAATTAATACTTAAAAACATAATATTTCCGGTATTGCACTAATTAAAAAGAGAACTTACATATTAACTAAGTAGAAGGAGGAAGAACATGTCAACTATCTTTGAACAGCTTAAATTATATGCAAATAAGATTGTACAGACAGGTTTAGTTGTAGGGGCTGGTGGAAATTTGAGTATGCGTGAAGGGAATTTTATGTTCATTTCTCCAAGTGGGTTCGACTTACAAGAAATTGAAGATCATCACTGGGTAAAAGTTAATATCCAAACGGGTGAAATTCTAAGTGATTTAAAACCTTCTTCTGAAGTTGAGATGCACCTAGAGTGTTTTAGGAAACGACCAGATATTACAGCCGTCCTTCATTCACACCCTAGTTATTCAGTTGCAGTTTCAAGTACAGGTAAGGACATTCCAATGTTGTTTCCAGATGGTCCGGCGATGATTCGAAATGTATCTTATCTTGATTATATTATTCCAACAACTGAGTTGCTAGCTAATGCAGTGGGGGAAGTAATCGGGGATACAGATGTTATAGTAATGAGAAATCATGGGGTCATGACAGTAGGGAAAACTATGAAAGAAGCCTTCTTCTTCATGCAAATAATTGAAGAATCAGCAAAGGTTTTTTCGATAGCCTCATCTGTAGGTGTTCCAAGAAGTTTAACTGAACAGGAATGTATTGATTTACGAAATCTTTCTTCTGAAAAATATCGTTCTGAACTTTTGAAAGGAAGAAACTAATAATTTGGGCTTGGAAGGTGTGAAAAGAAATGAAGAAGGTTTGGGCGTTTGACTTAGGAGCTTCAAATGGCCGCCTAATGTTGAGTAGTTTCGATGGGAGATATTTAGAAATAGAAGAAATTCACCGTTTTCCTAATAAGCCAATTCAGCTTACCGATAGATATTATTGGGATATTCTCCATATTTTTCAAGAAATGAAAGTTGGAATAACGAAAAGTTTGCAAAAAGGTCATACTGACGTCGTAAGTTTAGCAGTCGATACGTGGGGTGTTGATTTTGGATTATTGTCTTCGAGTGGTGAATTGTTATCCAACCCTTATTCTTATCGAGATCCCCTTCATTCTGAAGGGATGGAGGGGATACTAGAGAAAATTACTAGAGAAGAACTTTATAGCCGATCCGGAATAGAGCCTTCTAGTATTAACACAATCTGTCAATTATATGGAATGAAGATTAGAAGGCCTGATTTGATAGAACAAGCAGATACGTTATTGTTTACTCCAAATCTTATAAACTATTTCTTCTCTGGTGTAAAGGCAAATGAGTTTACGATTAGTACAACAAGTCAATTATATCATTTTAAAAATAAAAATTGGGACTTTGAATTATTAGAAAAATTAAACATCCCAGCAAAGATGTTTAATGAGATTACGAAGCCAGGTACTATTTTAGGCTCGACATTAGAATCTATTAACAAGGAATTACGAATGAATCCAGTTAAAGTAATTAATGTAGCTGGTCACGATACTGCTAGTGCACTTGCTGCATTGCCTATGGATAATCCTAATGCTGCCTTTATGAGTTGCGGAACATGGGTGTTAATGGGAGTCAAAGTACAAGAGCCAATTGCATCTAACCAAGCACTATCTTGGGGATTCACAAATGAAGGAACGATTGATCAAGAGTACCGCCTTCAAAAAAACAATATGGGCTTATGGTTAATGCAACAATGTAAGACTGTCTGGGAACGGGATGGTGATTCATTAAGTTATGAAGAAGAGAGCGTTCTCATTAAGAAAGCGAGACCATTTACAAGTTTTATTAATCCTGATGACCCTACATTCCTACATCCTAAAAATATGCCTGCTCAAATTCAAGAGTATTGCAGGAGAACAGGGCAAAAGCCACCTGAAACAAAAGGAGAAATTCTTCGCTGTATTTTAGAAAGCCTGACTTTAAAATACCGTTGGGTTTTAGAAAAGTTAGAGCATTTAACTGGTACAAGTATTGAAGAGATAAACATGGGTGGCGGCGGAATACAAAATCAAATTTTATGTCAATTTACTGCAAACGCTACCAAGAAAAAAGTACAGGCAGGGCCAATAGAAGCAAGTGCGATAGGGAATTCATTAGGGCAATTACTTGCTTTAGGGGAAATTGCTAATATACAAGAAGCACGAGAGATTGTAAGGCGGTCATTCTCTACAAAAGTGTATGAACCAAAAGATCAGTTAACATGGGATCAAGCATATGAAAGATTTTTACAAAATGTAAATTGAAAATTGGAGGTTGTAAAATATGACTAAAACAAATCGTTATTACGCAAGATTACCAAAAATTGGGATAAGGCCTACGATTGATGGTAGAAGAAATGGTGTAAGAGAGTCATTAGAAGAAGTTACTATGAACTTAGCGAAATCAGTTTCTGAATTTATTAGTGAAAATCTATCACATTATAACGGTGAAGCTGTAGAATGTGTTATTGCTGATACATGTATTGGTGGGGTAGCTGAAGCTGCTCAGACGGCTGAGAAATTTGCAAAAGAAGGTGTAGGTGTATCGATAACGGTAACTCCATGTTGGTGTTATGGAACAGAAACGATGGACACAGATCCATCAATACCAAAAGCTGTTTGGGGATTTAATGGTACTAATCGTCCTGGTGCTGTTTATTTAGCGGCAGTACTGGCTGCTCATAATCAAAAAGGGTTACCTGCATTTGGTATTTATGGTGAGGATGTCCAAGATGTAGGGGATACTACAATTCCAGATGATGTGCAGGAGAAGCTATTAAAGTTTGCTAAAGCTGGATTAGCTGTAGCTATGATGAAGGGCAAATCTTATTTATCGATGGGATCTGTTTCAATGGGGATTGCTGGAAGTATGATAGATGAGACTTTCTTTCAAGATTACCTTGGAATGAGAAATGAATATATTGATATGACTGAGTTTGTTCGTAGATTAGATAGAGAGATTTATGACAAGGAAGAATATGAAAGAGCACTAAGATGGGTGAAAGAAAATTGCAAGCAAGGTCCTGATAATAACAGCGATGACTTTAAACGAACAGCAGAGCAACATGAAGAAGATTGGGAAACAAGCGTGAAGATGACATTAATTGCAAGAGATCTTATGGTTGGAAATCCTAAACTTGCAGAGTTGGGGTATGGTGAAGAAGCTTTAGGGCACAATGCAATCACTGCAGGTTTTCAAGGTCAACGCCAATGGACAGATCATTTTCCAAATGGTGATTTTATGGAAGCGATTTTAAATTCTTCATTTGATTGGAATGGAACTCGTGCTCCTTATATTTTTGCAACTGAAAACGATAGTTTAAATGCGGTTACAATGTTATTTGGTCATTTGATTACAAATACAGCACAAGTATTTGCGGATGTACGAACGTATTGGAGTCCGGATGCTGTAAAACGTGTTACAGGATATGAGCTGGAAGGGAAAGCAGAAAACGGAATTATTCACCTCATAAATTCCGGTCCTGCAGCACTTGATGGAACAGGACAACAGACAAAAGATGGAAAGCCAGTAATGAAACCATTTTGGGAAATTACAGATGAAGAGGTTCAAAAATGTTTAGATGCAACATTATGGAGACCTGCTTCAACTGAATATTTCCGAGGTGGCGGGTACTCCAGTGATTTCCTAACAAAAGGTGAAATGCCGGTAACAATAGCTCGAATCAACCTTGTAAAAGGTCTAGGTCCAGTGATGCAAATTGCTGAAGGTTATACAATTGACCTCCCGATCGGTGTTCACGATACACTTGATTTACGTACAGATCCAACGTGGCCTACTACTTGGTTTGTTCCAAACCTTACAGGTGAGGGCGTATTCAAAGATGTATACTCTGTTATGAATAATTGGGGAGCAAATCATTGTTCAATGAGCTATGGTCATATTGGAGCTGATTTAATTACTCTAGCGTCTATGCTTCGTATTCCTGTTAATATGCATAACGTTTCAGATGAAAAGATTTTTAGACCAAGTACATGGAGCATGTTTGGCACAGCTGACCGAGAAGGATCTGATTATCGTGCTTGCGAAAGATTTGGACCTTTGTACCGTTAATAGCAAATCCCCTTGGAGCTAAAAGTTCCAGGGGATTCGCTTAATTTAATAGTAGAAAAAGTCAAAAAGAATGGAGGTGAGGTATGTGGGGCCAGTAAAAACGCAAGAAGGACTCCTGGCAGCTAACAGGCAAAAAGAAATTGTGAAATTAACACTACAATCACAGTCTGTGAGAGTTGTTCATTTAAGTAAATTGTTTGGAGTGACGGAAGAGACGATTCGCCGCGACCTTGAAAAATTAGAATCTGAAGGACAATTGAAACGAATCCATGGTGGAGCTGTTCCTTTAAATGATGGTTCAATGGAATTGCCACTTATAGAACGCACGGTTCAAAATATTAATGAAAAAAGGTTAATAGGTCAAAAAGCAGCTGAGTTTGTAGTTGATGGAGATATAATTGCATTAGACTCTAGTACAACTTGTTTAGAGCTTGCAAAAAGCTTAGATAACCAATCTATTCATGTGTTTACAAACGGCTTACCAGTCGTAATGGAGTTAGGGAACAAAACAAGTATGAAGGTTTTGTGTACTGGTGGATTTTTCGATGAAGACCATCACGCTTTTTTTGGTCAAGTTGCAGAACGTTCTATGGAAGGGCACCACATTGATAAATTGTTTCTTTCTTGTAAGGGATATCATGTCGATTGGGGAATGAGTGAAAGTCATGAACAGCAAGCAATGTTGAAAAGGAAACTATTGTTAGTTGCTGATGAAGTCAATTTATTAATAGATAGTAGCAAAATAAATGTTAAGGCTCTTATCAATACAGCTCCATCAGATAGAATTACTAGGATTTTTACAGATAAAGGTGCATTAGCAGCTGATATTAACTTAATAGAAAAACGCGGGATCGAAGTAGTTATTTGTAATTAGGTTTTAATTTGCAATGGAGATCGGGGGGATAATTATGAAAAGTCAAAAATATTCAATCGGTTTAGATTATGGAACTGAATCTGGGAGGGCAGTTTTAGTTGATATCCATACGGGTGAAGAAATTGCTACACATGTAACACCGTATAAAAATGGAGTAATTGAGGAAGGACTCCCTGAATCAAATATAAAGTTAGAACAGCATTATGCATTGCAGGACCCTGAGGATTATTTAGACGTTTTAGCGAAGTCTGTTCCTGAAGTGATAAGATTATCAGGTGTTCATCCAGACGATATAATCGGAATTGGCGTTGATTTTACTTCCTGCACAGTTGTACCAGTAAATGAACAGTTAATGCCTCTTTGTAAAGATTCAAAATGGAAAAATGATCCGCATGCTTGGGTGAAGCTCTGGAAGCACCATGCTGCACAAGATGAGGCAGACAAGATGACTTTACTAGCTTCACAGAGAAATGAAGAGTGGTTAAAAAGATACGGAGGAAAAATTTCATCCGAATGGTTAGTCCCAAAAATATGGCAAGTCCTCGATGAGGCTCCTGATGTCTTTGAAGCAACCGATTTATATCTAGAAGCAGGAGATTGGGTAATTGCACAAATGACCGGTGAAGTTAAACGAAATAGTTGTGCTGCAGGTTATAAAGGAACTTGGCATAAGAGCGATGGACATTTGTCAACAGACTTTTTAAAAGCGCTACATCCAAAACTCGGTAATCTGTATCAAACAAAGTTAAGAGGCGAAGTCGTTTCTCTCGGGTCAAAAGCAGGGGAGTTATCAGAAGAATTTGCCCAATTAATGAATTTAAATCCAGGAACAGCCGTAGCTGTTGGTATCATTGATGCGCATGCAGGAGTTCCAGGTGTTGGGGTAGCAGAACCTGGTAAGATGGTTATGGTTATGGGGACTTCAACCTGTCATATGCTACTCAGTGATAAGGAAGTACTTGTAGAAGGAATTAGCGGAGTAGTTGAAGATGGAATTATCCCAGGTTTGTTTGCTTATGAGGCAGGGCAGGCTGCTGTTGGGGACATTTTTGCTTGGTTTGTGAAGCACAATGTTCCGCGCTATATAGAAGTAGAGGCAGAGAATTTAGGTATTAGTGTTCATGAGCTTTTGGAACAAAAAGCAAATAAGTTACTCCCAGGTCAAAGCGGATTACTTGCACTAGACTGGCATAATGGGAATAGAACCCCTTTAGTAGATACGAGTTTATCTGGTATGATCCTTGGGCAAACACTTTCAACTAAACCAGAGGAAGTCTATCGAGCCTTAATTGAAGCAACTGCATTTGGATCACGTCTTATTATTGACACTTTCCGTGACCAAGGTGTTGAGGTCAATGAATTGTACGCATGTGGAGGCTTGCCACATAGAAATAAACTTTTAATGCAAATTTATGCAGATGTTACTAACATTGAAATAAAAGTATCCGCAACGACATTAACACCTTCTATTGGATCAGCGATGTATGGTGCAGTAGCTGCTGGAGTGGAAAGAGGCGGATATACCTCTGTTATAGAAGCAGCTTCGAAGATGGCTCGGTTAAAAGAAGAGACATTTAAACCTAATCCATCAAACGTGAAAGTGTATGAAGAGCTATATAAAGAATATGTAGCCCTTTATAAACATTTTGGCCGAGAAACTAATTCAACAATGAGAAGAATAAAAGAATTAAAAGATAAGATTAGTAAAAAAACTTATCAAATGATTTAAATGGGGAACCTCATTAATTATTACATTTAAAGCGGGAGGCACGAAAAAAGTGCGTCCCACTTTTAAAAAAATAAAGACTATTTTATCTAAATGTAATATATCAAATTAAACTCGGCGTCATACAATTAAAGGAAAGGATGTTTAAAATGTTAAAAGGAATACCGAGTATTTTGTCACCTGAGTTATTAAAGGTATTAGCGGAGATGGGGCATAGTGATGAGATTGTGTTAGCAGATGGAAACTTCCCTGCTGCTAGTCATAGTCAAAAATTGATTCGGTGCGATGGACATGATATTCCAGATATACTAGAAGCTGTTTTGGAACTGTTCCCTTTAGATTCCTATGTTGAGCAGCCTGGAGCGCTTATGAAAGTAGAGTCTGGTGATAACGTTACTCCGACCATATGGGAAGATTATAAAAAAATTACAAAAGTAGACCTAGAAATGATGGATCGTTTTGATTTTTATGAACGAGCAAAAAAAGCTTATGCTATTGTCGCTACAGGAGAGAGGGCGCTATATGCAAATATCATCTTAAAAAAAGGTGTTGTATCTGAATAATCATTAAAAAGTATATTAAGATTTATGTGTGAAGCAAGACTGATAGTACTTTACATCCTAATTTTTAAAAACGCTTTCAATGTTAAGGACCCAAGTCTATTATTGTTAGTTTCTTCAATTTAATTAGGAGGCGCTAAAAATGAAATCTATCGTAAAGCAAGTTAAAACTTATTATTCTGCACTGTTTGATGAGTACCTACAATTCTTCAAAACTAAGTAATAGTTTTATGTTAGTAATTTAAAAGAAAACATATTATAGGGTAAAAACTCTTGTCTAGAAATTAAGACAAGAGTTTTATTTTTACAAAAATAACCATTTTAAAAGGAAGGTAGCGAAAAGATAAAAAAACTCAAAAACAAAACTTTGTCCAATTTAAAGGGGCTAACATACTTTAATCTATTTGACATTCATCCTCTATTAGAAGAAATGAATGAGTACATTTGCATGTAAATTAGAGACCTCGCAGCCAGTCACCGTTCATCTAATTAAAAAAGTACTTTATCAAAGAGATGGAATGTACTAGAGTTTGGGGTGCAGCGAATAAACCATACATTATTGAGAGTAGTTAAAGGTGTAACAAATTGCTAAAAAAACACATAATAAAAACAGCCATTCCCAGTCAATTAGGAATGGCTGATAATAAGTGTTAGAAATGTAACACGTTAATCTCTGTACGTTGCTGAACATTCATGACTCTTTGCTTTCCAGGGTTTACGTCTAAAATTTAATCAAAGCTTTTATTACATTGGAATCGGCCTTTAACCACTTGGGAAAATCTTTAATCATATCCTCAAATAATGACCAGTGAGTAATATATTTTTGCATATCAAACTCTCTTTTTCTCAGCAAACTATAAACATTTTCGAAATCTTCTATAGTTGCATTCCTACTCCCTATTAAAGTAGTTTCTCGTTTATGAAAATCGGGATTATGAAATTGAATAGTATCCTTAGTTAGACCCACATAAACTAGTTTCCCTCCGTATGAAATATAATCAAATGATTGTTCCATTGATCGTTTATTTCCAGTTGCGTCGAAAACAATATCTGCCATATTACCGTTTGTTATTTTATCAATATGAACTATTGGGTTTAGCTTAGCATCTACAGTGTGTTCAATACCAATCCATTCTTTGCAAAAATCTAGTCGATTACTATTTACATCAACAGCTATAACTTTTGCGCCTACTTCTTTCGCAAAAAGCATAATACCTAATCCAATTGGCCCTGCACCCACAATAACTATAGTATCTCTCTTATTGATTTCCCCTCTGCGAACAGCATGAGCACCAATAGCCAGTGGCTCAAGTAATGCTGCTTCATCATATGATAAGTCATTTACTTGTATAATGTGAGAAATGGGAACGCGAAGATACTCCTGCATTCCTCCATCTTCGTGAACACCTGTTACCTTGAGGTTTTGACAGCAATTAGTTTTTCCTTTTTTACATGTACTACAACTCCCGCAATAATTATAGGGAATGATAGCCACTTTATCGCCAACTTTTAAATTTTGTTCATTGTATCCTATTTCTTCAATAGTGCCAGACAGCTCATGTCCTAACACTCTTGGATAAGTAAAAAATGGCTGCACTCCATTATAAGCATGAAGATCAGTTCCGCAAATTCCTATACGCTTTATTTTGATTATTGCATGGTTTGATAATAAGGCAGGTTTATCTACCTCTACCATTGTAAATTCTCCTGGCTCTTTACAGATAATTTGCTTCAAATCTACTCACCGCCTATTTGAGATATGTATTGATGATATTCTTTATTTCCACTTGGCCACGTATGATTATGAATAGGAGACAACCTTTTACTTACTTCTTCTATTAACTCCATATTCATAGGTTCCTTGAGCCAATTAATATTCTTCAATATATTTTTTTCACTCGCAGTACTTACTAATGTGGTAGGAATTTGACTATTGGAAGTTGAGAATTGAATAGCTAACTTAGCTAAATCTTCCCCATTTTTTTTACAGTATTCTGCTGTTTCTTTACAAACTTTTATAACTCCCTTATCAGCTGGGTGCCATGGGGCTACAGGTCCATCATGAAGTAATCCCATAGATAGGGGAGAGGCATTTACTAAACCAACACCTTTTTCCTCTAGTAGTGGTACTAATTCTAACAATGAAGTATCATTTAACGAGTAATGACAATAGGAGAGTATAACATCTAAAGGAACATCTTCTAATATTCTTGTGAAAGCCGGTAAAGGTAAGGCAGACACTCCGTAGAATCTAATTTTTCCTTCCTTCTTAAGGTATTGTAAGGCAGGAATACCTTCTTCAATAACCTGATTGTAATTACCAAATTCAAAGTCATGTAAAAATAAAATATCTAAGTAATCTGTATGAAGTCTATTTAAACTTTCTTCTACACTAGAAATAATTTTTTTATAGGAGAAGTCGAATTCATCACTTCCGTATCTTCCTGCTTTAGATGATAAAATAATTTTCTCCCTATCTAGCTCTAAAATGGCTTTACCTAAAACGGTCTCAGCTTTTGTTAAACCATAATAAGGTGAAACATCAATATAATTTATTCCATTATCTACGGCTGTTCTTACAGTTTTTATACCTTCTTTATCATTTATTTCTCTAAAAACTGATCCTAGTGAGGAAGCTCCAAAACTTAGAGGTGAAACAGATAAACCAGTATTACCTAAAACTCGATATTCCATAAACCGCACCTACTTTTCTAATTCGTAAAAAATGCTCGCATTTTGGCCAAAGAGTTTATTTATCTCTTCACTGTTTAATGATTCTTCCAAATTTCCCATGACAACATTAACAGTATCATCATAGAAACCTGCCATTAAACAAACAGGCCAATCACTTCCATACATTAATCTATCAATACTAAAAAGCTCTAAAACAGCACGTAAATACGGCTTGAAATCTTTAATTTCCCAGTTTTGTGAAGCTTCGGTTATCATACCAGATGTTTTACAATAAAGGTTTGGATACTTTGATAACCCTTTCATATTATGATACCAAGAATCAAAGTATTTGTTGGAAATGTTTGGTTTACCTATATGATCAATAACACCCCTTAGGTTAGGAACCTTTTCCATTAATTTAATCAGTGTATCTAATTGATCATGTGTAACGAGTAAATCTATAGGCAAATTTATTTCTTCAAAGTATTTAAAAGCTTTTACATATGGAGGAGTCAAAACTACTGTTTCATCTTTCATATCCTGAATCATTACCCTTATGCCTGCAAACTTGGCATATTTCCTATACATATTTAACTTTTCCTTGAAATTATGTTCAGTTAGATCAAGCCAGCCAATAACAGCGGCTACAGTTTCTTCTGTTTTACTTAACTCCAATAAGAAAATAGTTTCATCAATTGTTGGTGCTGCTTGTATCAAAATTGTTTTATTTATATTTTGATTCTTTAAATGGGGTAATAAGTCGGCTGGATAATAATTCCGGTACATTAGCTGATTATCTGGTTTTATCCAACCATAATCTTCTCTATCTATGTTCCAATAGTGCTGGTGTGCGTCGATTCGCATAAAATTCCTCCTTTCACTTCTTCTTTAATAATATCAGTTAAATTAAGTTTTAATAATTGCTTAAAGTGATAAATTTATACCTTTTTTTGATATAATTTGATTAAAAAAATAAAGAGGTGAGAACTATTACTGTTTTAAGAAAAAAGATTAATTCTGATCTGGAAATTCCATTTATGTTAATTGATAAAGATACAAAACAGCCTGAACAAGAACTGCCTACGCACTTACATGATTGGCACGAAATGATCTTTATTCATAAGGGAAAAGGGGATTTTTATATTCATAATCAGTTTTATCAAGTCATGTCAGGAGATCTAATAATTATCCCGCAAAACACTGTACATTTTGCTAATCCCGATTCTACACAGCTAATTACATCTACAGTTATTTATTTCCATCCAAAACTTCTGGAATTTTTGCAAGGGATTGACCAGCCTATGTTTCTAAATCTTTTAAACAGCCAAGAGCATTTTATTTATACTATATCAACAAATCAAATTGTAATAATCGAGAATTTGCTTTTTCGGATTAAAGAGGAAATTTTCACTCAAAACGCTGACTTTAAAATGGCCATTTTACTTTTACTTCAAATGTTATTAGTATTTGTATATCGTCATTCGGTACCTACTAAAGACAAAGAAGAAGTTTCTCAAATCCATTGGTTAAATGAAAGTGTCAATTATATTACTAATAATTTTCAATCTTCTTTGTCATTAACTTTATTAGCAAAACAAGCTTCTGTTTCACCTCCCCATTTTAGTAGGGTATTTAAGAAACAAATGGGCGTAAATGTAAAAGAATTTATTATAACCAAAAGAATCTCTTATATTAAAAAGAAACTAAGAGAAAGCAATGAAACAGTAGAGACAATTGCAAAAAAAGCTGGCTTCATAAGTATGCCGTATTTTTTTCGAACCTTTAAAAAATATACAGGAGTAACCCCAGATAACTTTCGAAATAGAATAAATTAAATTCAAACAGGTGAAGTAAAGATGCAATTTTTTTTCTTATGGAAGTGGTTAAATAAGGTCCACTAATGTCATTAAATTCTATACAATTCAACCGAATACTACGTGTAATTTAATTAAAGAAGACATTCATTTGGTTGAGCTAGTAGGAAAAGTAATTAGTTGAATTGGTTGACGTGTTCCATTTTATTTGCACCAAAATAGAGTACAAGTGATATGGAACGTATAGGTGGAATTAAAGATCATTATGTAATAGGGAAGTGTGGAGATAATAGAATTAACAACTTGTAAGGATCACATTCATATCTTGGTTAGTATCCCACATAAAATAAGTGTGTCTTCTTTAATTGCATATCTAAAAGGAAAAACAGTCGTCCTTATAGACATTTGAATTTGAAGTATAGATATATGAGATTCGGAAATTTTGTGTGCTATATATAGATATGGTGATCAAAATTGTTTTTAAGATGTGAATTTTATAGTTTGAAAAGGAAAAATGGTTTTGAAAATGGGCGTGGAAAACCTAGATTCGATGAAATCGTAGAATAAGAATGACAGAAAGGAGGGTTTCCATTGCTAGGAACATTATTGATGATGGGGTTGTTTATAGTGGTAGGTATGTTCTTTTTTGCAGGGAAGGGCTCCTTTTTGATTGCCGGATTCAATACTTTGCCAAAAGAAGAAAAAGAGAAATATGATACCGTGGCTTTATGTAAGTTCATGGGGAAGATGATGTTTGCTTTGGCTTTTAGCCAGATTTTTTGGATACTTAGTGACCTGCTAGAAATAAGGTGGTTGTTTATTATAGGACTTGTGTTATTTTTAGGGATTGTTGGATTTATCCTTTTTTATGTTAATACGGGGAATCGATTTAAAAATAGATAAATTACTTCTAGGAGTGCCTTTATGAATGAGATCGTTATAAAAGAGTTACGAAAAAAACAGTTTCTTACAGTGAATCTTCTTATTATTGCCTATTTTGCTATTATAGCTCCAGTTATTTCTATATTGGATGCATCTAGATTAACAGTGTTGCTTGTCTTTATTGTTTTTATGGGGATATCTTGCTTTCATACTTGGAGAGAATTGGGAGGGAAAAAGTCTCATTTGTTTGCATGGACAAGGCAATTAGCAGCTTACGAGAAAGAAAAACTAGGCCGGGAATGGGTAAAGTCAAAACAAACCGAGCTTACATCGAAACTATTTTTAATCGTCTTATTTGGATTTCAGTTGTTACTTGCTAATCCAAGAGAGCCTTTTATTCCTTTAGAAATAGGTCTATCAATTTGGCTTCTTTTTCTTCTTGCTCTTCTATTATTGATGAATATTAGCCTTTATTTTAGAAATCGTAAAATCGATCGTTTGTCTACGAATGAATTACAAGGCTTTACAAAGAAAGAAAATGGCATTGGTTTAATAGTTGGAGTAATGTTATCAATAGTGATCGTTTTTACGATTTTGTTTTTGGTAAGTAGGTAATGTGCAATTCATGCAATTTCAGATGAACTGATAACATAGCAGCTCTGCTCGTTACGTACTTTGAGAGGAGAAATTCAATATTTTGAAGTTTTTGGAAGGGTGTGGAGACGCCACTTTTAGCTTAGGGGATGTCCTAAAAGGTCTGGTTTTGACCGTTGGGCATCCCCTTTAAATTAACTAACTTAAAATCTTATTCAAACATTAATGCTTAAACACATGCTGCCCGATGACAACCGCTGTTTGTCTGGTATCTAGCCAGCGGTTTGTAGCGATATCTGGGTTATAGAAGAATAATGAATCTTCGGTTATATCTCTCATGTCTGTTAATGCAGCATCAACTGCTTCGATGGATTCCTCATCAGCTGGTTTATCGATTTGGCCATTTGCAACAGGTTCAAATTGCCCAGGCTCATAGATAACTTCTTTTATCGTATCAGGAAATTGCTTGCTTTCCATTCGATTTAAGACGACATCCGCTACCGCTACTTTTCCTTCAAAGGGTTCAGTTTGAGCTTCGGCTCTTACGATTCTAGCAAGTAAATCTAGTTCTTTTTCTGAGAGATCGTTCGTGTTATCACTTCTTATTTCTTTCGTTTGTTCGAGGGCTTGCTCTTTTTTATGTAATTGAATATGTTGTCCTTCATAGATTTTGTCTAGATTGGTGATTTGTGGGTTGGCTTTAGATAGTTCTTCTAACGTTAATCCATGCTCTTTTGCTATGTTCGTCATGGTGTCTCCTTTTTGAACGGTATAGGCAAACGTAGTTTCAGCAATACATAGAGCTGCTAGTAATGTTAATAGAAAAATGAACTTCTTCATAGAAATAGTGTCCTCCTAGTGTGTATGTTTATTGATCGCTTGCTTGTCTATCACTATCCCTATGAGAGGATAAAGAAGAATAGTATTACAATCTGTTTACATAGAGATTACAAAGAATTGTGCTCGGTATAGCAAAGAAATCCACAAACTAAGTATCTATGTAAATTTTTTAAGTCATTTTGACAATTATTATTGTCAAAATCAAAATGACTATGATCATATATATTAATGGCAAGGTAGGTGGAAAAAAGTGTTAAAGAACCGTTTGAAAGAACTGCGTGCTCGCGATGGCTATAATCAAACAACCTTAGCAAAAAAAATTAACGTATCTCGGCAAACGATTAGTTTAATTGAACGTGGGGATTATGCGCCTTCGGTAACAATTGCACTAGCTTTAGCCAATTTATTTGAGGTGGCAGTAGAAGATATTTTTCAGCTGGAAGGAGAGGGTAACAATGAAGAATAGTAAGATGAAAATGATTTTAATAATGATAGGGTCGGCGATAGTAGGTTTTTTTGCAACCTATTTCGGATTGGTCTTACAAGATGCCAATCTAGTGTTGAATAGAGAATGGGTTATGCAAGTCATTTTATACAGTTCGATCGTCTTGTATTTTGTGTTGATGGTCCTGTTTGTTGTCACTCGCCAACAATTGAAAAAAGAAAAGTCCATTCTTGATGAAGATGAGAAGGAAGCATACATTATGAATAAAGTAACAAACTTAGTTGGGTACAGTTCATTTATGCAATTATTAAGTATTCTCATTTTTGCATTAACCTTGATTCATGTAATGAATTCAGATGGATTGAGCCATCTCATTTTCCTCGTGGTGGCGTGGATTTTCCTCTGGGTGTCAAATCTATTCATTCGATTTAGCTTCAAAGAAAACAATAATTATCTTCCAGATATGAAATACTTCTATAAAAAGAATGAATCAATCACGAAATATGTAAGTCGTTTGGATGAAGCGCAGAAACTCCACGTTTATAGATATTGTTTCTCGATCGTAGAAAAAATGAAAATACTCTTTCTTGCCGCTTTTGGAATAGCTGTCTTTGTCACAATCATATTTGATCTCACACCGCACTTGCTACTTGGAATCATGTTGTTGTGGTTGATCTTCCAATTGATCACCATTCTTGAAAGTAAAAAGGTGAGGGTTTGAGAATAATAGTCATTTGATTATTGAGGTGATGTTATGTGGAATATTTCGAAAGAAGCAAAAGACAAATTTGTAAAAAGTCATCTCATTCGGTATGCGAACCCAAAAGAGCTAGCCGCAATCATTAATCGAGTATTGTCAAAAATAAAAATAACCGAAGAAAATGAAATGATGGTTCATGTATATGTTAATCATTTTTACAAAGAAGGAATATTAGAAAATGCAAATGATTGAAAAGTATCGCACAGTCATTGATTAATCACATTATGGGTGTCTGTCAAATACAAAGTGACGGCACCCATTATTAAAATCCTATTCAATGGAACTTACTTTCATCTTTTAAAATACTATTTTAACCGTAATTCATATAAATGAATTACGGTTTGTTTAGGCTTTGATAAATAAAAGCATAGTCGAGAGTTATTGTTGAAACGAGGAAAGTCCTTTAGTGGCAAGATTAATCATCAATTCAGCCATCTCTTTTGGCGATTCTTTTAACCCGTTTTTCAGCCAGTGTTGGACAAGGTGAATACTACCATTCGCGATAAAGAGACTTAAATATTCAATGTTAACGGGAATGAAATGCTTATCTTGAATCAAGGATTTTAATAAATGCTGATGTGCTAGCATCATGACTTTTTTTTGGAAAGTCGGATTTCCGTGTTCACTGAATAGCGTTTGGCAGCTTTCACTATTTTTAACAATGTATTCTAACAATTTCTCGGTCATCTGTATGGCTTCTTCATTTTTGGTGTAGTTGTAAGAGGACAAGGTTTGGTTCATGTCTTCGATAATGCCGTCCTCGATTTGGTAAAGAAGATCATATAAATCTTTGTAATGAGAATAGAAAGTCGAGCGATTAATATCTGCTAGTTCGCATAATTCTTTAATCGTAATGTTGGTTAAAGGCTTTTGTTTCAATAACTTCATAAAGCTTTCTTTTAACACCATTTGCGTGTATTTAATACGTCTATCTAATTTGGTACTCAACTGACTCACCCTTTGTTTTTGACAATTTTGTTGGGAATCCATCACATTGCATCTGGGTGTTGGATATGTAACATAAGATATCGAACTGTTTGTTGATTATCCTACACAGTGTCATTATACTTAGACATTAGTTACGATTCAAGGAGTTGTTCAGTCATGCTAGACATAGCTGCAAAAATAATGAAATACAAAAAATCGATAGTAATAGTTTTTATGCTATTAACTGTGTTTAGTGCAATCGCTCAGTTTTTTGTTTCAATCAATTACAATATGAGTGAATACATGCCCGAAGATACTCCGTCGACAAAAGCCATTGAGGTGATGGAACAGGAATTTGATACTCCACTATCTAATGCGCAAGTGATGATTCGGGATGTGTCTGTGCAAGAGGCGCTAGAATATAAAGAAAGGCTCGAGGAGATTGACGGGGTTTCAGACGTGGTCTGGCTCGATCAAGCCCTCGATGTAAAAACGCCATTAGAAATGGCAGAAAAAGAGTTAGTAGAGACGTATTATAAGGACAATCATGCCCTTCTTTCGATGACGGTACGAGAAGGGGATGAGGTAGCGGTTACTGATGCTATTTATGAGTTGATCGGTGAGGAAAATGCAATGGCTGGAGAAGCGGCAGATACAGCAGTTGCTCAGAGCATGGCAGCAAATGAATCATTGTATGCAGCTTTGTTGTTAGTTCCACTCATTATTATTATTCTTGTTATCTCAACAACCTCTTGGGTGGAGCCATTATTTTTCCTTACGGCGATTGGTGTTTCTGTCCTAATAAATTTAGGGACAAATATTTTTATTGGTGAAATTTCGTTCGTCACTCAATCTGTTAGTCCTATTTTGCAATTAGCGGTTTCGTTAGATTATGCTGTTTTCCTGCTTCATAGTTTTGCTCATTATCGAAAGAAGACAACGAATCCTGAAGAGGCGATGCAACTCGCGATTAAAAAATCGTTCCCGGCGATAGCAGCAAGTGCTGCAACTACTTTCTTTGGTTTCTTGGCTCTTACATTTATGCAGTTTGAAATTGGAGCTGATTTAGGTGTCAACCTTGTTAAAGGGATATTATTAAGCTTCATTAGTGTAATGGTGTTTTTGCCAGCATTAACGGTTGTGTTTTATAAATGGATCGATAAAACACAGCATAAGCCATTTGTACCAAGTACCTTTTCAATTGGCAAGGGAGTTTTGAAGGTTAGATTTGTGAGTTTGCTCGTTGTGGGGCTACTTCTTGTTCCTAGTTTTTTAGCGCAACAAGAAACGGCATTTATTTATGGAAATGGCGAACAACCAGAAACAACCCGTCTTGGCAGTGACATTCTAGCTATTGATGAGGTGTTTGGGCGAACGACTCCGATTGTGATTCTTGTTCCAAAAGGCGATGTCGCTAGAGAGGTAGCGTTGGAACAAGATTTAGAAGAGGTTCAACACGTCGCAAATGTTATTTCCTATAATCAAGCAGTGAGTCCAGCGATTCCGCCGGAGTACCTAGATCCATCGATTACAGAGCAGTTTCATTCGGAGAATTACAGTCAGATCATTCTGTATACGGAAACGGAAAATGAAGGGGATCTTGCCTTCGGTGTCGTGGAAACTGTTCGTGAACTTGCGGCATCTTATTATGGTGATGAAGCGTTAGCCCTCGGAGAGAGTGTTGCCTTGTATGATATGAAAACGACGATTCAAAGAGATAATGTAGTCGTGAACATTTTGACCATTGTTGCTATTGGTATTGTCTTGATTTTTACGTTTAGATCCATTTCTTTGCCTGTTATCTTATTGCTGACGATACAAGCAGCCGTATGGGTGAATCTTTCTGTACCATATTTTACTGATACTCCATTAGTCTTTGTCGGCTATTTGGTGGTAAGTACTGTACAGCTTGCGGCAACGGTTGATTATGCAATCCTTTTTACCGAAAATTATCTTGAGAATCGAAAAGAAATGCCTGCTAAGCAATCGATAATCAAAACGTTAAATGAGAAAACATTCTCTATTTCAATCTCAGCAGCCATTTTATCTTGTGTCGGTTTTATCTTATGGATTACATCTAGTAACCCCATTGTTGCATCAATTGGATTGCTGCTTGGTAGAGGGGCGTTACTTGCCTTTATTTTGGTGCTCTTTTTCCTACCAGCAGTACTTCTTGTGTTCGATAAGGTGATTGGGAAAACAACCGTAAAAGCAAACTTTTTTAGGGGGGATAAATGATGAAAAAAAGAATAATGTTCATTCTTTTAGCGATGCTCCTTGTCTTTCCTTATCATATAGGAAATGCCAATGGCAGTGGCGGTGCAACTTCCAAAGATGAAGTTGTATACGGAAGCTTAAGTGCCAATGGTACGCTAAATGAATTATATGTTGTAAATATGCTAGATGTAACAGAACCTGGCCGCATTATCGATTACGGAGAATACACGGCCATTCGCAATTTAACGGACTTAACCGAAATAGAACAAGACGAAGATGAGGTACAAATTGATGCCTCATCAGGTTGGTTCTACTATCAAGGAAATATGGATAACCAAGAACTGCCATGGGATATCGATATTTCCTATATGCTTGATGGGGAAGAAATTCAGCCAGATGAGTTAGCAGGAGAAGAGGGACGTTTGCTACTAACAATTAAAACAGCAAAGAATGAGCGAATAGACCCTGATTTTTTTGAAAACTATACAATGCAAATTTCACTTACTCTTAATACCGAGGTTATCAGCAATATCCAGGCGCCGGATGCGACGATTGCGAATGTAGGGAAGAAAAGACAATTAACGTATACGGTCATGCCTGATAGCGAGGGGGATATTCGTTTTCTTGCGGATGTCGTTAACTTTGAAATGGAAGGAATTGATATTTCAGCAATACCGTTATCCATGGCTCTTGATAATCTAGAGACAGACGAAATGACGAGCGAGATGCGGACATTAAGCGATGCTATTCAAGAAGTCAATAAAGGTGTATCTGAATTAAACACAGGTGTGTCTGAATTGAATGATGGTGTTCAAAGCTTGAACTCGGGGTCTCGACAATACGGGGCAGGGATGAATGAAATAAAAGGTGCTTCTTCTGAAATCACGGGTGCGTCTCGCAAGATTAATGAGTCTCTGGCCCTTTTAAATAAGGAACTTAGCGGCTCGACAGGTGAGATGGATTTGAGTGATTTAGCACAATTGCCAGCAGGGTTGTCGCTTATTGCAGATGGACTTGATGAGGTTTCTAGTGGGTTAGACGAGTTAAACACTCATTACTCTTCGGCACTTTCCGCATTAGATGGAACAATGGATAATATACCAGCTCCTAATGTTACCGAAGAAGACATTCAGCAATTGTATGAAAGCGGAGCAAATCCAGATACAATTGAACAATTAGTCGAAGTGAATGTTGCTGCTCAAACAGCAAAGGGAACGTATGAGCAAGTGAAAGAAGCTTTCGTTGCGGTTGGCCCAGCATTAGAAGGAACATGCGGTGCTGTAAATGAAATAAGCAACCAATTACGTACGATGGCAAGTGAGCTGCTTGTCGCTTTTGAAAGTATGGAAGGGTTGGACGGTTTAGCTGAATTAGAAGAGGGAATTGGCTTGCTCGCAAACAATTATGGTGAGTTTCATGCAGGGCTCATATCTTACACAGATGGAGTTGCTCAGCTAGCGGACTCTTACAACGACATTGCTACAGGGTTTGGTGAAGTCGCGAATGGGACGTCCGAGCTAAATAACGGTGTCGAAGAGCTTCATGATGGAACGGCAGAATTAGCTGATTCTACAAATGACTTACCAGAAAAGATGCAAGAAGAGATTGATGCAATGAGAGAACAATTCGATAAATCTGATTTTGAACCCGTATCGTTTGTATCCCCTAAAAATACAAACGTGGCTTCTGTTCAATTTATTTTAAAAACAGAACCAATTGAATTAGAAGTGGAAGAAAACATTACTTTAGTTGAAGAAGAAGAAGTAAGCTTTTGGGAGCGACTCAAACGTTTGTTTATGTAATGGGACGGGAGGTACGGTGTCCCAGTTAAGGCTTGATATTCACGTATAATTGATTTTATAATCGTAAAAAATCAAGCAGCACCTAAGAGAATTTTTTAGGTGCTGCTTTTTCAATCGTTCAGCTAGACGACTAATCTAATAGCTATCTAGATAAACCTGTTTAAATGATGGATAAATGTAAGCATATGATCGAAAAAGTTTGAAAACCCTTGTTTTACTTCTTCGATCCTGACCGCGCTCGGTTCGGTTTAGAGCTGTGTTGATGAAGCGTTTTAAAATGAAAAAAGGTAGCTACCTCGGTGATAGCTACCTTAACTTGTTAAGGACTGAAGACTTTCTTTGTACGTTGTTTAAATTAAAGCTCTTCTGTCTGCTCGTGATCACTCTTTTTCCAGTGCTCAACATTCTTAAGTCCAGGGATGCTGCTTGCTAAAAATGTAGGATTCTTCCCAGCTTTTCGTTGCTTCCCGTAATCCGATAAGGCGGCAAAGGCAAACTTACCTAAAAGGAAGATCACCAAAATATTCATTAGTGCCATCAGACCCATTGTGAAGTCTGCCATATCCCATACAAGATAAAATTCAGCAACTGCTCCAAATAGAACCATTCCAACAACAGCTAAACGATAAATCATAATCGAAAGTTTACTCTTCTTAATAAACTCAATATTCGTTTCACCGTAATAATAGTTCCCGATGATAGAGCTAAAGGCAAATAAGAAAATAGCAATCGCTATAAACGTACTAGCCCATGATCCGATTTGTGATGCTAATGCATTTTGAGTTAATTCAATACCGACCATACCATTAGCGAAATCGCCTGAAATGAGGATAATAAATGCTGTTGCACTACAAATAATTAAGGTATCGACAAATACCCCTAATGATTGAATGAGACCTTGTTTCGCTGGGTGACTAACGTTTGCTGTTGCGGCTGCATTAGGGGCACTACCCATACCAGCTTCGTTTGAAAACAATCCACGCTTAATCCCCATCATCATAGCAGCGCCAACACCACCGCCAATTGCTTGTTCTAACCCAAAGGCACTTTCAATAATCAGAACAAACACACTTGGAATAGCAGTTAGGTTCATAACAATGACGATGAGCGCAACAAATAAATAAATTAAGGCCATAACAGGAACAATAACAGCCGTTACTTTAGCAATTCGGTGGACTCCACCAAAAATAATAATCGCTGTCAGAACGGCAACAATAATTCCAACGATTAACGTGTCAGAACCAAAAGCACTGTTCATCGCAAGTGAAATTGTGTTGGATTGAACCGAGTTAAAAACAAGTCCAAAACAGAACGTAATTAACACCGCAAAAATAATGCCAAGCCATCTGGCACCTAAAGCTTTTTCCATATAATAAGCTGGTCCGCCTCGAAAGCTATCTCCGTCTTTCACTTTATAAATTTGCGCTAACGTACTTTCGATAAAAGCTGTCGCTGACCCTAATAGAGCAATAAGCCACATCCAAAAAATGGCACCTGGTCCTCCGAGAGCGATAGCTGAGGCAACACCTGCTAAGTTTCCAGTTCCTACCCTTGAGGCAGTACTGATACAAAAGGCTTGAAAGCTTGAGACCGTTTTCTTACCAGACGTTATCGTTTCTTTGTCCGTTAAAAGACGAAACATCTCACCAATATACTTGAACTGAACAAAGCCTGAAGCAATAGTAAAGTAAGCACCGGCTAAGATTAACAAAGCAATTAATAGGTAGCTCCACAGTATGTCGTTCCCTACTGAAACGATGTTTTCAATAAAACTCATGTAGTAATCTCTCCTCAGTTTAAAAGTTTATTACAATAGTAAATCCGTAACGAGCAACTCTATTAGTATAATAGTAAAAGTGAGTTAAATCTAGCAGGAATAAATAATCCCTTGTTTCACTAAAAAAAGACGTACTACTTTAGTGAAAAAGGTGAAAGATTAAGTATGGAACGGTTTGTTCCATTGACGGTATTTTTTGATATAATAGTAGCACCTATAAAAACCGTTATAATTAGAATTTGAGTTTTCTCTTTTAATGTAAGTGCACTCTATTAGATGTAAAAACAATCAACTTTGAAAGGGGATACATAATTGTGAACTCGAAATATTTAGATTTGTTGGCCCAGAAATATGATTGTGAAGAAAAAGTGGTTACTGAAATTATTAATCTAGAAGCGATTCTTAATCTACCAAAAGGGACAGAACATTTTGTAAGTGATCTACACGGAGAGTATCAAGCCTTTCAACATGTGTTAAGAAATGGTTCAGGGAATGTAAAAGGGAAAATTGAAGACCTTTATAAAAAGGTATTAACGGAAAAAGAGATTAAAGAATTTGCAACATTAGTTTATTATCCTGAAGAAAAATTAAAGTTAATGAAGAATGATTTTGATAATGAGAGAGAATTACATCATTGGTACACAGTCATCATTGAGCGTATGATTAATCTTATTTCTTATGCGTCTTCTAAATATACTCGCTCGAAATTGCGAAAAGCATTACCGGATCAATTTGTTTATATTGTAGAAGAACTTCTATACAAAACCGATGAATACACAAATAAGGAACCGTATTATACAAAAATTGTCCAGCAAATTATTTCCCTAGGTCAAGCTGATAAACTCATTATAGGTCTTGCCTATACGACTCAGCAATTGGTTGTGGACCACCTTCATGTAGTGGGAGATATTTATGATCGCGGACCCGAACCTGACAAAATTATGGATACTCTCATTAATTATCATTCCGTTGATATTCAGTGGGGAAATCATGATGTCCTGTGGCTAGGAGCCTTTGCTGGATCCAAGGTTTGTCTTGCTAATATTATTCGTATCTGCGCGCGGTACGACAATTTGGATATTATTGAAGATGTGTATGGAATCAACCTTAGGCCACTACTTAATCTTGCGGAAAAATACTATGACGACAATCCAGCCTTTAGACCAAAGAGGCATTCAGATGAAAAGGTATCTGAGGAAGAACAATTACAAATCACGAAAATTCATCAAGCCATTGCCATAATTCAATTTAAACTTGAAAGCCATATTATAAAGAGACGTCCGTACTTTAAAATGTCAGAAAGACTTCTGTTAGAGAAAATTGATTATGACAGAAGCGAAATAACGATTCATGGAAATACATATCCATTAGATCATACATGCTTTGCAACGATAAATCCGCAACAACCTGATCAACTGTTAGATGAAGAAAAGCAAGTGATGGACAAACTGTTATTTTCTATTCAGCAGTCAGAAAAGCTAGCTAGACATATGAATTTTCTTATGAAAAAAGGCAGTCTTTATCTAAAATATAACGGAAATTTATTAATCCACGGGTGCATTCCTTTAGATGAAGAAGGAAATATGGAAAAAATGGTCATTGAAGATAAAACGTATGCAGGTCGTGAATTGCTTGATACGTTTGAACGTTTTTTACGAGAGGCGTTTGCACATCCTGAAGAGACAGATGATCTTGCGAAAGATATGGTTTGGTATTTATGGTCAGGAGAATATTCATCACTCTTTGGAAAAAGAGAAATGACGACCTTTGAAAGGTATTTCATTAAAGATAAAAAAACGCATAAAGAGAGAAAGAACCCATACTACCATTTACGTGAAAATGAGGAAATCTGCCGCAAAATCCTAGCCGAATTTGAGCTTAATCCAGATCAAGGTCATATCATAAATGGTCATACTCCGGTTAAAGAAATTGATGGAGAAAATCCGATTAAAGCAAATGGAAGAATGATCGTGATTGATGGTGGCTTTTCCAAAGCGTATCAATCAACTACAGGAATTGCTGGATACACTTTATTATATAACTCCTTTGGTATGCAACTAGTCGCCCATAAACATTTCAATTCCAAAGAAGATGTACTAATAAATGGAACGGATGTATTATCAGTAAAAAGATTGGTGGATAAAGAACTAGAGAGAAAAAAGGTTCTAGAAACGAATGTTGGAGAGGAGATTTTACAGGAAGTCTCAATTTTGAACAGTTTGCTGGAATATCGCTACGTAAAATGATAGAGGGGACAGGAAAGGTGTACCATTTCTGTTTGACGTTGATATATAGCACCTGTCCCTGCTGTCCTTAGGTATAATTCTCTACATCATTCTAATAATAAGAATGAAGGAGGGATACTTATGGCAAAGCGAAATGGTAAAACGAATGCAGACCAAAAGAATAAACAAGGATTTGATTCAAGTAAAACCGATTCAGAGTTCTCTAAAGAACCTGGAAGTGCAGCGGCTAATCGAGCGCACAAAGAAAAAGCTAAACAGATGAAATCATCCAAGAACCAAGGAGAATGGAAAGGGATGCATTGATTTTTTTTATGAGAGGAAAGTGGGGACAGAAAGGTGTCCCCGCTGTTTGACGTTAGGAGAAGAACCGGTCCCTGATGTCCCCTTAATTTTGTATTAGATTTCTACCTTTCGTAAATGTAGGCATAAACTCCTTATGGGCTTCGAGAAGTTCTGTTGTCATTTCCCATATTTCATTCAGTGATAAAACAGATGAAGTGTGAGGATCTAACATAACCGCTTGATAGACATAATCGACATTTTTACTCAAGACAGCTTCAACTACTAATTGCTGTACATTGATATTCGTCATATTCATTGCAGCTAATTGTGGAGGTAGTTCGCCCATATGACAAGGTTGGATCCCTGCTTTGTTTACTAAACAAGGAACTTCGACACAAGCATTTTCAGGTAAGTTCATAACTAGCTTAGTATTTAATACATTCCCCCAAACAACTATGTTTCGACCTGTTTCAATGGCATGGATAATGGGTGCTCCGTACTCATGACTCTTTTCCGTTTCAAACGATTCATTTGCTTCAATTTTCTTTTTTGTTTCTTCAAAACGTCGTAAGTTTCTTTCACTTCTTCGAACATATTCATCGATAGGGATATCAAAATGTTTAATAAGTTGGTCATCCTTTATGAAATAGGGTGTATATTCCGACATATGTTCACTTGATTCAGTTACAAAATAATTAAGTCGACGCATCATTTCAAATCGCACTTTATCTTTCGCAAAAATAGCTTCATCGTTCATTGCTTCAAAGAGAGCCGGGTACAAATCTTTGCCTTTATGTTTAAGTTCAAGATACCAAGCCATGTGATTGATCCCAGCTACTTTATAATCTAGCTCTTCTCTTGGAATTTTTAAGTACGAAGCCAGATCGTCTGCAGTATGCTGAACACTATGGCAAAGTCCAATTGCTTTAATAGACGTTGCTTTTGCTACTGCTAGCATAAGCATAGCCATTGGATTCGTATAGTTGAGTAATAAGGCGTCTGGGCAGACTTCTTCCATTTCGCTGCAGAAGTCTAGCATAACAGGGATCGTTCTTAACGCCCTAAAAACTCCTCCTACTCCCAAAGTATCGGCAATTGTTTGGTTCAGTCCATATTTTTTCGGAATGTCAAAATCAGTTACGGTAGCCTCATGCATTCCTACCTGAATTAAATTTAAGACATAATCAGCCTCTGTTAAGGCTTCTCGTCGATTTAATGTTGCATGAACCTTAGCATCACTTTCAAAAGACTTTACTAAGCTCAATGTCATTTTCTCTGCAGTCATTAAGCGTTCCTCTGAAATGTCGAAAAGTGAAAACGTAATAGTCGATAAATCATTATAACTTAAAAGATCACTAATTAATCTTTTCGCAAAAATAACACTTCCAGCTCCAATTATAGTAATTTTAGGCAAAGTAAAAACCTCCTAAGTTTATTAGTCTTTCATACCAGAGTGCGTAATTCCTTGAACAAAGTATCTTTGGAAGAAAATGAATACAATTAAGATTGGGATAATTGAGAGGAATGTTAAACTCATTAAAATATTCCAATCAATATAGTGTTCACCTTGAGCAATGGCCAATCCTAACTGAACGGTATACATGCTCTTATCAGAAATGACAACGAGTGGCCAAATTAAATCATTCCATCTCCACATAAAAGTGAATATGACTAATACAGATATTAAAGGGATGATGTTTGGTACGATCACTTTTCTAAAGATCGTAAATTCACTTGCTCCATCAATTCGAGATGCCTCAATTAACTCATCTGGTATACTCTTAATATATTGTCTTGCTAAAAATAGACCAAATGCCTCTCCGGCGCGTGGAACAATTAATCCTATATAAGAGTTTAGCCAGCCTAATTCTTTTAAGATAAAGAAATTAGGGACCATAATAATGTGTACAGGAATCATTAGTGTACTTAATACGATAAAAAACAAAATATTTTTGCCCTTAAATTTGTACTTGGCAAAGGCATAACCAGCCAAACAATTAATGAAAACCGTTAAAAGCACCGCAAAAAAGGCAACAATTAAACTGTTCGCAACATAACCCATAAAAGGTATCGTACTTAGGGCTTCGCTAAAGTTACCCCACATGATTTGGTCAGGAATAACTTTTATATCTCTAGAAACCGCTTCAGCAGGAGTTTTCAAAGCGGTTGAAAGCATCCAAATAAAAGGGAGTAAGAACAAAATTGCCGCGAAGCAAAGAATGACAAAGATAAAGGTTGTTTTTATATCCCATTTTATATACTTAAATTTGTTGAAACTGGACCATTTCTTTTTTGAAGTCAATCTTTATCCCTCCCTAACCACATAATAAAAGAGGTAAAGATCATGATAATAATGAATAAAACCGTTCCTAACGTTGATCCATATCCCATATGTCCTTCTATAAAAGCTTTCTGATAAATATATTGGATAAGAACAGTTGTGGAATAACCTGGTCCTCCATTTGTCATCGTATAGATTAAATCAAAAACCATGAACCCGTTGATAACTGAGATAACCGTAACAAAAACTGTTGTGTTTTTTAATAGCGGCAGTGTGATATGCCAGAACTTATGCCAACTATTAGCGCCATCCATTTCACTAGATTCATATAAAGATGATGGAATAGTTTGAAGCCCTGCTAGATAAATAACTAAGCAATAACCTGCTTTAAACCAAATCGTTGTAATGATAATGGCTGGCATGGCCCACGTAGCAGAGTTTAACCAGTTGACTCCGCTTATCCCAAATGTTGATAAAAAATGGTTGATAAGACCATAGTTTGCATTAAACATCCAAGACCAAATTAATCCTGTTGCCACTAAAGAAACGACAACTGGAGCAAAGAAAATACCACGGAAAAGGGACACGAAGGGGATCTTGCGATTAAGCAAGATCGCACCTGTCAATCCCAAAACCATACTTACAGAAACGGCACCAACCGTATAGTAAAGCGTATTCTTTAAAGAGACATAGAAAACAGGATCATGAATCATTTGAATATAATTTTCTAATCCAACAAATGATGGAGAACCAAGAATACTCCATTCGTGAAAACTTATATAGAATGTAAATAAAATAGGGATAATCATAAACGCGAAAAACAAGAGAATATTAGGTGCTATAAATATATACGGAGCAATTTTGATTCGATTATTTTTATACCAAGTTACCATGTTAGACACCCGCGTAACCTCCTACATAAGGATTTAATTCACAATCCTATTAATTTCATCATTTAACGATTCGGCGACTTCTTCTGGTGTTTTTCCTAACATAAACAAGGCTTCTAATTCATCTGCAAGTACTTGGTTAATACTTGCAAACTCAGACATTGTTACGGTTTCAGCTAGCTCTTGCGGCACTGTTAACGATTGCTCAATGAAAAGATCCATTAATTCTGGGTTTTCCATCGTGTAATTAAATGAACCATCAATATCCGTTCTTGCCGGAATAAATAATCCCATCTCAACAAATGTTTTCATGTTTTCTGGCTGAATCATAAATTCAAGAAATCTTTTTGCTTCTTCTGGGTGCTTGGCATTGTGAGGTATCACTAGTGAATTCCCACCTAAGTCAGAAGCAGCTGACTTTTTCACTGGCATGTAAGTTACACCCCACTCATATTCTTCCATTTCAACTTCATATCTTGGTATCATCCAGTTCCCATTGATTAGAAATGCTGTATGGCCTGTTGTGAATAAGAGGTTGTAATCGTCGCTTCCTTTAATACTATTACCGTCTGACATGTGTTCTTGAAACATTTCTTGTAAGAATGCTAAAGATTCAATTGCTTCAGGAGTAGTCACATTGGCACTAGTTAAATCATCGGACAATAATGAGGCATTATTATGGAAAAAGAAAGGCAATGAACGATAAACAGAACCAGCTGTCCAGTTAAATGCGATACCATGGCTTGCTAGCCCTTCACTTTGGGCTAAGACTGAAGCCTCTAACAATTCCTCCCATGTCCACGCATCTTCAATTGTATTCGGAGGTGTAATTCCTAATTGATCCATATACGTTTTATTGTAAAAAACAGCCAACGTATCTGTATGATGAGGAACACCATAATACTTATCATCAACTGTAACCGCTGTTAAGAGACTTGAATTATAACTACTTTTTGACCCTTCAATTAAATCGGTCACATCTAATAATGCATTTTGGCTAGTATAGTTTCCGATTCTTTGATATTGTAGACGGAAAACATCCGGTGATTCGTTGCCCGCAATTCTTGTCTGTAGTCTTGTATGGAAATCATCTCCTGAAGGCTGTTGATTTGCATGTATTTTAATATCAGGGTTTTCTTCTTCAAACTTTGCAATTAATGTATCAAAGGCGTCAGCCTCTCCGCCTGCACCTGCCCAGTAAGCAAACTCAATTGTTATGGCACCACCATCATCGCCGGATCGATCTGGACTAGCAACGTTTTCAGTCGCTGCACAACCTACTACAGTCATCAAAAATAAGAGGAACAGTAACGTAAAACCCAATAAATGTCTCTTTGATTTCATTAGAAAATCCCCCCATATAGTTTAAGTTCACATGATTTGAAAAACGTAGCGATGATAACGTCCAGAACTTCCACTCACCACCTCCTTAACATTTCTTAAATAGCTTTGCAGCTTTTACGTATAATTAAATCTAATGGCAAATAACTCGTCATAGGCAGTGGTATGGCTCCATCTAATCTTTGAAGCAGGAGTTTAACAGCTGTTCTCCCTAATTCTTCTTTGTACACGTGAACAGTTGTTAATTCAGGGTGTACAAATTTAGACATTTCGATGTCATCAAATGAAACAATCGAGATATCGTCTGGAATAGACCATCCATGTTCAAGGATTGATTTATATGCCCCATAAGCCATTCTGTCACTAGCTGTGAATAGAGCGGTAGGGCGCTTTTTTTGTGAGAAGATCTTATTCATCGCCTCATAACCACCTGCAGTTTCAAAAGCACCATCATAGACCCATTCAGGGTTTAATGAAAGGTTATGATTTTTAAGCGCTTTCAAAAAACCTCTATACCGAGTCTCATCCTCAAAAGATACTCCTGTTTTTGGTGATGAGCCTCCAATAAATCCAATGTTTTTATGACCTAGCCTATACAAATACTCAATTGCTTTCATAGCTCCTTTTTCAAAGTCTATGGTTAAATAATCAATATCATATATTGGATTAGTACCAACCGAAATGATAAGTTGCACACGTGCCATTATTATCTCAATCACACTCGGATGCATAGGTCCGACACAAATAACACCAACATTCTCATCATCAAATATTGTTTCATTGACAAACCCATTAACTAGATCACTAGAATCATATGTGAAATTAATCATTTGATTATTTTCTAAAAGTTCGCGTTCAATGCCAAAGATAATCTCGGTAAAGTATGGATCATAATATTTGTTTTTCATATCGCTAATGACAGTGACAATTTTCTTTTCAGAAAATTTCTCTGATTGAATGCGCGTGTTTCTGTATCCTAATTCTTTTGCCACACAAATAATGTTTTGTTTTGTTTGCTCGTCAATGGAGGTTGGTACATTATTAAGCACCCTCGAGATGGTTGAAATTGAAACATTTACACGCTCTGCAATATCTTTTAGAGTTGTTTTCAAAAGAGATCTCTCCAATTCACCTAGCCAAAGTAGTTTTAGTTCATTTTCATTAAAAGATATTCAATGATTTCAGAAATTATTCTCTGATTGCTCAGAAATTTTTCTTGCTTTTTTCTGGTTATCTTATGGGTGATTAGCTAATTAGAAGTTGGATTGCTGATTAATAATTAGTAGCTTTGCTTTCACTTCTGTTTGACGCCTTCTTTCCCGGCCCTTATAATAAATATTACAATCGTAAGTGTTAGGGTGAAAAAAATGAAAAAGCTACCACAAATTTCAGAAGCAGAATTAGAAGTAATGAAGGTTATATGGAAATATCCGTCTATTAATACTAATGAGGTAATTGAAAAGCTATCGGAGACGAGTAAGTGGAGTCCTAAAACGATTCAAACGATGTTACTACGTTTGATTAAAAAAGGAGCTTTAAGCAATCATAAAGAAGGGCGTGTTTTTGTTTATACACCGAATGTAGCAGAAAGTGATTATGTCGATGTTGAGAGTCATAGTTTCTTAAATCGATTTTATAACGGAGCTCTAAATTCAATGGTTTTAAACTTCCTTGAAAAGGATAAACTTTCCGCTGAAGAGATTGATGAGTTGTATGACATTCTAGAAGAACGTAAGAATAGAAAGAAGGAATAATATGGGGGATTCGTTCTTTAGTCACTTTCTTATTAGTAACCTTTATTTAGCGATACTTTTAGGTACAATTCTTTTATTAAAGAAGCTGATAAAGAGTCAGATTACGGTCAATGCCCATTATTATATAAGTGTGCTTGCTTTATTTACGTTAATTACTCCATTTGTTCCTTATCATTTATTAAAGGTAAATTCGTTAATGGGTTGGATAACGGATTTCCGAGCAACTAGTCTCATCTTGCCTGATTTCACTTTTTTAAGTTCATCATCAGAGAACCAGATTCAAAGGACAAATTGGTTACAAGACTTTTCAATGACAGTAGAGCAGTCATGGTTTGATAAAGTGGACTCAACCTTGTTTGCTTTGTGGGTAATGGGTATCTGCATTTTGTTCTTGGTCATCTTATTTAGTAATCTATTAATTTGGAAAATAAAGAGAAGTTTGCAAGTTGTTCAAGATCACGAGTTACTAATGCTTTTGACTCAATGTAAAGAGGAATTTGGTTTTTATAAAAGGATTAGTTTCGGGTATTCGTCTTTGGTTAAGTCCCCGATTACTTTTGGTTTGTTTCGTCCATTTATTGTCTTGCCAAAAGATATGTCAATGCTATCTATTGACGAGATGAGATGTGTATTCCTGCATGAGGTATACCACTGTAAACGTAAGGATGTCCTTATCAACTATGCAGTGGCACTTGCTAAAATGATGTACTGGTTTAATCCAGTCGTCTGGTATTTCTTAAGAGGGTTGAAAACAGAAATGGAGATTTCTTGTGATTATGAGGTATTAAAATCATTAAATCCTGATTCACACCTTCAATATGGCAAAGTCATCTTAAAGTTTGCCTCAGTACAATCCCCATCAATGTTAGTGGCTTCGGAAATGAGTAGCTCGTTTAAGCAAGTGAAAAAGCGTATTGTGACCATCGCTAATTATCAGGTCGAAACAAAGTCTCTTAAGACAAAAAGTATGCTGGTTATCTCAGGAGTACTTGCTTTATTAGTTACAAGTAGTCCATCATTTTCGGCTTTAGCCGTGAATCATGACCATCACTCCATTACAAATATGAACATAGCAGAAGAAGATTACAGTCGTTTTTTTGAAGAATTTTCAGGTACGGCTGTTCTATATGATGCTAAAGAGGACCAGTATCGCATTTACAACCAAGAAGAAAGTATGACTAGGTATATCCCTGCTTCGACTTATAAGATCTACAACTCATTGTTTGCTCTACAATCGGGAATAATTTCACAAGGAAATTCTGACCTTCCATGGGACGGTACAATATATCAATATGAGGAGTGGAATCAGGATCAAGATTTGCTTTCGGCAATGAAAAGCTCAGCCTCTTGGTATTTTCATGAGCTTGATCAACAGATTGGGGCTGAAATGTTGAGGGATTATTATCAACATATTCAGTATGGGAATACTCAAGTTAAAGATGTTTCTAGTTACTGGTTAGATGGAACGTTAAAAATATCACCTGTGGAGCAGGTAAATGTTTTAAAGGATTTTTATTATAATGAATTCATGTTTGAACCAGTAAACATCCAAACGATTAAAGACTCACTATTTCTGGAAGAAGCCGGAGGGAATCGTCTTTTTGGAAAAACAGGAACTGTCGTTATAGACGGTGAACATATCGGCTGGTTTGTTGGATATTTAGAAGCTGCCGATCATACGACTTTCTTTGCTGTCTATATCGAAGGAGATAAGCAGGCTAGTGGAAGTTCTGCCGCAGAAGTGGCTCTGTCAATTTTGGAGGAGGAAGGATTGTACGTATCCCAATAAAAGTACTGATTAAATAGGAAAAAGCCGCAGATTTTCTGATCTGCGGCTTTTTCCTATTTAAAAGAATTTTCGTTGTAAAAAAAGCTATTGACTTAAAAACTTACACGTGTAATACTTTTAAATATTACATATGTAAGTTTTTAAAGGAGGAAGAGAATGAAGAAAAAAAGACGAATGAATCACATCCCTCGAATCAACATATTATTTTTATCGATCTTTCTATTATTCTCTTGTCTGATCGTTAGACTTGGGTACATTCAAATCCTAAATGGAGAGGTATTTGCAGATCAGTTAGATCTAGTTAGGGAGAGGATGATCCAAACGGATGTACCGCGTGGGTTAATTTTTGATCGATATGGAAATATTGTGGTGAACAATGAGGTCGAAATGTCAGTTACCTATATGATGCCATCGATTCAAACTAATCCGACTTCGATTATAAAGATAGCTGAAACTCTTGCATCATTCATAATAGTGGATCCATCAAAAGTGACAGAAAGAGATAAAAAGGATTTTATTTTGCTAATGATGGAAGAAAAAGAGAGAGAGAAATTAATAAGTAAAGAGGAACGTAGTAAGGCAGACAGCCCTGCTGGACTGTACCGTCTAGAAGTGGAGGCACTTACAGATGATCATCTTAATACAATTAGTGAAAGAGAGTTACATATCATTGCGATTTTTCGGGAGATGATCCAAGGATCAATCGATACCCCTCAGAGAATCAAACGTAACCTTACGAATGCAGAAGTACATGCAATTAGTGAGATTTTAGATCAATTACCAGGGATTGACATCCAGTTAGATTCAAGCAGAAGTTACCCATATGGAGATTCATTTCGAGGTTTTTTAGGGAATGTCAATATGATTCCGAATGAGAAGATTCGTTCGTATTTAGCAAGAGGTTATGAGCGCAATGAGATAGTCGGTGTCAGTTATTTAGAGGAGCAATACGAGGGTGTACTAAAAGGGATAAAAGCCGTAACGAGCCACGAAGAGTATGGAGAGGTTCAATCTTTCTCTGAGAAAGGCGGACAGAGAGGCGATGATCTTAGTTTATCAATTGATATGGAGTTGCAACAAAGATTGGAGAATATTATTGAAAATGAAATGGATTCTGGTAAGAATTCGTTTATTCAAGACCGTTCTGCCTATGCTGTGGTAATGAATCCACGAACGGGTGAGATATTAGCAATGGCCGGTTTTCTAGATGCTTTTGACAGAGAGAATTCTAGTAGGTCTGATCATGTTGGTGTAGTCAATAAAGCGTTTGAGATGGGGTCATCTGTAAAAGCAGCTTCAGTGTTAACCGGCTTTCATGAAGGCGTTACGGCACCAGGAACAAAGTTTAATGATCGAACGATTTATTTGCCAGGAACTCCGCCAAAGGGAACTTGGAATAAAACGGGGTTTGGTTGGATTGATGATCGCTATGCGCTTGAACAATCATCGAATGTGTATATGTTTGAAATAGGGATGAGATTAGCTAACTGCTATTATGCCGGTCCCAATCAGACATGTGGATGGACGGGTGAGACGATAGGAGAGGCTTATAACACGGTGCGCAATAGCTTCTCCCAGTTTGGATTAGGTGCGGAAACCGGAATTGATTTACCAACTTCCTTTAATGGGATGCAAGGATCCAATACAAATGGGGGGAAATTGCTTGACCTTATGATTGGTCAATATGATACATATACAACGTTACAATTGGCGCAATATATTGCGACAATTGCCAATGATGGATACCGAATGAAATTAAACCTTGTTACTGAAATTCGCGAGCCAGTTGCCGGAGCGATCCTGCGAAAGGTTGAACCAAGTGTGTTAAATAGAATTGAAATGACTGATGAACATATTAGGAGAACACAAGAAGGTCTTAGGCGCGTCGTTACACATGGCAATGCGGCTGCGAGGTTTTCAGACATTCCACAATATCAGGTCGCGGGAAAGACGGGGACTGCTCAAGTGACAGTGGGAATTCAAGAAGGGGAAAAGACAACAGTCATTAATGGAGAAACACAAACTTTTGTTGGTTATGCGCCATTTGATAATCCAGAAATTGCTTTTGCTGTAGTTGTACCACATGCGAAGTTGGACATTCATGGGGCTAGACAAGGAATGGCACAACATATTGCAAGAGATGCAACAAAAGCCTACTTCGAATTAAAAGAGAGTCGAACGGGACTGAGTAAGTGAATAAGGAGGTAGCTATGAGTATGTTCAGTATGAGTGTCGCCTTAGCAGAGTTAGTCATCATTGGAATCTTAACCCTTTTTGTTAGATTGTTGTTTATGATGTTTTCGTATAATACAAAGTCAGAGCATGGACGTGTAAAACTTAAATGAGTAAATGAGAGAACGTAGTATTTCTACATAGAAATAAGTTGTGATTAAGAGGTGAGCAAAAAATGAAACAAGCTAAACGAATGATCTGGGTTATCCTTGTGTTAGTTTTATTTATGATTTTAAAGGGGATCGAGGGGATCTATGACAATTCAAAAACGAGTAGTGAAAGTCTTTTTGATGATAGTGAAGAAGTCGATGTCGTACACGAACCTTTTTCTTTTGAAGCGATCAACGTGGGTGATTTTTTCAAAGAAAGTGAAGGAACTTTCATCCTAAGTGAAATCGGTCAAAATAATCTCCTTATTTATAACCATCAACGAGCCAATCAAAGGTTCGCACCTCAATCAACGTTTAAGATTCCAAATGCTCTTATAGGATTACAGGTGGGTGCGGTAGAAAATGAGGAGCACATGAAAGAATGGGATGGGGTCCTCCGTGAGATTGATGCTTGGAATCAAGATCACTCCCTAAAAACAGGATTCGAAAATTCGGTTGTTTGGTATTATCAAGAGATGGCTCGAGATATTGGTGAAGAAAAAATGAACGAATGGTTAAGTAAAATTTCTTATGGAAATCAAGATAGTAGTGAAGGAATTGATCAATTCTGGCTAAGCAGTTCATTAGAAATTTCACCTGTCGAACAGTCGGTTTTTCTCGAGAAATTAGTACAGGAAGATCTTCCATTTGATCACGAGGTGATGCAAACCGTAAAGAATATGATGAAATTAATAGAGGAGGAAGATTATACGGTTTATGCGAAAACAGGGCAAGGGTCCGGGATTGGTTGGTTTGTTGGGTATGTGGAACGAGAAGATATGAAGTTTGTTTTTGTCACCAATCTAGAGGGTACCTCAGTCGAGGCAAGAGACATTACGATAGAAATACTAAAGAGAATATGGACTGGTTAGTGACAGTACCTGATGTCACTAGTATGAAGATTAAATAACTCACACACACTACATATATCTGTCATAGGTCGGGGGGATACGGTGATTCTCAGGTTCGGATATGTCTCAACGGCGCTTTCTTTATGGGAAGCTTCGCCATCTAGAACGTTAACGTTTACGAATTGGAAAAAACAAGATAAAGAAAGTAGAAAGGAAAAGTTACACTATATTACAGAGCAAAATTTAAAAAATACGCTTCGCACTCTTTATTATAATATCGCACACGGTATCGATGTTTATCGAATGTCTTCTTCACTCGTGCCACTTGCGACACATCCTGAGGTTAAGTGGGATTTTCACACACCTTTTAAGGATTGGTTCAAAGAAATTGGCACATTGGTTCAAGAAAAGCACCTGCGCGTTAGCTTTCACCCGAATCAATACACATTGTTTACTAGCCCACAGGATCATGTTACGGGTAATGCCATTATTGATATGACCTATCACTATGAAATGTTGGAAGCAATGGGGTTACATAAGCATGCAAACATTAATATCCATGTTGGTGGCGCGTATGGAAATAAGGAAGAGGCGATAGCTAGATTCAACGATAATTTTCAGAAGCTTAATGAAGATATTCGTTGTCAAACGACTCTTGAGAATGATGATAAAACCTACACAGCAGAAGAAACATTACAGGTTTGTGAGCGGCACGGTCTTGCCTTTGTTTTTGATTATCATCATCACTGGGCAAATCCTGGAGATGAAGCATTTGAGGATTTGCTACCAAGAATTTTTGCTACTTGGGAAAAAACAGGAAGACCTCCTAAATTTCACTTATCCTCTCCAAAGTCAGATAAATTAATCCGCGCCCATGCCGATTATGTTGATATGGGGTTTGCCATGGACTTTATCAAAACATTAAAAGCTTACGGAAGATCAGCAGATATTATGATAGAGGCAAAGGCGAAAGATAAAGCGGCATTGAGGCTTGTCGAGGAATTAGGGAAATTGCGAGGGTTTAAGCGGATTGATGGAGGGGCGATTGAGGTGTAAGAGGAAAGGTGTTCCGGGTGTTCTAGGGGGTGTCTGTAAAGGTCAAAATCAGCCCTTTTTAGACACCCTCTATCATCTATTTGTTAGTAATCATTTGTTTAATTAAGCGGATGTCCATTTCATGATCTATAACTTTTTGAGCTACATCATTCCATATCAGTTCTTACTCAGTATTGTGGGCAACTTGTGAGACAACAGCATCGAGTTTCTTACTCATTTGTTCAAGCTTAGTTGCTAAGCCTTCGAGGTCATGTTTGGAAGCTAAGTTTTCGAGGTCTTGCTTGGAAGCTAAGCCTTTAAGGTCTTGTTTGGAAGCCATGTCTTCGAGGTCTTGCTTGGAAGCTAAGCCTTTAAGGTCTTGTTTGGAAGCCATGTCTTCGAGGTCATGTTTAGAAGCTAAGCCTTCAAGATCGTGTTTCGTAGCCATGCTTGCTTCAAATTTGTTTACTCGCTGGTTTAATGTTTGTAATTCCTTAAGAATTAAATCAGATTTATCCATAAAAGCGCCCCCTTTCTACATCTTCCATGCTGACAATGCGATAGGTTGTGAAGTAATTATATCATATCAAATAATAGGATAACCTGATTTTGGCATTTTATCTGACTAATTAGAAATCAGTAACGGGGACAGGTTTGAACTGTCCCCGTTACTGTTAATCTGGGACAACGAACCTGTCCCTACTGTCCCTAAAACAGACCAATCATGTTAATAAAGACAATAATAATTGTAAGTGGTACGACCCATCTCATTAAAAATGTCCACGTAGTGAACCAACTAGGAGAAAGAGTATTCCCTGCTTGGAATTCACTGGCGACAAGGTGTTGATCCATTCTATAGGTAATAAACAAGGCAATCAGGAGGCTTCCTAATGGCAGCATGATGTTACTAACGAGGTAGTCCGTTGCATCAAAGATTGATTGACCAAAGATCAGTACATCTTGGAGAACTCCAAATGATAACGCTGCTGGAATTCCGGCTAAGAAGACGACCATTCCTGAAACAAGTGCTACTTTTTTTCTTGAGCGTTTTCCATCCTCTGTGAAAGCCGAGATAATAATCTCAAGCAAGCTGAAAGAAGAGGTTAAGGTTGCGAATAAGAATAATAGTAAAAATAAGCTTAAGAAAACGGAGCCAAATGGCATTTGTGAGAATGCAGCCGGCAGTACCATAAATAGCAATCCAGGTCCTTCTGCTGGTTCAAGTCCAAATGAGAAGACTACTGGAAAAATGGCGAGTCCCGCTAAAAGTGAAACAAAGATGTTCATAAAGACAACTGATGATGCAGCAGAAGGAATGCTCTCTTTTTTGTCCAAGTAGGAGCTGTATGTAACCATGCAAGAGAACCCAACTGCTAATGAGAAAAAGGATTGACCAAGTGCATATAAGACAGATTCCCCTGTAATACTAGAGAAATCAGGCTTTAGAAAAAAACGAACCCCTTCCATCGCCCCTTCTAATGTAAGAGAACGAAACACAAGGACAATGAAAAAGACAAAGAGCAGCGGCATTAAATACTTGCTAGCTTTTTCAATTCCGTTTTTAATTCCAAACGATAATACTACGATGTTTATAAGCAAGAATAACGCTAAGCCAAGTAAGCCCATCCAAGGCGTGCTTGTCACTTGTCCAAATAACTGACCGTAATCAGCTCCTTCGTGGATAATGTTATCGGAAACGGCTAATCCAGAATAAAGCAGGACCCAGCCACCTACAACACTGTAAAAGGAGAGTAATAGAAAGCAGCCGATAACACCGAGTCGACCAACCCATACCCAAAAGCTATTTGGTGCTAATTTTTTATAGGCGGAAATGGCTTCTTTCTTGGCTCCTCGTCCGATCACGAACTCAGAAATAAGCATCGAAAGGCCGATCACGACTGTAAAAACGATGAACATGAGGAAAAAAGCACCTCCGCCGTTCATCCCTGCGACATATGGAAATTTCCATATCGCCCCTAAGCCGATCGCCGCTCCTGCAGTTGCTAAAATAAACCCTAATTTAGATGACCACTGTTCGCGTTTTGTACCCATAGAACCATCCTTTGCTACGTGATTTTCAATCTTGAACGATGTGGTTCCCCTGCTACTTAACTGCTTAAAAGAAGCAGGGGAGAGGTACTTACTTTAAATTTCCGTTCGTAAATCCCATAACTCAGGGAAGAATCGTTGATCTAGAACCTTTTTCAAATAGTTCACACCAGAGGAGCCTCCAGTTCCCACTTTAAATCCAATGATTCTCTCTACGGTCTTCATATGACGGAAGCGCCATTGTTGAAGCCAGTCTTCAATATCAACAAGTTTCTCACCTAATTGATAGAGATCCCAATATTTATCGACATTACGGTAAACTGTAAGCCAAGCTTCGCGCACAGAATCATCAGCTTCATATGGTTTTGAAAAATCGCGATTCACCATGTCTGGATTGATCGGCAACCCAGCTTTTGCAAGGGCTTGAATGGATACGTCATATAAGCTTGGTGCATGATAAGCTTGCTCAAGTATCTTATGAAGCTCTTGATCTTTTTCATAGATTTTTAAAATATGACCTGTTTTATAGCCGAGAGCAAATTCAATTAAGCGATATTGGTACGATTGAAACCCAGAAGCCTGACCAAGAGAATCACGGAATTCCATGTATTCCGATGGTGTCATCGTTGAGAGAACGTCCCAGGCTTGAATGATTTGAGATTGTATTTTTGAGACGCGAGCTAAACGCTTAAAAGATGTTGGCAGGTCATCGGTTTTAATAGATTCGATTGCTGCATTTGTCTCATGTAAAATTAATTTCATCCAAAGTTCACTCACTTGATGGATCACAATAAAAAGCATCTCGTCATGATGGTCCGATAAACGGTCTTGGCTTGAAAGAAGGGTATCTAACTGTAAATACTCACCGTACGTCATGTTGTTTTTAAAATCAGTGTGAATCCCTTTTTCCGCTGCAGTTGCTTTGTTTTGGTATGTTTCATTCTTTGTCATAAGAGTAAGCCTCCTTTTTATAGTGGGCGAATAACCGCTCTGACGGGACTTCCGTCAGCATCTTTTAATGGCAAAGGCAGAGCAATTAACTCATAATCGCCTTCTTTGACATGGTCTAGCATTAAATTTTCTAAAATGTGAATTTGATGTTGAAATAAAGCGTGATGGCCTTCTAATTCTTTGCTGTCGAGTGCGTCGACAGAAGGGACGTCCACTCCAATTAAACGAATTCCTTTTTCATGTAAGTAGCAAGCCCCATCGGCGGTTACATATGGAATGCTTTCTGGGAAACGGTCTGGTCTATTTGGAATCGCTGTTTTGATTAAGAGTCTTGTCACTCCGTCTAAATCAATCGTACTAAGAGCAGCTTTGTCGATTTTTTCAAAAGAAGAAAGCTCAATCACTCGAGCCTCGCCAATAAAGACGTTAATATCTAAGTCTAGAATTTTGGCGCCGTCATTTCGAAAGTGAAAAGGTGCATCAACGTGAGTTCCAGAATGAACACTCATCGTCATTTGCCCGATATTCACTGAACCTGTTTGTTCTTCCGAGTACGTCACTTGATAGGAAAAGGGAGTATCTCCTGGCCAGTGAGCGAGCTTGTCATGCAAAGGCTGTGAAACATCAATCCATGCGTTGTTCGGTTGTTTCCTCATCGTTATGCCACCACTTCACGTTCATTTTTAAATTTCAAATACCGTTCTTCTTTCATGATCGTCTTTAGAATCTGAACACAATCCCACACTTCTTCAAATGTATTATAAAGGGCCACAGGAGCGAGACGTATGCCATTTGGCGTACGGTAGTCTGGGATAATTTTTTCTTCTTTTAACGCTTTGCAAATTCTAGCTGCTTCTGGGTGCTCAAGATATATATGCCCGCCTCGGCAATGATCTTCTTTCGGATTTTGGATCGTCAATTCGTAATCTGCCAGTTCATGCTCAATTAGATCCATGAGATACTGAGTAAGCTTTAATGATTTTGCTCTAATCTTTTCCATTCCGACTTCCTCAAAGATGGAAAGTGAGCCGATTAAGGGAGCAAGACTCAGAACATGCGGCGTTCCGACTTGAAAAGCGCTCGCGTCTTCGGCTGGTGTTAGTGTATGGTCCATATCAAATTGTTTATCCTTACGTGAACTAAACCAGCCTGCTAGCCCTGGATGTTGACCAAAGTGTTTCTTGTTTACAAATAAACCACCAACGCCACCAGGACCACCATTTAAATGCTTATAATTGCACCAAAAGGCAAAATCAACGTCCCAATCACTCAAGTGATGAGGAATGGAGCCAACAGAATGACACAAATCAAAGCCAATTAAAATGTTGCGCTTATGAGCCTCTGCGGTTAGTCGCTTCATATCTAGGATTTGACCACTTCGGTACAGTACACTTGGTAAGACAATCAGCGCAATGTCTTCCTTCATTTCATTAATAATATCTTCTTCATTTAACGTATGCCCATCGAAACTTTTAACTTCGATTAGGTGTTCGCTAGGGTCATAGCCTTTTAAAGTAAGCTGGCTTTTTAACGCATAAATATCACTTGGGAAGTTGAGCTCATCAGCTAAAATTTTCGTTTTTTTGCCTTCTGGATTATAAAATGTACTAACTAATTGATGAAGGTTCACCGTTGTCGATCCTGTTGCGATGACTTCTTCAGGTGATCCTCCAACAAGTGGAGCCAAGCTCTTTCCTAGCGACTCCGATAGGTAAAACCAAGGATTCTCACCTTGTGTCCAGCCGTCAATGCCAAAGTGCTTCCAAGAATCTAGTAAGCGAAGCAACGTTTGTTCAGCTCGTTTCGATAGGAGTCCGAGCGAGTTTCCATCAAAATAGATGCTGCCCTCTTTTACATAAAATTCTTGACGGTAAGGGGCCAACTCATCAAGTTTATCTAAGTTAACAGCGTATTCTCTTGTGTAAGCGTTGTCACTATTTCCCATGAAAAATCCTCCTAAATTAGAGTAATGATCTTATAAAAAATTATATTATAATAGTTGACGTTATGTCAATGACATTGTGTCAATGGGTTCTAGAATCATTGTATTCAAAAGAATAACCTTGTAGAATAAGGATCATAGAGATATCAAAAGAGGTGTAGAAGGTGGCGAAAGAGAAGGAGAACTTAACGGCAAGGGAACGTCAAGCTATTCAAACGAGAAACAATCTTTTGAAGGCAGGCAAAGCTATTTTTCTCGAAAATGGCTTTCAGAAAGCAACGATTTCTCAAATGATTAAACGAGCGAATACCGGATATGGAACAGCCTATGTTTATTTTAAAAATAAAGATGATCTATTTATTGTGTTAATGGAAGAAGTTATGGACAAATTCTATCAAGTAGCGGAAAAGTCGTTTGAGCCTAAAACGAAAAAAGAAGCACAAGAGCAAATTTCAGAACAAGTTCGCTTATTTCTCATGTTAGCGGTAGAAGAGAAAGCGATGATGGGTGTCGTTAAGGAAGCAATCGGCGTTTCTTCTGAAGTCGAACAAAGATGGAATGTGATTCGTGAACGGTTTATTGAACGCATTGCTGTTGATGTTCGTTACTCGCAACAATACGGACTAGCAGATCCTTCTTTTCACCCTGCACTCGTTGCTCGTGGTTGGTTTTATGCGAATGAAATGTTCATGTGGGATTGTGTGAAAGGGGACAACCCCTTCTCCGTTGATGATGTAATTATGAATTTGACGAAGTTGTATATGGACGGGTTGTATTAAGGTTTTTTAGGAGTTCTTTTTTCTTTGGTTAATGAAAAGAAGTGGTTGTTCTTACGGGCGGTCACTTCTTTTTATGTGAAGGTGAAGATTGCAAGAGAACGATGAAACTTAATTTTAAACGGAATCGTATAAATTTAATATAGAGTTAAGCAGGAAGGGAGAGTGCATCCAATGAGAAAAGCATTAATTAACTTATTGATCATATTTGTTTTTTTTGGAATAGGGATGTACGTAGTATTTGGAGAAGTTACAACAGCCATTATGTTCTCTTTACTTTATGGCGGTATACTAACTGCTGTATTGACTCTTCTATATAATACTTCAAGTAAATCTATACAGATGCAAAGTAGCAACGTTAATAGGGGAGAAGCAAATGGAAGTTCCCGTTTCATTTGCTGATGCTTTTCATTTGTGTAAAGAATCAATCCATCAACTGAACCGGGCTCGGATAATCGAAGAAGATGCACAAAAAGGATCGATTCGAGTCAAAACAGGAATGAGCATTCGAACGTGGGGAGACGTCGTTCAATACAAAGTGAAAAAGGTGTCAGATTCCAAGGCTTACGACGTTCATTGACTACGGAAAGAATAAGGAAAATATAAAGAAGATATCGGATTACATTGAGATGAATTTACACTAATTTGCTTCCACAATGATGTGACAAAAAAATGTATAGATAACTAACAGAGGAAATACCTTGAAAACGGGAGAGAGAATATGAAAAAAATGGCATTGGTTGTTGGAGCGATCTTGATCTTGCTTGTTGTAGCTTATGGATTGGTGGGGAACTATTTTTACAATTTTGCCTTAAATGCAGATCGTGAAAAAGAATTTCTTGATGGGAACCCTCATTTAGAAGAGAGCGAGGCGGTTTTAGCTTCGGTCGCAGAGGAAGCGGAAATAGCTGATGAGCTATTCAAACAAGATCATAAACCGGAGCAAGTTGACATCGTAACAAGTGATGAGAAAAGATTAAGCTTGAATGGATATGTTTATGAAAATGCTAACGCAGATCATCGGTGGGCCATTGTTGTTCATGGCTACACAAGTGATGCTAGTTCGATGACTAGGTATGTCAGAAATTTTCATGATAAGGGGTTTCATGTGCTAACACCTGATCTTCGGGGGCACGGGGAGAGTGAAGGAGACTATATTGGGATGGGCTGGCATGATCGGAAAGATATGCTTCTTTGGATTGATCAAGTTCTTGAAAGGGACCCAGAAGCAGAAATCGTCTTATTCGGAGTATCAATGGGAGGAGCTACCGTGATGATGACTTCAGGTGAGGAAGACTTGCCTGAAAACGTCAAAGTCATTGTTGAAGACTGTGGCTATACGTCAGTAAGTGATGTCTTTGTCTATCAGTTGGATGACCTTTTTGGTTTACCGGAGTTCCCTGTTATCCGTGCGGCTAACACAATCACAAAATGGCGTGCTGGCTATGACTTGTATGAGGCTTCAGCTGTTGAACAAGTGGAAAAAAGCAAAACACCGATCTTATTTATACATGGTGACATTGATACATTCGTACCATATGAAATGTTAGATGAAGTGTATGAGGCAGCCGCTGTAGATAAGGAAAAACTCATTATTCCTAATGCAGGCCACGGAGATGCGGAAAAAGTTGATCCTGTCACATATTGGAGCACGGTATGGCAATTTGTTGAGAGGTATATTGATACTGAGGTATGAAACCAGATATTTGTTAAAGGAATACACTTTTGTGGTTATAAAAAAGCCCCCTTATGCGATGTAAAGGGGGCTTACTGGTTTTGTACTAAAGGCCAAGTTCATGAACTAGCATTTAGTAAACGTACCTGCGCCTACAATGATCAATAATATAAACAATACAACAATTAGAGTGAAACCATCGTAGCCACGTTTAGGAGCGTAGGGAACACCATACCCCATAACAGGCGCGTATTCAGGTTGATAAGCATCGCCCATAGTGTATGGCATATTTTCATGCGCCCCCATAGTAAACGGCGCGTTAGCATTGGCCCCCATAGCAAAGTGTGCGTTTTCGTTAGGATACATGTTGATCCTTCCTTTCTTTCGGGTTAGTTATTTATCTCTATATCATACTCGCCTACCTTAAAAATGTAGCCCGTCTACATAAAATTGGGTAGGTGTCTAGGGGCAAACCAATGCAAAACCAACGTTGATCTCACACTTATTGATAAAGGCTTTGGTTAAGATAAAATATATATTGTAAAAAGGATATGGAACATTGGTTATGATGAATTAAAATTGGCTGCTGCTTATATCGGTAATTTCCTCTTTGTAACAGGGTAATTCTGGCTAAATGGATAAAGTTGGGTCTAGTGATAGAATTAAGCAAATAAGCAGATTGAGTGCTTTGTGGTCTTCTATTTTCATTTAGGGTTTCTATCATTTGTTGAGCCGTCATGATTCCAAATCCATGCCCAAAGAAGGTATCGTCCCCAAGAACGACAGCATTTTCCCCTCTCAACCAATGAATGTCTGGATGAAAATCTGGATTATTAAAATAAACAACATCCCCAGGGATAAAATAATTTGTATAAACATTGTGTAATCCAAGATCTGAATCGGCATGCCAGCTATATAAATAGAGGTTGGGAAAAATAAGATTAAAGTTTTGATCTCCGATACTGTTTAAAATGGCATGGTAATAAATGATGACACAAGCCGTCGAACAATCAAATGCATAAAGGGAACTGTTTCTATATATGTCTTGAATGGCTTCAGAGGGTCTAACATCTTGTCTTAAAAGGAATCCGCCCATTTCTGTTAAGTACCAGTACTGTGGATTGCAACGAGCATATTCGAATACGGTAAATTCCATCTCGCTATCATTCATACTTATTGAGCTGTCTATAACATTTTTGCGAGCGTTGATTTCAAAGAGAAATTCATCTACGGAAGAATATGAATAGGTGGTGGGATCTTCGTACATACGTTGGATGATCATTCTTTCAGTATTTGAGATGTTTCCTAGTTCATTCAGTTGAAAAGGCATCCCCATTATTTGTATCATAAGCTCCTCCATTCAAAATTTTATAGTTATGTATTATTGCTAATGTATTCTAGTTACACCGTAATCATGTTTATTAGTGAAACGGAAGATGTCCCGATCTATGTTAGGACAAGCCAAAGAAGTAGAAGTTGATTGGATTGACACCCGAAAAGAGCGAGGAGTTGTGAGGAAGGGAGCCAAAGAGGACGAATGGCTACCGAAAAGAGTGAGGAGGAGTCAGGAAGGGAGTCAAAGGGGTGGAATGGCTACCGAAAAGAGTGAGGAGGAGTGAGAAAGGGAGTCAAAGGGGTGGAATGGCTACCGAAAAGAGAGAGGAATTGTGAGGAAGGGAGTCAAAGAGATGGAATGGCTACCGAAAAGAGTGAGGAGGCGTGAGAAAGGGAGTCAAAGGGGTGGAATGGCTACCGAAAAGAGTGAGGAGGCGCGAGGAAGGGAGGCAAAAGGAGTTTATGATTCCCAAAAAGAGTGATAAGACGAACGGACGGGAATCATAGAGGTGAATTGTGCACATACATGTAAGTAATTTCTCTAAAGGATCAGAGTGGATAGGAAACGTATTTCACTCTTTGAACATGTGGGTTTGGACAAAGAGCCTGATAAACATGACTTGAAAGGAGCAATACCAATGAAATACAAGATTGTTGAAAGAGATGCATTTCAGGCAATAGGTATTAAGCGTAAAGTGCTATGCAATGCAGAGGGAGGATCTCCGGGGCCAGGTATTGCGGAGTTTTGGAGTGAAGCTTTTGAAAATGGAACAGTCAAACAATTGTTGGAATTAAACAGCGGAGAAATTAATGGTCTGTTAGGGATTACAAAGAATTTTGATAAGGAGAGAAATGCCATAGAATATTGGATTGTTACTGAATATCTTGATAATGTAAATGCATTGGCTGAATTTTCAAGCATAGAAATTCCTGCATCTAAATGGGTTGTCTTTGAAGTGGTTGGCCCTGCTTCAACCGCTATGCCTAGTGCATGGAAACATATTTTCTCTGATTGGTTTCCATCAAATGGCTATGAACTTTCTGAAATTGCTCCTCCATTTGAGGCATATATAGATCCCAATCCGTACAAGGAAAATTCATTGAATGAAATATGGGTGGGTATAAAGTAAGTTTTGGGATTCCTTATTAGGGGGATTTCTATTTTAAAATGTGATAGGGTAGACAAAGGCTCTATATTGTAACAATGAACGGCAGTTTGTGGCGAACGTCAATTTAAAGATTTGCAAAAGGATATAAAAGCAATTCCTTTGATGAAAAGTTCTATATCCTTATTGCGAATACTATCTAGTCATATCACCACTATCGTAATTAAACTGCCATTCGATTCCAAATTTATCTGTTAAACTGCCGTAGCACTTGCTCCAGAACGTCTCTTGGAGTTCTAGACGAACTTCGCCGCCATCTTTTAGTCTGTCAAAATAAGACTTCATTTTTTCCATATCCTTACTAATGATTGATAGGCTTATGTTGTTTCCAGCAATAAAAGGCATACCAGGGAAAACATCAGAAAACATAACATTGCTTCCATCTATGTTCAATCTTGTATGCATGATCAAATTCTTTGCTTCCTCTGGAAGAGGGTATTCTGGGTTTGGTGGAGCCTCACCAAAGGTCATTAATTGAGGTTGCTCCGTATCAAAAACCTGAGCATAAAACTCTACAGCCTCACGACAATTTCCATTAAAGTTAATATACACATCAATCGACATAAATCAGCACTCCTTTGTTTTTAAATAGTTAATCTTTGCTAGTATCATTCCATTTAAATTATATCAATGAACTGAGGATATTCAAAATTTAAGTGGGACAAGGAACCTGTCCCTGGTGTCCCTATGGACGGAGTACGATCGGCCGTGATGTTAAGTTATGATGGAAATTTTACTGCATAAATAAGAAGAAAAGCAGAAAGCCTAGTTTAGGCTATCTGCTTTTTTGAGCTGGTTACAATTCGCAACGTACTTTTTAATTTCATATACCGAACTGATTTTAGGCAGAGTTCACAAAATATTCACTTACGATAAAATTTAAAATTACTATACTTCGAAAGTATAAAAAGGAGTGGTGAAATTGCCAACAACAAAAAAAGAGAATTTGTATTTTGGATTGATGATGTGTTTTGGAATGGTTATTGGTATGGTACATATAATTTAGCTCTTCATGGACTGTTTCATGTTTTGTCTGTTTCAGCTATTCTAGCACAATATCTCATAGGTTTTATCGTTGCATTTATCGTTGAATCTTTTATTGTCGGTCCTTTAGCTCAAACGATCATAAAGAAGTTGCCTTACGTGAAGAAAAAGACGATCTATCAAATCCTTACGATCTCACTTCTAATGGTTACCGGGATGGTTCTAATCATGTCTTTATATGGATACGCAACAGCTTCTTTTGTTCAATCAAACGCTACAGAGCCATTCATCATCAGCTACTTGTCGATCGTACTCAAGAATTTCATTGTGGCTTTTCCGATTCAATTAATCGTAATAGGACCATTCGTTCGATATGCATTTGTTAAATTTGTCAAAGTGAATCATAGGGTGGAAACGGCATAAATTCAATTCAGGGGGAGGGTTCAGTTCATGACCTTGTCCTTTAGATACATGCTGAAGAGGAATTTAGGTTGAATGAATCGAAATAATACAAATTATGGAGTAATGTAGAAGTTAGCTTAGGAGGTATTCAGTATTGTTTTAAAATAGGTATGACTAAGATAATAGAATACCTTTTGAAAAGTGAGAGGAGGGAGGGGGTTAAGTGTTACGCAATACGGATTTCAATACACTGTTTCCATACTTAGCCACATCAGGGATGCTTTTACTTGTTACATCCTTTTTTGTACCTATTGTGGCAATCATTTTCATTCAAGATTGGCTATTCTTTTCTGTTGATCACTGGTCTTTTATTAGACCAAAAGCAGCTTATATCGGATTCGGTGCTGGAATGGTTTGGACTGCTATTGTTTTGTTTTCCTTATTGTTAACGAAGGTGTACTCGGAAAAGAGAGACCGAACGTATAAGTTAACATGGCTACATCTGCTTTTTCTTGGATTAGCTGTTATTCTGTTTGTATGTTCTATTACTCATTATGCTTATCTTGACGAGGATGGTGTTAAAAAAAATTCATTCTGGACATTGTCTGAGGACCGTATTGAATGGGATGATGTATTAGAAGTGACGAGGGTAGTGGATGAGAGTACGAAGCGAGTAACTGCATACTCGTTTTCAGATGGCAATCTAACTATTACGATTCCTTATGATTCACAAGATTACTTAACGGTTCAGTCTATTAAGTATCTCGTTGATACATATAATTGGGATATTGTTGATGTGGTTGAATGAGAGACAGGGACAAGGAATATGACTGTCCCTACTGTCCCTGATACTCAATAATGGTATTTATGATATTTGGTAAGTCTTTTTTCTGTTTTAATAGAAATTGGTAGAGTGCTTCTTTGTCTTCTGTATCTACATTCCATTCATTTGGAATAGATTGAATCACTTCATAGATGGATTCGTTTGGCAAATCTACAATATTATCAATATATGATGTTAGCTCTTGAGCATCATGTAAAAGAGAGTATACCCATTTATAAAAAGGCCAATGATAGGTATATACTGGCTCATTCATAAGTGTTTTTGAAGTCCATTGATAGCCTCCAGGAAAGCACCTCCCATGATCAATCATATGCACATAATAGCGTTCATCACTTAAGCGTTCTAAAATCACATTCATTGTTCCCCGGTCAGAGTTATTTAACCATTGGTCAAATACAGTTACACCAGCGAGCATATCCCGATTTTTAACTTCTGTTTTCGAGGGGAGAGATTGTCTAACATTTTCAAATACGGTCGAGTTTTCGATGAAGACGCAAGCATAATGAATTCCGGAATGATAGCTTTGTTTCTTTTTGTGTAATTGTGGAGTGTTTTTTAAGAAATCCTCTGGAATGTATACAAGTTTAAACGGGACAATGGGGAGTGAAAGGAGTTGAGCCAATTTGGACACTACATATTCATTGACTACTTCTTTTCCTCTTGCTTTTTTCACACCGAACCACTTTACTACGTATTTTTTTCCATCGCTGAACAGAATAACATGTGCAGTCCCCCCTCTTAATGTTTCTACATACTTAACAGGATGAATAACCTCATCTGTCGTGTTCTTGCTTGTTGTCATAAAAATACCTCCCTTACTTATTTTGAAATTTGCCCTCGATGATGCCGTAAAGTCTTTGTTGTTCCTGAATTTGCTTTTTTAAATCAAACTTTTCTTCTATGACCTGTCTTGCGAGTTTTGTATAACGACTCCATAGTTCTGGATGATCGAGGAAATGCATTAATCCTTGAGCCAGTTCAAAATCATTTTTCTCTGGTGCTAAGTATCCTGTTTTTTTATGCTCAATTAATTCTGGTATCCCTCCGTGGAAGGTAGATACAACTGGTAGACCACTAGCCATGGCTTCTTTTAATGCGTTTGGGATTCCTTCTACATCGCCATCTTCCCCTGTTTCGCTCGCAAGACAAAAGAGGTGGGCAGTTTTTAATTCTTTTGAAATTTGCATCGAATTCATAGATCCCCTAAGAAAAACTCGATCATGTAATTGTTGTTCATCGATATGATTTTGAATCTTTTCTTCATCCTTCCCTGTACCAATTATGTGAAGTGTGACTTGTGGGTATTTATCTTGAATTCGTTGGAACGCTTTTAATAGTGTGAGAAATCCTTTTTTCTCTACCAGTCTGGCTACGGATAAGATTCTGATCTCCCCATTTGCAGGCAAAGAATGAGTTGAAAATGGATGTAAATCTAGGTCGAGTCCGCCATAAAGAACGTGTATTTTGTTTTCTGGAAAGCCTAATCTTTTTAATTCACCTGCAAGAAAGTGGCAAACGGCGAAATAACCTTCTCCGTATTTGACTAACTCCTGATATCGTTTAAGGTTTTTACGGTATCTTTTTTCTGTTTGTGTAGAGGAGTCACGGCCACGGAAATGGACGATTAGAGGAATGTCATACTTAGTGGCAATTGGTAAAATATCGAGAGCGTGTTTTCCTTGATGTGCATGAATGGCTACTACATTTTGTTCTTTAAAGAAGGCACTAAGATCTTGAATTTCATTCAAATTATAAAAATCTTTAAACTTAAATAAAGCATTGTTACTATTTGGAAAGGGACCTATTACAATAGGACGATATTGATCTAATAGAACAGTCTGATCATACATAAATCCTTGATTTACTTTCATAGGTTCCTTTATATAAAAAGCAATCGTCTTCAAATTTTTTACCTCCTTTGTCTGTTTGATATCAAGTTTTCAATGAAAAGTTGAAAGATTTGACGATCGCGTTCACTTAAATCCTCTGGAAAAGCGGACCACTTAAAAAATTGCACTTTCTGTATTTCTTTTTCGTCTGGCTTTAAATTACCACTGCGTATATCTTCTGTTACATAAGCAATGGTAACAGGATAATATTCATCGCCATTAGGTAACTGAGTATAGAAGTGGTTCCCGGAAAAAACTCCAATTAATTCAAGGTCGCCGATCTTAATCCCTGTTTCCTCTAGAATTTCACGCCTGCATGCCTCTTCTGCAGATTCTCCCAATTCAATAAAGCCACCTGGCAATTTCCACATTTCGTCAGATTGTACCATCAGGATGTGGCTATGTTGATCGATAACCAAAGCAGTTACCCCGGTTAAGACTAAAGGTCTGTTTCCAACAAGGGATCGTAGTTCTTCAATATACCCCATTAATTTTCTCCTTTCTGATGATTCTCTTAACATAAGAAACTATGAATGGGAGTTCTTTTCCTATTAAATTCAAGTTGATTGAAAATTGAACCGGACAAACATATATTTTCATATATTTTGGTGCAATCAACATGTGCTTAATAAGCGAACTAGTAGTAAATAGAGGATATATCCAAATTGATGAAACAACAATATAAACCTAGATCATTAAATAGAGTTTTTCATATTTTAGATTATGAAAGTTAAAAAGTAGGGAGAAGGTGATTTAGATGAATGAATTCAAATTAATTACAGTGGAACGAATAGAGAAGGGTGATAAAAAGGAGCTTAAAATTAAAAACCCAACTAAATTAAAACTAATTGGGAAAGGCAGCCAAGGTGCTGTTTTTCAGCTGAGTGAAGATCGGTGTGTAAAAATTTACGTGAAGCCAAATGCGGCAATGAAAGAAGGAAATGCACTAGAAGCAGCAGCTGATCTTAATATTGTGCCGCAAGTTTATGAAGTCGGATCAAACTATGTCATTATGGAGTATTTACAAGGTACAAATTTAAAAGATTATTTAAAAAAGATTAAAAAAATGCCCAAAGAATTCACGGAACAAATTATCATGATTCGAAAGGAATTAAAGAGAGTCGGATTTACTAGAATAAAGACTTCAATTGGGCATTTTATCGTAACAGAGGGAGATGTGCTAAAAGCAATTGATCATTCTGATGGTCTTACCATGCATGATCCATATAACCCAAAGATGTTTCGTGATCTTAAGAAATTAGGTTTATTGAACACTTTTTTGGAACAAGCAAAGGAGATCGATCCTGACTCTTATGAAGATTGGCAAGAAAATATCGATTTCAGTTCGATATAGGGGAAGAAGCTTAATGGTGCCAGAAAGAAAGCTCGTAATAGTCCGAGCTTTTTCTTATGCGAAGAGAAAGGATCCGTGTTCTAACACTCTCTGATTGCCTGTGGCAATTAGAGAGTAATAGCTTTGATAATTTTTATAAATGTAATTCATTGTTAAAGGGACATAGAAAGGAGGATTTGTTTTGATTGCGGAACTGTACAAACAGCGGGAAATATGAATTTAATAAAATCGTGGCGATTAATAAATTATATAGCGTGAAGAGGTAGCCTTGTATTTGTGATGCATGACTTTTAATTAGCGAAGTAAGGGGACGGATCTCTTACTTTTTTAGTTCCGATATAATGAAGGAAACACTCTAAAGGGTCAAAAAAATTTGAAATACAGGTTAATCCCTGAAGTCCTGTGACAATAAATAGTGAAAAGGTGAAGTCCTTTTATTTTAGTGCCTGTTCCCCGGTGCTTTAAAATGCGCTGGAGAGCAGGCACCTTTTTCAGTTTTTTCCGGATTGAAGAAAGGATAGTTGAAAATGAAAATTCGGATGAATCATAAAATTATTCTATCAATTTCGATGTTTCTGAATTATACCATTGTCATTTCGGAACCTTTTATTTATAATGGTTTACAAATGTTAATAAATAATTAGATATTAAGTTCAAAATGTTTTTTGGAGTAGGAGGTACTATGTTTATACAAAATAGAATTGATAAGCTACGCATGGAAATGAGTAAAGAGAACCTTGATGTGGTATTAATTGTTTCTGCTGAGAATCGACGTTATTTTTCAAATTTTACTGGGACAAGTGGCGCCTTATTAATTTCGGAAAACGAAATGATTTTACTGACAGATTTTAGGTATGTTCAACAGGCGAAAGAGGAAGCGCCAATGTTTGAAGTTATTCAGCATATTGGTGTGTTATCGGAATCCGTTGGAGCGCACTTAACAAAAATGAGGGTGAACGAAGCTGGGATTGAAGACTCGCTTTCTATAGGTTTTTTAAGAGACATTAAGAAGAAGGCCAGTTCTCTATCAATTGTCTCCATAGATGAAGCGGTGGGTAATATTCGTAAAATAAAAGATGCAAGTGAGATCGAGAAAATAAAAAAAGGTGTAGCCATTTGTGATTTAGCTTTTAAGCACATTCTTACGTTTATCAAACCAGGATTAACGGAAAAAGAGATTGGGTTAGAACTCGAGTACATAATGAAAAAAAATGGTGCTGAGGGAATTAAAGCAAATCATGTGATAGCTTCTGGTGAACGATCTTCGTTACCACATGGTGCGGCAACCAATCGTGTTGTTCAAATTGGTGAATTCGTGAAAATGGATATAGGAGCTATCGTTGAAGGCTATTACTCTGACTTTACACGAACCGTGGTCATAGGCGAACCAACGGAAAAGCAAAAAGACATATATAGCATTGTGAAACATGCGCAACTAGAAGCTCTCAAACATATAGGACCAGGAAAAGTATGTTCAGAATTAGATGAAGTAGCCCGTTCAATTATTCGGGAAGCGGGGTACGGTGATAACTTTGGCCACAGTTTAGGACATGCCCTCGGCTTACAGATTCATGAAAAGCCAGTTATGAGGTCTACGGATAAAACTGTGCTAGAACCTGGTATGGTCATCACAGTTGAACCAGGTATTTATCTTCCAGGCTGGGGAGGAGTTCGAATTGAAGACCTTCTTATTATCACAGAAGAAGGCTATGAGAATGCTACTAAATCAACAAAAGAATTGCAGATTATTAACGCAAATTAAAATGACATCTAGAAAGTGGGGAATACAGAATGAAGAAATTACATAATTGGTTATCAGCTCTAATCATTAGTACCCTAGTACTTGTGGGGTGCGCTAGTGAACCAGAAAGTGGAACAAGTGAAGTACAAGAGGGTGGATCATTAAGAGTGGCCGTTCTTTCAGATGCCACACAGCTAGACCCCCACTTGGGAGCGGATATTCCATCTGCCAATGTTTATCACGGAAAAATCTATGAAACTCTTGTTACGCAAGACCAGGATATGGAGATTCAACCAGGGTTGGCAGAAGAATGGGAGAGAGTAGATGATTATACTTGGACGTTCAAGCTAAGAGAAGGAGTTACGTTCCATGATGGAACTGATTTCAACGCTGAAGCTGTATCAGCTACGATTGAACGAGTTCTCGATCCAGAAGTAGCCTCTACTCGTGCTTCTTTATTTGAGATGATTACAGAAATTGAAGTGATAAGTGATTATGAAATAAAACTAGTAACTGAATATCCTTTTTCACCACTTTTATCTAATCTTGCTCACTATTCTGGGGGGATCATCAGTCCAGCAACTATTGAGGCTGACTATGATGGAAGCAGTTCTTTAGGGGAAAATCCAGTTGGTACTGGACCATTAAAATTTGGCTCATGGAACCCAGGTCAAGATATTGTTCTCATAAACAATGAAGAACATTGGGGTGGTGGCATGAAGGTGGATGAAGTGGTCTTTAAAGTGGTACCAGAAGATTTAACCCGTCTTGCAGAAGTGGAAACAGGAGAGGCGCATATTGCCGAGCCGGTCCCAACTAGTGATCTTAGTCGAATTGAAGGGTCTTCAGAAATGAGCCTCTATCGAAGTGAAGGATTAGGAATTGATTATATTGGTTTTAATATGAATAAAGAACCTTTCGACGATATTCGCGTAAGGCAAGCAATAAATTTAGCAGTTGATACCGATGCTATTGTTGAACATGTCTACAATGGAGTTGGGATTAAGGCTGAAGGACCTATGGGACCGGGAGTTTGGGGCTATCATCCGGATATTAAAGGTTATGACTATGATATCGAAGAGGCAAAACGTCTGTTAGCTGAAGCTGGTTATGAGGATGGTTTTGAAACGACCATTTGGACAAATGATAATAAAGAACGTATGGATATTACCGAAGTCGTACAAGCGCAATTGTCTGAAATTGGAATAGATGTCAATATTGAAGTGTTGGAATGGGGGGCGTATCTAGAGAATACGGGTTCCGGTCAACACGATATGTTTATTCTTGGTTGGTCTAATATGACGGGAGACGCTGATTACAATCAATATTATTTATACCACTCGGACACACATGGGGACGCAGGAAATCGTTCATTTTACCATAACGAAGAAGTGGACCGTTTAATTAATGAAGGTCGTCAAGAATCTGATTTAGAGAAGCGTTTAGCCTTGTATCATGAAGCACAAGAAATTGAAGTGGAAGATGCTCCGTTGGTTCTACTTAGGCACACAGAATATGTTGCAGCGATTGGGAACGGTGTAGAAGGCTTCTGGCTTCACCCATCTCGCATTATGATGTTAGATGAGGTGACTATTCAATAGGGGAAGGGAACATGACAGGTGACCCACTCTTTGTTGAGACAAGACAAGGAGCCATGGCATTGGTTACTGAAAAGAGCGAAAAGTTGTGAGGATCAGAATCATAGAGGTGAATTTCATATACATGTAAGTCATTGCTAAAAGGTTAAAAAATTTGAAATCCAGTTTAAAAGGGTGATCCAACTATGTTTGGAATCACCCTCTTTTCCGTTTCGTTAGTATTTAAATTTTTCGCCCAATGATTTAAAGGCACTGAAAAAAGGTACCTTGAATGCGCAGGTCATAAAATAGGCGAAACATTTAAAACACAGAAGTGCTAGTTACCAATTTATTTAAAATAATTGAGAATACTAGAGTTTAAAGAGTATATCACAAAATAATTATTGCTCCTCTAATATAACGAAATTTATAAAAACAGACACCTATTCCTAAAAAAAACACACCAGACCAAAAAAATATTCTGTATAATCAAACTATACCAAAAAACGTAAAGGTTTCTTAATGTCTTTTACGTAAAAGTAGTATTAGTTCACATCTTATGTAAGCGCATACAAAAAATACTTTGAAAAGGGTGATTGAATTGCAAAACTTTGAAAGTGTTAACAAAAGCTTTATTAATGGAGAGTGGACGGAAGGAAAAAGTCACAGAACCTATGATATTACTAACCCCTTTGATGACTCATTAATTATGAAAGTCCCTTTAGCAACGAAAGGGCAAGTAGCAGAAGCTTTTGAGGTGGCAAAGGAAGCCCAGAAAATATGGGGAAAAAGGACAGTAGAAGAACGCCGTGAAGTCTTGCATAAAGCTGCTGAGTATTTAAAAGAAAATCGTGATGAGATCGTTAATCTAATCAGTCGAGAAACCGGAGGGACTATTTTAAAAGCGAATGTGGAGTTACATTTAACGCTGGAATTTCTTGAGGAATCTATTAAGTATGCAGACGAAATTAATACCGTAAAAGAAGTTCCAGGTCATGTTGATGGAAAGTTAAATCACATTCATCGAATCCCGTTAGGTGTAGTTACGTCAATTTCACCATTTAATTTTCCAATGAATCTATCCATGCGTACGATTGCACCAGCCATAGCATTAGGTAATAGTGTTGTTCATAAGCCAGATATTCAAGTTGGGTTAAGTGGAGGAATTATTCTTGCAAAAGCATTTGAGCATGCAGGCCTACCAAAAGGTGTTCTAAATGTTATCATGACTGACGTTGAAGAGATTGGCGATGAAATGCTGACAAATCCTCACTCCAAGTTAATTAGTTTCACTGGTTCTACAGCTGTAGGAAGAAAAATAGGTGAAATTGCTGGACGTAACTTGAAACGTGTTGCGCTGGAGCTAGGTGGCAATAGTCCATTAATTGTATTATCAGACGCAGATGTAGATCGTGCTGTTGATGCGGCTGTTTTCGGTAAGTTCATTCATCAAGGTCAAATTTGTATGATTATTAATCGTATTATTGTCCATCAAGATAAACATGATGAGTTTGTTGAAAAGTTCGTAGAAAGAGCAAAAGCACTACCTTATGGTGATACAAGCGATCCAAGTACTGTTATTGGACCACTAGTTAACAAAGCACAAATGGTAAAAGCACTTAACTTTATTGGAGAAGCAAAGAAAGAGGGAGCAACAGTCGCGCTCGAAGGTCAACGCATTGGTAATGTTTTGACACCTTTTGTTTTCACGAATGTTAATAATTCTAGCAAACTTGCACAAAGTGAATTGTTTGCCCCAATTGCAACGATTATAAAAGCAGAAACAGATGAACAAGCGATAGAATTTGCGAATGATACAGAGCATGGATTAAGCTCAGCTATCTTTACATCTGATTTGCAACGTGGAGAAGAGCTTGCATTACAAGTAGATGCAGGTATGACTCATATTAATGATCAAACAGTAAATGATGCACCGTACATTCCTTTTGGAGGTAACAAAGCTAGTGGATTGGGACGCTTTGGGAATCCATGGGTAGTAGAAGAATTTACGGTTACAAAATGGGTTTCTGTTCAAACGAAGTATCGCCAATTTGCTTTTTAATTGTAAAAAAAGGAACAAATTAGTAGTGATTTACTAATTTGTTCCTTTTACTGTGATGAATTCAATTTTTCCATGATTTTTCTTATACTGCATAGGAGTTAACCCCGTAACCTTTTTAAATGTTTTAGAAAAGTGTTTGACTTCAAAAAAGCCAACTTTCGAAGCGACGTCAGCTACTAACAAATCTTTAGAGGATGAAATTAATTCTTTTGCCTTTTGAATCCTATAGGAAACAAGGTATTTTATTGGACTTATCCCCATCTCCTTTGTAAACATTTGACTTAAATAGGAATTGCTAATATTCAGATTTTCAGCAATGTAGTTTACGGTAATCTCATCTGCATAATGATTATGAATAAAATCAATGGCTTGTAGAACAAAAGAGTTTTTGACCATTGTACTATTGGAAAGCTTGCCTTTTAGTAATAGGATATTTTCGATAAAGTCATTACACCGTTGTTCAATGGAGCAATAAAATAATTCTCTTGGAGAATAACTGTCGCTAAACGTATTATTGCATAAGCTATTATATTTGGTTACTAGTGCACTTAACAATGAAGTTTGACAGTAATAAAATAAATTATAGCTTAAGCTAGGTTTCACATAATCTAAGAATAGCTGTTTAATTAATTGTATGAGTTTCGGATCAGCGATATTTAGGTTAATAATTTCTTTAATTTCTCTAAGAATTTCATCAATGACCGTATAGTCAATTTCTTTTCTTATTGAATGGATGTATTCTTGAGTAATTAAAGGTGCATCTTGGCAAAAGAAAAAGTAAATTTGTTGTCGATGAAATGCTTCATATCCTTCCCTGATATCTTCAATATTTTTAATATAGGTACTTCTGTACTTTAAAGCTGTTTTCATATCCATTACTTTATTAAGTTTGTTTGTAACTTCTAATAGAACTCGCTGTTGAGTCGCCTCGCTCTTAGAGTGATCAGCATTTATAATAATTCCTATTAATAGTGGATTGATATAAAAAGCTTCGCCTCCATGATATGAATCTAACACGTCTTGAGACTCCTTCACAAACTCTTCCCCAACAAAGTAATAAATATTTTTATTGAGATCATGATCCGAATATTCGATGTCTAATAAATTACAAATGTACAGATAGTAGCCGGATAAATTTAGATTAAGGTTAGCTATTTTCTTATAATATAAAAATTCATTATAAGTAACTCCTCGTAAAATGTCTTTGAGATATTCTGCTTTTTCTAATGTTTTAATTCTCGAATTCATAATAAGATTTGAATCTTTTGCTTCACCGATCGTATTAAATCGGCAATTGTATCTTTCGATTAAGGAGAGTTGAAAAAAATGTTTTAAACGGTTAAGTAGATGTTGATTTGGGTTGCTAGTAACTGAGTAAGCGATTACATTTTCAGGCTTTAAATGAAAGGCAAGTAGGGTTGGAGAAATATTGGCGTGCATTAAATCAACAAAAAAATTCTGCACTCTGTATATAGGATGGAGAAGCTGAAAAATAATAATATCAGCCTTTAGTTCAACAGCCTTATCAATACATGTTTCATAGGAATTAGTGACGTAAGTAATCGAAAATTCTTTCGTATTATTAGCAGCGAACTCAGTAATAATAGATGAAATTTCATCTTCGGCGCACAAAATGATTGATAGACTCATAGGTACCCCCTCCATAAGATTAAATAGATTTTACAACATCTGAATTCTTTTTTCTATAGATAAAAAAATACTATTGAAAATCATCGGAAAATTATAAAAAATAACACCTATTGCTAAAAAATGAACACCAGAATTAAGAATCAATTCAGTACAATGTATTTAACAACAAGATACATACAAAAATTCATTTTAGAAAATGAAATAAAGAGAAAAAATAGCTATCTGATCATTCGTTAGTAAGCGTATTCAATGTAATGGTAGCACAAGAAATACTTTAATTGTAGATAAAACAGAACATAAGGAGGTTAGTATGGAAAACAAAATAACTGATTTTTCATTGAATCTATTTTCATTAAAAGGCAAAGTTGCTATTGTGACCGGAGCTAATCAAGGACTTGGAATGGCATACGCAGTAGCTTTCGCAAAGGCTGGAGCGGATTTATTTATCCCGCATCTAACAGAAGATGTTTCAGAAATCACACAATTAGTTGAAGAAACCGGACAAAAAGTAAAGTTTCTACAAGGCGATTTAACAGATAAAAACTATATTCAAAATATCGTTGATACATGTATGAGGGAATACGGCAGAATTGATATTCTTGTCAATAATGCTGGAGCAAGTAAGTTTGGAGAATTCACGGAATATCCAGACGCAGCCTGGGAAAAGATCATGGACATTAATTTAAATGCAGTCTATTACTTAAGCAAAAGAGTGGCAAAGGAAATGATAGAACAAAAGTCAGGAAAAATTATTAATATTGCTTCAGCTCTTGCCTTCACTGCAGATAAGAAATGTCCACCGTATACAACGAGTAAGCATGGAATCGTTGGTTTAACAAGAGTGTTTGCAGCAGAAACGGGGCAATACAACATTCAAACCAATGCCATTGCACCTGGGTTTCTCGTGACAGAAGTAAATCAAGAAATCAGTCAAAATAAAGAGTACTACAACAAAATCAATGACCGCATTCCTCTAGGTCGATGGGGCGATCCATATGATTTGATGGGAACCGCTTTGTTCCTAGCAAGCAGTGCATCAGATTATATTAATGGATTTACGATCAGTGTTGATGGAGGATTTGCATCAACGATTTAATAAACAGGAGGTGCTCTTTTGAAAACAGTTGCAGTGACAAAGATTGGTAGCTTGAAAGATCCAAATGTGGAAACAAGAGGGAGAGTGGAGGTCCTAGATTTCCCAGAACAGGAGTTAGGAGAAGAAGATGTGCGACTGAAGGTAGCCTATTGCTCCATCTGTGGTTCAGACCCTCATTTAGTGGAAGGAGTCTTTGACCTCGAGCCCCCATTTGGTCTAGGTCATGAAGTATCCGGGACGATCGTGGAACTGGGTTCAAAGGCTACGAAAAAGGGATTGAAAATTGGAGATAGAGTGGCTGGTAATTTCCTTAAGTTTTGTGGCACATGCTACTACTGCTTAAACGGACAGGAGCAATTTTGTGAAAATCTCTTCGATTATAACCGGCCAGGAATGGCTGAAACGATTGTTTGGCATGAGTCACAAGTTTGGAAGATTCCAGATGACGTATCTTTAGAAGAGGCTTGTTTATTGGAGCCAGTTGCAATTGCAGTAAGAATTGTCGATAAAGCCAATATGAAGGTCGGACAGCGTGTCGCGATTTCAGGTGGTGGACCTATTGGCCTATTAACCTTGCAAATGCTTAAACATTTTGGAGCAACATCGTTAACACTAATTGAACCTATTGAAGAAAGAAGAAATCTAGCAAAACAATTTGGGGCAGATTATGTCATTGACCCAATTAATCAGGATGTCGAAGAGGAGTCAAATCAAATCAATGATGGTCGAGGATTTGATGTAGTGATTGAAGCATCAGGATCTCCAAGAGCTGCAAATGTTGCATTAGAGATTGCAGCTAAAGGAGGAACGGTATTATATATTGCGATGTTTCCGAAAGAGTATGAAATGCCATTAAACCTTTATGATAAATGTTATTTCAACGAATTGACGATTTCAGGGATATTTGTGGCACCTTATGCCTTTCCAAGGGCTGTCCAAATGCTTCCTAAACTAGATTTAGAGCCTTTTATACAAAAAGTATTTTCACTTACACAAGGAGTCGAAGCGTTTGATGCTCATATGAGTGGAAAGTATCCAAAAGTATTAATTAAATGTGATGAATAAAAGTTAGTAAATTCTAAGAAAAGAGGTTATGACACATGGGAAATGTTGATATCGAATTAGTCACACAGCTTGAAGATAAAGCCATTGATATTAGAAAAGATTTATGTACGTATATTTATCGCATTGCAACAGCAGGGCATTTAGGTGGAGAGTTGTCGATGGTTGATGTGGCTGTCGCACTTTACTATAAATATATGAATTATGATCCAACAAATCCAGAAATGCCTGATCGAGACAGACTTATTTTAAGTAAAGGACATTGTGGTGAGACGTTGTATACGATCTATTCAGATTTAGGAATGTACACAATGGATTATATGGTTGAGCATTTTAACACGCTTGCAACAGGCAAATTTAGTATGCACCCAAATCGTAAATACATTGAAGCGATTGAAGCGTCAACAGGTTCTTTAGGTCACGGCTTACCAATTGCAACTGGGCTTGCTTTAGGTGCAAGAATGTCTGGTGAAAAGTGGAGAACGTTCTGTATTTTAGGGGATGGTGAGCTTCAAGAAGGAACAAACTGGGAAGCATTTATGGCAGCAGGTCAATACCAATTGGGGAACCTAGTTGCTATTGTGGATAAAAATGATCTACAAATGTCAGGCAATACGGCCAACACCGTTACTGTGGACCCACTTGATGAAAAACTAAAGGCATTTGGATGGGATGTTATTGAAATTAATGGGAATGACATGAGAGAAGTTTGCGAGGCATTGGAATCTCTTCCTGAATCAGACCCTCATGTAAGAAGAAAACCAGTCTGTATCATTTCAAATACGGTAAAAGGTGCTGGTGTAGCTTTTATGGAAAATGTTGTTGGCTGGCATGCAGGTTCATTAAGTAAAGAAAAGTTAGAAGAGGCAATTGAGTCCATTGAAAATACAAGGAAGGTGAGACAATAATGACGACTAGAGTAACATTAAATTTTGACGAGATTTTATCATCTGCTAGAGAAGTGTATGGGACGGAATTAAGAAAAATGGCTGAAGAAGGGTTAGAATTTGCTTTTACTTGCTCTGATAACGTAGCTCCTTCTTCTACAGTAGGAAAATTTATGGCCGATTATCCAGATCGTTGCTTTAATGTGGGAATTGCTGAAGCGAATCAAGTAGGGGTTTCAGCAGGCTTGGCACTTTCAGGAAAAGTCGTATTTTCACAAGTATTTGGACCATTTCTACCATTAAGAGCTGCAGATCAAATACATGCCGATATTGCCTACAACGATGTACCTGTTAGATTAATAGGAACTCATGCGGGTGTTACATCAGGTGGAGGCCCAACACATAATGTGATTGCTGATCTTGCCTTTTACCGGGCAGTACCTAACTTAACGATTGTTTGTCCTGCTGATGCCAATCAGTGTGCAAGAGTTGTTAGAGAATCTATGGTCTATCCAGGTCCAATGGTCATTCGCATTGCACGGGGAGCAGAGCCAGATGTGTATGCGGATAATGATTATGAATTTAAAATTGGTAAAGCAATCAAAGTGAAGGAAGGCACTGATTTAACACTTATTGGTACAGGTAGCAGTGTATATTGGTCATTCAAAGCGGCTGAAGAACTTGCAAAGCAAGGGATTCATGCAAGAGTATTAGATATGCATACAATTAAACCGTTTGATGAAGAAGCTGTCTTGCAAGCAGCATCAGAAACTGGATGTATTGTCACAGTAGAAGACCATAGTATCAACGGTGGACTTGGTGGGGCGGTTGCAGAATTGATTGCTGAATCTAGTATTCCTTGTCGGTTTAAACGAATTGCTCTCCCAGACGAATTTTGTGTGCTTGGTGAGCCAGACGAAGTTTACCGTTATTATGGGATGGCACCAGAAGGAATCGCTGAAACAGTTAAGGATTTCTTGAAGTAAATAGAAGCTAATCAGCTAGTATCATCCAACTATTAGCTGAGCTTCCTCAGATTTTAAACAAAACACTAACCAGAAACTGAAAGCGTTTACGAAAAATATTATGGGGAGTTTACAATGCTATTTATGTCACTTTAAAAGTTCTAGAGAAAAAATAGAAGAACTTAGAATTTATACTTATAAAAAACTAATTTAGCAGGGGGAAATACTTATGAACAGATTTTATTTACTAATGGTTTCATTGGTGGCTGTTTTGACTTTAGCAGCATGTGGTTCAGCAAACCAAAGTTCATCAAACGAAAACCCAGCTAATCCAGCTGATCCAGCTCCAACTGAAAACGTGGATACTAGTGACTCAGATTTTGTCATTGGTGCATTGTGGTCTGCGACATCTGTTCCACCAGTTCAGGTGATTCTAAATAGACTTGAAGAAGTTGCGGCTGAGGCAAATGGAACTATTGTAAACATGGATGCGCAATTTGACCCACAAACACAAGCGACACAAGCTAGAAATCTATTAACACAAGGTGTAGATGCTGTATTTGTGAACGTTATTGATCCAGAGGGGATTGTACCAAGTGTTAAAGAACTACATGAAGCTGGCATTCACGTTATTGTTGGTACACTTCCAGTTTCGCCGTCTGCTGATGAATATATTGCCTCATTTGTGGGGCCAGATAATATTAAAGCGGGTAATCTTGCTGCTGAATTGATGCAAGAGGCGCTAGTAGATGGAGGAAAGGTAGCCATTATTGAAGGAGACCCTGGAATTACGGTGACAGAGCGAACGGCAGGCTTTGAGCAAGCATTAGAAGGAACAAATGTTGAAATTTTAGAGAAACAAGTGTCAGAGCAATGGGACCGTTCAAGAGCATTAGCGATTATGCAAAACTACTTAACGAAGTATCCTGACCTTGATGGTGTTTTCGTCCACAACGATGATATGGCAATGGGAGCGATTCAAGCTCTAAGACAAGAGGGCAAGCTAGATCAAGTTTCTGTCATTAGTTTAGGTGGAACATTTGAGGCAGTTGATGCAATAGAAGCTGGAGAAATGTATGGAACGGTAACGGAAGATTTAGTTTGGACGGCTGAAATGCAAATGGAGGTAGCAAAAAAAGTCATTAATGGTGAAGAAGTAGATAAAGTTGTCGATGTTCCTTTAGGAAAACTGACGATTGACAACTTAGATAGCTTTACGCCGACTTATTAATAAGAATCTAGTTCTAGTATAACCTTAGAATCTTTAAGAAGGGCTTTAGTAAATAAGCCCTTCTGTTTAATATTCGTGCCAGAAAAAATACGAGTGGGTGATAGTAATGAGTATTTTAGAAATGAAGAGAATCAGCAAATCATTTCCAGGAGTAAAGGCGCTTAAAGATATAGAATTAGAAGTTCGTAAAGGAGAAGTCCATGGACTTCTTGGTGCGAACGGTGCTGGGAAATCGACATTAATGAAGGTGCTTTCAGGGGTGATTCAGCCAGATGAGGGCGAGATATACTTTAAAGGTGAAAAAGTAGAATTTTCATCTCCGCTCGATGCCCAGCATAAAGGAATCGTCATTATTCATCAGGAGCTTAGCCTTGTACCAATGCTATCAGTCGCTGAAAATATATTTTTGGGAAGGCTTTTTGGCAGTAAATACAATGTGAATTGGAAAGAAGTCCATGAGAAAGCAACATATTATTTAAAACAGGTTGGAACAGACATAAACCCAGCTACGATTGTGAGAGATCTTAGTGTAGCTCAAATGCAACAGGTTGAAATTGCCAAAGCACTTTCCTTTAATGCCGATTTAATTATTATGGATGAACCGTCTGCTGTATTAAGTGGATCTGAATTAACACAGTTGTTTGAAACGATTAAAACCTTAATTAAACAAGGAGTAACGGTCATTTATATCTCCCATCGCTTAGAAGAAATTGATCGCATATGCAATCGGATCACGATTATGCGAGATGGAGAAGCAATTGACACAAAAGTTGTAAAAGAAACTAGTAGAGAAGAGATCATTAGAGGGATTGTTGGTCGTGATGTCGAGGAAGAATATCCAACTATGGAAACGTTAGAACTCGGTGATGAGATATTATCCGTGAACAATCTTAGTCTAAAAGGGAAGCTCCGAAATGTAAGCTTTCAGTTGAAAAAAGGTGAAATTCTCGGTATTGCAGGTTTAGTAGGGGCGGGTAGAACAGAAATAGCTCGTTGCATTTTCGGAGCCGATAAGTTTGATGAAGGTGAATTAGTATACAAAGGTAAAAAGATTAACGTTTCGAATCCGAGAAAGGCAATTGAACTCGGAATTGCTCTTGTTCCAGAGGATCGAAAAGAACACGGACTTATTACAAAATTTTCATTGAATCGAAACTTTACAATGGCGGCATTGAAAAAGATAAATAAGCTTGGATTTATCCGTTGGTTTAAGGAAAATGAGGCTTCTAAGGAATTGGTTCAAAAGCTTAGTATTAAGACACCATCCATTCATCAATTAGCCGTGAATTTAAGTGGAGGGAATCAGCAAAAGGTAGTCGTTGCAAAGTATTTATTTTCGGATGCCGATATTTTAATACTCGATGAACCGACAAGAGGTGTCGATGTTGGGGCTAGGCGAGAGATTTATACGGTCATTCAAGACCTAGTCAAAAATGGAAAGTCAGTTTTATTGATTTCGTCTGACTGGGCGGAGCTTATTGCTTTAAGTGATCGAATTGTGGTTCTCCATGAAGGTCAGGTAAAAGGAGAACTGGCAGGATCTGAAGCAAGTCCTGAAAAGATTCTTCAAAAAGCACTAGTTTAAGAAAGGGGTGGTTATAGTGGAAACAGTTACGGAAAAAAGAACTGACACTCAAATAAAACGAATGAAGAGCAAAATGGATGTAGCTGATTTAGGTCCAGTTTTAGCATTATTGATTTTAATCATTATTGGTGCAATTTTATCACCAGTTTTTCTGACAAAAGGCAACCTTTTAAATATATTAACTCAAATTTCTGTACTAGGTTTAGGTGCCATAGGAATGACCTATGTTGTTATTGGCAGATTTTTTGACTTATCTGTAGCAGGGATGCTGTCTTTAAGTGCCGTATTAATTGTTGGTTTACAGCCCTTCTTAGGAACAATTGGAGCGATCTTTGCTGTTGTTCTTGTAGCATTAGTCGTCGGTCTAATAAATGGAACGATTCTTCAATTTATTAAAGGTGACTTTGGTGCTTCCATTATGATCACATTTGGTACAGGAACAATCCTTGCTTCACTAGCCCTCTTATATACAGGAGGATTCACATTAAATCCTGAACGAGACGCTGTTTTCACTTGGTTTGGGAATGGTTCATTTCTAGGCATTCCTGCACCTATTGTTACGTTAATCTTCTTTTCTATTATTTTGCATGTAGTGTTGAAGTATACGACGTTCGGAAGATCAATCTACCTAACAGGAGCAAATCATGAAGCGGCTCGATTGTCTGGCATTCCCATTCATCGTATTCGAACCATTACGTTTATGATTGTAGCCGTACTTGTTTCAATAGGTGGTTTAATTAGAAGCTCCCAAACCTTGAATGCTTCTCCAGTCGTAGGTGTTGGCTTTGAATTAGATGTTATTGCTGCTGTTGCTATTGGGGGTACTAGTTTAGCAGGTGGAGCAGGCAATATTTCTCGTACATTAGTGGGTGTTCTGATTATAGGTGTACTTAATAACGTTTTTGTTCTTATGGGGTTAAGTAATTATGACCAGATGATGGCAAAAGGTTTAATTATTGTAGCTGCACTTTTACTTGATAGACGTAAAGAGCTAAAGCTAAATAGGAAGGGGTGATGAAATGTCCATTTTAAAGAGAGTATACAGTCAAAAGGTGCTATTAATTTTAATAGGAATGGTCATTTTTGCTTCGGTTAGTTCTCCTTACTTTTTGACATTTCAAAATGTAACTTACTTAGTGACACAGCTTAGCATCTTTGGAATTATGGCATTGGCGATGACCTTTGTCATATTAAATAAAGAATTTGACCTTTCAATTGGGGCAGTTATGGCATTTTCAGGTATATTTATGGTTAAGATCACTCCTCATACTGGCATTATCATGGCGATCGTGCTAACGCTTCTATTAGGAGTGATTATTGGGTTAATCACAGGGTTTTTAGTTGCTTTTTTAAGTTTAAATTCATTTGTCGTTACGTTGTGTGCGATGTTTTTCTATAATGGTCTTGCCCTAACAGTTTCAGATGGACGACCGGCAAGTGCACAAGATCCCATTTTAAATTGGCTTAGTTCAGGAACGATTTTGGGGATCCCTAATTTGATCCTTTTGCTTCTTGTCCTAACCTTGATTGCCGATTATATATTAAGGAAAACAAAATTTGGCCGCAATATCTACGCAGTTGGTGGAGATGATCAGGTAGCAAGATTAACAGGAATACCAGTTAGGTTTTACAAAATTAGTGTATTTGTCATTTCCGGCGTCGCTGCAGCGCTTGCGGGAATTCTATTAACGGGAATGTTAAATTCCGCTTCTCCATTTGTTGGAAGTAGTGCAGCATTAACCGTTATCTCAGCTGTCGTTATTGGAGGTACTAGCTTAGCAGGAGGAGAAGGTAGTATTCCAAAAACGTTAATGGGATTGTTTATTTTAGGAATACTTGATAATTTACTTGGTTTGTTAAATGTTCATTCCTTCTATCAGACCTTTATATTAGGGGCCCTCTTGGTATTTGTCATTGGCTGGGATTTTTATGCTCGGAGTAAAAAGCAAGTGTTGGTAGCTCATTAGGGAATGGGGGTGGTTCTTTTTCTTCTCGAAGTAAAAGAGCCGCCCCTTTGTATGATTTAGAGGCCGAAGAATCTTTTATGATTTTTCGGTTTCTATTTTTTATGGTTGTGAAAACTACTGGTTATTTTCGGGTTCAGGATAACTTGTAGCATGGTAAAAAGCTTCAATTTATTGGAAGGAAGAGTTGGTTACTAAGTCAAAATCCTATTGCGTTATATGTTAAAAGAAGATAAGAGTCAGTTAATGCTAAAAAATGGCTAACTACACTAAAGACCATTTATGTAATTGTCTTAATATTAAAAAAACACACCCATTGCTAAAAAATACACACCATTTAGTTTATCCAATTAGGTAGAATTCATATATACAGAAATCAAAATATATAAAGATGACGTGAATTACTGGTTATAAATAGTAGCTTATTATTTGCAATTTTGTAAGCGTTAACAAACGAGGATGGTTGGTAATGGATTCTGGACCTTCTCTTAACTATTGTTCTGAATCTCAATTTAGTCGATACATAAACGTTTACTAAAAAAGGAGGGGAGTCATAAACCGAACTATCAGTATTTGAATTATAATAATCTACATTTAATTGGAGGGGTTATAATATGGGAATGGCAACAGGGATTTTTGTAGTAGATACGCATGTTCATGCTCAAAGACATGCATTTAAGTTTAAAGAAAAAGGCATTAAGCCAGATTATGCAAAGCTAGGAGAAGGAATGACAGGCCAAGGAGTTGAGGTTTATGACAATTCAGCTAGATTGCTATACCATATGGACAGATATAAAGTTGACGTGGCAGTCATTCAACCCGCATTTGCTATGACGAATGAAATAAACGCTGAAATAGTTAGAAATCATCCAGATCGATTTGTTGCAATGTGTAACCCAGTCCAAACATATTTGAAAGCGTCACGTGGGGAAGAAGAGTGGTCGCTAGAAGCTGCCGTAAAAGAACTAGACGAACAATTAAGTACAGGTCTTTTCAAAGGGATTGGAGAAGGAATTCCATTTGATCCAAAACCGAAGCGCAGAATTACATGGGAGGAACGGTGGGATCAAATTAAAGCGTTTATGGAATTAGCTCGTAAGTATAATGTTCCTATTTCTTATCATACAGGAATTGTAAACGGTTATGGCGGTTCAGAATTAGCAGATGGAGCCAATTTGTTTAATTTTCATGATTGGAGCAATCCGTTATTAGCAAAGGATATCGCTTTAGCATATCCAGATGTAACCATTATCCTTGCTCATGGAGGAATTCAAGGCTCATGGCACACATCTTACTGGGAACAGTGTATGCACGTAGCTGCATGTTGTCCAAATGTCTACTTGGAGGCTGGGTTATACTGGGCTGATTTGTACGAAAAAGCGTTATTAGATCCAAATATCGGTCCGGAGAAAATGATTTGGGGAACCGATTGGGGAGCATCACTACCAATTCAATGGATGCCAGGTCAAAAGCCAGCGACCTATGCAGACCAAAGTCGCCGAACAGGACCGCCATCTCATCAAGTAGATTTATTTGGCTGGGCTTTAAGAGAGATTGGAAAGCTAGATGTACCACAAGATGATCTAAATCTAATATTAGGTGGAAATGCATGCGAGATTTTTGATATTAAGCCACCTCATACAAGACTTTTTAAAGAATATTTATTGAAATAACGAGAATTTAAATATTACCAGGACTTTAGAAATAGTAAATGTAAAAGTCCCGTTAATTTAAGTATTGTATTTTTTTGTTATAAATTTACCGAAAATTCAAATATTCTTTGGCGAAGGGGAGATAATTGAATGTTATTTGAGAAGAAGAATATGATACTTGTATTATTGACTGCGTTATCTTTACTATTTCTAGGGGCGTGTGGGGGAGAGAACTCATCCAGTGCTCCTGAGCCGTCTGAATCAGAACCTCCTACAGAAGAGACTGCTAATGATGGTGAGTCAAATGAAGATGGAAGCACTAGCGAAGAGCATGAGCCGTTTGATTTAGATATTTACACATTTCAAAATGGTACAACAACTTATGTTTTAGGTGTTGGTCTTGCCGAGATGATTAATCAAAATAGTGACTGGTTACAAGCAAACACATTAGAATCACCAGGTGCTACTCAAAATGCAACGATGTTAATTAATGAACCTGACAAAAGAGGCAATACAGTAGCTTGGATTGATCAATGGGGACCCAAAAATGCTTGGCCTCCTTTTGAAGAAGTATATGAGGATTTTCGTGGACTTTCTGTCACAGGTCTAGTTAACAACGTCCTTATAACAACGAATCCAGATATTAAAACAATTCATGATTTAGCAGGAAAGACTGTAAACTTAGGTGTTCCACCAGATCCGTTTGGAGTAGACCTAGTTAAACTAATGTTCGAAAAAGCTGGTGTTGAGAACGTTCGATTTGAAAATATGCCTTTTAATCAAAGTCATGAAGCATTAATGCAGGGAAGAATTGATGCAGCAATCAGTGGTGGTTTTTCTTCAAGTGCAGACGGCTCTACGTGGGGAGGCATTCCTGCTCTTAATGAATTAATGACTAGAACTGATGTCTATTTCGTCTCATATGATGAAAGCGCTTTAACTGAGGCGATGGAAGAGATGGATTCAGCCGGATTTTCTTTCGAAATTCCAGCAGGCGGAATGAGTGAACAACAAACAGAACCCCTGAATGTCTTTGCTAATACGTTAATGTGGGTTGCTGACAAAGAATTGCCTGACCATGTTGCTCATGAAATTGTAAGAATTATGGCTGAAAATCATACTAGATTTGGAGACTTCCATCCAGCTGGGAACATGGTAACCCCAGAAAATATGCCGAAAATGATTTTGCCAGAAGAGGAAATTCATCCAGGTTCTTTAAAATACTATCAGGACAACGATTTAAGTATTGAGGGCTCTGCATTTGAATAGGGAGTGATATAGCAATGACCGGGACTACTGTTAACGAAAACAAGGTATTAAAAGTTGCTGTTGTCACTGTTGCGATCCTAATGATTGTGATTCATATGATTTACTCTCAAAATTTAATTATGAATTCTAATCAGTACTATAACATGCACTTAGGATTTAGTTTGGGCTTAGTCTTTTTGGTAACAGCATCGAAGCTAAAACAGGGCTTGCAGCAAAATATTTCGATTTTTCTATTCTTTGTTGTTGTTGCGGCTTCGTTTTATATGCATATTATGGAACCGGAATTACGAGTACGTTCTTGGTCAAATACACAGTTGGATTTAATGATTGGTGTTACGTTGATCGTTTTGGCTTTATGGGCCTCAGTAAAGTCTTTTGGTTGGCTTATCCCATTATTGGCTATAGGAACGGTGATTTATCCGTTTTTTGGCCAGTATTTGCCTGAACCATTTACAACAACCAGTTATTCTATTAGTAATACAATTTCTAATCTCTCAGTTGGATTGTATGGTGGAATATATGGCGTAGCAATGCAAGCTTCCGCCGACTTTATCTTTTTATTTGTTGTCTTTAGTGCTGTAATGGGCGCCACAGGTATGAAGAAATACTTTTTCGAATTAAGTAAGTTTCTTATTGGCAAGATACTTCGTAAAATTCGCTCTGGTGTAGGCGTGTTGTCCGTATTTTATTCTTCAATGGTAGGAGGAGTGACAGGGAGTTCATTAGCAGATTTTCTGTTCACTGGTGCAACAACAATGGAAGCTATGAATAAATCGGGATATTCCAAGGAATCATCAGCAGCAATTGGTGCTGCAGCTTCCACTGGAGCCCAGATAACCCCACCAATTTTAGGGGTGACAGCGTTTGCTATGGCTGCTTATTCTGGTGTTCCATACTTAACCATCATGATGATGTGTATTATTCCTTGTATACTCTTTTTTCTTAGTGTCTATGTTTACACAATTTTTAGCGTGAAAAAGGATAGGAATCAAGACGAAAAAGATAATCCATTGTTTGAAGCAATTGATAAACAAGAGCTGATTTATAAGACACCAGCCTTTGTTATACCGTTGGCTATCATCATCATAATGCTTTATAACAATCAAAGTATTATGGCAACTGCTTTTTGGGCCATTCTTGCTGTTCTAGCATTAAGTTACATGGTTCCCAAAAAACAACGCCCTACTAAGAATAATTTAGTAGAAGGTTTTGTCGATGGAGCGTTATCTGGTGCTCAAATTAGTGTGATTTCAGCAGTAATTGGTTTGATGCTTACTACCTTTTCCAATAGTGGGATTACAATTAAACTCTCTGCTGGTATTGAAATTTGGAGTGGGGGAAGTTTAATCTTAACACTCTTAATCTTATGGGTAATATCAAATTTACTAGGTTTGATTGGGGTTTCTGCAGTAGCCTATTTTACAGCTGCGGCATTTGCAGTTCCGGTTCTAACAGGATTAGGCGTAGCATATGAAGTAGCCCATTTTTTTATTGTTTTCCCTACAATTTTTGCATTAATTACACCTCCAGTTGCTATATTAGTGGTTGTTGCGGCGAAGATTGCGGGAACGAAATATATCCCGACGGCAATAGAAACGTGTAAAGCTGCTGCTGCTGCCTTCATTCTGCCATTTTTATTTGTCTATGCTCCCTCGGTCGTCTTACAACATGGTCCAACATCAATGATATTTTGGATAGAAATTGCGGTATGTACAATTCTAACTATTTCTTTACAGTTAGGACTTGTAAGCCAAATCATTATTAAACATACTTGGTGGGAAAGAGTAATACTCTTGGTAGCTTCTGGAGGGTGTTTTATGTTCTTGGTAATGAGAGAGCCTTCTATGCTTATTTTATCTATTGTAGCAATCATGTTTTCTATATTCTCACAAGTAATCAGGTCCCGACGTTCAGACAGTTCGAATCCATCGTCTATGAGTGCATAATATTTTCTCGTCAGTGTAAATAAACTTTTTGGGAGGCATTTCATGACGTTACCTACTTATAAAATTCTTGATCCAAATATTGAAAGATTACCTTATCAGGAACTCCAGGTGTTACAATCTGAGCGCTTGGTAAATATGGTTCATTATGTTTATGAAAGCTCACCTTTTTGGAAAAACAAATTTCAAGAAGCAGGTGTTTTACCAGAGGAAATTAAAGGGATAGAAGATCTTCATCGTATTCCGTTTTGTACGAAGTCTGAATTACAAAAAGATCAAGAAACACATCAGCCATTTGGAAGCTATACATGCTCGGATCCGTCATCTTGGGCGCATTTTATGACAACTTCAGGTACTACTGGACGACCATTAAGACGCCTACTATCACATCGAGATTTCGACTATATCGTCGATTACTTTCATAGAAGAGGGCTGCCACTAGTACCGGGTGATAAATACATGTTTACGGGTCCAACGGATGCTCTTTCTGGTCCAACGATGTTTACAGCGATACTTCAGAGGTTTGGAGTTATGGTGGTGAAAGCGGGGCTACTAGACACGAACGCCAAGCTCGATTTAATTTTGGAATTAAAACCTCAAGGTCTGTCAGGAACACCATCTTATTTATTGCACCTTGCAGAAAAAGCGAAGCAAAGGGGGATAAACCTGGCAGAATTAGGGTGTTTTAAAGGAATTAGTTCATTTGGAGAACCGGGTGCTAACTTAGCAGCAAATCAAAACCGATTAAAAGCGGCATTTGGTGTAGAGTTTGTGGTTGATGGTTACGGTATGACAGAGATTTGTTCATTAGGAACAAACTGTCCTAGCAGCAGTGGCTTTCACTTGCCAAGTGACCTTGTCGTAGCTGAAATAGTCGACGCGAAAACTGGCAATAAGGTTGATTCAGGTGAAAAGGGTGAACTCGTAATTACGAATTTATTTGGAGACACTCAACCATTATTACGTTTTAGAACGGGTGATATTACTAGTCTCAGCCCACCTGGTGAAGCTTGTGAATGCGGTTTTACTGGACAAAGAGTAATGGGGATTGAAGGAAGAAAAGATGATATGATTTGGTATCGAGGAGTGAACATTTATCCTTCTGCTATTGAAGAGAAGCTACGTGAGCAAGAAGAACTTGGTACGGAATTTCGAATTTTAATTAACCAGGATGGAGATAACTTACCAACAATGACAATTCAAGTGGAGGCAAACCCATCAATTTCTGAACATAATTGGCTTGAGCTATCCAAGAAAATAGAAGGTTTATTAAAAACATCATTACGGGTTAATGCAATTGTTGAAGTTGTTGCTTCAGGAACGTTACCTAGTGTTGATGCTAAGAAAAAATCGCGACGGGTAATCTATAACAAAACATCATTATCAGCTAGAAGCTGATCAATAAAATAAACACGGGTTATAATTAACGTATAGGGGGCTTGCTTAATTCAGAAGTTCCCCTAAATTAAGTAGGAACCTTAGTTTGACAATGATCACTAATAAAAAGTAAAGGAGATTTTATGGATAATATTAATTACCACTTCTTAGTAAAATGGGGGGATACAGATGCAGCAGGCATTGTCTACTCTCCTAATTATTATAAATGGATGGATGAAGCTACACATCACTTCTTTGCTAGTATGGGTTCGCCGTTATCTGTATTAACGACTGTTGATAAAATTGGTATACCTGTACTAGAATCAAATATGCAGTTCAAGAAAGCTCTTTATTTTGAAGAATCGGTTGAGGTTTCTTCATCAATTGAAATGGTAAAAGACAAGGTGTTCACAATTAAACACACTTTCTATAAAAGTGGAGAACAAGTTGCGATTGGTCAAGAAACAAGAGCATTAGCAAGTATGGCAGAAGAAAAATTAAGAGCAATCTCCATACCCGAATCAATCCGCGAAGTACTTCTAAAATATCAAGCTGTTAAAAATTAAAAGGATAAGACTCGACTTAAAAAGAACTCGTGAAAAATCGAGTTCTTTTTTGTGTGGCGGGCAGTCGTAGAACCACGCCATTGACGAGGATGGGAAATAAGGGGACGGATCTTGCTTCTTTGGTTTCGCTAAAAGAAGGAAGGGAAAACACCGTCTCGCTGCTTCTTTTTTAGGATGTTTAACAAGTGTTTTAAAAGAGAAAGAAAAAGTTATAAGTAAAAATGCTAGTATATTTTATTGTAAGGAGATGACAATGTTCTCATACTGGGACAAGGAACCTGTCCCCCTGACCCATGTCCCCCCGGCCCATGGATCAAAGCCCAGGCTAATTATTAATTTCTGTTAACGTGTAATCAAGGAATAGCCTAGTAGCAAGCGGCAACTTTTTGTATTTTGGAACAGCGATCCCGGTAGTTCGTTCCACTGTTTGTTTAATAGGTATGATGGATATGTTCGGGTTGGAGATGCTTTGAGCTAACCGGTATCCCATCAGTGCTACGCCGATCCCTTCTTCTACAAAGTTCTTTACCATATGCATCGATGCACCATTGAGGAGAATGTTTGGTTCAAAGCCTGATTCATTACAGGCATTAATTAGATCTAGGCGAAAGTCATGGCTTGAGTTAATCATTAAAAATTGTTCTTCTGAAAAATCACGGAGATCAACCATTTCCTCGTTGGATAAGGGGTTGGCTTTGGATACAATAATGGCTATTCTATCTTTTACCAATGGATAGAAATCGATATCGTAGTCACTCGAATAGGGAGCATTAATGAATGCAACATTGATTCGTTTTTCACGCATATTTGTAAGCGAATCATCACTGTCACCTGTATAAACTCTTATATCTATACCTGGATGGGTTTTTATAAAATTAGTAATGATTTTGTCTAAGCCCAAATGACTGATATAGGGTAGAGCACCGATATGGACTTGCCCTTTTTCGAAGTTGGTGTATTGTTGTATGGTTTCTTTTGATTTTTCTATTTCAGATAGGACTTTTTGTACATGAATAAGAAATTCCTCTCCAGCCGGAGTAAGGCTTACATAACGAGCATGCCGTTTGAATAGTTTAACGCCTAATTCATCTTCTAGTTTTTTTATCTGGTTTGATAAAGTTGACTGTGAAGTGGATATTTCGAACGAAGCAGCAGAAAAACTTCTGAATTTCTCAATGGCTTGAAAATATTCTAATTGACGTAACTCCAAAGCACTCCCCCCATTATTAGCAAATATAAATGTAAGCACTAACTTCTTTTGATATTAGTATAGCGTAAGTTACTAGGTTCATTAAATGATTATTTGTTTTATGAATAGTACCTATTTATAAGAAGAATTGTTAAATTTAGAATACTTTGATAAGTTTATTGACAGAGGCAGAGGTTTTATTTTATCAAAACCAATTTAAATAAGGAGTGTTAAGATGCCAGAGAAAAGAGAAATTAAAATCGATACGAAAGTGGTTACTATGAGTAGTGGTGACTGTACACAGAAAGTTAACGCAGATATTTGTGTGGTAGGAGCGGGGATTGCTGGGGTATCTACTGCATTAGAAGCAACACGTCTTGGACGTGAGGTAGTATTAATTGATAGTTTACCAGCATTAGGAGGTCAAGCAGTAAATTCTATTATCGGTATTTTTTGTGGGCTCTTTTCAAATGGACCAAAACCGTATCAATTCACACATGGCATAGCAGATGATATTCTCAAAGATTTAGGAGAAGCTGGAGCACTTCATTATCGTCATGGACAACATAATGTCGTTATGTATGATGAGATTGCTCTTTCACGCTGGATTGAAAGCGCTATCAATAAAGCTGGAGTTAACGTTATACTAGGCGGAGTTTTGAGTGGAGTTAAAACAGCAGATAGACGTGTTGAGTCTATTGACATAGCCACTAGATATGGTGACGTCATGGTGTCTGCAAATTCGTTTGTGGATGCGACAGGAGATGCCGCTCTTGCATGGCAAGCTGGCCTTCCTTGTCGTGAACCTGCAGTAGGATCGATCTACGGTACACAGATGGTCGTCATCGAAGGAGTAGATACAGACAAAATTCCCGACCGAAATGAAGTAGTTGACCGTCTTAAGGAAAAAGCAGAAGATTATGGACTTGTACGTCAAGATGGTTTTGCTTTTGCTTTTCCGTCGAGGGGGGTGGCACTTGTCAATATGACACATGTAGAAACACCTTTAGAGCCTTTAGCTGCTTCACAAAAAGCTCTTGAAGGTAAGGCACAGGCTGATAAAGCATTCAACTACCTAAAAAATGAATATCCAGAAGCATTCGCCGATGCGAATATTCGCTCATATGGACTTCCTGGAATACGTCAAACACGTTGGATTGTTGGAAGTCAGCAATTGACGATTGATGATGTTCGTAATGGAACCAAGTTTCATGATGCTATTGCGCGTACGTCTTGGCCAATAGAGTTACATGATCGAGAAGAAGGATATGTATGGGAGCCGTACTCTGATGACCATGTGCATTATGTTCCGTTAGGAAGTCTAACTCCTCCAGATGTCGATAACTTGTTAGCGGTTGGTCGTTGTATTGATGGAGATCTTGCTGCGCTTTCAAGTGTTCGAGTTATGGGACCTTGTATTGCCATGGGTACTGCTGCAGCTCATGTACTTGATCTTGCAGGTAAAGGTAGTGTCCATGATATCGATATTAATAAGTTACAAGAAAGATTGAAAGATAATCTAGTTAATACAAAGGAACTAAAAAAAGCGACTGTCAAATAACGAATTATACATTCAAGTAATGAATAGGAGGAAAAAAAGTGAGATTAACTGAACATGAACAAGCGATGCTTGATGGGAAAGAAGGCCCTGCAAAGCAAAAGGCCATGGATTTATTAGTTCGGTATGGCGAAGCGCTAGGTGCAGAAAGATTGGTAGATACAAATAATGTTTCTAGTTCTGTATCTGCTAGTAGTCCAGTGATGCGAGAGTTCGCGGCTAAACATGGCGGTGGGTTTGATGCTATCTTCTCAGAGTTTAATCTAGATAGCGCAGAAACAGTTAAAATTCCAAAGATAGAGACGCATGCGTGCCAACTGATTCAAGCAGTTGACCCTGATCATTGGCAAACGCAAGGAATCTCACGAGAAAGATATGAACTAAACAAGGAGAGTGAGGAATACAGTGGATCCATTGGGATACAACTTCTAAGTACATGCACACCTTATCAAGTTGGGAACGTGCCAGTCAAAGGAGAGATCTGTGCATGGATGGAATCATCCGCCGTTGTTTATATTAATTCGGTACTAGGCGCTCGTACGAATTGTGAAGGGAAAGAAAGTACTGGAGCTGCCATGTTGACAGGGAAAATTCCGTATTGGGGTTATCATATTGATGAAAATCGGTTAGGTACAGATCTTGTAGAAGTTGAAATAGAAATGGAAACGATGGAAGATTGGGGGCTATTAGGTTATTACATTGGTGAAATGATCGGTGATCGTGTCCCTGTTATTAATGGAATTAAAGGTACACCTGATCATAATATGCTTAAGCATTTTGGAGCTGCAGCATCTTCTTCTGGGGGAATTGAGATGTACCATATGCCTGGGATTACAGCTGATGCTAGCACAGTAGAGGAAGCATTTGGAAACAACAAGCCTAAAACGGTTATAAAATATGGAAAAGCAGAGAGACAGCAAGCTTATGAATTATTAAATCACTCAGCCAAAGATAAAGAAGTGGATTTCATTATGCTAGGTTGTCCACACGCCTCACTTGAACAGCTATGGGATATTTGTAAATTACTAGATGGCAGAAAGATAAACGGTAATACAGATGTTTGGATTTTTACACCGCGAGCACTTCGACAAGTCGCTGACAGAAGCGGTTACACAAAAATAATCCAAGATGCCGGTGCCAAACTTATGAGTGACACTTGTCCGGCAATTGGGCAAATACTTCCAGAAGGAACGAAGGTCGTTGCTACTGATTCTGCCAAGCAAGCTCATTATTTACCAGCCATTATGGGGATTCAAACATGGTTTGGATCATTAGAGGATTGTATCAATGCAGCGATTACAGGGAAATGGAGGGAATATTAAAGATGAATAAAATCATATTGCGTGGCCGAAAAGTTGTTGGAGGATGTTCAGAAGGGGAAGCGCTTGTGACGAGAGATACCATATCTGGATGGGGTGGGATTAATCCGCAAAACGGAAAAATTATTGAATTACGACATGAGCTTTATAACCAAAGCTTCAAAGATAAAGTGCTCGTCTTTCCAGGGGCTAAGGGATCGTCAGGATGGTCCGCCTTTTTTCACGCTGCAAGACTTGCTGGTGCAGCACCTAAAGCGATGATTTATAACATTACCACATCAAAGTCAGCATTAGGTGCAGTGGTAACCCATGCGCCAACTGTTACCGATTTAGAACAAGATCCATTAGACATTATTGAAACAGGCGATTGGGTTAAAGTAGATGCTGATAATGGTATTGTTGAAATTACCAAGCGACAAGGTAATCAGAGATCAAGTAGCAGTGAAGATATAAAAGAACAAGTGTCACATTAAATGCAATGAAAAATGGGTAATTATGAATTTAAATTAAGGGAGGGCAATTATGAAAATCTCAAAGAGAGTGTTCCTGTTTGGAGTTCTTATGTGTGTGTTTGCTTTACTAGCTGCTTGTGGTTCTTCTGATACAGGCACTTCTGACGCCAACGGAGAAGAAGTGTTTGAATGGTCATTAGCAAGTATTTACACAGACCCTTCCACCAGTACTGAATTTAATGCATTTGGTGTTTCTCAGCAAACGTTCGCTGATCTAGTTGAGGAGAAGTCTGAAGGGCGCATCAAAATAAACAATTATTATAATTCGGTATTAGGAGCTAATCCGGAAATGTTTCAAAATCTTCGAATTGGAGATCTAGTAGCTTATTATGGAGAACCGATGGCAAACGTTGATGAAAGATTAGGAGTTTTGAAATTACCTTACTTGTTTAGAGATTTTGAAGATGTGGAGAAAGTGCTTAGCAATCCTGATGGAGAATTATTTCACTTGTATTCAGAGTGGTTGGCGGATCACGATGTAAAGCTTCTAGCTGTAGCTCCAGGTGCTTTCCGTGGGATTACGAATGCTAAACATCCAGTCGTAGGAATTGATGATGTGAGTGATTTAGTACTGAGAATTTATGAGGATCCAGTGGTCAATTCGTTTTGGGGGAGTATTAGTAATGCTCAGCCGCTTGCTTTTAGTGAAGTGTATACGGCTTTAGAAACAGGAACGATAGATGGTCTTGAATTTCTGGCATCCTCAGTTGTTCAGCGTCAATTTTATGAAGTAACAGACCATTATACGGATATTGACTGGCAGTGGGCGTCTGGTGGAACATTGATGATTGGAAAAGAATATTGGGATGCACTCCCTGATGACTTACAAGAAATTGTAGAAGAGGCGGCTTGGGAAGCCATGGCCCATCAAGGTGAACTGGAAAAAGAATTCACTCAAATTGCTCTAGGTGAGCTAGAGGAAAAAGGTGTTCAAGTTTATCAATTAACGGACGAAGAGCGCTCTGAGTGGATTGACTATGCTCGAAGTTTAGATGAAGAATTCAGAGATTATGTAGGGGCGGATGTCTTTGATCAGGTTATGGAAATTATAGAATCTATTGACTAATTAATGAATGAAGTTAAGTGAGAGTTGGAACTCTCACTTAACTCATTTTAAATCATTATGAGAATAGCTTATTTTGCTGGGGGTTATAGATGTGAGTAAATTCCTGTCACTAGTTGATAAATTTCTTATTTCCATTATTACAAAGATCATAACAGTGTGTATGGTTGCACTTACTGTTATTGTGTTTGTTCAGGTGATTAGTCGCTACGTATTTAAGACTTCTGTGGGGGATATGGGAGAATTACCTGTTTATCTTATGATTCTAGCCATTTGGGTAGCAGGTGCGTTGTTAGCACGTAAAGATGATCATATAAAGTTAGATGTTATGCCACTAATCATTAAAAATAAAAAGGTACTAAAATATATTAGACTTTTTGTTAATGTACTAACAGTGGGATCGATCGGCTTTTTTACTTACTTAAGTTTTGATTATGTTCAATTTGGTATTGCTACAGGAGATACATCAGCAGGTCTAGGATTTCCTTTATGGTGGCTCACATCCTTTATATCGATAAGCGGGCTTCTTATAACAATCTATTATATACTTCACTCATTTAAGGAAGCGAAGGAGTTGAAAAAATGGAAATCCTAATAGCTTCCCTCGTAGTAATATTACTGATGTTTCTTGGTATGGCCGTATCATTCAGTTTCCTGACAGGTTCCTTACTTTATATCCTAATCACAGGAACAAGTATGAGAACGATTGTGACTACTGCTTTTTTCTCTTTGGAATCTTTTACACTATTGGCCATTCCGCTCTTTATGATTGCGGGGAGATTAATGGAAGTAAGTGGGATTGCCGAAAGACTAATTGAATTTTCTCGAGCATTGCTTCGGAAAGTCAAGGGAGGAATGGGGGCAATAATTCCTGTTTCATCTATGATGTTTGGGGCACTTAGTGGCTCTGGAACGGCCACTGTAGCAGCGTTAAGTAGTATTCTTATACCTAGAATGGAGAAGCTTGGCTGGGATAAAAGATACTCTGCTGCTCTTTTAGGTGCTTCTGGTCCTTTAGGTTATATGATCCCACCGAATATGAATGCCATTTTGTTTGGAGTCGTCGCTAACACGTCGATCGCAGCGTTGTTTTTAGCCACCGTTGTCCCAGGGATACTCTGGGCATTATTGTACATTCTTATTAACCGTATTATTTATCCAAAATGGTATCGTGAACCAGAGTCTAACAGTTCCCCTGCAGGTGTTGAAGAAACGGCAGCAACAACTTCAGCTGTTCAAAGAAGTTACTTTACTGATGTTTTTACAACATTTAAAATGGCTATCCCGGCCTTTATCATGCCTCTTATTATTTTTGGTGGAATTTATGGAGGCGCTTTCACCCCGACAGAAGCGGGAGCGGTTGCCTGTATCTATGCCTTGATTGCCGGGGCCTTTATATTTAAAACAATTACTATCAAAAATGGATTAGATGCATTTACTGACACAGGGAAATCTGTAGGTTCCATCCTTATTATCTTACCTATGGTAATGATATTCACAAGGTTACTTGTTCTGAATAATGTCCCACATATGATTGCAGAAGGAATGCAGAATATCTCGACTAACCCGAATGTGTTATTGTTTTTGATTGTCCTTATTTTGTTCTTTGCAGGATTCTTTCTGAGTACAGGTGTACTAATATTTGTATTTACTCCATTATTGATGCCAACAGCTAATGCCATAGGATTAGACCCTATACAATTAGGTACAATCTTATTTGTCGCTATTGGAGTTGGTACATTAACGCCACCTTTGGCTATGAATCTATTTGTTGTTTCGAGAACAAGCGGTGTGCCAATGCAAGATCTGATGAAACCATTATTGCCATTTCTTTTCTTCGGAGCCATACCTATTCTTTTTCTAGTTACTTATGTGCCAGAGATCTCCCTTTGGCTGCCGAGATTGATTATGGGGTAAAAAATTTTAGCAACAATTAGTTGTCTTAATATAGTTAGAAAAGTGCTGTCACTACATGTAGTGACAGCACTTTTAATCAAAAAACAGAATCTCGATCAACGATTCTGTTTTTTGGTTTATTAATTTCACTCCTAAATTACACAGACCTTAAATTTTCCTCTAACAACCAAACAATCGAATCTTACTACTATCAACTTCTTTCATTACATAGACAGCTGCACCTTTTGATAGGCTCAAAGGACAATGTACCTATTGTACCTCTAATGTACCTTTATAACCTTATGCCCATCGTACTTCGATACCGATTAATTAACACCTGGCAATCTACGCTAGTAATACCAGGCAATGTATACAGTTTTTCTTTTAGAAATACTTCCATTTCTTGATTGTTTTCAAATAGTCCGTGCATGTGGAGTTTGCTTGGTCCTGTCATATGATACAGGCTAGTAACCAAGGGGTCGTCGGATAGAATGGTCGCTACTTCATCTAAGTGCTTAGGTTCGACTTCAACATTAAAAAAAGCTGATACGTTAATTCCGATTCTTTCTGGATTAATGATGGCTGTAAAACGGTCGATGACTCCATTTTCCATCAGCGTGTTTACCCGAGATTGAACCGCTACTCGTGAAAGGCCGACTTCCTTGGCGAGGTCGGTATATGACATTCGTCCATCTATTTTTAATCTGTTTATAATCTGCCGGTCAATATCATCAAGTTGTACGACCGGTAATGTATGAATGGATTGTTTTGTCGACATGGTATCCTCTCCTGTGCCAATGCATAATGATGCGATTTCCTTTAATGTATCGTTATCTCTCAATCATTTCAAGTGAATTGGAAATTAAACCTACATACTTTTCTTCGATTCCACCTCTCTTTTTTTAAAATACATACTTTAAAACACTGTAACTCCTGTTGCTATAAGATTTATAGGATGAAGTCTGCTCTGATTAATCACTTTCTCTAAAAAAGCTTGTTATAAATTATAACAACATCTGTGACTAGATTATAACGAATAGTTAGTATTATCAATATAAATATTACGTTGTGTAAATGAATTATATATTTTATTAACGAAACGAATAAAAGTGTTCATTGTCTTACATAGGGAGGGGTTAATAATATGTGGCTTGTAAAGAAAGCACGAGGTCAACCGAAAGACCTAGCTTGAAATAGTTTCTATAATCAAAGAAATGAGGAGTGGTCAAACATGAGTACTGCAGTAAATGATCGTTTGCAAGATTCGGTTCTAGTGAATGAGTGGCATCCAGTGTACAAAGCTAGTGAATTAAAAGATGAGCCAGTTGGCGTGATTGTAATGGGAGAGCGAGTTGCTTTATTCCGTTCAAAAAATGGTGTGAATGCATTTCGAGATTTATGTATTCATCGTGGAGCGATGTTATCCAAAGGCTATATAAAAAATGATACTTTGGTTTGTCCATATCATGGTTGGCAATATGATGACAAAGGAAACTGTGTTTGTATTCCGGCACAAGGAAAAGACAAAAAAATTCCTGTTCGAGCAAAAGCCGAAGGTTATCATTGTATTGAAAAATATGGAATTGTTTGGGTTTGTTTAGGAGAACCGAAAAGTGACTTGCCTGACATTCCAGAGTTTGAAGATCCTTCTTATCGACCTTTAGTTTGTGGACCGTATGAAGTGAAAGCAGCAGGTACAAGAGTCGTTGAAAATTTCACAGACTTTGCTCATTTAATGTATGTTCATGGTGGGTTGCTCGGTCATCCAGATTATGCAGAGTTACCAGATTTTCAAATCTTTAAAGAAGAAGACCGGATTTATACTGATGATGTTCCTATTTTTCAGCCGGTAGCGCATTCAGGTTCTGATGCTAAAGAGGGGACCACATACGTGTATGTTAAAGAAGTGTTTCGACCTTTAGTAGGAAAACTATCAAAAAGAGATGCGGACACCGGTCAAACACTCTATATTCTTTTGACGGTTTTACCTATTAATGATAAAGAATGTACGGTTTATATGGCTGTTGCGAGGAATTATGGCTTTGATGTTCCAGATGAGCAGTTTATTCAATTTCAAGATACTGTATTTGAGCAAGATGCATGGATTATTGAAACACAAAAGCCTGAGCTTCTACCGTTAGATTTACAAGCAGAGCTAAATCATAAAGTGGATATCTTATCGGTTGCCTATCGACGCTGGTTGAAAGAGTTAGGGGTAACCATTGGAACGACATAAGTAGAGTTCAATAGTAGCAAAACATAATATGAGAATGATAGGAGTGGGAATGTGGTGCGTAAATTATCTTTTATATGGATGTTATTGATGATGCTGTTGGTAGCAATTGGCTGTTCGTCGAATTCAAATAGCAGTACAAGTGAAAGTGAATCCAACACAGGTGAGACAGTAGAAGAACCCAACATAGAAGAAACGCAAGAATTAACTCCTATCACGCAAGTAACGACTTGGTTTGCACAACCATCATTTGGTGGAGTGTATGCTGCGAAGTATCAAGGACTGTATGAAGAAGCAGGTCTAGATGTCACCATTCAAAATGGTGGTCCTGGAGTCAGTGGGGTTCAAATTGTCGCAGCGGGGGAAGCTGAAATAGGAATGGCTCATGCGACAGATATTTTAGTAGCTAGAAATGAAGGGATACCGATTGTTGCTCTAGCTGCTGTTTTCCAAGATTACCCTCAAGCTGTATTATTCCATCAAGGACAAGATATTACTAGTTTCTCAGATCTAAATGGAAGAACAGTCACGACTGCTCCTGGTGCTCCTTGGTGGGACTATATTAAAGAAGCTTATGAATTAAATGAAGTCGATGAAATGGTTTATAGTGGTCAGCTTGCTAATTTTATTGCTGATGAAACATCCCTTATTCAAGGCTTTGTTGGATCTGAAACCTATACACTAGCTCAGGAAGGTATTGAAGTCGATTATTTAATGGTATCTGAATCAGGTTTTAACCCATATGGTGTAGTCATGTTTACAACTGAAAAGTTTCTAGAAGAAAATCCAGAGCTAGTTAGAACGCATGTGAAAGCAACGATGGAAGGCTATAATTACTACAAAGATCATGCAGAAGAAATTAATCCATTTATATTAGAAGATAATCCGGATAAAACGATGGAGGAACTTAATTTTGCAGCTGAATCCGAAGTGGATTTAATCTTTACAGGCGATGCATTGGATTATGGGGTCGGTTATATGACAGAAGAACGTTGGGAAACATTACGTGACCAGATGTATGAGCTTGGTGTGATTGATGAGAAAGAAGACCTTAGTGATATCTTTACAACGAGTTATTTGAAATAAGAGCTAAGACGACAATTATTCTATGAATCTAGTTAGAAAAAAGGGGAACAATCCCCTTTTTTTAGTAAGGAGGAGATAAAATGGGGAAAATTCTAATTAAAAATGGTACGATCTTAACGATGAATCAAGAGAATCAAACGTTGAAAAATGGATATTTAGTAACCAACTATAACGTGATTGAAGAAATAGGACAGTGGCCAGAAGATGGTTCAAAAGATTATTTGCTTCAAGAAGTAGATGAAGTCATTAATGCGGAAGGAAAAGCGATTATCCCTGGTTTGATCAATTGTCATACGCATCTTTTTCAAACATATATGAGAGGTGTTTCTGATGATTTGGTGCTTTTTGATTGGTTACAGCAAGTCATTTGGCCTGCTTCTCTCGCCATGACGGAAGAAGATTTTTACTTAGCAGCCATGATTGGTTGTATAGAAAATTTAAAATCTGGTGCAACTTTTATTATGGATCATCATTACATTCACACATCTCCTAAAAATGATGAGGAAGTGCTCCGTGCGATGGAGGAGTCAGGGATTCGCGGGGTATTGGCTCGCGGTGGAATTGATATGGGGAGAGAAGGCAGATTGAATGAGACGCAAGATGAAATCTTTTCCCGAACCGATACTCTATTAGACCGTTGGAGCGGAGCAGGGAATGGCCGCGTTGGTGTAGCGATGGGACCATTAAATTTGTACGGGTGCTCTCGTGATTTTTTAGAGCGAGCAGCAAAGTTTACTCATACACGTAATTTGATTACTCATGTTCATGTAGCTGAAACGAAAGATCAGATTGACCACACGATGACTCGCTATGGGTTGAGAAATTTAGAATTAGTTGAAGCTGTAGGAATGTTGGGGCCGACAACCCAAGTGGTTCACGGGGTATGGTTAAACGATGGAGAGCTTGATTTGATCGCTAATTGTCAAGCAACTGTCGTCCATTGTCCGGTGTCTAATATGTATTTAGCTTCAGGTGTAGCACGTGTGCCGGAGATGTTGGAAAAAGGCATTAATGTTGCGCTCGGTACAGATGGACCTGGGAGCAACAATTGTCAGGATAATTTAGAAGTCCTCAAATTTACGGCTTGTTTGCATAAAGTGAATCAATTGGATTCAACGTTACTTCCACCAATGCAAGTAATTGAGATGGGAACAAAAAATGGAGCGAAAGCAGTGGGGCGTGAACAAGATTTAGGAAGTCTAGAAGTGGGGAAAAAAGCCGACATGGTCATCGTTGATTTACAAAAAGCCCACATTAGTCCAGTCCATCGTTGCTCCTCAGCCCTTGTGTACAATGCGAATGGGAATGACGTCTCGACGGTATTAGTAAATGGGCGTGTTGTCGTTCGAAATGGCAAGTGTACTTTTGTAGACGAAGAGGAAATATTAAAACGAGCGCAAGTAAGAGTAGATCAGATGCGAGAGAGATTGGCAAACACGCATCCTATTTTTGGAATGGCGGACTGAGTTGGGATCATAGGTCATGGGGACCGGGTACCTTGAGCTGCTTTTCTCAAGCGGACTCACATTTCGTTACCTGTAACAAAAAACAGTGGTTTTGCGATGTTTGTCGATTGTGTCCGCTTATAATAAAACAGAAACAAGGGGAAGGTTCTCTTGTTTTTTCTTTGTGCTAACTTGAGGAGCATGAGAATCGTTAGATATGTACTAATTCAATGATGGAACGGAGAATGAACTACATACAACACGTAGGATTTTAGTTTTTATGATGTTTCTATCTCGTTCTTTTAAAAATAACCCGTTGTATAAACAAAGGTGGATTACCTTCTGTTTATACAACGGGTTATTAACTTTTTGGGGAGTGGGACAAGGAACCTGTCCCCACGACCCACACGCCCACTTGTTTCCAATTAAATGTTGCATGATGTCGGAAGTGTGTATATAATGTGTATATAGTATATATACATTATATGAATAGAAAGTGAGAGGAGAAGTGGGTGAATGTCTGGGGCTAGAACAGAAAACTTACTTGAAACTAATGGAACTAAACGCTGGGTAGTAACCTTTGCTCTATTTTGTATAACTCAATTGATTTTTATCGCTGTGGATGGGACTTTCTTGGAGCCGAACATTAATGATAGTGACAATTTAATTGCTAGGTTAGGAAGGTGGATGTTGGACGCGAAGCTCTTTACAGAATGGATCACTCCTTATTCCTATCCATTTTTTAATCTGTGCGTGACGATTCATGTTATAGCTATATTGATTTATGCAGCAGTGGGCATTATTACAAAGATGTCTTCAAAAAAATAAGAAGAGGGTTTGGCATGCAAATTATTATTTCTAACAGTTCGAAAGAGCCCATTTATGAACAAATTACGAACCAAATCAAATCAGCTATATTAGCAGGTGACTTGCAGGAGGGAGCAGCAATCCCTTCCATGCGTAAACTTGCAAAGGATTTACAAATTAGTGTCATTACGACGAAGCGAGCTTATGAAGAATTGGAAAAGGCGGGCTTTATCTATTCCATTGTCGGAAAAGGTTCGTTTGTTGCTGAGCAAAATCTAGAGCTCATGAGAGAGAAGAAGTTAAAAGTCATTGAGGAGCAGTTGAATGCGGTCATTACAAATAGCAAAGAAATTGGGCTATCCCTTAATGAACTCCAGCAATTATTGAGTATTTTATATGAGGAGTGATATGAATGGAAAATGTGGTTGAATTAAAAAATGTAACCAAAAAACTTAAAGGTTTTACCGTTAGAAATATAGATTTGCAAGTGAAGAAAGGCTTTGTAACAGGGTTTATTGGAGCAAATGGAGCCGGTAAATCGACAACGATTAAGATGATGATGAATCTATTGAGGCCGGATGAAGGGGAAGTTAAGCTTTTTGGGTTGGATTATAAGAAACATGAGAAGGAGATTAAAGAACGGATTGGGTTTGTGTACGATGGAAATGTCTTTTTTGAAGGGTTGAACTTAAAAGATATTAAACGAATTGTTGCACCAGCCTACAAAAAATGGGATGATGCCCAATTCTATCAATATATTGAGCAATTCGAATTACCTCTTAACAAAGCGATCAAAACGTTCTCAAAAGGGATGCAAATGAAGGCATCGTTGGCGATAGCGTTGTCCCATCAGGCAGAGTTAATCATTATGGATGAGCCTACAGCTGGATTGGACCCCATTTTTAGGAGGGAGCTTCTCGATCTTTTGCAGGAAATTATGATTGATGGGAACAGGACCATTTTTTTCTCTACGCATATTACAACTGATTTAGACCGTATCGCAGATTATATTGCTTTTATTCAGAGTGGGGAATTGCTATTTACTCAATCGATTCACGACGTAGCTGAAAACTATGCGCTCGTAAAAGGAGGGATGGAACTCCTAGATAGAGATACGGAAAAGGCATTTGTAGACATTCATCGTGCACCAACAGGATTTGAAGCATTAACGGATAATGTGAGCGCAGTGAAAGAGATGTTTGGGGATTCGGTTGTCATTGAACGCGCTTCTTTAGAAGATATCATGTATTACTTGAAAGGGGGTATACACAGTGTTTAATCTGATCAGACGTGATGTCATACTGCAGAAAAGGCAGTTATTAATCTTTGTTCCTTTTATTCTGTTCTTTATTATAATGGGATCTCATCCAGTATTTATTTTTCTAGTAGCAAGCATTTTTATCCCGTTTAACACGTATGCCTATGATGAAAAAGTAGAGACGAATATCTTATTAAATTCATTACCTTACACACGTTTTGAAATTATTGCGGCACGTTATCTCGGTGCGATCGTCTATATGGTTTTATCGATTGTAGTGACGAGTGTAGCATTATTTGCTTTTAGTAAACCTTTTTCGATTAGTGATATTGCGCTTGGTGGTGGCTTATTCTTACTATTTGCAGCATTAACGTTCCCGTTATTTTATATCTTTAAACCAGGTTATATTACTACAGCTGTTCTCATTAGTTTTATCCTTTTATCTTATTTATCAGGTCCTATTGTATCGTTTGTTAATGAAAACGTGACAGTACTTACCAATTTTATTGTTAATTTGTCCATCCCCGTTTTATATTTTGGAGCGGCTGTTGTAATCCTGATCCTTTATGCTCTTTCTTGGGGAGTAACATCTGTCATTTACCAGCGAAAAGTGTTCTAGAGGATGTCCAAATCATACCAAGCGGCATCCGATGTTAACAATGCTTCTACTGAATGGTGTATTGAAACTGCTGAAAAATAACTTTAGGAAACGGAGGCGAATCTTCACCAAGTGGATTCGCCTTTTTCTAGTAGAATAGGAAGGGAAACAGGCTACTATTACCCATTTAATGTGATAATATGAATGTAATCTTTTTCAAAGAGGTGAGTAGAGTTGAGAAGAGTTGAGAAGAGTTGAGAAGAGTACAAAGCTAGATTTAGAACGGATTGTTTTTATTGGGAGAACCCTTGAAGAGTATTTGGATATGTTCTCGCTTTCAGAGGAAGAGCTACAAGGAAAGAAAATACTCGATTGTCCAGCAGGCGCTTGTTCATTTACTGCTGTTGGAAACGAATTAGGTTTAGATGTAACAGCGTGTGATATTGCCTATGATCATTCGGGGGAAGACCTGAAATATAAAGGGCTTCAAGATATTGAACACGCAATGAAGCACATGGAAAAAGCGAAAAATAATTATAAATGGGATTATTTTAATAATGTAGAAGGTCTAAGAAAACATCGTTTAAGAGCCTTGCATGATTGTACCAACGATATGAGGAAATCTAGCGAAAGATACATTCCCGTTACTTTACCTTTGTTACCATTTAAGAATGCAGAATTTGACCTTCTTCTATCGGCACATTTTTTATTTATGTATGCGGATAGACTAGATTATCACTTTCATATCGAAACGTTACATGAGTTATTGCGGGTTACGAAAGAGGAAGTTCGTATTTTCCCTTTAGTTGATTTAGAGGGAGAAAGATATGAGCATTTAGATGAAATAATTAGTTATCTGGCTGACAACGGTTGTACAGTTGAAGAAGTGAAAGTACCATATGAATTTCAGACAAATGCTAACTCAATGTTAAAAATAAGAAAAGGTTAGCTTTTGAAGGGGCCAAGGATTTAGATGGTGTGAAGAATTATTTGGAGAAATAAAAAGACCAGCCAACGATATAGACACTTCACGATTACATCTCGGTTAATCAAAAATAAAAGAGGCTTCTCATCAGTTGACGAACTTAATGAGAAGTCTCTTTTTCATCTCTTTGGATTCATGGCGACGACAAAGTCCTTATTTTGCTACTTTTGCCTTCACTACTTTTGTAGATTCAACAGAAGTTAAGATCTTTTGTTCTTTAGCCATCTGCTTTGCTATTTTTGGTGCACTCCATAGTGGTGGAAGGAGCAAAATAGATACAGGTACTGCCGTTACGACAATAAAGTTTTGCAATGCCTGTATACTTCCTTCACCAATTGTTAGTAGTACTACAGATAAGATGCCAAACAAAATGACCCAAAAGACTCTCATCCATCTTTGTGGATGATCTGTACCTTGTATGGTTACGGCTACTGTATATGAAATGGAATCAACAGTAGTCGATACAAACACAATACTAACGATTAAGAACCCAATAGCCAACCATAATCCCATTGGTAGTTGGTCCATAATTGCCATTACGGTCGCGGGCATTCCGCCATCACCTAATGGGCCTGAGATGGAACCAGGATTATTTAGTTCATGAGATAATCCAGTACCACCAACAACGGCAAACCAGAAATTACTCACTAATGGAGCGATAATAGATACGGCTACAATAAGCTCTCTGATCGAGCGACCACGCGATATTTTACTTATAAAAATAGCCATCATCGGTGCATATCCTAGAAACCAGCCCCAGAAGAAGATCGTCCAATAACCAAGCCAAGCTTGATCTGCGCGATATAAATTCATTCCGAAAAAATGCTGTAATTGAAAAGCTTGCGCACTAATAAAAGAATCTATTAAAAACATTGTTGGGCCAATCATGAGAATGATTGCTGTTAATAAGACAACAAATATAACATTTAAACGACTTAAAAATTGAATACCTTTGTCAACCCCACTTGCTACAGATATAGCAGCAATTAGGATTAGTGCCCCAACAATAATCATATTCGTAGCCAACGTATTTGGAATATCAAATAAAAAATGAAGACCATATCCAATTTGCAAACCTAAAAAGCCGATTGGCCCCATTGTACCTGCAGCAACGGCAATAATTGAAACGATATCGGCAGTTGAACCAATAATACTTTTATTAAATATTTTTTCTCCGAAAATAGGATATAAAATTGCACGTGGTTTAAGTGGATATCCTTTATGATAGTGTGCATACATGAGGACAATGGTTGTTAACGTACCTAAACACGCCCAAGCTAGGAAACCCCAATGAACAAAGCTTTGGGATAAAGCCGGTATGACGGCCTCCTGCGGTGTCATCCCATCACTTGCAAACAACGGCGGAGTTGTAACAAAATGATAGATTGGCTCTGAGGCAGCCCAAAATACACCACCACTAGCTAGTAGCGTACAAAGAATCATAGAAATCCAACGAAAATTACTATTCTCAGGTTTCTCCATTTTTCCTAACTTCACATTTCCATATTTTGAAAAAGCTAATATGATTCCGATCACAAAATTTCCTAGTAATAATAATTGCCAATAAGCACCAAAAAATGTGACTGACCAATTAAAGGATTCAGTTACCCACCCTTCAACCATATTAATGTCAATGAGTGCAAAAATGACAAAAAGGAGTAAAAACCCTCCACTAACAGCAAATGTAGTCCAGTCTGTTTTCATATTCTTTATTGTTTTCATTCTTTTCCTCCATAAAGTATAACGAAGCGAAACGTTATTTTAATCTTCCATTGATTACCCTTAATGTCTGGAGGAAAAGGTTACGGAACTGAAGGGCCACTTGCTCTCTTTCTAATTCGTATACACCTAAAATAGTCGTCTAAGATAATTTCACCTACCTTTCTATTCATTCATTTAATTCTAAGTACCTCATTAGCCGAATGTTAATAGTCTAATATTATAGTGATAAAACATTATGCAGTCAAATGACTTGAACTTTTAAGGGAAGCTTATGTTGTGGAAGGTGGAAAGAGAGTGGGTTTGCGGGAGACTTTGGAAGTGATTTATTTATGGAAAAAGGTGGAATAAAAGAGAAGGTGAGAACTGAAGAGTTTTTTTTCTGTGTCAGTACAACCTCTCGCGTGGAGGAAAACCGATGGCTTGATTGTATTTGAAAGGAGCTATAGGGTGTCACATATTTGGGTAGCCAAAGGGATGAGATGACGCCCGAACTTGAGAGGGAAGTCATAATTGGGGAGCCAAAGGGGTGTGATGGAGCCCGAACTCGAGAGGGAAGCCTTATTTGGGTAGCCAAAGGGATGAGATGACGCCCGAACTCGAGAGGGAAGCCCTATTTGGGTAGTCAAAGGGATGAGATGACGCCTGAACTTGAGAGGTCCTCCGTATTTGGGTAGTCAAAGGGATGTGATGGAGCCCGAACTCGAGAGGTCCCCCGTATTTGGGTAGTCAAAGAGATGTGATGGAACCCGAACTTGAGAGGTCTCCCTTATTTGGGTAGTCAAAGCTGAGTTTTTCCTACTCCGCCTCCGTTTGATCTTTTTTCTACGCTCAAGCAGCCAACTGCAAAATAGCAATGCTATTGAAAATAGGATCAATAGGGGACGAGTAAATCGGAGAAGTCCAGTAAGTGCGACCTATCATTGATGTGGGGAGCTTACTTTACCATGATACACTATAAGTAATATGTAGGAGGTGACTCAAATGAAAAGGGAGGATGAATGTGTGCCAAGTGTTTCCAGAACAGTGGGTTTTGATTGAAGCAATTATTAATATAGACGAAATAACATTAGTTAGTTAATGGCAAGTATGGTTGAGGCACATCTATACTAGCTATTTTTATTTGGTTTTTTTAATTTAATGGTGAAACCATTGAGTGTTCATTCCTAGGACAACCTTTTTGCATTTCTATATTATATAGGAAAAAAAGAATAGAAATTCCTATTCAGTAAATGTACCTTTTACGAGTGGACCCTTTTAAAATAACAGTAGACTTAGTTCTCGAAAATTTTTTTACTTACTAATGAAAGGGCTTACAATATTAGATTTACAAGCTTGAAATGAGGCTTAATATATTTCGGAAAGATGGACTGTCATTTTGATGGAGATAAGACAGAAAACGAATGGCGAAATTTCCACTTGTGCAGCAATGACACTCAAATTTAATCAAGAAGAAGATGAACCATCTTTGAAACTATTTAAAAGAAAGGCTGGCTAAATAGAAAGTACCTGATCATTTTATATTTTTAGATAACTTGCTATAGAAAGGAAATGCAAAGATAAAAAAGGCATTAATGAAGTAAGAGTTCCTAATAAGATGTGTAAACAATTGAAATGATGAGCCCACAAATCAACGGATAATAACTGTATAATCTACCACATCTCCTAAAGAGAGCCCCTGCGAAACATCAATAAATTTCCGTCACAAAAAAATTAAATCGTTCACATTCTGAAATTCAATATCGGCATCCATTGTTAACATGAACGGAGGTGATGAAATCTACAGTTCACGTATAGAAGAGAAAATAAAATAATAGGTAGAGGAGATGGTTGCTGCTGTCATGATTATCAAATTAAATGTAATTCAGAAGAAAATAGTTTTTGTAAAAGTATTTTCACATTAGGTATCTATTTAGATCTAATAGCTTAAACAAGTGTACAAAATTGAATTAGAAAAGGGGAAAAACATGAAAGAAAATAGGATCTTAAAGTCTATCGTGTTCGTTGCTATAACGTTTGCTCTCTTGTTGACTCTAACTGTTCCAACGCATGCAGCATCCGTTCGTGGTGTTGAAAAGATTGAAAATATTCCATACACCGCCCCTGTTCCACAACACACTCAAGGTAACTTACTTGATCTCTATATACCCGATGTGCCAGGGAAGAATAAGTTGCCTCTCGTCATTTGGACTTCAGGTTCGGCATGGATGAGTGATGCGGGTAAGAGTGTTCCTCCCGATGTAGTTTCCCATTTTACCGAAAAAGGATATGCTGTTTCTGGAGTTAGTATCCGCTCAAATACACAAGTACAGTTTCCTGGTCAGCTCCACGACATCCGTGCGGCAATACGTTGGCTTCGTGAAAATGCAGATGAATACAACATTGATCCAAACCGCATTGCTATTCTAGGTAATTCATCGGGCGGTTGGGCGGCTGCAATTGCAGCAACCACTAGTAACATTTGGCAGTTAGAAGGGGAAACAAACGTACAGACTTCTAGCGCGGTTCAGGCAGCCGTCCCATTCTTTCCGCCAGTCGATTTACTTGTCATGAACGAGCAAGAATATACAATCATGGATCATTATGCACCCAACGCTCCTGGATCCATACTAATGGGCTTCCCAATTCAAGATCACCCAGAACTAACAAGAAAAACAAATCCAATTACGTACATTGATGATAATATGCCACCGATGCACATCTTCCATGGATACAATGATGTAATCGTTCCACATGGACAGAGTGTCTTGCTTTATGAGGCTCTAGCATTAGCTGGTAACGAGGTATCGTTTACGTCGGTCCCTAGTGCTGGACATGATCATAGGCAAATTATTGGGGCTAGCGAGTATACCGTGTTCCATACAAATAGAGGTGGACAGGAAAGAATTGGAGTTCAACCTGCACCAACATGGGAGAGCGTGGAGCGCTTTATCAACAAGTCACTCAATCGTGCACGATAAGGTCAAAAGGGAAAAGAATTCTATATGAAGCAAGGGAATTATCCCTTGCTTTTTTAGTTTCGCTAAACGAAGAAAACACTAGATCTGTCCCTCGTCCCCATTGAATATATTTCAGTACATAATGAAGCGCTTTCAATGTATAATGAATAAACAAACTAGTTAGTGTGTTACCATTTGAAGAGAAAGAAGTGTTACGAAATGAAGCACAGTTACTATATTTATGGATTGTTACTTACTGTTACAGGCATTTCGGTTATGTTGACGTATCATTTTTTTATGCAAAGTCTCGATTTTGAAGTGCCGTTGAATGCGAATGGAACGACACTAAAGTCTGAGTATCACTTAGCTCTTATTGTACAGGAATTGGAAACCCCTTATTTACAGGAGCTTTATGCAGGAGCAAAAGATTCTGCCGAGGAAAATGGTATTACAATTGAGTATATGGGTACGAAACAAACGAATATTAGTGACCATATGAAACTAATTGAAATGGCCATTGCTTCGAAAGTCGATGGCATTTTAACTCAAGGGTTATCCAATGAGTTTGAGCCTGTTTTAACGAAAGCGTTGGAAAAGGGAATTCCTGTTATCATTGTGGATTCGGACTTAGAGGACAATCATCTTGTAACCTATGTAGGGACGAATAATTACGATGCTGGCTATGAAATGGGGTTGGCCGTAGTGAATGAATCAGTAGGAGAGACAAAGGTTGTTATTATTACGGGGAGTTTTATTCCTAATAATTTAAATGAGAGAGTTCAAGGTTTTTTAGATGCAACTAGTTTTGAAGAAAGAATTGAAGTGGTTTCAATTGAAAGCTCGAACCTTAGTAAAATTCAAGGAGCTGAGAAGACGTATCAAATGTTGAAGAAAAACCCAGATATCTCTATTTTTTTTGGAACTAGTGCTCTAGATAGCTTAGGTATTGTTGAAGGAATTCAAAAAAGCAATCCAACATCAGATATAAGCATCTATGCATTTGATGCACTAGAAGAGACGGTAGAATTAATTAAAAATGGAGAGATTCATGCGACTCTAAAACAAGAACCATATGAAATGGGCCACTTAGGGGTCAATTTGTTGATAGATCAACTTGAAGGAAAAGAAATCTTAAAAGAGTATCATACGTCCATTACCCTTTTGAGGAAAGAAGATGTAGTAGATGAATACTAATCCAAAAATTAGGATGCCGATTCGAACCAAACTATTGATTAATTTTGTTGTTCTATTTATTGTATTAAGCAGTTTATCTTTATTTATTTTTTATAACTATCATCAAACTGTTAAGCAATATGAACTCATTCAAGAGCGTTTTTTCTTATTAAATGATATTTCACAAAAATCAACGCAAACGTATGAAGCGATGGACGCATTTTTAAATAAAAAAATGAAAAGTGATCAAGAATTGTATGAACATCATCGTCAAGAACTGCTTGATGCAAAGCAACTTTTAAAGCTTAATTTTCTGAATGAAAATAATTATATCGACACTCGAAATTATCAAAATATGATTGAAAGTTTAGTAGAAGAAAGTGACATTGCTGTACAGGCTTTTTTAGAGGATGACATTGAGGTGTATTCAGCTAAACAAAAAGAAGCTTTTATGGTAGTTGGCTTTATCCAGGACCAAACGTTGGCGTTATTAAATAACGATTTATCCATGTTTAATACATATTATGATGCTATAAATAAAAGGAATGATTTCTTAACATTAACCGTGTTGTTCATGTCAATTGCTACTTTTTCGTTTGGGATTTTTATTGCTTATTTGTTTAGTAATAGCATTACATCGCCTATACATCAGCTTACAAGAACGGCTCGTGAAGTTGCCAATGGGAAGCTAGATGGGCCTAAGCTTCCTGAATCGAATGATGAAATAGGATTTTTATCGAAAACATTTAATCAAATGAGGACCGATTTAATGTATTTTGTGAAACAAATAAAAAATAAATCGGAGCAAGATAAATTATTAAAAGAGATGGAATTGAAAAGTTTACAAAGTCAAATTAACCCTCACTTTTTATTTAATACACTTAATACGATTTCCAAAAGTGCGTTAATTGAAGGCTCTGAGCACGTATTTAGATTGATTAATTCGTTAGCTAAGTTACTTCGCTATAATTTAGGTGTTATGGAGAAACCAGTTACGTTATTAGATGAGCTTAGTGTCGTTCAGGAATATTTTTATATTCAAAAGACAAGGTTTGATGATCGCTTTGATTTTTCCGTGAATGTATCAGAAGAATGTCACACTTTGAAAATGCCTATTCTTACTTTACAACCTTTAGTTGAGAACGCATTCATCCATGGACTTGAACCATATGAACAAAAAGGTCTAATTGAAATTGAAGGCTATAGTGAAGGTGACCATATAGTTCTTAAAATACGGGACAATGGGGTAGGGATGGAACAGGAAACGAGTAAAAGGTTATTAGATAAATTATCTGAACGTTCCTATAAATCTAGTGGACACTCAACGGGATTGGGAGTTAAAAATGTACTTAGAAGGCTCGAGTTATTTTATCAAGGGAATGAAACGGTTGTGATTGATTCAGAGGTAGGCAGAGGTACGACGATTGAGTTAACGTTACCAAAGAATTGGGAGGGACGAATGGATGTATAGAATCTTAATCGTAGATGATGAATCCATTGAGAGGAAAGGTCTTCGAAAAGTCATTACTGACGCATTTTCCAATGTCACCATTGAAGAAGCAGATAATGGTAGAACGGCTATATTAAAAGCAGAGGAATTTCGGCCAGATGTGATTTTTATGGATATTAAAATGCCAGGGATTGATGGGATTGAAGCATGTAGAGAAATTAAAAAATTGCATCCTACCGTTCACATTATAATGGTTACAGCGTTTGATACATTTGAATATGCCCGACAAGTGATGATCATTGGAGTCAGGGATTATATTTTAAAACCGAGTACGAAAGAAGAGATCACCGTTCCACTTAGAAAAGTGCTAAATGAAATTGAACGAGAAAAAGAAAAAAGAAAAGAAGAGATTATTTTAAAGGATAATTACCGTCGTGCTTTGTCAATTGTTCAATCAAAAGTGATTACAGCTATGTTAATGGAAGCTTCTTATGGACAACACCTCGGGGATTTACAATTGGAACAAAATTTTAAAAGAGATAGTTTTGTGTTAGTTGTTGAAGCGAAGAAAAAACAAGGAGTTGAAGGAACTATACCTGTACAGGAGCTCATGAGTTATGTACAGGCAGAGTTAGGCCGATTTTATCATCACTATTTTCTTGGAGAAGAAAATATGGGGAGGATTCCAATCCTTGTCCAACTAACCGATCGAGAAAAAAATAAGGTTAGAGATTATGCAGTGAAAAGTGGACAAGTCCTTATCAAAAAAGGCCGGTCTTTGTTTTCGAACATGGAGTTATCCATTGGAATTGGAAGAGTATATAATGAGGTTGAGAAGTTTGTCCAATCGTACCATGAAGCATTATTTGTGTTATCGATGGCAAGGCATGCTTACTCATGTAAGTATTACAATGATCACGTGGATAAAGAGGAGCATTCTATGAGCTCTTATCCCTATAAGTTAGAAAAAAAAGTGCTTGAAACGGTAACCTCAGGGCAATCAGGAGATGTACCAGCTTATTTCAAACAATATATTGACGCCCTCATGTTATTCTGTGAAAAGAATACGGATACTCTTGAGGAAAAATTGTCTGAGTTTTTCATTCTTCTCAGCCGACAAATTGCTGAAAGTGGGGTTTCCGTTTCCTTTGATCGACATCAGCTTGAAATGCAACCCGCAGCCTCCATAAAAAATAAATTAGTTGAGATCTCTCAGCATATTCATACGATGTATCATTCACAAAATAAAGATGTGTTGGTTATAGCAAAAGATTATATTGATCGGCATTTTAAGAAAGCGATCACGCTAGAAGAGGTAGCTGAAGAAGTTAAATTAAGCCCACAATATTTCAGCAAAGTCTTTAAATCACGTGCGAATTGTTCGTTCATTGATTATTTGACAGAGTTAAGAGTAGAGAAAGCGAAGGAGTTAATCCGTTTTCAGGAAAGTAGTGTAAAAGAGATCTGTTATGAAGTGGGTTACAAAGATCCTAATTATTTTAGTCGCGTCTTTAAAAAACATACGGGAGTTTCTCCTAGTGAATACCGACATTCTCTCAATTAAAGTAACAAATCTCACAAGAGGTAACAATCCATTCGTCTTCGCCAATTCGGTGAGGGCTTTTTTATTTGGAAACTTGAAAAACAAACATAAAAGTGCTATATGGTTAAAAAAGTGCTAGGAAGAAAAGATAAAATGATTGGATATGATATGAATGGTGAAATAAGTTAAGAAGGACATATTTAAGTGCTATATGTTTCCGTGTTTTAAAGGGTGAATATGCATTATGATCATATTGTAAGCGTTATCAAATGCATATACAAAACAAAAGGGGGAAACAAGATGAAGAAACTTGGAATGTTACTTATTGTTCTTATGCTTGCTGCATTTATGACAGCGTGTGGTGGTAGTGAATCTGCTGGTGGAGATGGCGGCAGTGAAGGTGGAGGAAGTGGAGAAGCTGGATTTGTTGGTGTATCCATGCCTTCTAAATCACTTGAAAGATGGGTACATGATGGAGATAACATGGTAAAAGAGTTAGAAGCTCTAGATTATAAAGTAGTCTTGCAATATGCAGAGGATGTAGTAGAAACACAAGTTTCTCAAATCGAAAACATGATTACACAAGGTGTTGATGTACTTGTTGTTGCGGCCATTGACGGGGAAGCTCTAACAAATGTTTTACAAATGGCTGCTGATTCAGATATCCCAGTTATTGCATATGACCGTTTAATTAGAGGATCAGAGCATATTTCATATTATGCTACGTTTGATAACTTTAAAGTAGGGCAAATTCAAGGAAACTATCTTGTTGAAGCACTAGATTTAGAAAATGAAGCAGGACCATTTAACATTGAGCTATTTGGTGGGTCACCAGATGATAACAATGCATATTTCTTCTATGATGGAGCAATGTCTATACTACAACCATACATTGACGAAGGGAAATTGGTTGTTAAGAGTGGTCAAGTTGGAATGGATAAAGTTTCGACTTTAAACTGGAGTGCTGCAAACTCGCAATCTAGAATGGATAATCTTTTAAGTACGTACTATACAGATGAAGAAGTAGATGCTGTTTTATCTCCAAATGATGGTTTAGCAATCGGAATTATTTCTGCATTAAAGAACATTGGTTACACAGACCTTCCAGTTATTACTGGTCAAGATGCAGAGTTACAATCTTTGAAAGCAATCATTGCAGGTGATCAGTCTATGACTGTATTTAAAGATACAAGAGAACTAGCTAAAAAGGTTGTAGAGATGGTATCTGCTATTATTTCAGGTGAAGAAGCAGAAGTGAACGATACTGAAACGTATGATAATGGTGTGATTGTTGTTCCGTCTTATTTACTTGAGCCTGTCTATGTAGATGCTGATAATTATGAAGAAGTCATTCTTGGTAGCGGTTACTATACAGAAGATCAACTTCAATAATAAAAGCTCTTGAACAAAGAGGGTGTCTCAAAAACCCGGGTCATTCCCTACTTGAGACACTCTCTTCCTTACATTTATGGTTTACAACGAATCTAAGATTAGGAGTAAGTGATAAGAAACTTCTACATCTTTAGGATAAGGGTGTGGTGAAATGGAAATGCAATCGACGATATTGGAAATGAAAAAGATTACAAAGGAATTTCCAGGAGTAAAAGCCCTTGATACCGTTAATTTAAAAGTGGTAGAAAGGGAAATACATGCAATTTGTGGTGAGAACGGAGCAGGAAAGTCTACTTTGATGAAAGTGTTAAGTGGAGTTTATCCGCACGGTACGTACGAAGGCGATATTTTGTTTAAAGAAGAAGTTTGTGAATTCAAAGACATTAAACAAAGTGAAAATTTAGGAATCGTTATTATTCATCAAGAACTTGCTCTTATACCAGAACTTTCAATTGCTGAAAACATTTTTCTCGGCAATGAGCAAGCACATAAAGGAATTATTAACTGGAATGAAACAACAAATAAGGCAAGAGAATTACTTGCTAAAGTAGGATTAAAAGAGTCTCCAAATACGTTAATTAAAGATATTGGTGTAGGAAAGCAACAATTGGTGGAAATTGCCAAAGCTTTATCTAAAAATGTGAAACTTCTAATTTTAGATGAACCAACTGCAGCTCTTAATGAAAATGATAGTGAAAATTTATTAAATCTATTAATTGAGTTACGTAGTCAAGGAATGTCATCTATTATTATCTCTCATAAATTAAATGAAATTAAGAAAGTCGCTAATTCCGTTACAATCATCCGTGATGGACAATCGATTGAGACATTGGACACCGCTGATATTACGGAAGACCGAATTATTAAAGGAATGGTAGGGCGTAGTTTAACAAACCGTTACCCAGACCGTGAACCGAAAATTGGCGATACATTTTTTGAGGTGAAAAATTGGAGTACGTATCATCCAGTTCAAAGTGATCGTCAAGTTGTGAGAGACGTTAATCTAACCATACGAAGAGGAGAAATTGTTGGTGTTGCTGGATTAATGGGGGCAGGGCGGACCGAACTGGCAATGAGTATGTTTGGAAAATCGTACGGAAAGAAAACAACAGGTGAAATGATTAAGGATGGAAAAAAACTCGAACTTTCTGATGTGAATCAAGCGATCGAAGCAGGAATTGCTTATGTAAGTGAGGACCGGAAAGAGTATGGCTTAATTTTAATGGATGACATTAAACAAAATATTACTCTGGCAAATTTAAAAAAGATTACAAATAAATCTGTTTTGGATGAGTACGAAGAACATGTTGTAGCAGAAGAGTACCGAAAAAAAATGAACATCAAAACCCCTAGTGTGAAGCAAATAGTAGGGAATCTAAGTGGGGGCAATCAGCAAAAAGTTGTATTAAGTAAATGGATGTTCTCAGAACCAGATCTGTTAATTCTAGATGAACCAACGAGAGGGATTGACGTTGGGGCAAAATATGAAATTTATACAATCATGAATCAACTAGCTGATCAAGGAAAAGGCATTTTAGTCATTTCGTCAGAGCTTCCAGAGATTATTGGCATGTGTGACAGAGTCTATGTCATGAATGAAGGCCGAATTACTGGGGAAGTAGATAGGTCCGAAGCGACGCAAGAAACACTGATGAAATTTATGACGAAGAGCAGGGGGGAGTAAAAGTGAGTTCGATTACCAATTTATTTAAAAATAATCTGAAACAATATAGCATGATTATCGCATTAGTCTTTATCGTTGTTTTGTTTCAAATTCTAACCGATGGTACGTTATTAAAACCTTTAAATATTACGAACCTTATCTTACAAAATAGTTATATCTTAGTTTTGGCAATTGGAATGGTCCTTGTTATTATTACCGGTCATATTGACTTGTCTGTTGGTTCGATTGCTGCCTTTGTAGGGGCGATCTCAGCAATCCTTATGGTCAATTTGCAAATGAACCCATTTTTAGCGGTTATCATTTGTTTACTTGTAGGTGCATTAATCGGAGCATGGCAAGGATTCTGGGTAGCGTATGTTGGGATACCAGCTTTCATTGTTACATTAGCCGGAATGTTATTGTTTAGGGGATTAACGTTAGTTGTGTTACAAGGGCAATCCATAGCTCCATATCCAACTTCTTTCCAACAAATAAGCAACGGATTTATTCCAAATATTTTTGGTGGAGAAGGTCTTCATGTTTTCTCAATCATCATTGGATTCATTCTTTCTATCATTTTGATTGTGATGGAAATTAGAACGAGAAAGAACCAAGTGAAGTATCAATTTGATGTTTTGCCTCAAGGTTTATTTGTTGCCAAGTTAGTTGCTATTTTCGCTGTTATTAACTTGTTTACGTATGTGTTAGCTACGTATAGAGGCATTCCAAACATTCTCATCATCTTATTCGTACTAATTGTAGGATATACATTTGTGATGCAAAAGACGATTATTGGTCGCCACATCTATGCAGTCGGAGGGAATTTAAAAGCAGCTTCTTTATCAGGGGTAAAAACGAAGCAAGTTACATTTGGCGTATTTGTTAACATGGGCGTACTATCAGCTTTATCTGGACTTATTTTTGCAGCACGACTAAATGCAGCGACTCCAAGAGCAGGTAACTTATTTGAATTAGATGCGATCGCGGCCGTATTCATCGGTGGTGCGTCAGCATATGGTGGGGTAGGTACGGTCATTGGTGCAATTGTTGGTGGTTTAGTAATGGGTGTAATGAATAATGGTATGTCTATATTAGGACTAGGAATTGATTGGCAACAAGCGATTAAAGGGTTAGTATTATTAGCGGCAGTTGCCTTTGATATTATTAATAAGAAAAAATCTTCATAAGAGGTAAAGTGGAGAAGCGAGGGGAGATCTCTTGCTTCTTTAGTTTCGCTAAACAAAGGGAATTTTGCCCGAAAAAAGGCACAACTAGCGGATTTTTCTGCTAGTTGTGCCTTCCTCTATACCTATAAATAAAACATCCTAGCTAGATAGTGAGGATAGATAATGTTAAAAATATACAGGAGCACAGAGTAAGATGTAGAATGATAAAAAACAAGAAAGAAAAATTACATTGAAATTAAGATTACAAGATAGAAAGGATGATCCCATGTCCGATCGACTAATCAGACTCCCTGTGCTGTCACAAAAAAATTCGTGTAATAGTGTATACATATAATGCTGATTTATGAGATAATTATGAAAAATTGCAAAGTGAGGGAGATTTTGTGACTACAACTAAGAAATCTGTCATTATCGCCGGTGGAGGGATCGGGGGGCTTGTTACTGCCTTAAAACTTTATCGCGGTGGTGCGTCAGTGCGTGTATTTGAAAGTGTTCAAGAAATTCGAGAATTAGGAGTAGGAATAAATCTTCTCCCGCATGCAGTACGCGTGTTAACCGAGCTTGGATTGGCGGACGAACTAGAGAAGGCAGGAGTAAAAACAGCCGAATTGAGATACTTTTCTAAATATGGTCAGGAAATATGGCAAGAGCCTCGTGGGCTTGCTTCAGGGTATGAGTGGCCACAATACTCGATCCACCGAGGAAGACTGCAGATGATTTTATATCATGCGGTGAAAAAGGAATTAGGGGAAGATGCTGTGATGACTGGGCATCATCTTAGCTCTTTTGAACGTTATGAAGATCGTGTTGAAGTACAATTTACCGATCGGAAAACGGGACAAAAATTAGGAACCTATCAAGCTGATATGCTTATAGCAGCAGATGGTATTCATTCCGTTGTAAGGAAATCATTTTATCCGAATGAAGGAGAGCCGAAATTCAGTGGACGAATCTTATGGAGAGGTCTGACCGAGTCTTCTCAGTTTCTTACCGGAAAAACGATGATTATGTCAGGGTACCAGGACCAAAAGTTTGTCGCATATCCTATCTGTCCAGAGGCGATAGCAGAAGGGAGATCACTCGTTAATTGGATTGCTGAGTTAACAATCAATGATGAGGCCCCTCCTCGTAGTAATTGGAATAAAAAAATTGACAAACAAAAATTTGCCTCTGATTTTGCCAATTGGAAGTTTGATTTTCTAGACATCCCAAAATTAATTGAAGAGACAGATGATGTCTATGAATTTCCAATGGTTGACCGTGATCCATTACCACAATGGAGCTTTGGAAGAGTGACCTTACTAGGTGATGCAGCACATCCGATGTACCCAATCGGGTCAAACGGGGCATCACAAGCGATTCTTGATGCGGATGCTTTAGGGAATGCATTAGCGAAAGAGAGTAATGTGATAAATGCTCTTCGTGCCTATGAGCAAGCTCGTCTTGAACCGACAGCTTCTATTGTTAGAAGTAACCGCCAAAATGGACCTGAAAGTGTTATGCAAATTGTGGAAGAACGTGCACCTAACGGGTTTGAGAATTTACACGATGTGATTTCTCAGGAGGAACTAGAAAGTATTGCAAATAAATACAAGAAGATAGCTGGGTTTGATAAAGAACGACTAAATAAAATGAAAGTCTAATCGAATAAGGAGTCGACCAATGGCATTATATAAACGAAAAAACGGAGAAGAACTTCCTTACTGGCCAATCGGTCCTTTTAAATTTAGACTTCCATTCATTCATTACAGATTGGAAATGCCGGAAATCATCCAAGGATTTGTTCTATTTTCGATAGGGTTAAGTATCATACCAATACTAGAAAGTCACGTAGGAATGTCCTATGAGGCTGCGCTTGCTGTCGTTATCGTCTTTCACCTCCTAATGCTTGTTCAAACGGCTTTAGGAACTCCTTTTGTTCCTGGATTAATAACACCATTGATTCCGTTACTCGTGATCTTTCTAGGGAACTTTGAACCTGGACCTGAGGCCATTCAAGCCTTAGTCGCTGTTCATCTCTTAGTGGCAGCCATCTTTTTAATTTTAGGGATTACGGGACTTGGAAAAGTCATTGTCCATAAACTACCGTCCTCTTTAAAAGCTGGTATATTAATTGGGGCTGGATTAGCGGCTTTAATTGGTGAATTTCAACCTGGGGGACGTCTGGCTGAAACACCGATCTCATTAATTATTGGTGGACTGTTTTGCTTGTTTATGATGTTTTCTAGCTACTATAAATCGTTATACAAAAAAAGTCAGGTAGCTAGAGTCGTTGCGAATTTCGGTATTATGCCAGCAATTTTAATGGCTATTTTTATTGGTTGGGCCGTAAAGGAATATCCATCTCCAAACGTGCAATGGGGCATTACGACTCCTAACTTTGCTGAAATGTGGGGATATACGCCTTTTGTCGTTGGATTTCCTAGCCTGGAGATCTTTATGCTTGCCATTCCGATCGCCATCATGGGGTACATTATCGCTTACGGCGATATCATCGTAGGAACATCCCTTGTTGAGCGGGCAGATAAGGTGAGAAAAGATGAAATGATCGATTATGATGTGACAAAGCTTCACCTTGTTGCTTTTATAAGAAACTTTGTTCATGGTCTATTTGCGCCACACGCTGGATTAGCGGGTCCGATCTTTACCGCTGGGACGGCTTCTGTGGTTGAACGATATACATATGGGAGAAAGGCGATGGAATCGATTTATTCAGGTACGAATTCACTCGTTATTTCATTGACGGCAGGGTGCTTCATTCTCCCGTTAGTCACTTTGTTTCAGCCATTTTTACCAATTGCACTATCGATTACGCTCATCTTAACAGGCTATTTATGTATCACTTTAGGATTAAGCTATGTGAAAACAGACGTGAGTCGAGGAGTAGCGATGGTCACGGCCATTGTGTTGGCTACTTACGGGGCCACACATGCTCTCATTGTTGGGGTCGTCCTCTACTTTATACTTGAGAAGCAGCAAAGTAAAAGCCGTGATTCTGAAAATAAAGCAGCATAAAAGAGGGAACTGAAAAAGGTTGGTTTTCACCTTTTTCAGTTCCCACTTAAATTAGAACTTGAAAAAGGTCGATTTTTACCCTTTTCAGTTCCCTCCTAATAAAGGAGATTGTATCTGGTGAAGTTGTTCTGCTAGTTAGACACTAGCAGGACATTATTTTTTCAAAAAAGGAAAGGGGCAAAGATATCGATGGTTACCCATATTGTACTAATTAAATTTTCGAGAAAAGTATCAGATAGCCAGGTCGATAAGCTTATAGAGAAAACACTGAAATTAAAGGATGAAATCCCTGGTATTATCGATATCCAACAAGGACGAAATTTTTCTAATCGAAATCAAGGATATGAAGTGGGAATGACCGTGAAATTTGAGGACAAACAAGCACTTGAGAACTTTGGACCGCACCCGAAGCATCAAGAAGTTGTCGATTATTTAAAGAATGAACTCGGCTTAGAAGATTTAATTGTTGTCGATTTTTAGGTAGGGGAAGGCATGGGGGAACTCAAAGGCACTGAAAAAGTCCTTTTAAAAGATTCGAGGAAGCAGCAATGGCTCCACACGTTGCGCGCCTGCTATGAAAACCCCACTCATTGCTTAAAGACCACTGAAAAAGGTGAAAATCGTACCTTTTTCAGTGGTCTTGGGAACTCATGCTTTTTTGTTTTGAGTTATACAGGTAGGCTCTTGGAACAGGTGAGAGAATCTGTTTGATTTATGCTCACTGTATGTCATTTTGTTTGGTAACTATCAGTTATTCGGAACAATATTCAATACATTTTTAATCTAAGTCAAGGCATTACCTATGTAAGTAAAGGTTACAACTCATAGAGTTAATGATTCATATCGTGGTACCCTAAGCTTGAACCTTTTTTGTTCATCCAAATTGTGATAGTGTTTTATTAACGACAAATTCTAGAAGAGAAAAGAAGAGAGCAGAAGTCATGGAGATGAAACTAACTCACAAGAAAATTAAAGAAATATGCGGCATTGTCTCCTATAAAAAAGGAGACTCTTTTTATCGATCCAATAAAGTGACATTTCAAGAGTATGGTTCTGAATTGTGTGAAGCGACGGTTAGCGGGAAGGAAGACTTTCATGTCACCATTGAAAAAGGAGAAGATGGAGACATTCAGATGACATGCAGTTGTCCGACATTAGCTAATTTTCATAAAAGCTGCCAACATATTGCGGCCGTGTTACTTTCGATTTATGATCGCAAGCGGCAAGGGCCACCCCTTTTAAGTGTGCAAACTGATTCAGCTGCCTTTGGTGAATTAACAAAAGACATTATTTCTCTTTTTCAAGAAAAATCAACACAAACAAGTGGGCAGCAACGTTATTTTGAAAAAAGAGAAGTGCTGACGGCCAGATTTACGATTAAACCTGTTTTGATTGGAACGAATCAGCTCTTGCTTGGAATGGAAGTTGAGATCGGGAAAACAAAAGTACGATCCATACGAGAGTTTCTAGAACAAGTGAAACAAGGAAAGCCGAGTGTAGGTATCTATGACCCAAGCATTCACTGTTTCTGTGAGGAAACAGATGCCGTTATTCAACAGCTAATTCGGATCATTCATGATGAAAAAGCCTTTCTTGAAGCAATGCCTTTTGATAAAAATCAGACATTACTGATTCCTCCATCCTCTTGGGAGGACCTTATCCCTTTATTCTTAAAAAGCCCCATTCATTTCGCTGATGCATGATGGGCATGTTTTTGAGCGATTACAACTGGTGGAAGGAGCCCCTCCTATCCAATTTACGCTTGAAGATACCGAGGGTCTCGATTATCAATTGACGATCAAAGGTTTTGAACGAATGAGTGTTTTACCTCTTTATCGTGTGGTGTTATGTGAGGGGAATGTGTTTCAACTAGAGGAAAAAGATTGCAATCGATTATTTGAGTTAAAGCAAATGCTAGCGTCTCCAAGTAACAATAATGTTCCGATTCCACAGGGACAAATTGAATTTTTTCTTACAGAAATCGTACCGGGATTGAAAAAAATGGGTGTGGTCCACCTTTCAAAAGCGTTGTCTGTGGAGATGTTGAAAGCCCCTCTTGTTGCCAAGCTTTACTTGGATCGTTTGAGAAACCGACTGCTTGCAGGACTAGAATTTCATTATGAAAATATCATGATTCAACCATTAGAAAGCCGAGACGTAGCCAAAGGACCGATGGTGATCAGAGATTTGGAAAAAGAAGAGGAAATCCTGCAACTAATGGAGGAAAGTGGTTTTTCAAAAACAGATGGCGGTTATTTCATGCAAAATGAATTACTTGAGTATGAATTTTTATATCATGTCGTTCCGAAGCTTAAACAACAAGTCCAAATCTATGCGACAACGGCTGTCCGAAACCGCATCTTTAAAAAGAATGCTTTTCCGAAAATAAGAGTGAAGGTCAATCAAAAAGAAAGAACCAATTGGCTGGCATTTACATTCGAGATGGACGGGGTGGCAGACAATGAGATTAAGAAGATTCTAGCGGCGTTAGAGGAGAAGCGTAAATATTATCGTCTTCAAAATGGGTCGCTCTTATCGCTTGAGACTAGAGAAATGGAAGAAATTCAGCGTTTCTTGAATGCCGCTTTGTCTCAAGACCAAGATTGGGAAGCTAGTTTGAATATGCCGATCACACAAGGACTCAAGTTTCTTGATTCCATTGAGGACAGCGATGTATTTAAGGCAGAGGAAACATTTCGTCAATTTCTTGATCAGCTGCAAAATCCTGCAAATGTAGAAGATGAGGTACCTAAAGACTTAGATTCTGTATTACGAGACTATCAAAAGCACGGGTATCAATGGATGAAGACCCTCGCAAGCTATGGCTTTGGAGGTGTTCTAGCTGATGACATGGGGCTTGGAAAAACGGTGCAAAGCATTACCTTCATCGTTTCAGAGCTAGCGCGTATTCGTGAAAGCGGCCAACCCGTGTTGATTGTTTGTCCATCCTCGTTAACGTATAACTGGTTAAGTGAAATCATGAGATTTGCACCGGAACTACAAGCGGTTGTGATCGATGGAAAGAAAGAAGAGAGAGAACAGCTTTTAAAGGATATGAATGAAGATATCATCATTACTTCCTATCCGTTACTCCGGCGTGATATCAAATCGTATGAAAAGCAAAGGTTTCATACGGTTTTCTTTGATGAAGCTCAGGCGTTTAAAAACCCGGTAACTCAAACCGCTCGAGCTGTTAAAAGGATTAAGGCTGATCATCGATTTGGACTGACAGGAACACCGGTCGAAAATTCACTTGAAGAGCTTTGGGCGATTTATCATGTCGTCTTTCCTCAACTGTTCCAAGGATTAAAGGAATACAGCCTGCTAACGAGGAAACAAATTGCTACAAGAGTTCGCCCGTTTTTACTGCGTCGAATGAAAGAGGATGTGCTTTTTGAGTTACCTGAGAAAGAGGAGTCCCTTGTATCAGCCGAATTGTTCCCTGAACAAAAAAAGCTCTATATGGCCTATTTAGCAAAGCTTAGGCATGAAACCGTCAAGCACCTTGATAAGGATACACTGCGAAAAAATAAGATAAAAGTATTAGCAGGAATCACGAGATTGCGCCAAATTTGTTGTCATCCTGCTCTGTTTGTAGACGGCTATAAGGGAAGCTCAGCCAAATTTGAGCAGCTTCTGCAAATACTTGAGGAATCAAAACATACTGGAAGAAGAGTACTGATCTTCTCTCAATTCACGAAAATGCTTGAACTGATTGGCAGAGAGTTGACGTTAAGAGGGCATACCTATTTCTATCTTGATGGACAAACGCCTTCAGAGGAGCGATTGGATCTTTGCCATCGATTCAATGATGGAGAAAGAGAGTTGTTCTTGATTTCTCTAAAAGTAGGAGGAACCGGATTGAACCTAACAGGTGCCGATACCGTTATCTTATATGATCTGTGGTGGAATCCGGCGGTCGAGGAGCAAGCAGCAGACCGAGCACACAGAATGGGACAGAAAAAAAGGGTAAAAGTGTTGAAGTTAGTGGCACGTGGGACGATTGAGGAAAAGATCAATGAACTTCAGGAGAAAAAGAGAGATCTGATTGCGGAGGTTGTGGATTCAAAAGAACAAGGATCGCAAGCCTTAACGGAGGAGGAAATTCGAGAGATATTGATGGTTTAGCGAAGCAAGGGGACGGATCTCTTGCTTCTTTTTTTTCGGTAACATAAGGAAGCGTGAGAACTGTCCGAGACTGGTGAAAAAGTGCAGTATCTTATAGAAAGAGGGAATCCAACTACACTAAGTAGTATCTGTCCGAGGTATCGATTTCTATGTCTAGTAGTCGCTGTTGGTTTTTTTGACTTTTTCACTGGTCTCGAACCGTCCTGGTGCTGCTGTGTATTATATGTTTAAATATACCATTTATTGTTTGTGTATTACAAAAATTGTAAAAATGAATGGAGTATAGTGTATAATAACTTAACATTAGATTGGGAGGGTGGTACCAATTAGTCCAAATGCTATTTTCCGTTTGGCGTTAATACTTAATTTTTTTGCGGTGTTCCTCAATTTATTTAGAGATAAGATAGGGCTGAAATCTGTTTTAATAACCTATATTATTTCAATACTTATAGCTATTTTAGGCTTTTATAAATTAAGAGAAGAGAAGAAAAATAAAGATATTTAAAGTTATGATGGTTACTCTTAGATAAAACTAATGATAAAAAATGAATGTTGTTCTCATAAATTACTTTTCTAAAGCGTGGATAGGTGCGGAATCTTTAATTTTGAGATCTGGGGATTGTGTCTATTAGACGTTAGGTATAAAATGGGAGATTAATTTTATGAATAAAGCTGACTGTCAGGAACCAGTGAAATCCATTTGACTTTCTTAACTGTATAAACTAGTATTACAGTACCGTCGAACAGGAGGATGGGAACCAGTGAATAGTGAATTTACAATAGCCGTTCATAGTCTTGTTTTTTTAGCTTATTTGCCTGATCATATGGCAAGCAGTCAGCTGATTGCAAAAAATGTTTCAACCAATCCAGCCAGAATACGAAAAATCATGAGCTGTTTGCGTAATCATGGCTTTGTTCAAACAAAAGAGGGAACGGGCGGAGGTTATATACTTCAGGGAGATCCAAATGAAATTACATTAGGACAAGTATATCGGTCGGTGTCATGTGGAACGCTTAAACCAAATTGGTGTTCAGGAGACCCGGAAGAATCGTGCGTCGTCTCATCGAATATCCAAGGAGTGATGGATGAGGTATTTGAGGAGGCTGATCAATTCTTTTCAGCTTACCTTGATAAAGTATCGATCGCATCTGTGTTAGAAAAGATCAAGCATTGCTAGTAGTTCAAAGACGGATAAACCGTCTTGTTGATAAAGTGTAACTTTTTTTATTACAGATGAAAGTGAAGTGTTTACAAGTGAAAGGGAGTTTGTTCATATGACGAAAATGAAAGCTGTAGGACTGTATCAGTATCTATCTATTTCGGAGCAGGAAAGTTTAATAGATCTAGAAGTGGAAAAACCAACAGCGACTGGATCGGATGTCCTTGTGAAGGTTCAGGCGATTTCCGTTAATCCAGTCGATACAAAAGTGAGAAAGCCAAAAGATAAAATCGAAGAAACGGCTAAAATATTAGGTTGGGATGTGGCTGGTGTCGTAGAAGAGGTAGGTCCAGATTGTACGTTATTCCAAAAAGGTGATGAGGTCTATTATGCAGGAACGATCACCCGCCCAGGTGGGAACAGTGAATATCATCTAGTGGATGAACGTATCGTTGGTCATAAACCAAAATCAATAAACTTTGCCGAAGCCGCTGCCATGCCACTTACGGCACTTACAGCGTATGAAGGGTTATTTGTGCGTTTGGGAGTGTCAAAAGAGGACAACAGTGGGAAGTCAATTTTACTCATTGGAGCCGCTGGTGGGGTTGGTTCGATCGCGATCCAATTAGCCAAATGGGCGGGATTAACGGTCATCGGTACCGCTTCACGTCCCGAATCATCGAAGCTGGTGCAAGACCGTGGAGCCGATGCGGTGATAAACCATCATCAGCCATTTCTTCCTCAGTTAAAGGAGGCGGGGTTTGAAGAGGTCGATTATATTTTTTGTTTAAATCATACCGATCAGCATTGGGATCACATGGCTGAAGCGATTAAGCCACAAGGAAAAATTTGTTCCATCTTTGAAACGAATAAACCATTGAACCTTTATCCTTTATTCCAGAAGAGTGCGACGTTTGTTTGGGAGTTTATGTTTACACGCTCAAGATTTGAAACGCCAGATATGATCGAGCAGCACCATATTTTAAATGAAATGGCTAATCTGATTGACTCAAAAACGATTGAAACAACGGTAAATCAGGTGATGAGCCCAATCAATGCTGAAAATATCCGAAAGGCACATGCCGAACTTGAAGCAGGAACGGCCATTGGAAAAATTGTGTTGGAGCATTTTTGCTAATCAAATGTAGTTGTTTGACTTCCTTAACTGTATATAATAATATTACAGTATTTCAAACAATAAAGCTTAAGCAAGATGAAATGGCTTAAGTTTTTTCTACCAATGAACTGTAACTTTTTTTGTGACATATTAGGAAAGGTGGGAATCATAATGAAGACGATCGAAGTTGGGGTCTGGGTAAAAGGGAAAACAACAAATGGTGAATTAATACATGGGTACGTAGAAAAAGTAAATCGAGTATCCGAAACGGTCAAAGTGAAAGTGACAAAGAGTGATAATGAAGAGATCATTGGCAAAACCATTGACATGCTGCATGGCACCATAGCGACCTTGCCAAACGAAGCAAGCCGAAGTGTGGATGAGATACGAGCACTAATAGATTTGGCACTCCTTACAAAGGACGATCAATGGTTTCAAGAGCTATCGAGTACATTGGTTACTCTGCAAGAAACGAAAGGGAAGCAGACCTTTCAAAAAAATGCGCTAACTCGTAATCGAATGGATTCATCACTACGATAGCGAATAGAAAGAGGTGGAGGAAAAGATGGCATGACGGAATTAACGATCAAAATTTTGAGAAAGAAACAATAGACGGTATTTTCTTCGTTGATTTTTGGACGCCATGATCTGGACCATCTAAAATGATGTATAAAAAATTCATTCAACTGTAACTAATTTAGTTATAGTTTAGGTGATAAATGCGGAGGCAACCATCATGCTTGTTTTACTCATAATCATCATATTGTTGGGTATTTTATTTAAGGTATACGAAAGGGTTGTCCCTGTTCCTGGGGTTGCTGCTTTTGATCCTAAAAGTAAAAAAGAGCGAGGAGAAACGGTTCTGCTTGATGTTCGTGATTACGACATGGCAAGCAAAGATCCGGTGGAGGGGAGTGTTCATCTCCCTTTCGCTTATATTAAAAGATATGTTCATAAGATCGAGAAGAAAGAGATCGTCCTAATTGTTTCCGATCAATTATCGTTAAATCTAAGTGTTCGGTTTTTGAAACGAAAAGGATTTAAGATTACCGGCTATAACAAGCGAGAATCTATCGAATGGACAAAAAAACAAGAATCAATTAATCAAAACATAGAGGGGCAAACAACAAAATGAATACAAACTATCAGTCATTATTTGAGTCTTTTTCCTTTAAAAGCGGAGGTCAGTTGAAGAATCGGGTTGTGCTAGCACCGATGACGAATTTCGCCTCGCATCCAGATGGAACCGTCTCAGACATCGAATTGGATTATTATAAACGTCGCTCCAAAGGGGTAGGAATGGTCGTGACAGCTTGTACGTATGTAACAGCAAACGGCAAAGGGTTTAATGGGGAATTTGGAGCAGACAGTGATGAGATGATACCAAGCCTACGGCGTCTAGCTGATGTCATTAAAGAACAAGGGGCGAAAGCAGTCTTGCAAATCTTTCATGGCGGCCGCATGTGTCCACCGGAATTGGTGCCAAATGGAGAATTAGTTAGTGCCAGTGCTGTAGCAGCAGGCGAGGGAAAAGAGCCAAGAGCGCTAGAAGAAGCCGAGGTGGAAGAGATTATTCATGCTTTCGGAGAGGTCACTCGTCGTGCCATTGAAGCGGGATTTGATGGTGTCGAAATCCACGGTGCAAATGGCTATCTAATTCAACAATTCTTCTCTCCTCACTCCAACCGTCGCGAGGATCGTTGGGGGGGAACGCTTGAAAAACGGTTATCCTTTCCACTTGCAGTTGTCGATGAAGTGAAAAAGGTCGTTGAAAAGCACGCAGACAGCTCGTTCATTGTTGGGTACCGATTTTCTCCGGAGGAAGAAGAGACACCAGGGATTACGATGGCAGATACACTTACTTTAGTTGATGCACTAGCTGAGAAGGATCTGGATTATTTGCATGTTTCGTTAATGGATTTCTGGTCGAAACCAAGACGTGGCGTAGACAACACCAAATCACGCATTGAATACTTGCTTGAAACAATCGCAAATCGCGTACCGCTAATTGGAGTTGGCTCAATTCATACACCAGAAGAGGCGGTGAAAGCAATAGAAGCAGTGCCTCTTATTGCCCTTGGCCGTGAATTGATCATGGAGCCTGACTGGGTCGAGAAAGTAGAACAGGGACGAGAAAATGAAATTGCAACAACTTTGTCAAAAGGTGATCAAGAGGCTCTTGTGATTCCAGATGCATTGTGGCAAGCCATTGTGAACACACCTGGCTGGTTCCCAGTTGTGGAAGAAAATCAGCGATAAGTGTCAAGGGGACAGGTGAGATGATCGAGTTCCAACTTGAACCAAGAAAAAGTTTTTAACTAACTACTAGCTGGACGAATTTTTCTCCAGCTAGTTTTTTGGTTCGCCCAGCATGGGCGAACTCTAACGGGTGAAAGTCGCGAGTACGACCTTATGATCTACGATGCAGTTATATAATTTAGATAAATATTAAAAAGGGAACGGCAGCATTTTTGCTGGCTAAATTTAAAATGCATTTAGATTTTACTAATGTTAAAAAGTCTTACAATCATTTTATATCAATACGTCCATCGAATGTCCCTCTCCAATTTAGTTTACAACCGCTCATATCGACCCCTCTGATAAAAAGGAAGAATTTAAACATAAATCAAAGGATTACCTACACATGAAAGCGCTTAAACGATCTATAATGATAGAAAGATCATTTTCTAGTTATTAAAAGATATCACCGTTTCTTACGGATATAATTAATTTGACCTCTCACTAAATTACTAGATTTCATACCTGCACATTGAATGTTAGGTTTCGTTATTTTTCAACTATGTTACTATCTAGATAATCCAATGTATGTCACATTAGAAAATAAGGTGTTTTTATGAAATTTCAAAATAAAATTCTATTAGCTTTTTTATTGCTGATTTTACTGCCGATCTTTATTTTAGGCCTTGTATCATACCATGTTACTTCAACCACCTTGAAGGACAAAGTCGGCGAAGAAACATTATATACGTTAGAATCGATTGGTTTAAATTTACAAATGGTTTTATCTGAGGTTAATACCTTGTCCAATTACATTATCTCTTCGAGGGAGGTTCAAGATTTCATTAAGTATAATGATGAGAAATCCTTACTAGATTTTTATAATCAGGGACAGGCCATTGCTGGGTTGCTTTATGGTCAATCGAAGCTTAATGATTTAGTGCTTTATAGTAAAGCTGGACAAGTATATAGCTTTCAACGAACAGATATTCCGTCATTTCAACAATTTCAGAAATCAGAATTTTTTCAATTGTTGAAAGCGGAGGAAGGCAGGTCAGTTTGGATAACGACTGCAGATAGTCATAAGTTTATGGAAAATGACAAGCTGATTTTTTCGCAAGGGCGAGTTATAAAAGATCTGAATACGCTTAACGATATAGGTTATCTTATTCTCGATGTAAGATTAGACCGGTTTGACGAGGTATTTCAAGCTCTTCAGCAGGACGACTCGCAAACGATGATCGTCAATGACAGAGGAGAGGTGGTTTATCATCTCAACCACGAGATGATTGGTGAAAGGATAGCACTTCCGCAAGAGATGATGGTAAGTCAATCAGGAACATTAATCGATCATTGGGAAAAAGAGAAAAGCTTAATTTCCTATATTCCAATCACCTTTAACGAAAATGAAGGTTCTTCCTTTTACCTCGTATCCATCAAGCCGTGGAGTTTTATTATAAACGAAACGAAATTTATTCGAGACATTACTATTCTATTAGTAATTGTAGTAACGGTTTTTGCGATTTGCTTTAAGCAATTATTTTTAAATAAAATCATTCATTTCATTACCGAATTTCAAGCGAATATGAAGCAGGTGGAGAAAGGCCAGCTGTCCACTAGAATGAGAACTTTTGCTTATAGAGAATTGAATCAATTGGCAAAAAGTTTTAACCGCATGGTGGAGGAAATCTCTACCTTATTAATCCGAGTGAAGAATGAACAGGAACGTAAGAGAAAGGCGGAATTTAAGGTCCTGCAAAACCAAATTAACCCGCATTTTTTATATAATACGCTAGAGTCGATCAATTCAATGGCAGTACTACACGGGAGTAGAGAGATTAGTAAAATGACGATTAACCTAGGGAAGCTGCTACGAATTAGTATCAATTCTGATGATCGTGTCCTAGTCAGTGATGAAGTCCGTCATGCGATCAGTTACCTAGAAATCCAAAAAATCCGTTTTAATGAGCGGTTTACCTTTGAGATTAACTGTGACAAAGAATTAGAGCATTATTATATATTAAAGCTTGTATTACAGCCTCTTGTGGAGAACACGTTAAAACATGGTTTTGACAGAAATAAATTGGATGGTTATATCAGCATCCGTGGAGGGATTTCCAACACCAATCAAGGGTTCCTATTCATTGAAGATAATGGGTGCGGAATTTCCAAAGATGTGCTAGCAGCCTTTAACGAATCCAACAAATGGAGAAAGACGCTCAATCAAAGTATTGGCTGCGGTGTAATGAACGTACAAGAACGGATGAAGTTATTTTATGGTGACCGTTACGGCATGATGATTTGCTCGCAAGAAAATGAAGGTACGATGATCAAGTTAACATTTCCACTAAGTGAGGGGGGGCAACATGACCTATAAAGTGGTATTAATAGACGACGAAACACTGATTCTTAGAAGTTTAACAAAAATCATTGATTGGCAGGCTTTCGATTGTAAAGTAGTGGGTACAGCAAATGACGGGGTAGAGGGAATATCCCTCATTGAGGAAGCGAAGCCTGAGATCGTCATAACCGATATAAACATGCCAGAAAAGAACGGCCTAGATTTATTGAGGGAAGTACAACTGCTTTCTCATCGGCCAGAAGTGATTCTGTTAAGTGGCTATAACGAATTTGAATATGCGAGAGAAGGACTACAGAACAATGCCTTTGATTATATATTAAAGCCAATTGACCATGAAGAATTAGAAGAATGCCTTGGAAAAGTCATAGTGAAATTTAAGGAAGACAAGAAAAAGCACTATGAGCAGAGGAAATATCTTATTTACGAAGCATTAACACTTGGATACGACAACGAGGTTACAGTAAATGATCAAAACAAGCATGCAATCGCAACGATCGAGCTAAATAAACCATCAATTATCTTTGAAGAACGCCTTTTAGATTTGGTGCAAAAAGAGAGAGGCGAAGACCCCACAGAGATTTTCTTCTACAAATTTGAGAGCACGCGATATGTAATGGTTTATACGCATCCAAATCGAGATGTTGATTTAACAAGTAAGGTGAAAGGGGAAATTATCGAGTTAAAAGAAACGATAGATTCACTAGTGAAGATTGCCTTAGGCAAAGAAGTGATAGGTCTTCAGAATCTTTCCACCTCCTTTCAAGAAACTTTCAAGTTGCTAGAATCTGCTTCCTTTTTAAAAATGAATCTGGTCTCCGAGCAGGACATTAAAAAAGAATATCGCTCGAAATATTCTCCAGAAGCCGCTATGGAAAAAGCAAAACGATACATGCAGGAAAACTTCACAAAGGAAATTGGGATTGAAGCAGTTTGTGAAGAGGTGCTGTTAAGTGTCAGTTACTTTAGTGTTTTGTTTAAAGAAAAAACAGGTGTGACGTTTTTGGAATATCTGACAAAATTAAGGATAGAGCATGCGTGTGTTCTATTAAAAACAACGGATTTAAAAACTTATGAAATTGCAAATATGGTTGGCTACAGCGATCAAAGGTATTTTAGTCAAGTCTTTAAGAAACGTCTTCAAATGACACCAAGCCAATACCGAAGCAAAGAGTAAGGTACTTTTTCATAAGAAAGGAAGGCTCAAAATGAAAACAAAATGGATGATTGGCTCAACGGTTTTGGTTGTTTGTTTATTTTTGAGTGCTTGTTCAACGGAGGGAGAAGTTCAAGAGGAGGTTGAACAAATAAACATTGAATTTTTTCAAACAAAAGAAAATGCAGTTACCTTTTTTGATGAAATCATTCATGAATTTGAATTGGAGAATCCTCATATAACCGTTGAGCAGGTTAGCATTCCAGATGGTATGGCTGTTCTAAAGACACGAATTGCTCGGGGGGATGTTCCAGATATTTTTATCACGTATCCGATTGAACAGGACTATGTTGTTCGTGCAAATAATGGGTATCTATTAGATATAACCGATGAAACGTTTATCCAGCAGGTAGATGAGGATATACAAAGCCGGTATCTTATTAATGGGAGAATGTATGGAGTGGCATTATCTCAAAATGCAGTTGGTGTAATTTATAATAAGGATGTATTTGACGAGTTAGGCATTGATATACCTGAGACTTGGAATCAGTTTATAGAAACATTAGAATTGCTAGAATTAGCTAGAAAACAGCCAATCTTATTTGCTAATAAAGAACTTGAGAGTGTGAGCGTATTTAATTTAAATTTGGTAGCGAATGAGTTTGATAGCCATTATTGGAGTAATTTAACTAATGGTTTGGTGAACATTCAAGATGACCCAAGGTGGGAAGAGGTTGCAGAGAAAATGCTTGCTGTTTTGGAATTTGCGCAAGAAAATTCGTTTAGCTACGATGCCGATGCCGTTATTAAATCATTTTCCATGGGAGAGGGAGCGATGTTTGTTAGTGGAGTATGGGCTCTTCCAGAGTTGGAGAAATTAGAGCCGAACATCAACTATGGAATGTTTCCATTTCCAGCTACAAATGATCCGGAAAATAATAAAATTCTTGGGGGTGTTGATGGAGGATTTGCCATTGCTGCAAACACAGAGTATCCAGAGGAAGCAAAACAATTTCTAGCTTTTCTGCTCGAACAAGAAAATGCCCAAAGGTTTTCTGATTTTGAAGGAAATATAAGTGCTGTGAATGGTGTGAAGATGAACAAGCCAGAGGTTAGCTTGTTAGCAGAGCGTTTAAATGAGGGCAAAAGTGTCAATTGGCCTAATCATTATTGGGGTGGAGGTACAGCGGCTGAAGTAGATTATCGGCGCATTTCGCAACTATTTTATTTTGACCGTGATCTGCCAGCTTATTTAAAAAAACTAGATAACATGTTTGATCAGTATAGGTGATGTCTTAAAGAATAATAGCCTAACAAAAAATCTCTCACATTGTTGAGGGATTTTTTTATTCGGAAAATAATAAAAATTTAAACATTAATCAAAGCTTTGTCTCGTTATGTAAGCGTTTTAAAAAAGATACAATGAATTTGTAGCTAACAGAAAAAGAAAAGCTAGAGAGCTACGAATTAACAAAATTCAGTACATCAGCATCAAATGTAAGCCAACAAAAAATTGTTAGGGGGAAATGAAATGAAACGTTTTTGGTTAAGCGCTATGTTACTGGTAGCTATAACAATACTAGTAGTAGGGTGCTCATCAGGCTCTGATGAAGCAAGTAGTGATAGTGGAAATGGCAGTGACGCTGATGGGGACGTGGTTAACTTAACTCTATGGCACCCACAAGGAGATACGCAAGATGCATATACAGAAATTATTGAAGCGTTTAATGAAGAATATGCAGGACAGATTCATGCGGATCTAGAGTTAGTACCAAGAGGGAGTACGTATGCCTATGAAGATAGAATTTCAGCGGCAGCAACAAGCAAAACATTGCCAGATTTAGTGGCATTGGATGGTCCTAACGTGGCAAACTATGCCGATGCAGGAATTATCCAACCGATTGAAGGACTTGTAGACGACTTAGATGATTTTGTAGATTCGATTATTACGCAAGGAACGTACGACGGTCAGCTGTACACATTAGGTGCAACAGAATCAACTGTGGCATTGTTCTATAACGTAGAAATGCTAGCCGATGCGGGGATTGAACCACCGAAGACGTTAGAAGAAGCTTGGACATGGGATGATTTCTATGAAGCAGCTCAGCAATTAACGGATAAAGAAAACGGAATTTATGGAGTTAACTGGACGCTAGATTATGGTGAGTGGATTATATACTTCACAGGACCAACGGTATGGAGTAACGACGGTAGCTTTATTGCTGAAGATGGCTCAACGGTAGATGGTTACATTAATAGCCCTGAAACAATTGAAGCATTAGAATTCTTACAAAAATTCACAACAGAAGGTCTAGTAAACTTACAGCCAACACCAACTGAATTTGAAGATGGAAACGCCGCAATGATGTTAATGGGATCATGGCAATGGGCTCAACTGCAAAATTACCCAGAAACAGAATGGGGAATTACTTATTACCCAAAAAGTCCTAATGGAGAACAAGTTTCACCGTCTGGTGACTGGAACTGGGGTATGTCTACGAATACAGAGCATGTAGAAGAGTCTGCTATACTTCTAAACTATATTTTAAACAAAGAAAATGTTATTAAAATAGCAAGGTCAGATAATAAGCCAGCAGCCCGAATTTCTTCCTTCGAAGAAATGACAGAGTGGGATGAAGAACCTCTTAACGTTCTAAAAGATCAAGTGTTAAATACAGCCCATCCAAGACCATCAACTACTTCTTACCCTGTCTTATCCTCAAGATACGGTCAAGCGGTACAGAATATCTTTCTTGGTGGTGACGTCAAGACAGAAATCGAGCAGGTAGTGGCAGAAGTAGAAGCAGATATTGCACGAAATAATTAATCATTTTAAAAGGCAATCGATTGTGATTGCCTTTTAAAAGTAAAACAAGGTGGTAGGAACATGTTGAATACAGATGTGGGAAAAAATATGAACCCTGTAATGAAAAAGAACAAAGGTCAACTGACCTACAAACGACAACAGAAAATACTGGGAGTGTTATTTTCATTACCAGCCTTAGTATTGATGTTTACCTTCTTAATCTTGCCGGTAATTTTAGCCTTCACGTACAGCTTTATGAGCTACAATATGTTAAATCCAGACGGGAAGACCTTCATAGGATTAGATAACTATGTAAGGCTATTTCAAGACCAGATCTTCTTTACATCATTGAAAAACACGCTTTATTTCACCGTACTCGTTGTTCCACTTCAATGTGGTGTGGCGCTAGTCTTAGCCATTTTAGTAAATAAAAAAGTAAAAGCGGCCTCACTTGGAAGGGTGTTTTTCTTTAGTCCAGTTGTAACCTCGATGGTAGTCGTAGCGATTCTGTGGACGTTCCTCTTTAACGTGGACAGTGGATTAATTAATAGTGTGTTAAATGTATTTGGCATCCCGAATCAACCATTTTTATTAAGTCCAGATCAGGCGATGAATTCAATTATTTTCATGTCCATCTGGCAAGCTGCGGGCTTTCAGATGATGATCTTTTTAGCTGGGCTTAAGGATGTACCGGAGACATTGTACGAAGCGGCAGACATTGATGGAGCTAATGCATGGCAGAAGTTTCGTAACGTAACCCTTCCGTCTATCCAGCATGTAACAGGCTTTGTGCTCATCATCACAACAATCCAGGCATTTCGTCTCTTTATTCAGCCGTATGTCATGACGAATGGTGGACCTAGTAACTCTACGAAAACACTCGTATTTATGCTTTACGAGAATGGATTTCAATTTCGAGATGTAGGGTATTCCTCTGCCATTGCTGTTGTGTTTTTCCTTGTAGTCATCATTACGTCATTGATTTTAAAGAAAATATTAAAGCAATAAAGGGGGATCTATACGATGACACAACGTACAAAAAAATGGTAAATAAAACAGCTACCACGATTCTCATTCTCTTACTCGGTTTCATGTTTATCGCCCCGCTGTTGTGGATGATCATGGCTTCTTTAAAACCAGAAACAGAAATATTTAAAGATATGGGCTTTGGAGCGTTACTTCCTACCCACTTAACTTTTGAAAATTATTCGACGATTCTATTCGAAAGTAGTATAAATTTCTTTCATTATATGAAAAACAGTTTAATCGTTGTAGGGATGATCGTTATTTTTGGTACGATAATCAATTCCATTTGTGCCTATGCCCTTGTTAAGCTGAAGTTTCCGGGCAGTGACTTAATTCTTATTATCATCATTGCACTTTATGTTGTTCCGTTTGAAAGTGTTCTCATTCCACTTTATATTGTTGTAAATAATCTTGGTTGGATTAATACGTACCCAGCCCTTATCGTTCCTTTTCTTGCATCGGCCTTTAACATTTTCCTATTTCGTCAATTCTTCTTAGGCTTTCCAAAGGAACTGGAGGAAGCAGCGCAAATTGACGGGGCCTCACCGTTCCAGACTTTTGTTCGGATTGTTGTGCCTAACTCAAAGCCGGTATTTGCGACAGCAGCAATTTTGACGTTCGTCACACAATGGAGTGATTTCATGTGGCCATTGATTGCAGCGACGGATCGCTCGGTTCAAACGGTACAAATTGGAATTCAATATTTATTTACGGATAACAATGTTCAATATGGTCAAATCATGGCTGCGTTAACGTTAACAACGATTCCTGTCATTTTAATCTTCTTGTTCTTCCAACGTTACTATGTGCAGGGGATTACTTCTAGTGGTGTGAAAGGCTAATGCTAGTAGGAAATAAATCATTTGTAGAGGTGCTTTATTATGTATAGTGAACAGTTTCGACCGCAATTTCATTTTAGTCCTAAGGAAAACTGGATGAATGATCCGAACGGACTTGTGTATTACAAAGGTGAATATCATTTGTTTTACCAGTACCATCCCGACAGCACGATTTGGGGACCGATGCACTGGGGGCATGCTGTAAGTAAGGATTTAATTCATTGGGAGGAGCTCCCGATTGCCCTATATCCTGATGAATTAGGTCAGATATTTTCCGGTAGTGCAGTTGTCGATAAGGACAACACAAGTGGCCTGAGAACATCGGAGGAAGAGGATGTGATAGTGGCCATTTTTACCCATCATGGGGAGGATAATGAGAAACAGAGCATCGCTTACTCCAACGATAGAGGAAGATCGTGGACGAAATACAAGGAGAATCCGGTCATTGCTAATCCAGGTATCAAGGACTTTCGTGATCCGAAGGTGTTTTGGCACAATGAAACAAACAAGTGGGTCATGTCACTAGCGTGTGGAGATGAAATTCAGTTTTATCGTTCGCCCAACCTGATTGAGTGGGAGTTTCTTTCTTCTTTTGGGAAGAAGTACGGTGCCCACGGCGGTGTCTGGGAATGCCCTGATTTAATTGAGATGGAGGTAAAAGGCGAAAACGAAAAAAAATGGGTGTTAATCGTCAGCATTAATCCGGGTGGGCCAAATGGTGGGTCCGTTGTGCAATATTTCATCGGAGACTTCGATGGCAAAACCTTTACGTGTGACGATTCCAATGAAACGGTTCGTTGGGCAGATCCTGGCCGTGACTTTTACGCTGCGGTTTCATGGAGCAATGTGGAAAAGCCCGTATGGATTGGTTGGATGAGCAATTGGCAATATGCTAATGAAGTCCCTACCTCTCCGTGGCGAAGTGCTATGTCTGTTCCTCGTGAGATAAGCCTTGCAAAAATGAGCGAAGGATATAAATTAATTCAGAAACCGATTAAACAACTAGAGCAACTGAGAGTGAACGAACCTAATAAGGAAACTAATGTCGTTGTCAATGAAAGCCATTCATATACATTGCCAAAGGTTGGCTCCTTAGTAGAGTTAGATCTCCAAGTCAAGGAAACGAAAGCAGAAACTTGGGGTATCCGAATCAACCATGGAGATAAGAACAATACGGACATTACCTTTCATTTGAAAGAAAGTGAGTGGGGAATCGATCGTACGAACAGCGGATTAGTTGATTTTTCTGCGGCATTTCCAAGTGAAGATGCTGCATCACTAGTTGCCGATCAAGGTGTTCAAACTGTAAAAGTCTATCTTGATACGGCATCGTTAGAAGTGTTCCTCAACGATGGGGAAAGTGTTATGACAGATATTATTTTCCCAACAGAAAATGATGTAAGCATTCAATTGTTTGCAGCAAACGGAGAAGTAGTTTTTCAGAAGGTAACTGTAACAGAGCTAAAAGGAATCTGGTAAAAGAAAACAAGAAAGCAGGTCGGAGCAAATGAATTTATGGGATGGGAAAGCAGCAAAAACACTTAATAAACTAACGAATATTGTCCTTTTAAACTTGCTTTGGCTATTGTTCTCCATCCCTGTCATTACCATTGTGCCAGCAACAGTGGCAATGGCAGGCGTTGTGAAAGCGTGGCAACTTGAGGAAGAAGAGAAAGTATTCCGCCCATTTATGCATTTTTTTGTAAAAAACTTTAAGCGAAGTTTCTTCATCGGTGCAATGTGGTTAATGGTAGGAGCTGTGTTGATAGTTGACCTGCTTTTATTTCTATCGATTCCTCATAATTTCTTAAGAATGGTATTAATTACAGTAACTAGTTTCATTATTTTATTATATCTATTTACAAGTGTATATATCATTCCGGTGATGCTACATGAAAACATAACAAAAGTAAAACCGCTTCTAAAACGCGCATTCATCCTATCATTCTATGATTTACCTGTATCCTTCTCGGTGGTACTTATTACGAGCTCGGCTGTTGTTCTTGTGCTTTTAGTACCAATAACGTCTATTTTTATTGGAGCACTAACAGCTATGATTATTCATCGATTTTGTTACCGGACTTTTTCTAAGGGCAAAATAATCGAAGTAAGTCAGGTAAATCTTTGAATGTACAAAATGGTCAAATGGGACATAGAGTTGCAATCGAGCCATGGGCGGTAAAAATATAATTCAACCATTTAGGGAGTAGTGAAGGAGGTTTTTATGAAGAGTGGGGTTATTACACTAGGTGAGGCGTTAATCGATTTTATTCCATTAGACAAAGAGAATATGACTTACCAAAAATGTCCTGGTGGCGCGCCTGCCAATGTAGCGGTTGGATTGGCAAAGCTGCAGGTACCTACCAAATTTGTAGGGAAGGTCGGTAATGACGTGCTCGGGCATTTTCTAAAGGAAACATTAGCTTCCTATCAAGTAAATACTACGAATATGTTCTATACCAATGAAGCACGGACGAACGTCGTTTTTGTTACATTGGCCGATGATGGAGAAAGAAGTTTTGAATTCTTTATTCGTCCAAGTGCAGATATGTTACTTGCAGAAGAGGATATAGAAGAAAGAATTTTTACCGAGACAAAAATCCTTCATTTTGGTTCAATTTCTTTGATCGGTGAGATTTCCAATGCAGCTACGTGGAAAGCGGTAAAATTAGCAAAAGAGAATGACATGATTGTTTCATATGATCCCAATCTCCGGTTGTCATTGTGGGATAGTGAAGAGCAGGCTAAGCAAACCATCACCTCGATGCTTCCATTCGTAGATATCGTAAAAATATCAGAAGAGGAGTTATTCTTTATTACTAGGAGTAAAAGCTTTGAAGAAGGCTTAGAGGCCATCACTGCCTACAACATTCCCGTTGTCGTTGTGACGTTAGGGGAGAATGGCAGCTACATCTTGATTAACGGGGAGAAGAGCCATGTCCCTGCCATGAAGGTTAATGCAGTAGATACAACCGGTGCCGGCGACGCCTTCGTTTCTGGATTACTCTATGGTTTAAACCAATTTGACAAATCTCTTTCCGAATTGTCGATGGGGGAGTTAAAGCGAATGGCCGAGTTTGCAAGTATTTCTGGGGCGTTAGCAGCCTCCGTCAAAGGCGCAATGACAGCTCTGCCGAAAGTAAAGGATGTTATGAAGTATATGGAGGGAAGCAAACAAATATAAAATTTAAACGATGAATGGTAGTAATATTCTTAGAATAGTAATTAAAACCTTTAATTAAATATGCAATTCGGTTTCAGTTGAGTTGATAGAGGCGTCTGTATTAGACGCCTATTCGTTCTGTTTTCCTTATAGGAAACAACGCTTTCACTCGCTAATGCATTATGGGAGCGAGTGAAAAGTCGCGGTCAACTAACTGAACTCCAGTTGCCTTTGAAAGGTTCTTCGCTTGTTTCGTGAAATATATGGGGAGGTACTCTTTTTTTAATATCTTAAAGCCCAAGACTTAGGAATTAAATCATGAAATTAATCTAACTAACTCAACTTTCGCAAGCTGAAATAGGCAGGTAACCCTTGATTTAGCTAATCAGACCCACAACCCATTCTGCAATTGACTTTTGATCACTCTTTGTATTCGTTTAGTGTTTTGTTTTAGGAGATCCTCAAGTGTGTGTTTAAAATGGACAAACTGGTGGCACCGCTATCTTCAGCGGAAGAAATGCCGCGTAGACTCCCGCGGGAACTAGAGGCAGAGCCGAGATCCACTGGCGTAGCCAGTTAGCTCGGCGCCTCCCCGCAGGACGCGGAGCGAGCATTTCTGCAGCGATCGGTCGAGCTCCGGATTCGAGCTTTTTTTTGCGTGGTTCTCGTCACTCAATGAAACGTCAGGGTGAGATGTTTTTCATAGGTAACGTATTGTCAAGGAGCAAACTTTAATGTCACAAGCTCTTAGATACCTTACATTAATTAGGGATTTATTGGTGCGAAAGTTGAGTAACTAAATTAATAAAAAAAACGGCGAAAATTAAAAAGGGAAATTAGTTGGGACTATAGAAGTATGTAAAAAAGTTATTGTTCATAGCAGGACAAGTATGTGTAAGTTATTATAATTGAAACAGCAACGAGGAGGAAGTATGTCTAAACAAATGAAGGCTGCCATTTTAATAGAGCCAGGAAAAATTGAGTTGCAAAATAGAAATATCCCCATCCCAGCAAATGATGAAGTACTAATTAAAGTAAAATCAGTTGGTTTGTGTGGATCTGATGTTCATTACTATCAACACGGTCGTATTGGTAATTTTATTGTAGAAAAACCTATTATACTAGGACATGAATCTTCTGGTGAAATAGTTGGAATGGGTTCAGAAGTTAAGCATTTAAAAATAGGACAAAGAGTAACGGTTGAACCTGGTGTGACGTGTGGTCTATGTGAGTACTGTAAATCAGGAAAGTACAATCTATGTCCAGAGGTGAAATTCTTGGCAACACCACCATACGATGGCGCTTTTTGTGAATATATTGCCATTCGGTCAGATTTTGTATTTCCGATTCCTGATGAGATGTCATTTGATGAAGCAGCCATGGCTGAACCGATTTCTGTTGGTATCCATGCGATGAAGAGAGGAAGATTACAGGCAGGAGAAACGGTAGTTATCATGGGGATGGGGCCAATTGGTATGTTAAGTGCAGTAGTTGCTCACTTGTCTGGTGCTACCAAGGTCATAGGTGTAGATTTTGAAGAATCACGTCTAGAACTATCCAAAAAGATGGGTGTAACAGATACTGTAAACTTAAAGAATGAGAATTTAGCAGATAGAATCGCTGATATTACAAGTGGAAAAAATGTGGATCTGGCTTTGGAGACAGCTGGCAATGCGAAGGCATTACAATCTGCCCTTACCTCAGTAAAAAGAGGAGGAAGAGTGGTCGTTGTTGGGTTACCTCCAGAAGATATTGCTACTTTAAATATTAACGAAATTGTTGGAGGAGAAATCGATTTATTTGGAGTGTTTCGCTATTCCAATACCTATCAAACGGCAATTGATATGATTTCTCAATGTAAAGTAGCAGGAATTGATTTGAAAAATATGATGACACACTATTATTCTTTGGATGAAACAGAAGGAGCATTTGAAAAGGCAATATCAGATAGAACAAATGCAATTAAAGTTATGATAAGACCGTAGGAGCATGTGGACAAGTTGGTGACCCAGCTTGCAACAACGAAAGAAGCAAGAGATTTCTTGCTTCTTTCGTTTCCTTATGCCCCACATGAACACACTACTATGAAGGGTTACTCAGTACAAATCCTTTGTAAATACTCTCTAATTTCTTTTTCGACCATTTGATCGTTATATAAATGTGCATAAATGACCGATTCAAATACTAAACCGTGGATGTAGATTATTAACGAATTTGCGCTTTCTTCAATATTGGTCGATTTCTTCATATATCCATGATTTATAAGCGTTTTAATGATATCCTTCGCAAAATTAAGATGTACTTCTCGAAACCCTTTTTGTTGCTCCTGATATTCCTTGTTCATTGTAGCCATAATCGAAAACTTTACCCAAATATCATTCTCAATTCGTTCTTCTTCAGTATTCACTTGAACAATCTGTTTGACTGTTCGAACGGCGTTTTCAAAAACCTCTTGATTTTGTATGACCTTTTGCATTCTTTTTTCGAACCTTTGGTAGATCACATCCATAGCATACATATAGATGTCTTTTTGTTTTGGAAAAAAGTGTTGAACAGAACCTAACGATAGTTCTGCTTCTTTTGCAATTTCTCGTAAAGTTGTTTTTTCAAATCCATAATGATGAATGCAGCGAAACGTTGCTTCGACAATTTGATCTTTTCTTTCAGCGTGATCTACTATTTTAGGCATATGTAAACTCCCTTGATTTTTTAAGTCAGTTGTATTATAATCTTTTTAAGTCGATTGACTTATTTAAGAGAAAGGTGGTGCTTCTATGGAAAATGTGTTTCTTCAGTATGTGTTTATTTTTTTTGTGAGTATGGTCCCTTTCCTAGAAGTATTTCTAACGGTACCAATGGCCATCATTGTTTTCAACTTTCCGCCTATTGCCGTACTAATCGTAGCCATTTTTGGGAACGCAATGAGTGTGCTATTATTTATCCTTTTTGGAGCCGAAATGAGTAAATTCTTTTCTATTATATACAATAAACTTCGCAAAAAGGCACAAAAGCCGAAGGAAATTAATCCTCGAATCAAAAGAACCTTCGAACGGTTTGGAGTAATCGGAGTCTGTTTTATGTCCTCTATTTTGGTTAGTAGCCAGATTGGTGCCTTTTCCATGACAACACTTGGAGCCAAAAGAAGCCAAATCTTTATCTGGACGAATCTAGGCGTGTGTGCGCTGGCCATAACAATGGCTATACTATCTGTCATGGCAGAAGGGTTTGTGACAACATTGGTTAATTTATAGTGAAATTATAGAATAGATCTTTTAGTAGAACAACTGTGAGGGGGAGGGAAGGTGGGTTAGTTAAATTAAATAGGAAGCCCATCAACATAGATAAGCCTATGCATTGTGCATAGGCAATGTTGGAAGGTGGAAGGTAGGTATGTTTCTAAGATAAATTTGGTCTAACTCTATGTTTAGTAGCCTGTTCGTATGCATAGGCCATTCCAATTAGTTTAGCCTCGCTCCACATTTCCCCGAAGAAAGCAAGGGCAAAAGGAGATCCTGTACTATAATAACCAGCTGGAACTGTTATTAGTGGTAAGCCGGTAATGTTTATTTCCGATACGGTTGTTGATGCAACTAATTCTACTTCACGCTCTGGTATTGGCTTCGGCATTTGAGGATAGACAAAACCGTCTAGTTGAAATTCCTCCATCACATCTTCAATGTATTTCAAGAGAGTCGTCTTGACTTCATTAAACTCTCTTAAATCAGGTAATTCACTTGGATCTTTGGATGCCGTTTCATCGTTTAAAATATCCGAAACTAAGGCAAGCGGACCATTGTCTGCCCACGGAACTTCACCAACTTTTTCAAATACGTTCTTAATAGAAAGTGTCTTATCCTCAGGGTTCAGATTTTTTAGATATTTCTCTAGATCGTAGAAGAATGTTTCCATGCCAATAAAGCTATTTTTTGACCCCATATATTCAGCAAAACCTTTATCTTTAAAAGGGTCTAGCACTACTTCTGCACCAAGACTCTTTAATTCCTTAATAGCCTGATTATAAAGTGCTTCTGTTTCTTTTGATAGTTCTTCATTACGCCAACCAAGTCCGTATAATCCTAAACGTTTCCCTTTTAAAGAAGTTTTATCAAGAGAAGAATAGTATCCTTTTTCAGGAATATTTCCAATTGAATCAGATGTTTTAGGATCCGACTCATCATAACCGGCAATTACTTCAAGTAGAGCGGCTGCATCTTGAACAGTTCGAGCGTGTGGTCCTAAGACATCTCTAGTAGTTCCTGCAAGTGGTGTTACTCCAGTTGTCGGAATTAACCCAAATGAGGGTTTAATTCCAACTAGTGCTTGTGCTGCAGCTGGAACTTGAATAGAGCCTGCAGTTTCTTCAGCGATACCAAGCACACAAAAATTACCCGATACAGCTGTTGCTGTACCGCTGCTGCTACCTCCTGGTGTTAAAGTTCTGTCAACGGCATTGAATGTGGGTCCTTTCCAGCTGGAGTTTGAGTTGTAAGCACAACTAAATGGAGGAATATTCGTTTTTCCTAATATAATTGCACCAGATTCTTTTAATCGGGTAATAATGGTTGCGTCATGAGAGGGAATGAAATCAATTCCACCTGCCTTCTTACTTAGAGGAGCCCAACCAAAAGTTGATGGATATCCCGCAATGTCAACAGCTTCTTTAATGACAATTGGAATCCCTGCTAATGGACCAAGTTTCTCTCCAGTCTGACGCTTACGATCAATCTCCTTTGCTTCTTCAAGAGCGTTTTCGTTCATAAAGGTAAATGCATTGTATAAATCTTCATAGTGTTCAATTCTATTAAGAAATGATTGAATAACCTCTACTGTTGTATACTCCTCTTTTTCGTACCCTGCCTTTAGATCATTGACTGTCACTTCTTCAAAAAGAAATCTTTGAGTCGCATCTTGTACTAAATTTTTGTTCAACATAGACACCCTTTCAAATGTAGTTTTCACGTAACGAATGCAATAAAAAAGCTAAACTGTCCCTCCTTTATTTCAAATACGAACGTGTAATGGAATTGAATTGATGGAAACTATTGCTATATTCAGAGTAGCACATAACATTTAGTAGAAAGGTATAGAAAATTTCTATGTTAAATTACTTTTCATAACTTTTTGTTTATATTAAGGAAAGTAGTTTAATTGTTGGGTCTCATCCAGTATAGTCGGAGAAAGAAAGGAGTATTGAATATGGACTTGGAAAGTTTAAATTCTTTTCTGGTAATAGCAAGAGAAAAAAGTATATCCAAAGCTGCCAGTTTGCTTCATGTTACTCAACCTACCCTAAGTTCTAGAATTAAAAATCTTGAAAGTGACCTTGGCTTGAAATTAGTTAATCGCGATTGGAAGGGGATTCAATTAACGACAGAAGGTTACTACTTTGTTATATATATATCCAAGCTATTAAACGATTTAGATGATGTTTCGATGGTGTTAAAGAATATAAAAAATAAAGAAGACTCACAGAAATCCTTCTATGCAGTTACAAATACTAGTAGATTGCGAATTGGAATTGACTCGTGGCTTGCACCTAGTTTTTCTATGGAAATCCTAAATGAAGTTCAAAAAGCTTCTTGTGTAGACTATCAAATCATTACTAGGCCGAGTGCTACAATTGAAGAATTATTAAGGTACGGAGTGATTGATATGGGATTTTTCTATCACTATGAAGGAGGAAGTCAGTATGATAGTTCTTATCAACTTGTTGATGAGATGGTTCTTTTATTTCACTCCAAGTATGGTTCAATATCAGAGGACCTAGCTGAACTAGATTTTTTAAGTGAAAAACCATTCCTTTTATTCGATAATCCAGTTCTTGTATATCATCGTAATTTATCTAGTATGCTAATTGAACAGTTTAACATAGAGCGATTTCAAGTGGTTGATGATATTAATGTTATGATCAATACCATTTCCCTTGATCAGGCTTATACAATAGTGCCCAAAACGAGTGTTTTACACTTAATGAGGTTATTTGATTTGAATATTATGCCGATTAAATATTTTGAGTTGGGTGATCAGGCAGAAAAAGTTATGATAAAAATGGCTTATAACAAAGACAGTGAGTTCGATACAACTTTGGAAAGTATGACAAGAAATATTCACCAAGAACTTGTAGCTAATTACGGAAAAAAATGAGCTGAATAAGCATGAAGTTGCAAAGTGTATGATTTGTGCCTGTCACTACCCGAAGTATGTCGACATAATCGACGAAATACGGGTGGTGCCAGGCACTTTTACTAATTTATTTCTCTTTCGTTTGACTTGGCTTATTTTTGATCATTTTTAATGGTGCTCTTATGAATGTATCTTTCCAATCTGAGAATGGAGCAGTAGGTATAACGTAAGAGGAATGCAAACTTGTTAATTTTGAAATTTGGATTACGATTAAAGTAACACCAGCGATTAATCCGAAATTCCCCAATATACCAGCAAGAAAGATTAATCCAAACCTGGCTAATCTTATTGACGCACTCATAATAATATGAGGAACGACATAGGATGCCATGGCAGAAATCGCGACAATAACGATGAGGATATTACTTGTAAACCCTGCTTGTACCGCCGCTGTACCAATAACAATCCCTCCAACAATACCGATCGTTTGTCCGATCTTTGTAGGTAATCTCGCACCAGCTTCTCGTAATAGCTCTATCGTAAATTCCATGAGTAACGCTTCGTAAATAGGTTGGAACGGGACTTTTGCTCTAGATTCGATTAAGCTTAGTAAAAGATCATTAGGAATCATTTCATAATGAAACATAGTAATGGATACATATAGTGCAGTAAAAGTCAAAGTGATGAATAAGGCAATGTAACGTAAAAATCTAGATGCGGTTCCTAATATCCATCGTTGGTTATAATCATCTGGAGATTGAAAATGCTCCCAAAAGGTTGTCGGTGCACAAAAAGCATAAGGGCTACCATCAAATAATCCAACTACTTTTCCTTCTAATAATTTGGAAGCGACGACATCGGGTCGTTCAGTCGTTAAGTATTGTGGAAACAAAGAGAAGGGATTTTCATCAATATATTCCATGAGCATGTTTAAATCATGCAGTCCATCCACTTCAATGGAGTTTATTTTCTCTCTTACATCTGAAATGTGATGATCAGGAGTTATTCCCTCAATATAAATTACATTCATTTTTGTATTCGTTACATATCCAACTTGAAGGTTTAGGACTTTTAATTTTTCCGATTGAATTCTTCTTCTGATACAGGATAAGTTCATCTCAATTGATTCAACGAATGCTTCACGCGGTCCAACAATAGACGTTTCAATTTGTGCTGCACTTATATCCCTTGTTTTTGGTGTGTAAAGGTTGATCAGATAGATGTTTTTTCTTTTATAAAAAATAGCAGCATTCCCAGCTAATATTCCTTTTATAATGGTCTTTGTATCTTTTGCTTCTTGATATTGAAATCGATTTAATACATCCATTACTTCACTTTCACTTATTTTCGATAAGGGCTGTAATACATCTTGTTCAAGTTCTTGTGTTCCAACTAAGTGATCAAAATATAAAATGATAATATTCAGTTCGGGAAACGTTCTAGTAGTTAGATCATCACAAGGATGTAATTTCTTTTTTACTTCATCTAATAAAGTCATTTGTAAATACATGGCTTGTTCCTCTTCAATAGACTGTCATTTTCCTAATTTCCCCACAATATTTCAAAATATGCAGTGCGAAGGAAAATTATTGAAAGGTGATGGGTGCAACATGCTTCCTGAGTGAGGAGACGTTTAATTTTAGAAATACTTTATGATTAGTTTTTTTTTATGTATTAAACTGAACAATTCGACATATTATTTGTTGATTAGCGATTGCCAATCTTTCATAAGGGGGAGTTCATTTGGCGGTTATTCAGACAAATGCGAATGGTAGGAAATTGCTTGCTAGGTTAATTAGGGCAGAGGCTGAAGGTGAAGGCGAATTAGGTATGTTACTTGTAGCAAATGTTTGTGTCAACCGTGTGCGAGTAAGATGTTTGGATTTTGTTGATATTAATACGATTGAACGAATGGTTTGGCAATCACCCGGAGGATTTGAAGCAGTTCATTTTCCTTATTTTTATCAAAGAGCGAGAGAAAAAGAGATACGATTAGCCCAGCGAATTATTAACGGAGAAAGACATCGTCCCGCTGAATTTGCTTTGTGGTTTTTTCGACCAGATGGGCCATGTCCAGAACAATGGTGGGGGCAATGGAACTCAGGGCGTTATAAGCAGCACTGCTTTTACATCCCTATTGAATCAGATTGTCCAGATGTTTATGGAGTATTTTAACAAGGGTTAAAGCATTGAACTCCGCCTTTCCTTGATTTCTATTGTTTAAGTGCCTGTCACTACCCGAAGTATGTCGACATGATCGACAAAATAAGGGTGGTGACAGGCACTTTTACTAATGCTCAATTTATTAGAAAAAGAGGCGGTTCATGTGAGTATAGCAAAACCCGTTCTTATTGATGCAGATACTGGGATTGATGATTCATTGGCGATCGTTCATGCGTTAATGGCTAAGGATCTAAAGGTAGAAGGGATCACAACCGTATTCGGGAACACGACTGTCGAACAAGCAACAGAGAATACGCTCCGGATTATTCAATACGTGAACCCAGGTTATGACGTTCCGGTTGTAAGTGGTGCAGCGAAACCTTTATTACGTCTTTGGGATGGCCCTGTCCACCAGGTTCATGGTCTTAATGGAATTGGCAATGTCGAACTGCCGAAGACACATCAGAAACCAATTGAGGAAATGGCAGCCGAATTCATTGTGAGAAAAGCTAACGAATTTGAGGGGGAACTTTCATTAATTACACTTGGTCGATTAACAAATATTGCAGAAGCGATCGCCATTGACCCATTATTGCCTACTAAATTTAAAGAAGTCATTGTCATGGGAGGTGCTCTGTTTGCTCCGGGTAATATCGCGCCTAGATCAGAGGCTAATTTTTATGGCGACCCAGAGGCGGTACAGATTGTGATTCAATCAGGAATGCCGATTACGATGGTGGGCCTTGATGTAACGATGAAAGCTCGATTGACGAGGGAGCAGGTAAATAACACTTTAAATACTTGTCATCATGATACCAAACATGTAATTGACTATATCCAGCACACATTAGAGCACTATTTTGCTTTCTATGAAGAAGCAGAACAGTTTAAGGATGAGTGTCCACTACATGACCCATTAACTATTTTAGTTGCTAGAGATCCAAGCCTCGTTACAAGAGAATGTAAAAAGGTGAGGATTAATTGTGACGATCCCGTAAGTCCAGGATCTGTTGAATTAGATCTTGTCACAGGCACGGAGATAAGCATTTGTTTGGATGTTGAAAGAGAGCGTGCCGTAACGACATTATTATCTGTTTTTCATAAAAAAAGGAGGTTCATATGAGAACTATTACTGAAATGAAAGAAGAATTACTAGCTTCAAAAGGGCAGGGCTCAGCCGATTTAGTGTTAGTGAATGCAAAAGTGGTCTTTATTCACACAGAAGAAATTGTGAAAGGGTGTGTTTACATAAAAAATGGCCGAATAATCGCGATCCATCAAGACCATTGTTTAAAGGCAAATGACGTATTTGATTGCGAAGGTAACTATGTCATTCCTTATGATTTGTGCCTGTCACTACCCGAAGTATGTCGACTCGACGAAATACGGGCGGTGCCAGGCACTTTTACTAAACACCGTGCATTTTAAAGAGTTACTATTTAAAATCGGAAAGTTACATGATCATGATTTAGAGAGAGTATTGTCAGCAATACGAAAATATTTTTAATTTATTGTGTATGACGAAGTGAACGGTTCACCGGTATCATTGCATGAATGTTAGATTAGATACTCACAAGTGTTGATACATCAACGTTTGTGAGTTTTTTATTAAGTGATTGAAATAGGTAAGGGGAAGCGTGGCTAAAGGAATTGAGCTGATTGATGAATTGTCTCCTGTGATCCAATAGGAAGATTAATCGGTAAAAAATCGATGTATACGATCCAAAGGTGGCGGTATTGGGAACAATGAATCGTTAGTAGAAGCAATTAAGATGGTTAGGGGTTATCAAAGTTACAGGAATATAATGACTAACAAATAAAAGTAACATCTCTGGCTCTTCAGTTTTTCTGGAGAGCTTTTTAGGATGTGAGGGGAAAGTTTTTGTGCTTCTTTATAATAAAAAGAAGCAAGAGTCCTTTGGCTTCGCAATCTTGAGTATTTCTTCTTGTAAAAATCAATACTTAATAACCACCTACCTTCTAACAATCCAAGAATTCCCTCATTTCTTGCAATAATAAGTAATTTTACCTGTTGTAATAGTTGTAATAATAGACAGGTAGTGGAGGTAGACTTATGAAGCTTAATATGGAGCAGCGGCGGATTGTGGAATTGGAGCCGAGTGGACATATGATGATAAAAGGGGTTGCGGGGTCAGGAAAAACAACGGTTTCGATACGTCGGATTTCATTTTTGCATCACCACTATTGCCATGAAAATGACGATAATATATTACTTGTGACCTATAATAAGACGTTACTTAATTATATTAAATTTCAATATCAAAAAATTGAAGAAGACGAGAAAGATATAGAGCAATGGTTTCAACCGAATAGTGAAATTGAGATTGTGACAATTGATAGCTTGATGTATAAATACTTCAAGAAGCATCAAGAAAGAATGAATGTGAAATACAAAACAGCTTCATCGACGATTGAACATCAAGTAATTTTAAAGGCTATTCATCAATTAAAAGAAAAGTATCCAAATAATAAAATTTTCACTCCGAAAAATAGTAACTTTCTACGTGATGAGGTCACGTGGATCAATGCATGTAATATACCGGATGTAGAAACGTATCAAAACGTTGACCGAGTGGGACGAGCAACAGGTGGGAGTGGGACACCACAAAAGTTAACGAAGAACTCTGAAATACGTGCAGCGATTTTTGAACTAATGGAAGCATTTAATTTGCTTCTTGAATAAAATGGGTACATTACTTTTAAAAGAATGAATCTTCTTGCTTTGCAAGAGGCGCAGCAAATGAACCATGGGAAGTACACACACATTATCATTGATGAAAGTCAAGATTTAACGAAAGTACAACTCGAATTCCTAAAATGCATTTACAATTTCGGGTGGTGACAGTCACTTTTACTTTGTGTTTGCTTATTAAGGTGAAATAATTGATGAAGGAAATGGTTAAGGGAGAAGGTTAAATCATAATTTGGTGAAATGGTAGGGGAGTCCTGTATTTCTATAGGCTCAATTAATTTCACTTCCAGAAAAGCTACATACTTTCTATATTGTTATATAATAATTACAACTAATAAATAATCTACAGGGTAATAGGTATATTTGTTGAAGAAGTGTAAGGAAAGAAGTATTCGCTAAAATTCCAAGATAGGTATTTACTAACAACAATAGGGGGAAGGGACCTTGAATAAGATACGAAACGGGGCATGCTTATTTCTGGGAAGGCTCTTATCTAAGTTCCACAATAAGCTTATAGTAAACTTTTTGATTATTTCCGTAATTCCAATTCTTATCGTTGGGTCTTTATCATTTATTCTTTCATTCAATATATCAAAAGAGAGAATATTAGAATCTGTATCATACACAAATAGTCAATTAAATTCATCGCTGGAAAGTAGATTCAACCAGATGGAGAATGCTTCTAGTGTTGTAAAGTATTATTTGTATATGCTCATTCTCCAACCTACGAATTCCACTAGTGAACAGCTAGAAAGATACAGTAACATTCGAAACAACATATCTAATTTACAGAATACGTTCGAGTTTGCGAGTATAAGTGTGTATACTCACGATAAATTTTTGTTTAGTAGCGAAGGAATTACTTTCTTTAAATTTTCCAACCTTGATCAAAGAGGGATCTCAATCGATGAGATCGTTCCTGTAAGTAACCAAATACAATGGGAACTATTTTTGGAAGTTAAAGAGCCATTTGTTATTCATAATTCAAGAAGGCCTCAAGATTATATTTCTGTTTATAATTCCTTTAAAAACAAAGATAGTGAATCTTTAGACTATGTATTTTTTGTTGATATACCTGTAGACGAAATAACGACTCTCCTATTTGAAAGCATTCCTGATGATTCGGTTTCTAGATTAATTGTAAATCAAGAAGGGAAAGTTCTTGTTCATACTGATTCGACCTTTGAACAGGATACGCTAGATGAAGTAATTATGACTCAAATTAAAAACAATAATGGAGTGATATTTGAAGAGCGGGGGAATTACTACATAACTTCTTATAATAGTGTTACAAATTGGTTCACTGTGGCTGAAGTTCCAAAAAAATATATAATGAGTAACTCAAATATATTAATCAACATCTTACTTGTAACAGTATTATTAGTTATTATAGCAGCTATTATTAGTAGCTTATTTATTTCCAAAAACCTTAGTAGAAAAGTAATGGATTTAGCTCAATCATTAACTAAAGTTAACTTTAAAGGGAACTCAAAGAAAATTGCTAATATAAAGAGCATGGAAAAACCATATAAAGACGAGTTTGATCAATTGGTTGATATATTTAATGGTATGATAAACAAAATCAATCTGGATTTTGAACATATTTTAGACATGAGCAAAAAAGAAGAGAAGATGAAGTACCAGTTGCAACAACTAAAAATTAACCCCCATTTTTTATATAACATTTTGGACTCGATAAAAACATGTCAACAACTTGGAAGAATTGAAGATGCAGAATTAATGATTTCAAAATTAGCTAGATTTTATAAACTCATATTAAAAAAGGGAGACGAATTAATTACGATCCGCGACGAAATTGAAATCACTACATTATTTTTAGAGATTGAAAGTATTAGTAAGAAAGGTTCATTTTCATGGGAGTTTTTCTTGGACGAGTCTATCGAAAATTTTTTAATACCAAAGTTTACATTACAACCAGTCGTAGAAAATGCAATCAAACACGGACTATCGAGTTCAAAAAGAAAGTTGTTATTAAACATTGTTTGTCAATTTGAGGAAGACGAAATAATTATTATAGTGGAAGACAATGGAATAGGTATAACTCAAAATAAGCTTGCAGAAATTGAAGGTATTTTAAGAAATAATTCAACAAAAACCAAAGAACATTTTGGTTTATGCAATGTAAATATGAGAATACAAATGTACTCTCAACGCGAGCAAGGGCTGTATCTTTCTAGCAAAGAAGGAATAGGTACAACAGTAACGATTAAATTTGAGCAAATGTTATCTGATGATTTTATCGAAAGTTTATAAAGAATGGGTGAATTTAGATGCAAAAAGTAATTATCGTAGATGATAATATTACAACAGCTGAAGGAATTAGGGAGAGTATAGATTGGGAAAGTGTCAATGCTACTGTTTTAGATATATTTTCTAATGGTAATGATGCCCTTGCAATGTTGCAGAAAAGAGACATTGATTTAATAATCTCTGATGTGAATATGCCAGACTTGAATGGAATTGACTTTGCAAAGTTGGCTATAGATATTCAAACACATGTGAAGGTTATATTTATTAGTGCTTATAGCGAGTTTGAATATGTAAAAGAAGCAATAAGATTAGATGTTTGCGATTATGTAGAAAAACCTATAAATTATTCTTATTTATTGGAGGTAATTGAGAAGACATTACAAAGGGTTAAGGACGACAGAAAGATAATTGATGATTTGAAGAAGAATCGCTTCGATTTAATTCAAAAGTATTTATTGGATTTAATACATTCTACTCCAGATTACGGGCAACATTTTTTACTTGAACAGGGGAAATATTTGAATATAACCTTAGATGAAAACTTTTATCTATGTACAGTTATTGGCTTAAATAATGTGGAAGAAATAATAAATGAATTCGGAGTGGAGCGGTATCATATATGGAGTTTAAATGCGATCCAAAATATTAAGAAATATTTGCGGGATAAATATCTGTTTTATTATTGTACAAGTGGTAATAGAATCATTTTAATTCTAGGTTCAACCACTAAATTCAATAAACACTTATTACATGAAGAATTCCAAGAGTGTTATAGCCGCTTGTTTAATGAAAACTTTAAATTAACTATTGGTATTGGAAGTATGGTAGATAGAGTTTGGGATCTTGCAAAATCATACCAAAATGCAGAGGAAGCCTTAGAAAGGAAATTTTTATTTGGCGAACAAATTATTTTTGATATTAGTGATATGAAAAAAGAACATTCTTCACCATTAATAAACACAAAAGAAGACGAAGACCTTCTAATTAAATTGGTGTCATCTAGAAGTCCGGGTAATATTTATAGTTTTTTTAATAAGTTAGAAATGAAATGGGCAGAAAATAATTATTCCAAATTAGCCATTAGTTCTTATGTGCATCTGATACTTGCCAGGCTTATGAAGTTTACATATGACGTTGACATTGAAGATAAAAATATCTTAGGGCGCGTGAATCAGTTAATCCTACAGTTAAATGATTATACGTCAACAGAACAAATTTGTAATCATTTATCTGAAATATGTATATGGATTTGCGAGGGGCTTCAAGAATCGGTAGATATCTATCACAGACAACTTTCGGAACTTGTTATCGAATATATTCACAGTAATTACCACCTTCAAGATTTAAGTGTGAGTAGTATTGCTGAACATGTTAATTTAAACTTATCTTATTTGGGTTCGGTATTTAAGAAATATAAATCAACAAGTATATCAAAGTATATCCTGGAAGTTAGAATGGAAAAAGCGCAAGAACTCCTTCATAATACTACTTTGAAAATTAAGGATATTAGTGAAAAGGTTGGTTACACTAATCAGTATTATTTTAGTGCTTCATTTAAAAAATATTATAACCTTACGCCATCAGAAATTAGAAATAATAATGTCCCTTTGTAAGAGTTAAGAGGTTGTCTCATAAGGATCTGACCCGATCGAGAGGTGCAGTATATGTACTTTCTTTACAATAGAGCACACAGTGTATGGTGTGATAGGGGTCCGAATCTTGTTATGAGACAGCCTCATTTCTATTTTCTAACATCTAGAAATTTTATAAATAAAAAGAAGAAAAATCGTATTTGTTTTTAGTCTTATTAATCTTATACTCTGTGTATGGATATCCAAAAAAACAAATGGAAGCGCTTCAAAAAAGGGGAGGTTAATATGAAAAAGTTAGGTCTTTTATTAACGGCGTTTTTTCTTTTAGTGCTAGTTGGTTGTACAGGTGTTCCTAATAATTCGGAACCGCAAACTAACAATGCTGAAACAAGTGGTGATACATCAGATGGTTCGATAACGCTTATGACGAATGATTCAACAAGACCTGGGTGGGATCAGTTTCAGGAGAAAGTAGAGAGTGCTACAGGTGTAACACTTGATGTTGTTGTGAGTCCTTCTAATCCTGATGATATGGTAGCAAGAATGACAACAACTCTTTCATCAGGTGATAGCAGTGTAGATTTATTTCATGTTAACGACGAATTAATTACAGCATTTTCAAGAGCAGGATTTTTAGAACCATTAGAATCCAATGTAATGACTGACGATATAGTTAATAATTTTGCTGAACAGTACATCGAGGATATCCCTTCTTATGAAGGCAGCATTTACTCAGTTCCTAGTTATTTGGAAGTTCTCGCCTTTTGGGTCAATCATGAATTATTAGCTGAGAATAATATGGGTATTCCTACAAATAAAGATGAATTTTTAGAGTATGCACATGCTGTGACGAGTGGGAACACTTTTGGTTATGGCGGTGCTTGGGAACGTACTTATGTATTTAATGAAATTGGAACTTTTATTAACTTATTTGGTGGTGATTATTTCGATTGGGAAAATCCAAAGACCCAGGAAGCACTTCAATTTATGTATGACTTAGCGCATGAATATGAAGTTACTCCAGTTGCTCAGTTAGCAGATATTTATGATCCAATGATTCAGAAATTTATTGATGGGCGATATGGGATGCTATTTATGTATTCAGGAGCTATTCCCACTTTTGAAGAGGCTGGTATGTATGGCCCAGATAAATTAGATATTGTACCTATGCCAACATTTGAAACAAATGATGCCTACATTGCTTCTTGGCACCATGTATTAAATGCATCTTCAGAGAAAAAAGTTGACGCAATCAAAGTATTAGAATATTTAGCTAGTCCAGAAGGCCAGGAAGCGTATAGTGAAATGTCTGGAAGATTACCGGCACGACTAGATGTAATCAACGACCCTAACTTTGAAGCACAAGGATTAGAAAGTATCAAACAATATATTGAGGATAGTGAACTTCGTGGAAGACCTCTTGTTCCTCAATCAATGGAATTTGTCAGTGGTATTGGAGGGATATTCCAAAGATATATTACAGATGAATTGACTTTAGAAGAAGCCGTTGCTGAGGCTCAACAAGAAATCGAACGTCTTGCTCAGTAGTTTTTAAAGGAGAGGGAATTTCCCTCTCCGCTAAAAAGGAGGGTGGGGAAAATGAGTAATACTTCTATCCGCTTAAGGACACCGAGGAAAAAAATACCCAGACATCTGGTATGTCGTTCAAATGGAAAATCGCTTGGTTCTTAATTTTTCCAGCTTTGTTTATAAGGGGTTTCACAATTGTTTATCCTCTTGTCGTCACTTTTATAAATAGTTTTTTCGATATCAATATGTTTAGTCGGGCTGAACCTGTATTTATTGGTTTACAAAACTTCGTTGATATTTTTTCAGATCCAAAAGTAAAAGCATCGATCAATTTTACACTTATCTTTACGGTTACTTCGATGGTATTTCATGTAATTTTAGGCATTTTTTTAGCTATGTTACTTAATATAAAGTTCAAAGGAAAAAAACTATTAAGGACAATTACTCTTATTCCCTGGGCTATGCCGATGGTTGTTACAGGAATGGCTGCAAAGTGGGCGTTTAACGACGATTATGGACTAATAAATGATTTTATTAGAAGGTTTAATCCTGAATTCCATTTTGACTGGTTAATCTATCCTTGGTCAGCACAATTAGCCGTAATTCTTGTTGACTTATGGAAGGATATACCTTTCTTTGCATTTTTAGTGTTGGCTGGTTTGCAATTTATTCCTGATGAAGTATATGAGTCAGCCAAAATAGATGGAGCAGGAGCGGTAAGTACTTTTTTCAAAATCACTTTACCTTTAATTACTCCAACATTGTTAACTTTATGTATCTTTTTTACGATGTGGCGTATAACCATGTACGACCTAGTTTATGCAATGACGTCAGGGGGACCAGGTGATTCGACCAGTTTACTAGCATATCGAATAGCTATTGAAGCATTTACAAATCTTAACATTGGTTATGCATCAGCACTTGCTCTTTTATTATTCTTTATGATGGTTGCATTTAGTATTGTAAATCTATTATTAATTAAGAGATTTCAGTATTAGGTAAGGGGGGAAAGTACGATGCAAACTCACAGAGTAGCAAGGTTTATTACAAGATGGACGTTAACATTAATTATATCTTTCATTGTTTTATTTCCATTATATTGGATCTTTATTTCTTCCGTTACACCAAAGAATCAACTATTCTCAACACCAATTAATTATTTTCCGAGTAATGCAACAATTCAAAACTACTTGAACCTATTTGTAGAGTTACAGATGGGTGAAATGATATTCAATACGCTTGTGATTACCATTTTATCATTAATAGCAACGATTATTTTAGGAACTATGGCAGCTTATGCATTTGCTAGATATGAATATTTTAAAAGTGTATCTTGGTCGTTTAGACTTTTATTATTTTCCGCGCTGATTCCACCAGTTATAACTGCAAGGCCACTTTATGACTTTATGAGATCAGTGAACTTAGTTGATACGTACCTTGGTCTCACTATTTTATATACAAGTTTATTGCTTCCGTTTTCCGTTTTGATTTTGTACAATTTCGTGAAGCAAATTCCAATGTCAATGGAAGAAGCGGCATACCTTGATGGGGCAAATTTCTTTCAAGTTTTATTTAAGATTTACTTTCCACTGATGAAACCGGCAATTGCTACGATTTCAATAATTAATTTTATATTAGCTCTTAATGAATTTTTTACTCCGTTATTCTTTAGTCAGAACATCCGGGTATTAAGTGTAGGTATTACTACAGTGCCAAGAGAAAGTAGCTTTCAAGTTCCATGGGATTTAATCAGTGCAATGGGTTGGTTTATTATCTTCCCAGTAATTCTCTTCGTATTAATTTTTGAGAAAAATATAATGGAAGGAATTACGCAAGGTGGAGTGAAACAATAATTAGAATTTTTGGAGGTTATATTATGAATAATCTTTACCTTAAAAAAGACGGAAAGTCGAAAAGAGTTTCAAGTTGGGATCAAACTGGTAAAAATAGTGATAGAGTAATTATTCCAGCAGGCACTAGTTTTGTAATAGCTGATATTGAAGGTTCAGGGATTATTAAACATATTTGGATGACAATCGCATCAGAAGAAAAGTATTATTTTCGAAAGGTATTATTAAAAGCTTATTGGGATCATGAGAGTGAGCCTAGTATTGATTCACCAATTGGTGATTTCTTTGGAGTAGGTCATGGTGTTGCTTGTCACTATGTGTCAGCCCCTTTAAATATGATCACGACTCAGGGAGTAATTGAAGATAAGGCAGCATTGAATAGCTTTTTTGAGATGCCTTTTCAAAAGGCAGCTAGAATGCAAGTGGTAAATGAAGGGGATAAAGACATTATTCTTTACTTTTACGTAGATTATGTGGAATGTCCTGTTTCAGAGGATAGTTATTACTTTCATGCTTCATGGAGAAGAGAAAATCCTACCAAGGGATTGGTAGACTTAGAAGCTTTAAGACTAGAACATGATAAACAGAATGATCCTCATTTTGCAAGTAGGAAAGTATATGAAATCGCCAATTTAACAGGCGAAGAAAATTACGTCATCCTTGATGCTGAAGGGGAAGGACATTATGTTGGATGTAATTTAAGTATTGATCATTTGAACCCTATGCCAGGTTTTAGTTGGCCAGGTGAAGGTGATGACATGTTTTTTATTGATGGTGAACCTTGGCCACCTCGATTGCATGGTACTGGAACGGAGGATTACTTCTGTGCTGCTTGGGGTTACCCTTCAGGAAAATATGATAGTCCATATCATGGAATCTCTCTTTATGCCCCATTACGTAGTCATGGAGACACTTGGAAGGATGAAAATACGATTTCATTTAACGATTATTCAGGTAAAATCACACAATATCGTTTCCACATCGTTGACCCAATTATTTTTGATAAGTCACTATTGTTCAGTATTGAACATGGCCATGGAAACTCTCAATCAAATGATTATTCGTCGGTTGCTTATTGGTATCAACGCGAACCACATAAAAAGTTTCCAGAAATGTTACCAGTAACTAAAAGATTACCAATATCAGAACGTGAAAGTGTGAGACAGTTTTATCGGTCGTTATAGAAGTCAAAAGCTCTAGATATAACTGAAAAGTAGAACTATGTAGAAGCAAGGGGACGGATCGAGACCGGTGAAAAAGTCGATAAATAATTCTTTTATTCTCTGAATTAGGAATTAGTATCATAAATTAATTAATCCTTCCGATTAAAACAGAAAAAAACCTCCGAAATGGTATAATAAGTGTGACCAAACACCAACCATTAGGAGGTTTTTCTTATGCTTCGACAAGAGCCAATGCAATTAAGTTTTCACTCTGTATTATACAATAAAATTCCTGAGAATCATATGCTTAAGAAAATTTCAAAAGTAGTAGATTTCAGCTTTATCAATCGGTTATTAGAAGATACATATTGTAAAGAATTCGGACGCCCCGCTAAGGAACCAGAATTAATGTGTAAGCTTCTTTTCCTTCAATATTTATATGATTTATCAGACGAAAAAGTTAGGGAAGAAGCAAGCTTCAACCTTACTTTTATGTACTTTCTTGGCATCAACCCCGAAGACACTCTTCCTAATAAAAGTCTTCTATCAAAATTTAGAACACAACGTTTAGGAGAATCTACTTTAGATGAAATTATCATAGAAATAGTAAAACAATGTGTTGAGAAAGGTATTCTTAAAGGGAAAAGTGTGAGTATAGACGCAACTCATATTGAAGCTAATACAAAGAAGAAAACTCCTGAGAGGTTAATGAAACACCTTGCGCGAGGAATTATTCAATCATATACAGAAGAAACTGGACAAGAGTTAGAGAATATACCTACAGTACCAGAGTACCAAGAAATTAAAGATCACCGCGAAGCGAAAAAGGTTATGAAAAACTATTTAGAAACAGTCATAGATGAAGCAGAAAAACAGTCTGACAATAAAGATGATAATACTCATAAAGCAGTCGCAAAAGCTAAACAAGTTTTAGAGGATCCGAAGTTTATAAACCAAAAAGGAATACGTTCCATTATAGATGAGGATGCTAGAGTTGGACGCAAAAGTAAATCGCAAGATTTCTTTGGATTTAAAACGGAATTTGTCATGACAACTGATGAACGCATTATTACTTCTGTTAGAACTGCTAGTGGTTCCTATATGGATGGAAACTATGCTAAGGAAATGCTTGCAGAAACAAATAAGACCGGAATTAAGGTTGACGAAGTCTATGGTGATAAGGCTTATTTTAGGAAGTCTATATTAGATGATATAAAAGAGACAGAAGCAAAAGCTTTTATACCAGTTAGTTCGTTAGTGTATAGAATAGATGAAAGTCAGTATACATATAACAAAGATTCAGATGAGTGGCAATGCATTCAAGGAAACACCACTGTGGACAAGAAATATTATAAATCTAATCGTAAGGATGGTGTAAGAGAAGGTTATAAATATTATTTTGAACTAAAACAATGTAAGGAATGTCCACTAAGGGACGAGTGTACCCAAAAAAGGGCTAGAAGAATCCTTACAGTAGGCAAAAATACAACAGAGTTTTATGAAATTTCTCAGTATCAAAAAACCGAGGAGTTTCTAGAAAAGTATAAAAAAAGAGCTTCTATTGAAGGGAAGAATGCGGAGCTCAAAAGGTTTCATGGCCTATCTCGTGCTAGGGGGTATGGTCTATTAAGTGTGTCTAAACAATCTAAATTGACTGCAATAGCGGTCAATATAAAAAGAATAGCAGCGATGGTATCTTAAGAGAAAGGAGAAAACCGTAAGGTTTTCCCCCTTCAGAGTTAGAATCACTAAAAAACTCATTGGATTTTAAGTTTTGAACTTAAATTTTGCACTGAATGAGAAATTGGCTAATTATAAACGGTACTTTTTCACCGGTCTCGGACGGATCTCTTGCTTCTTTTGTTTCGCTTATAGAAGGAAGCGCGAGAAGAACGAAATCGCTCAGCGATGGCAAGAGCCTAACCATCCCTTGAAAAAGTATAAAAAAAAGAAAAGTATGCTCTTTTTATGGTATTGTTTTAATCGCCAAACCAAAACAAAACCAATAAAAGAAAGGCATACTTTTTCTAATGGAAATTATAACATGGACACAACCAAAGATTCACCTGTTTTTATTTTACATAATACGTGCTCCTCCTCCTTTATTTTTGGATTAAATTAGATTGCAAAACAATTAACCAATTCATTAATGGAGGAACTTTTTATGGAGCATTATAAAGAAATTATAGATTTGTATTTTGAACTAAAAAATTCACCAGAGTCTACTAGAGAGTCGTATTGGCGACGGATGAAGTTTTTTTTAACCTATATGGAACGTAACCTTCCTGTTGAAGAGATGACCTTAGAAAATGTTCAACAATTTATTCTCTACCTTAAAAGAGAACGTGGTCTCTCTGCAGGAACGATTAATAATTATATCTCAAGCGTTAGATTCTTCTATACCTATGCCTTAGAAAAAGAATGGAACATCAAAAAGGTACCAAGGATGAAACGTAAAACCAAAATTCCTGTCATCCCTCCGAAAGAAGATGTACTGACTCTTTTAAACGCAACAGACAACTTGAAGCATAAAGCTATCTTAACCTTACTTTATAGCAGTGGTTTGCGAGTTAGTGAAGTGGCCAAATTAAAAATTGGAGATATCTGTAGTAAAAGCATGCGTATTCGAGTGGAAGAAGCAAAACACAGTACGGATCGATATACCATTTTATCAGATACTGCGCTTCTAGTTCTAAGGAGTTACTTTAAAACTTATTTCTCGAATACTGCTTACACCCGAGATGACTGGCTGTTTCCAGGCCAAAGCAAAGAAAATCATATTAATGTAAAGACGATCAAGAACACCGTTCTTAAGCTGAGAGAGAAATTAGAGATGGACTCAAGAATCTCAGCCCACACCTTGAGACATTGTTTTTCCACACATGCATTAGAAGATGGCATTGAACTAATCTATATCCAGCAAATGTTAGGTCACAAAAGGCTTGAAACCACATCCAAGTATCTACACATGACATCGAAAGGGATGATGGGAATAAAAAGTCCTTTGGACTCTCAAGGAAGCTCAAAAGCATGAGTGCCATCCAAAACATATTTCGCGGGTATTTCACGGAGTATCTAGATACTTATCGGCCGACCTATCAACAAACGAAAGCTGCAGAAAATATTATTTATTGTAAAACGAAGGAATTAGGTCAACACACCTATGACTGTGATGGATGCGGACACTCTGTTGTCAGGTATCACTCCTGCCGCAATCGTCATTGTCCGACTTGCCAAGGAGTGACGAAGGAAGTTTGGATTGATAAAAGAAATAAAGATGTTCTCAATGCCCCTTATTTCCACGTAGTATTTACGATGCCTAAGCAATTGCATAGAATCATTTATCATAATCAAAGATTGCTTTATGATCTAATGTACAAAGCCGTTGCCGAAACCTTAACAGAGCTAGCAGCTGATAAAAAGTATTTAGGGGCACAAATTGGCTTTTTCTCTGTTCTTCATACCTGGGGACAGAACTTATACTATCATCCCCACATTCATACTGTTGTGTTAGCCGGGGGATTAACTAAAGATAATAAGTGGCGAAAAATGAGTAAAAAGTTCTTTATTCCTGTTAAAGTACTTTCCAAAAAATTTCGAGGAAAGTATCTGTATTACTTAAAGGAATACTATAAACAAAATCGCCTTATATTTCTAAATGATACACAACACTATAACGATGCCAACGAGTTTAGAAAGCTAGTAAATGAGTGTTATAGCCTTGATTGGTACAGTTATACCAAGAAAACATTCCAAGGTCCTTTAGCTGTGATGAAATATCTTGGTCGCTATACCCATCGTATTGCGATCTCCAATCAGAGGATAAAATCCGTAGATGTAGCAAATAGTACCGTCACCCTTGGTGTAAAAGATTATAAGAACAACAATCAAAAAACAACAGTGACAATGGAAAGCCTTGAATTTATAAGACGATTCTTAATGCATGTCCTCCCGAAGGGATTTGTGAAAATTAGACATTACGGAATTTTAGCAAATAGAAATCGAAAAACAAAGTTGAGTCTGTGTAGAAAACTTACAAGAAGTCCACACTATGAATCTAAGTTTGAAGGTCTAAATACAACAGAAGTCCTTTCGATTCTTTTAGGAAAAGATATGACACAATGTCCAGCTTGTAAAAAAGCACATCTAAAGAAAAGACAAGAGGATTCCTCTTGATTAAGTCTGAATTAAATATAGGTTTAAAAAAAGCCTCTTCAGTGGGGAGGGGGTAGCTCTATCCAAACCCAACTATTTAGAGAGGGGATCATTCAAATAAGTGACTACATAAGAACAAATACAAAGACCAAGAGAAGGATCAAAAGATTGAATCCCCAAGGGATGGAGTGCGGAGTATCGCGACTTCATTCTTCTGGGGCAATCAAAAATTTTGCGTATAATTGTAAGTATATAGATAGATGAAGGCACAACGAGCAGATAAAATCCGCTAGTTGTGCCTTCTTTCGCGCAAAACTTCCGATTGTCCCCTGTTAGAACCGTCCCCTTGCGCCCATAAAAAAGTAATGAATTAAAATTAAATTGTAAATAATAGGATGCGAAAAATTAATGTGTTAGAATTAATATAAATATAAGGGTATACGTTTTAATGAAAGGAGTTGAAAAGTGTGTCAGATACGAAGTTTTTATTCGAATTCCTTGAGCCTTTGAATCAAGAGGCTTCACAAAATGGTCTTAAACTTGAGAAATTAATATATGAGGATCCACAATCTGCATGCTTTAATGGACGTCTTGTTTTAGAGTCCATTGTTGATGATGTTATTAGAAAAGAAAGAATAGATGATGTTTTTTTAAACAAATTATATGAAAAAATAATATACCTTGATCGGCAGGGAATCCTCACCAGAGAAGTGAAACAGAACATGGATACTGTGAGGAGTATTGGAAACCAAGCAGCCCATAAAGCAAGTTTTGATGACATAGAAGATGCAATAAAAGTGTTTAAAGGTATATATCGTGTCGCGGTTTGGTACATAGAGGTTTATTCAGATCAGACGATTGAGGTTCCAAAGTATCGAAATCCAAATCCACCAAACCTTACCCCAAATACAGCTAAGGTAGATCAGGATTTAATTAATCAAATTTTAACTGCAATTCACGGGACTGGTGGGGCACAACCTAAAGAACCTGTCCTTACGCGCCCTACAGAAACAGAGATTGAAACTGAAAATGTAGACAAAGTTTCTAAAAATGAAGAATCAACTGGTGAAACCCTGGATGTATTAGAAATTGTTCTGCCTGAAGGTAAGAGTTACCTACTCAAAGAGCTCAAGAAGCTTCAGGAATCATCTCAAGAAGCAGTAGAGAGCCCTGAAGCGTTTAGTAAATTTAAAAAGTATATGCATGTGGAGAGAAAAATTCAAAAAGATTTAGAATCCATATTAGAGGAACAGTCTAATAAGAATGGCCCATCATTAGTACTTTTATGTGGAAGTGTTGGAGACGGTAAGTCCCATTTACTTTCCTATATCAAACAGAATAAACCAGAGCTTATTGAAGGTTACCGTCTATATAATGATGCTACAGAAAGTTTCAACCCAGAAAAGAGTGCAATTGAGACACTTTCCGAACATCTTACGGCTTTTTCTGATGATGAAATTGAGAGCAGTAGTGACCGGATTATACTCGCTATCAATTTAGGAGTATTGAATAATTTTATTGAATCTGAACACAAAGAAAGATCTTTTAATAAACTAAAAGAATTTATTTATAGAAGTGATATTTTTGGCCATTCAGTTACAACTAAGTACAGTGATGAGGAGTTCCACATTCTCAGTTTCAGTGATTATCAATCATTTGAATTAACAGAAGAAGTTCCTACATCAGAATTCTTGTCTGCTGTTTTTAAGAAAGTATTCAATGAGAATTGTGAAAATCCTTTCTATCTAGCTTACAAGCAGGATGAAGAACGAAAAATGAACAGGGTAATCCATGAAAACTTCCGATTTATGATGAATGAGACCGTACAATATCATGTTATACAGCTTATCATTCAGACAATTGTTGAGAATAAACTTGTGATCTCTGCAAGGGCTTTATTCAATTTCATCGCTGACTGTATCATCCCTGAAGGATACAGAGAGACAAATGATATTGAATGGAATCCTATGCAAAAGCTAAATAATACAACTCCGAATTTACTCTTCACACGTAAAGAACGCTCATATATTTTAAAAGTAATGAGTGAACTTGACCCAGTGAATAGAAGGGTACCAGAGACTGACCAAATTCTTATAGATTTAAATACAATTCAAGATTGGGGTTCAATTGTCGACGACTTGATAGATGAAAAAATAGCCGATAAATGGCTTAAAAAGTTTATTCATCTTCATGAAGACCTTCGGGAAAGAGGAGAAACTTTTACCAGTTCCTCAGAAGAGGAATTCTCAAGCATGCTGATTAGATCCGGCTTTTTAACTTCAACTGAATTAAACCATAAAATCACGCCTAAATCTTATAAACATTATTTGCATTATCTTTACCACTTTAATAAAAAGACTCAAGAGCCTATTCAGGATTTTTATAATCAAGTAAAAGAAGCCGTATTTAGATGGAAAGGCAGCCCTAAAAGAAACTATATATACTTAGGGGAAGGTGGAGAGAAATTTAAAGTTGCACAGGCTCTTCCTCTCAGAGCCAGTATTAATCACATTCAGGAAAGACATGAAGATACATTGTACAGCTTTAAGCAGACGATTACTCTCGCATACCATGGTGGCAATGTTAAGGATGCTACGTATTTAGATGTTGATTTTACACTTTATAAATTATTATTAAATGTTATCAGCGGATATTGTCCAAATAAAAAAGATGAGGAAGACGCAATTCAGTTTGTTGAGTTTATTGATCGCGTAATGAAGTTCGGTAACCACAAAGAAGAATTGCTTATTCATATACCAGGTGAGAAAAAAATGTACAAATTATCTAAAAATGATTTTAGTGGGTATGTGTTCGAAAGGGAGTAAAACTGTATGGATTATAGACTAGATATAGATACACTTAAAGAACTAATAAAAAACCAACATAAAACAGGTGAAATCAATTCCGTCCTTCCTTTCGCTGCTAACGAAGCAAAGATACTATTAAAGGGTGAATTTAAAACTGTGCTTGGAGAATTTACAAGGCAGGTTTCAAAACAAGCCCTAGAAAATGAAAATGACCCTTTATTAATTAAGGAACCAACAGCAAGTTATGGAGGAGATGAAGGGTCAATAATAAAAAAGATGACATCGAATGTTAAGTTTCAGTCAGAGGATGACAGACATGATCTTGAAAGGCTGTTGCAAACACTACTTTTTACAAATGAAAAGGATATAAAAGCTATAAAAGCTATTCATCCTCATATCTTTATGTACTATCCTTTGTCTGAGAAAAAGAAAGGCAACTTAGAGAAAAAGGTGGGTACTTTTTTAAAGGACGTCCTTGTAGGCGATAATGCAAGTGAAGTATCCGCTGTATTTAACAAGGATGAAAGTGAAGATATTCTTGTCTCACTAATATTAGACCATCTAAATTTTTTAAAGGAAGCTAATCAAAAGAAATATTACCAGGCACTGCTACCAAGTGTGAAGAATCTATTTATGAAGGATTTCTTATTAATAAGTAAACATAAAGATTTCTTTATTGATCATTTACAAACATTATTGAACCATTATTACTTCGTATACGTATCACAATTAGCTTTCAAGTTTAATTTATTTAATAATGCAGACTATTCCGTGGTTAACCCTTTATACTACACACTTGAATGGGAAAGCTTAAATAAGAGAAGGAAAGCATTTTCTGACCCGTTAAGTTTCAAAGGATTACGGGACCGTGCTGAACATGTATTTCCTCACATGTATACACAGGCATATTACAGCCATATCATGGTAAATAAGGATAAAAAGTTCATGACTTACTCTGAACTAGATGAGTTACTAAATTCTTGTTCAGAAGAAGAGAGAAAAAAATTTATTCATGATGCGAATATATGGATTAAGTATTATGCAGACACTAAAGAAATACCTTTAACTCATATAGCAGAGACACACAGTGAAGCGTTTACTATGCTTTACCAACTATTAAAAAAAGGCATGAGTTCGGAAGTGTGTAAAAATTATGGAAGACTAATTGAAGATGCTGCTTCTGGCGAGTTTTTAAAATTTCGGGGTAGTCTGGGTTATACTTTGAATATTAACCAGGATTTCCTCTTGATGATAACTGCACTAGCAGTTGGTGAAGAAAGAATTCTTTTAAAACAGCTTTTTGAGGAATTTAATAAGCGTGGTATTACATTGGACCTTAATTCACAAAAAGAAGTAGTCGAGCTTCTTGATAATTTAAACTTTATCGAAAAGAAAAGTGATAGTGGTGATGCTCAATATGTCAAACCAATTTTATAAATACGTATCAGAGTTGTTAATCGGGTTCTTTAAAGAAGAAGGGATTAATCCTGGAGACAGGTATTTTATACAGCTCGAACAAAAAGAAGAATTAAAAGCTCTGATTGACAGTTTACAGACGGTGAATGGTGTGAAGAAGTTTACATATCAGCATGAATTTGGCGCAGTTTATGAAACATTTGCAGTGACAGTTAATAATGTAGATTTAGTTGTAGCTTCAACTGCTGAAAATGTTACTCCAGATTTTCTTGTTACACTGAGAAACGAAGTAGGTGACCAGAAAGGTGATTGGGAAGGCACAGCCCTTATTAGTTTAGTTTCAGAACAGCTTGACAGTATTCAGGGAGGAAGTAGCGACCTGCAAAAAGAGGGTATGCCGCTTCACCCACAATCTCTTTTTAACAACCTACGTTCTGATATTGAAAACAGTGAACTAAAAAAAGTAGATCAGACGATTTTGTTTGAAAACTTGGAAAGACTTATGGAAGAACAGGTTATTAATCAGGTTGCACTCCTTGATTTTGAAGAAATCTTTTCTGTACTATCAAAAGGTTCTATTAAGGATAATGATTATCAGAAATTTGGTCTGTTCAAAGATTATGATCTTCATACTTATACAGGGAAGAAATTGAAAAACAGATTAAAAGAAAATCATGAGCTTTTTGAATATGTACAAAGAGTACATGATTTTGGAACAGCAGAACAGGATCTTGAGAAGAAGTTTTCTCAAAATGGTGTTAGTGAATTAAAGAAAGACAATTGGGTAGAGACTCCTTTTACTAAAGTATATAATTACGCCGAAGAAAAGGAAGATGAGAATAAAAATGCTAAGGTTAAACTGGAAGATCTTAAAATTCCTAATATGCAATATTGGGATCGGCCTCTCAGAGAAAACTCAACAGGATATCGAAAGAGACAAATCATTATTTTTAATAATGAAAAGAAAGATGAGTTTACTTTAAGTGCAAAGTTTGAAATCTCTGGTAAAACAATTAAGAACCTTGATAATGAATTTATAAGTATACCGAATTACTCTAAAAGCAATGTGGCAGCTTCGGCAGGGAGGAAAAATCTTACTATAACTATTAGGCCTGATCATAAAAAACCTACTTTTTCAAGAGTTTCTTATAAACATGAAAAAAAATCCTCATTAGGCTGTGAATTTCATATAGTAGTGGTACCTTTCGGTCCTGAGTATTTAGGGGATATTAAAACTAAATATGTTGTGAATGTAAAAGATGCTCGTTTAGAATTGAACTCGGAGGTAGAAGAATTAAAATTGGGTTTTGGCAAGGAGGACCGTACACATGAAATAACCACTAATAATTCGACACTCACACTTGATGAAAATGAAGCAGTAACCATCCAGCCACAAGCAGATGCTTTTAATGAAAAGGATCAATTAATTATAAATTTAATAATTACACAGGTTATATTGCCAATCTTACTAAAGAATGAACTGCCAGAAACGACCCCAATTAGAGCTGTAAGAATCTGGCGTATGAAGCGTGAGCTACAAGACAATTTTCAGCTCATTCAAAGTAACCGTCTGGTGATTGGAAACCGGGAATTTTATACACATGCTGAATATACTGCTTTTTTTGCCTGGGAAAAAGAGTGGGTTAATAAAGATTTAATGGCTGCACGTGTGGATGCAGATGAACTTAGTGAAGTTGAATTAACAATTAATGAGGATCTAAAAGAAGCATTCAGCAGATTCAGGAACTATTTTACAAGTAAAGGTTTGATACCGAGCCTCTGTTACGTAAGTGACGATATGAAGACTATTGCGGTTGAATATATTCAAACATTTATTAATGAGATTAGAAGATTGAAAAACGAACCTCATTCATGGAAAGCTAGGACAGATCTTATGCTTCTTGGCACTCAAAAAACTGCAGATGGAATCTATTTCACACCATTCCATCCACTTGTTATAGCATATCAATTGAAAGTCAATGATATGCTTGGAAAAGAAGAGGTAGATCAAAGTATATTAAACAGATTAAATCCTGATGCATTGGTTCCATATATTTACGATAACAACGGGGACTTATTTAAGCCTGACTCCGATCAGCCGATAAAAGAATGGGTCAAATTTAAAACAGTAAATGAAGTTACGGTAGCTGATGCTTCAACTTATCTTGCAAGAGTAACAGAAGATAAATTGAAGCAGTTTGAAGAACACTTTAGCTACTTATTTGCAGAAAAATCCAAAGCATCATTTAAAGTGAATGTTGTTAATATCAGTAATGACCGTGAAGTATTAAGAGGTATATTACTCTGGATAGTCAACAGAATTGAAAGAAAAGGAGCAGAATCTTTAAAACCAATAGAAGTTTCGCTCTACTTAAAAAACTCGGAAAGTTCCTTCGATATATTTTCTAGACTCAAGGATCCTGAAAAAGTCAGTGAATACTTTAATGTAAGATTGAGTTCCAAAAAGTATGATGAACATGATTTATTACGTTTTATCAGAGAATCTTTATTTTACTATAAGCATAGTCTTGACGAACCTTACCGTTATGCACATGTTTCTTTCTATAAAATGCAGAGCCAGGAAGACGATGCCCTTCAGCATATGGATGAAATGGCAACAGGAATTTCCCTTAACGGCCTAGTAGCTTCAGTGCCATCCATGAAAGTTGACGACCATTACAGAAATGGTTTTGGTACAAAAGCTTATGATTTTGAACATGGAGATATATTGCTTGACACAACATACTATACTAATGAATTGGCTGCAAATGTAAGAAATAAAGGTAATGATACTTACCGACCTGAAGAATCAATTTCATCAAGAACTACCACAGATGATGAAGAAACATTGAATAAGATCTTTGCTTCTTCATACTGGGTCACTTTTGTGGACCCAAGCGTAGATTTGGCATTTTTTCAGGAGTATAATAGAAATCTTGTAGTAATTCATTACAGTGACCAGTATTCTTCTTCAAGCAGATACGATGCAATCACTGTAACAGATAAATCAAGGCAGTATAATACAGCTATTAAGGAATACTTAATGAATGCAGATTTTGATCTTGTGGTAACGGAAGAAGATGTTGTTTCTACTATCAAGGCGTTCAATGCCTTTAATGGAGAGTGGCTGTTAAGAATTATCGGTAGCAAAGGACACTTTTCCCGTGAGAAGCTAAGTATTATTTCAGCAATAAAAAATACTCTGGCTTACTTTGATCACAAAGATATTTTGTGGGTACCTATTTCATTAGAAGAAATATTGCGAGTTGCTGGTGCAGTTGGCTTAGATAGGAAAAATGGCATTTTTACAGCAAAAAATTTAGGGATTTCAGGCGCACATAGTGATGATTTACTATTAATCGGACTTGAAACAGCGAGTGATGGCATTAAAGTTCATTTTTATCCTATTGAGGTGAAGATTGGAATCAATAATTCTCAAGTGATTGAAAAGGCTAAAAAGCAAGTTGATCAAACTAAAAAGTTATTTGATGAAGAGTTACGAAAGTATAACGACGACGGTAAAGTTATATTTACTAATCAGTTTTACAGAAACTTTTTTGTTCAACTCACTATTGCTAATGCAAGCAAGATTTATCAAAGTGGATTATGGCCTGAAAAAGAATATAATATAGCTGATAGCGTAAAAGCAAAGCTTCTAAAAGACGATTACGAGATTACTGATGATTTAGCAGAATTTATTGGTAGGGGAGCAATAGTTTCCTTTGAAAAAGACCGTTATGTAAAAAAGTCTGAAGTAGAAGACGACGTAACAATACTTTATCTTGCAGAAGAAGATGGATACAGAGGGATAATTGACTCAGTACAGTTATTAACTGAAAGAATGATTGAAGGTAAAACAGACTTTAGACAAGAAATATTAATAGGGAATGTATATAAGGTTGAAGACACTGCGAATAAGAATGCTAATAGGGGAGTTGGTACTGGTAAGGAAGAGTATCCAGCAGGGGCAACATCTCTTAATAATGATTCTACAAGATTTGTGCCGCCTGGCCATACAGGTGAGCAAGAACCACCCACAGCTCTAGTTGAACCAACAAATAAAAAGGTTGCTCTTGAAGACGTACGTATCCTAATTGGAGAGGTGGAAAACTCTAATAAAGAAGTATATTGGGAGTTCGGCCATCCTCAATTAGCTAACCGACACTTACTAATTTCCGGTAAGTCAGGCCAGGGGAAGACGTATTTCATGCAGTGTCTTCTGTTGGAGCAGGCGAAGCAGGGTATTTCAAATATTATTGTAGACTATACTGAAGGATTCCTACCTAACCAATTAGAACCGGAGTTTGTTGATTATTTAGGAGATAAGTTAATCCAGAAAATAGTATATAATGAGCAATTGCCAATAAACCCATTTAGGAAGAACACTCGGAATATCGGTGGGTTGGAAATTGCCGAAAATGATACTGATATAGCTGAGAGAATTAAAAGTGTATTTGGTGCAGTATATTCCACACTCGGTATCCAACAGCTAAACGCTATTTATGAAGCAACTCAAAACGGTATCAGAAAATATGAAGATGAAATGTCGTTAAAGTTGCTTGCTTCTGAGCTTGAAGAGCTAGGGAGTACATATGCCACGTCGGCATTGTCACAGATTAGGCCATTAATTGATAGAAATCCTTTTAATGCACAAGATTTTGCGACAATTGACTGGGAGCAAATTATTAATAGTGAAGGCCAAGTGTACGTTATTCAGTTAACGGGTTATCCTAGAGATGTTCAGCTGATAATAACTGAATTTATTTTGTGGGATCTATGGAATCATTCTGTAAGACATGGAAGCAAAAATAAACCTCTACCAGTTATTCTTGATGAAGCACAAAACCTGGATCACCGTGAATTTTCACCTTCAGCGAGAATACTAACAGAGGGCAGAAAATTTGGTTGGTCTGCGTGGTATGCAACTCAATTCTTAAGGTCTCAGTTAGAATCTGCAGAATTAGCTAGACTGCAGAATTCTTCCCAGAAGGTATATTTCGCTCCACCAGAGCAGGAAGTATCTACTATAGCTCATAGCATAGCGCAGGACAAAACGGAAAGGGGCTATTGGGAGAAAAAACTCTCATCATTGAGGAAAGGACAGTGTATTGTCCATGGTCCACTGGAACATAATGGTGAACTTACTAAACCAAATGTGAATGTTGTAAATATAAGCCCTCTTGGAAAACGAATTAATAGGTCCTAAGTCAAATGTTGGGGTTGGCCGACGATGAGTCTGCCGACCTCACCCAATTCCTTTTCCAATATTCTTGAATTAATGATGAAGGAGAATTCGACTTCTGGAAACGATCGTACCGTCTAAAGCCAAACCCATTTCGTTTCATCACTTTCGTACTGTTATTAATTCCTTCTAAAAATCCATTGGAGTAATTGAAGGCAAAACTATTCAGAATCTATTTTTGCCAATTCTGAAATATCTTCTTGGTTTGAAGAAACTCTTTAAATTCTTCTTTCTCAACTCGTTGATAGAATAGCTCCTTTTGATAGGTCATTGAGGTTTTTCCGTGCATCTTCGCAAGTTCAAACCATTAACAGAAGTCCTCTTTCAATTCATAAGCTCGTTTTAATTCCTCTGACATGTCCAAGTATCGCTCAAAATAGCAACGATCTTTTTCCGTCAACTTCTTATTATTCTTGTGAAAAACATATCTCATCCGTTTGCACTTTTTGCGATAATAATCTGTAAAAGTGTATTGGACCGACGCCGTACACGATCTTGCGCCCAATAGAAGTGGAAGAACTACTGCGATGGACGAGTACAAAAGTGACACGGACGAGGGCAAGTTTCAAATTATTATTGCAATGGTGTAACCAAGAAGCCTATTGATATCCTTCCTAACTGGTCATTAAAAACAATTAAGGAATACTTACGTCAACGAGGCGTAAACGTAGAAGTAGTTATTATGGACATGAGCCTTGTCTTTAAGTCAGCTGTCAAACAAACTTTGGGCAACCCTGTAATTGTAGTGGATCGCTTCCACTTTTGTCGTTACTTTCAATCGGATGGCTGTAATCACTTAGGTATCATCCTGCTTAAAGTTGTTTGAAGATATCTAATTCTTCCTTTTTAACCAAAGAAGAAAGGGAGAAACGAATGGTCGATCTTAGTCCATCAGCATGCAGACCAATGGCTTGTAATACGTGACTAGGTTTTGAAGAACTACAAGCCGAGCCTGTAGATAAAGCAACAACCCCAGCTAAATTCTTTATCAGCATTTCGTTGTTAATTCCTTTAAACTGAACACTGATAATTCCAGGGATTTTTTTTGTTTCATCGCTATTAAATACAATCACATCTCCAAATTTGGCTTTTAATATCATACGTAAATGGTTTTCTAAATCCAAAAGATATTCAACGTTCTGATCAAAGTTAGCAAAAGCTAATTGGGCTGCTTTTCCCATCCCGACTATATTATGAACTGGTAGTGTCCCGCTCCGATAATCATTTTCTTGTCCACCACCGTGGAGGAGAGGGGTAATTTTGGTTTTCAAATTATTACGATCTTTTTTTATTACAGCAACGCCAATACCTTTAGGTCCGTGAAACTTGTGAGCGGAGCATGAAAGAAAATGTAAGCCTTCTATTGTTGAGATGTCAGTAAACACTTTTCCCATAACTTGTGTAGCATCTGTATGAAAGAATACGTTTTGTTCAGCGCATAATTTGGCAATTTCTTCGATAGGCTGCAAAGAACCTATTTCATTGTTACCCCACATAATCGAAACCAATAGGGGAGGGGACTGTAACATAATTTCTTTTAGTTTGTCTAAATAGATTCGGCCATATGAGTCAACATCTAAGTAAGTGACAGTAAACCCTTTTTTTTCAAGATAGTGACATGTTTCAAGTACTGACGGATGTTCTACTTTTGAGGTAATAATATGTTGATTGTGCTCTCCGTAGTAATCAGCAATCCCTTTAATAATCATATTGTTACTCTCAGTTGCCCCGCTTGTAAATATGATCTCATCAGAATCACAACCGATTAATTTCGCTATATGTTCACGTGCTTCATTTACTGCATTCTTGGCATTAGTAGCTAAGGAATAGTACTTACTCGAAGGGTTTCCAAATTCTTCGAGTAAGTATGGAAGCATTGAGTCTTTAACTTCAGGTAGCATTTGCGTAGTAGCACTATTGTCTAGGTATAGCATTAAATCACCTACTATTGACGTAGTAAATTAAGAATAAATTTATCGTAGTTTCCTGCGTGTTGGTACTCACCTGAAAGTAGTCTAACGCCTCTTTCTAAATGAGCATTAAAAAGCTCTGGGAAGAATTCGACGTCGCTCACTTCTCTCTGAGCATGTTGAGCGATTAACGCTCTATACAAGTAGTCATGTTCACCGGTCAACGTGTTTCGGTTAAATTCAATCCCGCCAGCCTCTGATGGAGTTGGAGAAGGGACTGAGCTCTGTTTTAAAGAAAGAGAGACAGCTATTCTTGCTAGAATGTTTGGTGTTAAGTTAGTAGAAGATTGTAATTGCTTAAGTCGATCTGCTACATAACTAGATGTTTTTAATCGAAAATTCATTTAACTGTCACCTCTGATTGAGAAAGTTCAAAATAGCGATTATGAATAGTTACACTTTCCTCTGAAATAATAAAATCAAGTGTATACTCTTTGGCAACATAAGGTTTTACGATCTCGTAATGAGTTTTGTCGATTTCAGAGTCCGTACTTAAAATAATAACTTGTTCACTACAAGTAGGGATTAATTTTGATAAAACGGTTTGTTTATGAGTTTTATCTAGACGTCCTAATAGTGTATCAAAGATAAATGGTAGTCTAATACGGGAACACTTAAACATCGCCCATGCAATAGAAAGTAAAAGAATTTCTTTCTCGCCTGAAGAAAGGCGATCTTTTAAGATTTCCTGATGGTTGCTGTTGTATAAAGTTACATGAAACGTTTTGGGGTCAATTTGAAGAGCAGTAACATAATCTTTCTTTCTCATAAGATCATTTAGCATTCTTGTAGCTTCAATCTGAACATGTTGTAACTTCTTCTGTAACTGTTGTATACGGAATTGTTCACTTAACACTTGAACATTTTTTGCAATAGCAAATGAGTTTGTTGCCTTTTCACTAGCGAGCAACCTTTCTTTTTTACTATTACGGTCTTTTTCTGTCTCTGCAATTTTATATCCTAATGTTTCTCGTTCCATTTCAATTTCCGTAAGTCTTTGTTCTAGAGTAGTTAATTGTTTTGAAATGTCTTCAATTTCGGAAATGATTTCTTTGAAATCATGAGTTGAATCATTGATTTCAATTTTTTTACGAAGAGCTTTCGCTTCTTCAAGTAGACGTTGATTTTCTTCTATTGATTCAATATAAGAGTTAACATTTAACTTTTCTAATTCACTTACAGTTGATTGTATTTCACTTCTTTGAGCAAAAGATGCCCTGTGAATTAAGTCTGTTTGTGGTTTTGGGAACAAAGATAGAAAACGAGTTCGTAATTCATCAGTTTGCTCTGATGGTGCAATGTCTTTTACTAATTCATTCATTTTTGCAACAGTTAATTTTTGTGACAGTTGCTCATGCAACTCAAATGAGTGTTCCAATTCCATTTGCTCGTTTACGTCGTCAAACAAATCCTTAACTATAATCAACGGAAGTTCAGTAGCAATAAAATCTTTCATCTTCTCCGAATTATGTTTACGTTGGTTTTCTATCTCGTTAACATTAGATTGGAGAGATTTACGCTCTTCCTTAACAAGACCACCATTGAGATCAAATTGTTTCTTTAATTCTTCAGATTTTTCTTCAAGAGATACAATCTGTGTTTGGATTTTTTGTTCTTCATTAATAAATTTCTCGTATTCCCGATAAAGTGATAAAATTTCTTCATCAAGCTTATAGATATCCTCTTCGTCTTTCGTTAGTTGCTTCTCCAATTGGGCTTGTTTAATATATTGAGATAAATCTCCTTCGAGTGCCTCAAATAAATGCAAATTGAATAAAACCTTGGCTGAAGCTTTTAAGTAATCCGATAATCGGTTATCATTCACAATTCTTGAAATTTCTTCACCATCAAATAAACACATGTTAAATAGTTCAGGAGGGATGGTTTCTTTTAAGCGAGAATGATAGCCTTCTTTATCGACCTCACTTAAATACTGACCATTCCTCATTATTGAAAACTGTTCTTTAGGTGTACCGTTAGATAAGTTCCACATGCGGATAAAACGGTATTCATTTTTTACAAAGTTCTCGACCTCGGTAAACTCTAAAATAATTTGGTAGCGATCTACTCCTTCAAGCACAGCGGATTTATTTAAAAGCGAGTAAATTTGTTTATAGTAGTTATCATTTTCAGTCATAAACCCAAATGAAAAAGCGCCGAAGAGTGCTATACGTATTGAATTAAGAAGGGTAGTCTTACCGGCGCCATTCTCACCACCAAATAAAATGACATTTTGATTTGGTGGTTGAACAGATAAATCAATTTCATGAACACCCTTATAAGCACCTATATTATTTAATATTACTTTGTTTAATTGCATAATTTCATTCGTCCCCTTATAGGTGTAAATAATCTTGTTTTAGTGCCTTTTCAATTTCTTGACTAATACCACGTCTGATTTTATAGCCGTTATAGTCTTTTTCAATAGCGATAAGTCTTTTTAAGAGCTTCATGTCAACATTCATTTCTTGAGACAAAAGTTCCAAGTCAGTTATTTGTTCTGCATCGAATAAAGGACGGTCATCGAATTCCCAGTTTAAATCGTATCCCATGACTTCACGGAATATTTGTGGAACCCGATCTTCAAACTCTCCACTGTCTAACCAATAGCGTCTAATTACTTTTAGTTCCTCTTCACTAATAAGTTCATGATGTTGCTCAGAAGGGTGTTTCAAATCACGTTGCACTTCTAAAAGTTTACGTAGAATTAATTCGCGAGCTTCCATTGTAAATGGCCCTAATCCAAGACGTTGATATTTATCTTCATCTTTAATAAGGATGTTAGGCTCGTCACCAGTTGATAAATCAATATTGTGCTTAATTATATATTCTTTAAGGTCTGTTTTTTCTACAATTTCAAACGAGTCTAAAAGGATCTTTTCTTCTCGTTTTCTTGATTTCTTTGGGATAATAACAAACTCTTGTCCATCAATAGTTTCTACACGAACATCTCTATAGTAAACTTGCCCGTTCATTCTATACTTCTGTCTATATGAACGAACATCACGAATGTCTGCAAGCCAGTTTCTGAATTCGAGTAGGGGAAGCATCCAATCTTCGCCACTTTCAATAAACCCGTTTAATGCTTTATCTTCTGTCACAACTGTACACGTCCAACAACCGAATCGACTGTTCCCACAAGAACCAGCGCTCTCCTTAATCGTCTTATCAACTACTAGGGGACATTCACCACTCGATGAATCTTGATAAAGTTTATTTAAAGCATGATTATCGTCACCCCATGGTGAGTCAGAATTTAAAAGATAGTTCCAAACATCATCTAATGAAAAGTTACGGATTGGGGCAAATACAAAAGCATTTGATAGAGTTGAATGTCTCATAAGAACTTTTCCTTCAACTGTATGTGATTTCATAACATTTGCTCTCGTAGCACTTTCATCGTCACGAACACCTAAAACCATAATCACTTCACCAAAAGCAGATACTTTATCTAAGATAAATTGGTTTGCTGGTTCAATTTTCAAGCGATCAGTACACCAGCGAAACTTCTGATTTGGGGAGGGATAACCTTTTCCAATAATATTGGCCCAGAAAGATTTTTCAGCCGGTGGTTTTACTTTATGTGTTTCAATAGGTAGTCCTAGTTTTAATGCATGCTCTTGAACTCTCCGTAGAGTATCATTAATAGAAGATATAATTAACGGTGTCTCAACTAATGTATCTGAAGAGATAACATATACTTTTTTATGAAGGCTTTCCTTAGGTAAACCAGAAAGGGCTTCGAATACTAATTGGACAACTACAGTTGAATCTTTACCACCACTATAGCCGACAACCCATGGGCGATGATCTTCTAGGTACATTTCCTGTACTAATTTCTTTGCTTCATCCACCTTAGGGAAATCTTTATTTATCATATTAGAAATTAAATTATTTATCATATTACACACCTTGTTTTAATAGATTTTCCATTTCTTCCTCTTGTTCTGTTAATGGAAGAGTTAATTTTCTTTTTATAAGATTGGCAGTTAGAGTAATTGTTTGATTGGTCTTATTAATTCTACCAGTTTGACCATACGCTCGTCCCATCCAATCTTTTCTGTTGCTACGATTCCAGTCAATAGTAGATAATTTCTCTATATATTTGTTCCAATCTGAAGGGTAGTTATAGAAGAGGTAATTGCCTACCACCCCAATAGCCTCAAGGAAGACACCATGTCCAACAATAAAATTGGCTCTTAGCTCTCTGGGGTTTAGTTCTTTATCTAGTACTTGTTTCCATTCGGTCATACTACCAATTAAAGAGAACCAAAAATCTTTTAAAAACGTCTTCTCTTGTTCAGAAATAAATTCACCTTTCTTTTTACCAAGTAGCTTTTGGTTGGTGTTGAAAATGTGATTTAGCGCAAAAAGCTTCGGTGAATTTTTAGAGAGTGAAACACGTTCTTTGTCTGTATAACGTTCAAGTAAAGGTGTTTCTGCTATAATTTCTTTTGTTAACATAGCTAATTGGTCGCGGTGGTCATAAAGAATTCCGATAGAAGATGTAGTATTGACCGCATGTCTGTTTAAATCTGCGAAGATTTGCTGTGAGTTTGAAAGACCATAATCATGGTAGAACACCACAGAAATAGTTTCTTCGCCTAGTTCTGGTGATATTTTTAATGCTTCTTCTATAGCAGCGCGGCGATGCTGACCATCGTTTATTAAGAATTTAGAATCGAGCGAGACTATTAAATTACCTAAATCTTTAAAGTTTGGATTATCGCTAAAGGACTGAAACTCTATCTGACCATCAATAGAGGCAGTTAAGGATGAGAATACATATTCCTTTGAATTTTCAAGCATATAGTTTGTGATGTCCGGAACGCGTGATTTGTTAAGTATCCTTTGGGAACGGTGCTCAGGTGGAATTTCTTCTTCATCAAAGAGAAAAATTTTAGGGATAAGTCTCAAAGGGACCATTACAACGAAATACTCTTTGCCACCTTGTACACCTCTTAACGCGGGGAAATTGTAACTAAATGCAGAATTCATATACATCCACCTCTTTTACGTACGTAATATTATGTTTTTATAATATCTGATAATAAATAAGAGATCAATAGAATTGCTCAGGTTTTAGAGGTTTTTGTTAATTTTTGTTAGAGTATATATTGTAGTACATATTAATTAGTCATGTAGTCCAAATTTAGTTGAGTATTCTAAGAAATCAATCTATAGGAGTCGATAAGTGTGAGCAACCTCCACAACCAATTTTTATATATAATGAACAACTACATAGAAGCTAGACAGCAATCATTTGCAGGCAATCCAATGGGTTCCGTCCTTCGAAATGATGTTCCTGGAGAAATCAGAAGCCTCCCTTTTATCAACTCAAATTACACGATCACGGGATCTGTTGGGCAAGGAAATTGGGCAGTTGTACCTTGGGTTGCTATCATGAATTCAAATATCACTACATCAACGCAGCGTGGCTATTATATTGTCTATCTGTTTAGTGAAGATATGAAACGACTTTATCTAACACTTGCTCAAGGAGTGACAGAATCGACTCGTGAGGAAATGGCTGTAATTAATCAGGAAATACGCACTGAAATAAAGATGGACCCAAAAGTTAAAAAGGATGATCAGATTAACCTTGGACCATCAAAGAGAGCACGAGATTATGCGTATTCAACAGCTGCTTACATTATATACTCGGTTGATGATATGCCTGCTGAAGAGGAGCTCGTTTCTGACTTAGAAAAGATGACGTCCTATTATGAAAGGTATATTGAACTAAAGAGCAACCAGTATCCTGCTGCGAATACTGGTGCTGAAGCAGTTGCAGAAGATAGGGTAAAGCTTTTGTCCTCTCTGGAAGTCATCGAGCATGTTCATTCCTACATAACAAGCAAAGGCTTCTACTATGAAAAAGAAGAAGTCACAAACCTTTTTTACTCTTTAAAAACAAAACCATTCGTCATCCTATCTGGAATCTCAGGAACAGGCAAAACAAAAATCGTCCAGTGGTTTGCTGAGAGTGTAGGGGCAACGGAGGAAAATGGTCAGTTTGCTCTTATTCCGGTTCGTCCTGATTGGAGCGATGGTTCGGATTTGCTTGGGTATACAGATATTAAAGGTGAGTTCAAAGAAGGGCCGCTGACGAGTGTGTTAAAAAAAGCGCTTGATGATCCCAAGAGGCCGTATTTTGTGTTGCTAGATGAGATGAATTTAGCGCGTGTTGAGCATTATTTTAGTGATTTGTTAAGTGTGATGGAGAGTCGGAAATGGGAAGAGGGTAGATTGGTTACCTCGACGATTCTATCTAAAGAAATAGCGGGGAGAGATATTTTTTTACCTGCGAATGTGTACATCATTGGAACCGTGAATATGGATGAAACGACTCATCCTTTTAGTAAGAAGGTGTTAGACCGGGCGAATACGCTTGAGTTTAATCGAGTGAAGCTTGATTACCTTCAATTTTTACAAGATAGAGAGGAAATGGACCCTGTTGTTTTACATAATGGTGTGTTTGCAACAAAGTATCTTCATTTAAAGGATGTATATTCAGCTTATCCAGAGCTTGTCGAAGAAGTGACGAGTGTTCTAGTGGAGATTAATACCCTCTTGCAAATCAATGGATCACATGTAGGGTATCGGGTGCGGGATGAGGTTTGTTTTTATCTTGCTTATAATGAAGAAAGCAAGGTAATGGAACGAAAAACGGCACTTGATCATTGCATTTTGCAAAAGATCTTGCCACGGTTAGCTGGCAGTGATACAAGAATTGAACGGGTATTAAAGGCATTGTTCAAGTTGTTTACCAATAAAGAGATTGAGTATGCACAGGATGCTGCGATGGAGGATGTGACCTATGCGGTGTATCCAAAGAGTGCGGAGAAAGTGTTAGAGATGGTAAGGAGGTTAGAAGACGATGGCTTTACTTCCTTCTGGATCAGCTCCTAAGGAAGTCGAGCTGGTTGTAATTGAGACGACGGCGTTTTCGCTTGTGATAAAAGGAAGACCTTATCATGAGCGGTATGAAGGGCTGCAACAGTATCGAACATTGGATTTTCATGATGTGATGCAATTTGATTGGAGTGGCAACTCAGTTGAAAAGATTCTCGTCTATGATGTGGAGCAACAACAACTCGTTCCACCTTCCGATTTACGGCCGATTTTCTTTGAGAATAGTGTCTATCAAGTCATTGTCCATCCTAAAGGAGACACGGAGCTTTCGTTTTATCATGAACATCCTAGCCTTCGAAAGGCGATTGGTCGAGTAGAGCTTGGCTCGTCGTATTTGTTGATGGGCAATTTGCAGTTTCAAAATGAGGTTGGGCTCTCGACATTTGAGGTTCGGACTGAGCGAAAGACGTTGCTGCAGGTAACGTTGGAGATTTTTCCATCAAAACTTGATTACAAGCGAGATTATCAAAAGCTTTTAGAAGAAGTGAATGATGAGATCTACAATCTTGCGTATCATTTTTTGAAAAAGACATATGTAGGCGCAAAGGTGAAGCTTGATGGACAGCCTTCTTTAGCGGAGTTTTATCGATTGATCACGGTCCATTTTCAAGCGTTTTTACGGGCGATTGAACGGATCGAGCGGCAACCTCATCATAAACTCGTGAAACAGCATGAGAAAGCAAGAGGCGATCAACTGCAGCGACTAGATTCGAAGGCTCGGAGTTATTTGAGAAAGAACCCACATGTTTTTGTTGAAGTGAAAAATGGGGGCGAGTTAGCGAATCGAAACATGATGCCAAAAGAAGGACTGCGAATTCGGAAAGGGTTAACGTATGACACGCATGAAAATCGCTATGTCAAATGGATGATTGGGCGTTTAATTGAGAAACTCGAGTTTTTATATGAGAAGCTAACGGTTCAGAAATGGCGAAAGACGGAAGCGGATGAGGATCTTTTAGAGAAAGTGAAAGACATGATTCGCAAGCTAACGTTGAAAAAGAAAAACCCGTTTTGGAAAGAAGTTGGTTTATTGGACCGTTCCGTTATGAGTCTTGTTTTGCAAATGGCACCAGGCTACCGCGACGCCTTTCAAATTTATTTAACCGTTTCAAAAGGATTAGCGTTACAAGGGAAGCTGTATCAAATGTCGGTAAAAGATGTTGCAGAGTTATATGAAGTGTGGACATTCCTTAAGCTTGGTCAACTGTTACGTAAGAAATATCATCAGGTAAGTCAGGATGTGGTCAAAGTAAATCGAGACGGATTATTTGTAAGACTAGATACGAATCAATCTGCTAAGCGTGTTTTCAAGCATCCAGTGACAGACGAGAAGATTGTTTTAACGTATCAGCACACGGAGCGAAATCCAACAACGACGCAAAAGCCGGATAGTGTCCTGAGCATCGCAAAGAAAGGCAAGGATTATTCTTATGACTATGTATTTGATGCCAAATACCGAATTGATTTTGCTGTAGAAGATAGCTATTACGGAAATCGTTATAAAACTCCAGGACCGTTAGAGGAAGACATCAATACGATGCACCGCTATCGTGATTCGATTGTCGCTAAACAGAAAGGGCCATATGAGCGCACGGCTTTCGGGGCGTATGTGCTGTTTCCGTGGGAGGATGAAACAGGGTACTCGGAGCACCATTTTTATAAAAGTATTGATGAAGTGAATATTGGTGGTTTACCATTTTTACCATCAGCTACGGAGATGGTCGAACAGTTTGTTGAGCATTTAATTGAAAAGAGTCCGGAAGAGATTCAAGAGGAAGGGATTTTGCCAAGAGGAACGAAAGACGACTGGGTTTCCTCATTGGATGAATATGTCCTACTTGGACTTGTTTCGAGTGAAGATCAATATAGAAGCTGTATGCAGGAAGCTGCGTACGTATTGAATGCAGATGCGTTAAAACGGGGCTGGCAGGAAGCATCTTATGTAGCGCTGTATGTAAGCAAAGAGGCGAAGATGACTCGAAATGGTGTGTGGAATTACGGGAAAGTGAAGGATGTAGAAGTTGGAGAAGATGGCTCAGTGCGGTTTGTGGTTGATTCTTGGTTGAATTTAGGCTCTGTGATACAGCCTGTTCATTATGGAATAGCGGGGTATGCGATGACGACTCTTACTCATTTGAAGGAAGCGAAGGAGTTACCAGAGTTATTCATGAAATCGAAGGATGAACTGTCCGTTTGGCGAATGCTGCGGCGGGTATCGGACTGGATTAAGGTAGATCTCGATTCGGAACAATTAGATGAAGCTAGTAGTGTGCAGCATTTTCGGTTTAAGGATGTTGAAGTTCGGATGAATGGGGTGGAGAGTAAGATCGAGATTGTGAAAGGTGAGTTTGTTAGGGTGGTTGAATATGAGGAATTGCGGAGGAAGCCGAGTGGGGTGTTTCGTGAGGTGTTGAGGGTGATCGGGGAGTAGGTGGGGCAGGGAAAAGGATTTGTCCTGGACAAATCCTTTATTGCTCCTAATTGCTTAATGTTGTTTATTCGGTAATTTCTTTTCTGGATGTCCTTTTCCTTGACGCTGTCTATTTTGTTCATCCTTTTGTTGCTTGTCGTGTAGTTTATCGATAAATTGTTTTGTATCATCCATCATGCATCGTCCTTCCTTATCGTTATTTGCTTTATTAAGGTTCCCAATTGAGGGGGAAACATGTATTGGTCTGAGTTGAACATTCAGCAAAGAGTTGGGCCCCAAAAAGGTGTGCTTGAAATCACAGGAAGCAATGTTGCTGCTTTTTGCGATGAGATGATTGGAGATTCGAAAACGTATGCTGATCTCTATCAAGAATCGATATTTAAAAGTCGATAAGGCTAAAAGAAAATAATTGTTGTGATTGCGGAAGACCAAAGCCTAATGCCTCGGTAATTTTTTAAAGAGGATTAGGCTTTTTTACTTCAATATCGTCGACGTTCTTCTATTAGAGAAGCTATTAGGTGATGAAATAGTCTTTCATATGAAAGCAGCAAAGGAACCTGATTATTGTATAGAATTAGGCTCCATTTTTGGGTGATTTTTATGAAGTGAAAGGTCAAAATTATCTATCATTTGATAAAAAGTCCGAAAGCGTGGTATAAGAGTAAAAGGTAAAGGAATAGAGACATTCTTATTTATTATTTTTGGGGGTTCTTTTGTCCCGTTATGAGAGGATTTGAATTTTGATTATGACTGATAATTTTTGGCGTGATTTACCACGACCGTTTTTTATATTGGCACCAATGGAGGACGTAACGGATGTTGTTTTCCGGCATGTTGTAAGCGCGGCAGCTAAACCAGATGTGTTTTTTACAGAGTTCGCAAACACGGTAAGTTATTGTCATCCAGAGGGGAATCATAGTGTGCGTGGGCGTTTGACTTTTACAGAAGATGAACAACCGATTGTAGCTCATATATGGGGGGATGAACCCGAGCATTTTCGGCAAATGAGTATTGGCATGGCGAAAGAAGGCTTTCGCGGTGTGGATATCAATATGGGCTGTCCTGCACCGAATGTGGTATCAAACGGGAAGGGGTGCGGTCTGATCCGTCGTCCAGACGTTGCAGCAGAGTTGATTCAAGCAGCCAAAGCAGGGGGATTGCCTGTAAGTGTGAAGACAAGGCTTGGGTACACCGATGTAGACGAATGGCGCGGCTGGCTTACACATATATTGAAACAAGACATCGTTAATCTTTCTATTCATCTACGTACAAAAAAGGAAATGAGTAAAGTGGATGCTCATTGGGAATTGATTCCTGAAATAAAAAAACTTCGTGATGAGGTTGCACCGGATACGCTTTTGACGATTAATGGCGATATTCCAGACCGACAAACTGGCTTAGAACTTGTACGCAGGTACGGGGTTGATGGAGTGATGATTGGACGAGGTATTTTTAAAAATCCATTTGCCTTTGAAAAGGAAGCGAAAGAGCATAGCAGTAAGGAATTGCTTGATCTCTTAAGGTTGCATCTTGACCTTTATGATCAGTATTCAAAGGAACTTGTCACACGTCCATTCAAATCTCTTCATCGTTTCTTTAAGATCTATGTCAGTGGCTTTCGAGGGGCGAGTGAATTAAGAAATCAATTGATGAACACAGCGTCAACAGATGAAGTGCGGGCATTGCTTGATGATTTTGAGTCAATGAGTTTTGATACTGGGTGGACCGCGGGGACAGGTTCGTCGTCCCGTGACTCGTAAGCATATACGGAGTTGATGGAATTACGATTGGGCGGGGTTAAGGTTGCATCTGGATCTCTATGATCAGGATTCAAAGGGACTTGTCACAAGCCCATTCAAATTTCTTCATCGCTTCTTTAAGATCTATGTCAGTGGCTTTCGAGGGGCAAGTGAATTAAGCAATCAATTGATGAACAGAGTCAACAGAGGAAAGCGGGCATTGCTTGATGATTTTGAGTTAAAGAGTGTGGATACTGGTATGTAAGAGAAGGTTCCTGACCCTGGTACTTTAGAGTATTTGGGGGCAGGAATCTTTTTTTGAAGTTTGAAAATCGTGATCGTAGTCTAAGTGCATGAAGAGTAAGATGAAATTTGTGATAGGCGAGTAGGGAGAAGCTGGGAATGGATCGGAATCAGGAGTACTACTAGAGTTGAAGAAACGAACATGATGAGGTTGTTATTTATGAGTGGTATCAGGTACTATTGCTTATTTTGACTACGTAGTAGACAGATACGGTGCAGCAAAAGGTCTTTATTTTCTTAGCTGACTTATTGTAAAAGAATGTACCTAGAGTAACGAAGTACTTTAGCTTAGTAAACCAAATAAAAAAGTCGATTCCTAAATATGAACTGTACTCAATAAAATGGACAGTTTAATAAAATGCAAATCGGCTTTTTTTATTTTGGGAGTTCCCTACCCGTGAAATCCGCATTTTCTGACGTTCCCCCTACATAAAAATAAATTCTATTCAACTCTAGTATAAATACTTTCAAATCTTTTAATAAGTTAAAGTTACTTAATTTGTGATATGATTAGTTTAAGTAACATTGTTTTTTAAAAAAGGGGGGGACCACTTGGAATATGTTGAACCTATAAAAGAAATTAGGAAAATAAATGAGATAAAAAAGATTTTAGACGATAAATCAGATAGAGACCTGCTTCTTTTTGTGCTTGGGATAAATACTGGGGTAAGAGTTTGCGATTTATTAAAACTTAAAGTTGAAGGAAGACGTATGGGCCTATGGAAAACCCAAAGAATTTCTTTTTGTTATTGAAGAAAAGATTTCTGAAAGAAAAGCATACTATATAAATACAAAAGTAAAATCAGCAATAAGTAATTTTTTACAAAACCGAGAGCTTGAATTGGATGATTATCTGTTTAGGTCTAAAAAACTGAATCTCCCCATTACACGTCAGCAAGCTTACCGTATTATTAACAATGCTGCAAAGGAAGTAGGCATATCAGGTAACATTGGCACTCACACTCTTCGAAAAACGTTTGGTTATCATGCATATCGGAAAGGAATTGCGATTTCCATATTAAAGTCGATTTATAATCATTCCACCTCAGCTGAAACTCTACGCTATATCGGTATAGAGAAAAATGAAGAACATTACATAAAAATAGATGTAAATCTATAAAAGTAAGATAACTATTAATATTTAAAGAAAGAAGGCTCTATTTTGATTGATCAGTCATATAACGATTATTTTATTTTATTAAGTGCTTTGCTTTTAATCATCGGGGTTTTGACAACAAAGTTCTCTTCTCGTCTAGGAGTACCCGCTCTTATTCTTTTTATTCTTGTAGGAATGCTAACAGGTAGTGATGGCTTAGGATTTATTCATTTTGATAATCCTCAAATGGCTCAACTAATTGGTATTTTTGCCTTAATTATCATACTTTTCGAAGGTGGGTTACAGACAAAATGGTCAACGGTAAAGTCTGTGACCAAGCCAGCCCTTTCACTTGCTACGTTAGGTGTCATTTTAACGACGGTTATAGTGGCTTTGGCAGCAAAGTTAATCTTAGGTGTTTCGTGGCTTGAAGGCTTCCTGTTTGGTGCTATAGTTGGTTCAACTGATGCCGCAGCTGTATTTGCTGTGTTAAAAGGTCAGAATATTCGAGCGAGGCTAGGGGCTACGCTTGAAGCGGAATCTGGCTCCAATGATCCGATGGCAATGTTTCTGACTATTTCCTTTATCCAATTGATTCTTATTGATAACCCTTCCTATTTATTATTAGTTGGTTCTTTCTTCTGGCAAATGGGAATTGGTTTAGTTATAGGCTTACTTTTAGGAAGGTTAGCTACATTTGCGATTAATCAGATTAACCTAGATTCAAGTGGATTATATCCAGTTTTTGCTCTTGCCTTTGCTTTATTAACGTATAGTCTAACAGATATAGTACAAGCGAGTGGACTATTAGCTGTATATGTTGCGGCACTAGTTATTGGTAACTCTGATTTGACGTATCGCCAATCAATCTTTAGATTTAACGAAGGATTTGCGTGGATAGCACAGATCTTGATGTTTACGATCTTGGGACTATTGGTATTCCCATCTCAACTAATAACTTTTGATGTTATTGTTAAAGGATTATTGCTGTCAGTGATTTTAGTGCTAGTTGCACGACCGATTGCTGTTTTCCTATCAACAATAAAAATGGGTTATGACTTAAAAGAACGAGTATTTCTCTCTTGGGCTGGCTTGAGAGGGGCTGTACCAATTGTTTTAGCAACGTTCCCGATGTTAGCTGGTCTAGAGAATAGTCAATTATTTTTTAATGTTGTCTTTTTCGTCGTATTGATTTCTGCTTTAGTTCAAGGTTCGACTATTGCCACGTTTGCAGAAAAACTCGGACTGGTTGGCCCAAAGAAAATCGAACCTCCTCACTCTTTGGAACTCGTATCAATTGGTAAAGCAAATGCCGAGATTCTTGAATTCGAAGTAAGTGAAGAAACAAACATTACAAACAAGCCACTAGCAGCAATTGATTTTCCAAACGATGTTTTAATCAATGCAATAATAAGATCAAATGAACTTATTACACCGTATGGAGAGACAGAAATAAAGGTAGGAGACATCTTATATATTCTAGTAAGTAGAGAAAGTAAAGAAGAGTTGAAAAAAATGTTGAAACAAAATTAAAAATTAACCCTCCACTTCGATAGTGAAGTGGAGGAATGAAAGAAAGTTATTTTGGTTCTTTTTTTCCTTGTCAGCTGGGGGAGTCCTTTTGAACTTTGGTTTAAAACTATTATACCAACGAGAACGTCCAGGTGTAGAAAGAGAAATTGAAGTATTTGGTAATTCTCTTGATTTGATCTCTTATAGTTTTCCAAGTGGGCATACAATGAGACAAAAACGATTACCAAAAGATGGATGGCAGAAGGAATTGTGATAGCTTCTATATTTTTAATTATTGCAATTCCGTTAAGCAGGGTGGTCTTAGATGTTCATTATATATCAGACATTATTGCAGCTACTTTGATCTCGGTAAGCTGGTTTTATGGTTGGTTGTTTATATTTGAAACCAAGTCTACGGGTCATTATGAGTTAAAAATGTTACTATAAAATGGACGTGATAATTCTATTTATCTTAATTGGGTGTACCAGTAGTGCTAGTGCTGATGAACTAACAAATATTATTCATATTGATGAAGAGAAAGCATTAGAGATAATAAACAGTCTTTGAATGAAGTTCAAAATAATTGTTGACCCTTACCTTAGGTAGGGGTCTATTGTTTTCTATAGGGAGGTGAAATTCATAATGTTAACAGTGAAACAAGTGGCTGATTTAACGGGGATAACAGTTAAAACGCTCTACCATTATCACAAGGTTGGTTTATTACAACCTTGTGAAATTACCGAATCTGGATATCGGTTGTATGGAAAAAATGAATTAAAAAGATTACAAAATATTTTGTTTTATAAGGAATTAGATTTCTCGTTGGATATCATTCAAAAAATATTGAGTGAAAGAAACGTTACTATGTTTTACTTGAGCAAAAAGAATTGCTTGAAAAGAAAAAAGAGAGAATTAGTCTTATATTAAGTACGATTAATGAAACCATTTATTTTGAGGAGAGTGGAAAAGCAATGACTGAACAAAACATGTTTAAAGGGCTAAATAAAGAACAATGGCAGGAGCAGTTAAATGAGCAAAATGAGTATTTAAGAGAAAACTACCAATATGAAATTCCTGTAGATGATATAAATAGTGAGGAATTGGATGAGTCAGCTAGAGAGTCACAAGAGTTTATGGGGAAAATGGCTTTTGCGTTAAAGGAGGGATGGGGTGTTGATGATGAAAGAGTGAAGCACCTTATTTCCGATCATATTAATTTTATCAATGATCATATCATGGAGTTAGATGCGAAAGGTTTTGTTGAATCTACTTGGTTTTTTGTTAACGATGAATTTCATAAAAACATGCTAGAAGAACAACAAATTGGCTTAAGTTATTATTTGTATACTGCCTCTGTCCATTATGCGCAATAGGTTTGGACCGGTGAAATAATGATATTTAGAAAAGTATTAGTAGAAATGAGCACTTTAATGAAATAATATAGCAGATGAAACTTTTATTATGAAAATTTTCAGGCAAGGGTCTTTCTAGAGCTGTTTGGTTAATCTTTAATTTAAATCAACAAATAGATTGCAAGATTAAAGAGGCTACTCATTAGTTGATCCAACTTTTGAGTGCCTCTTTTTTTCACGTTATTTCCTTAATTGAATCCGGTAGACAAATAGTATCCTCATTTTTTCCTTTTACCAAAATGGTATCTCGATCACGATACAATAGGTAGGATGAAAGGAGAAAGGCTAAAAAGTCAGATATGGGAAAAGCGAGAAATACACCAGTAACGCCGAAAAAGCTTGGTAGAATGATTACTAATGGAATTAAAAAAATAACTTGTCTTGATAGTGAAAGGATTAAGGCAGGTTTAGGCTTGCCTAAAGCTTGATAAATTCCTCCTGCAATAATTTGTACTCCTACTACAAAGAAACAAGCAAACATCACTTTCATAGCGTCAGAACCTATTTCAATAAAAGTAGGGTCATCAGTGAAGATCCGCATACCGTGCTCTGGGAATAAGAAGACAAGGATGACGACAAGTATAGAGTTAATGACAACAAATTTAAATGATAACCATATCGTTTCTCTCATCTTTTGAAATTGTTTTGCTCCGTAGTTATATCCGACAATAGGTAACATTCCTTGCATCACACCAATCATCGGCATTACTGCAAATCCGATTAGACGCTGTACAATACCAAAGGCAGCTAAATACATATCGCCACCGTGTTGAATGAGCATGGCATTTATTGCAACCATAATAAGGCTGTTCGATGCAGATTGTACAAAGGCAGGGAATCCAATTGTCGTAATTTCTTTCGCTACAGAAACCCTAAACCGTACATTGCGTAACTGGAATGATAGTGTGCTTTTGCCTTTGTAGTAATAGAGGAAAATAAACACACTCATAATCCCTTGAGATACAACAGTTGCAATTCCTGCACCTAAAACGCCAAGTCCTAATCCAAAATCAAAGATGAAAATAGGGTCTAAGATCAAGTTTATTATGGCAGGGATAATGGTTGCTTTCATCGCAAACGTTGCATTTCCTTCTGAACGTAAAAGGCTATTTGTTGCCATTTGGAATCCGATAAATAGAAACCCTAAGAGAATAGGAAGCATATAGTCATAGGCGTAATCCATTATATTTTCTGTGGCTCCAAATAATAAGAGGATATCTTCTAAGAAGAAAACCCCTAAGATCAAGCTAATAAAACTGATGATCAGGATTAGAAAAATGAATGTTCCAAAAACCATATTTGCATCTTCATCTCTTTTTTCTCCTAACCGTCTTGATATGATAGAAGCTGCACCGATACCAACAGCACTTGATAATGTCATGACAATCATCATGACTGGAAATGCTACAGTCAATCCTGCAACCGCATCTACACCTTCTGCATATGAGATGAAGAAGATATCAACGACATTAAATAATGCCATAACAAATAGGCCGACCATCGCGGGAATCGATAAATTCCATAACAACTTCGATGGCTTTTCTGTCCTAAGTTTCTCACTCGTATTTAAAGTTTGGTTATTACGTTTCAATTTTTATTCTCCTTATCGGACTGGTCGTCAAGCTTTGCCGAGCGACCAGTCCGTTTCATTACATTTCGCTAGCAAGCATGTGTGCAGCTGTTTCGTGCATCTCTTTAAGACCTGAGATTTCAGCAAATTCAGCTACAGTGATGCCGCTTGTTGTTAGAAGTTCTACAATATGCTCATCCATTCTTGACCACGTTTTTCCACCTGCGTTGTCATAAGCGTCGATTAACTTTGTTAGTCCATCATTCCCAAAAAGGAGGTGATGGGCCATGAAATCGACAGATACATCTGCAACTCCAACTTCTGTCCAGTCAATTAAGCCCGTTACTTGATGATTTTTATTAATCAGGATATGACCTGGATGTAAGTCGCCGTGTTTTACCCCTACATGGGAGGGCCAAAGGGAGTCTTCGGCAAGCCATGCTTGCCAGCGGTCCCATAAAGTTGGATTAATCTCATATTGTTTCTTTACCCGTTCCATTCGCTGTTTCATGGAAGTTCTTAACTCACTGGCAGGAAGAATTTCAACGCCAATCTGTTTGAATTCTTCTTGAGGCAATGAGTGTAAATCTGCTAGGGCTTTTCCTAATGATTGATAATACGCAGGAGGTACATTGGATTCATCAAAACTCCATACATAGTTCTGTTGCTCCACGTCAATCGTCGCTGCAGGAATGCCACTTAGTTGCTTATAAGCAATTAAATCTTCAGAGAAGATAGACCAATCCGGAACTTGAAAGCTTGCATGGTGCTGAATGATATCTAATGCTTTTTTCTCTTGGCGTGCATGTCTCATTGATTCTGGTCTACGTGGAATTCTTAGGATCCATTTATCATCATGTTGATCTTTGGCGTAGGCTACTTGAAAGTCAACACCAGACTCATTGATTTTGATGCTGTTTTCTACAATATCCAATCCTTTATTCGTTGCTAATTGTTTAAGTTTAAGTGTATTCATGTTTATTTCCTCCAAATGTTCTCTAATAAATTTGTTTGATTCTTTTTTCTTGTATTTCATATCTATGATCTGCCACACGTTTGACAAACTCACGGTCATGGCTAACCAATAAAACGGTTCCTTCATAATTGAGCAGAAACGTCTCGAGTGCTTTCATGCTATGAATATCTAAAAAGTTTGTTGGTTCGTCTAATATGAGCATATTATAAGAGCCAAGAAACAGTTGGCAAAGTTTTAATCGTATAGCCTCACCGCCACTTAACTGAGAGGTATCTTTTTTTAGATCGTTTCCTGTAAAGTTCATCGCATGCAAAACAGCTCGGATTTTGCTTTGTTCGTAGTGGCTGTTTTCTTTCATAAATTCTAGAACTGTTTTATCCTTACTAAATTGATAATCAAGTTGTTGATACACACCAAAAACGACTTTGGGGGAGAGGGTAATGCCTTCTCCGTCATGAAGGATATGGTTTAATAACGTTGATTTTCCAGACCCATTTGAGCCAGTAATGGCAATGGTTTTGCCCAACGGGAACTGAAAGCTTGCATGGTCAAACAGTAGTGTATCCTTCATTTTAATGGTTAGTCGGTCTGCCATGATCGGAAACTTATTATGCAATTGAAGCAGTTTGGGTTGATGAAAGCGAATCGTCTTTTCCGTCTCTATCGCTTTTACTTCTTCTAATTGTTCTACTCGTTTTTCTAATGCTTTTGCCGCTCGCTGAACCGACTTTTGACTAGTATCTTTTTGTTTAGTCATAAACATGCGGTTTGCAGGTGTATTTGCTTCTTTTTTTGACATAGACTGGTTTGCTTGGGTGATTTTCTTTGCTTTTTTCATTTTTTCATCTGCAGCAGATAACAGCCTTTGTTTTTCCTTTACAAATTTTTCATGTCGTTCTTGTTGTTGGATACGTTCAAGTTCTTTTTGACGTTCATAATCAGAATAGTTACCTGTATATTCAATGATTTCGCCCTCATTTACTTCCCAGATCTTGGTCACGAGCTGATCAAGTAGAAAACGGTCGTGACTAACCAAAATAAGAGCTCCATAGTAGTACATTAATTCCTCGATCAAAAAATCAACGCCCTTTGTATCAAGGTGAGTAGTCGGTTCGTCAATAAGCAGCCCTTCATGATAAGTAGAAAATAGCTGAGCTAGCTTCAACCGAGTTTGTTCTCCACCACTCATTTGTGTGGCATGACGATCTGGTACGTTTAATTGGCGAAGTAATTTAAAATCGGATGCTTGATAAGTAGGGGACTCGGTTTGTTTAAAATACCCAAAATCAATCAAACGGTTTACATGTCCTTTATTAGGTTGGAGATCTTGGTGTAAAAGCTGTAATAACGTGCTTTTTCCACTGCCGTTTTTCCCAACGACACCAATTCGATCAAATTGATGGACTTTCAGGTTATGAATCGTGAGAATGGTTCGGTCCAAAAATGAAACTTCTATATCTTTCAATTCCAAAACTAGTTTTTGCATTATTACACTCCCTTTTTTATGGAATTTAAAGGGATGTAATCATAAAAAAACCACAGACAGGCTACTGTCTGTGGTAAAGAGTAAACGAGGTATAGCAAAATAAACGTCTTCCTTCGTAAGAGCGAAAAAAAACATACGAAAAAAAGACAGATGAATATCTGCCTTTCTTCACGTCAAAAGTGTATACTTCTCCGTTGAAGATTATTAAAAATGTGCAGACTACTCCCGTTTACTCTGCTTTATGAAAACAGAGCCTTTGAACATATTAAGTTACCTATTGTTCAAAGTTTGCTGGCGTAATCTTCCTGATGGCATCATTTTTAATAACCCTCCTTTTCGTAATATAACATACACTATACATTCGCTTATTATGATTGTCAATAAAAAATACTGAGAAAGCAGTGTCATGCCTTTATAGATGTGGAAGATTAATCGTATATTACAGCTTTTCCTTGTTCACGTAAATCTTTTAAAGATGTAAGCATATGATTGATTTGCCCTTAGGAATGTCGTTCCTAAGAACGTAATTCAGCTATTATTTTCAATGGCGATTTAGACCTATAAGAACGAGTTGATTTTTCAGTGTATCTTTAACCTAGTTCATTTTACAATAAAATGTTTATAAAGTTGCTTTGTCCTGTCTGAATGCCTTTCCTCTCCATAAAATCAAAAGGGCGATTAGTAAGCCAATCATTGTGAACGATAAGACAATATTTTGTATATCAAAACCTCTAGTGACAAGCAAAGTCACACCTGCATACGCAAGCGGGTCAAAACCGTTCATTGCTAAGAAAATAACACTCATGACTCTTCCCATAATTCTTGGATCTGTATTTTCTTGTGCCGAAGTAAAAAATGGAATCGCAACAAATGTCATAGTAAAACCAATAAAGAATGCCAGTATGGTGAGAACATATAGATTTGGAACTTGACTAAAACCAATACCGACAATTAACGTTGCAATTAAGCCGGTAATTGAAGTCAATCCACGGCGCTTAATCTTTAAAAAACCTAATACAGCAGTACTCGTAAGCATACCTAGCCCCATACCGAATTCAATGAAACTCAAATTAATAGGTGTACCACCATATGTTTCAACTAACATAGGAATGGCAATTGTTATCGCACCGAATGCAAAGAAATTTAAAGTAACTAAAATTAGAATTCCAGTTAATAGGAATTTACTGGCCTTTACATAAGAAAAACCTTCTTTAAGGTCGCGAAATGGTGTCTGTTTCACTGTATTTGCAACAGGACCTTCTTTTAAAAATGGTGGAAACATAAAAAGTGCTGATAAAAGAACAATGATGGCTGCAACTAAATAACCTGCAGTGACCCCGAAATACTCCATTACACTTCCGGAAATGATAGGCCCGATAATGAAGCCAATTTGCCCCATGCCTTGAACAATCGCATTTGCTTGTTGTATTTGATCTTTATCGACTATTTTTGGTATCAATGATGCCCCTGCTGGTCCTGAAAAAGCATCCAATGTCCCAAATATCATACCCAATAGTACAAGATGTGAGATTGATAAGCTAGAGGTATAGGATAATAAAAAGATCAACACAAGAATGACTCCTTGAATAAAACTAGTAGTAAACATGATTACCGTTTTTTTAAACTTATCAGCGATAATACCTCCGAAAGCCATCATTAGAATTCGAGGAACAGTAATAGCGATAAGGACAATTCCCAGAGAACGAGCGGATCCTAGCTCTGAAATGGCAAACCAAGTAGTAGTTGTAAAAAACGTACTAAAACCTACGAGTGCCAAAAAACCACCTATAAAAATAAATAAAAACGGACGATTTTTTAATAATGATTTTTGTGTTTCCATAACTCACATTCCTTTCACTTAATATATAATTAGATTAACGTGTGACGTAAGGTCTTAGGCAATACTTTTATTTTTGAAAGGGTTATTTACTTATGAAGTCTCTTTGATATAGTGATTATCGAGTGGTTAAATTACATATATGAAATTGAAACGAGGGATTGTATAGATGGAGTTAACGATCGGGCCATTCTCAAAACTAGTAAATACAACAATTAGAACCTTAAGGTATTATGATAAAATGGAACTTCTCCAACCGACATATCGCAATGATAAAGGACAAAAAGTATATACGCTAAAAGAGTGGGAATTGTATCAAAAAATAAGCGTCTTTAAACAATTGGGTTTGTCATTAGTTGAAATTAAAGACCAACTATCAAAAGAAAAGTTGAATACTGAAGAATTATTAAATTTACAAGAGCAAATGATTGAACAAAAAATGGAAGAACTAAACGACTCCTTACAAACAATAAGAAGGATGAAGGAACTGTATGAAAAAGAGTCCTTCTCTAACAATGAATTAGAGGATTTTACTTTTATCATGCTAGATCTATTTAGGAAAGAAAAGAAACAAATTAAAGCACTGGAGAAACATTTTCAGAATAATCCAAGTAAATTAGAAGAAATTGAGTCTCTCAAAGACCCGCAATTAAAAAAAGATCGCGATAAAGCTACAATAGAATTACTCTCTATTACAAGGAAGTTGGTATTAGATAATGGTACGGTTAATAACCCGGAAATGCATGAGGCTATAAATAACCTTATTACACCTTCCACGAGAACTTTGCTTGATCTAGTACAGGACAAGACATTTATGGAGAAATATCAGCATGAATTTAATACTTATATCCCTGAAGATTTAGGTTTATATATGTACGAAGGGTTGAAGGCTTATTTTGCTAATCAATCGAGTCATGAAGAGGATAAAGAAGATTCTTCTGGACCGCGGGGACAGGTTCGTCGTCCCTAAACTGGCGGGAACTCGTACGCGTATATGGAGTTGATGGATTATGATTGAGGGATTAAGTTAGCATCTGGAACTTGTCACACGTCTAATCAAATCTCTTCATCGTTCTTTATGGTCTATGTCAGTGGCTTTCGAGGAGCGAGTGGCAATTGATGAACACAGACTCAACAGATGAAGTGCGAGTATTGCTTGGAGACTTTCAATTAAATATTGTTGAAACTCGTATGTAAGAAGAGGTTTCTGATACCGGTACTTTAAAGTATCGGATTAGAAACCTTTTTGTATAGCTTAAAAATCGTAATAGTAGTTTAAGTGTGTTGAGGTAAGGTGGAAATTGTGATAGGTGAGGAGGGGGATCGGAGAATCTGGTGATAACTAATATAACTGTAGAAACGAACGTAATGAGTAAAAAGAGAGCAAAATGAGTGGTTAATAACTAGTGGTAACTGGTAACCCACAAGATTACTTAACTAGTATTGGAATACTAAGTTGCTTTTTTCTTTGAGCAATCATCAAACATAATTTCCTTTTTTAAGTTGCTAAACTTTTAAAGTTAATGTGCTACTTCTCCTCAAAAATATCTTCGTCTCGATTTGCTTTCTCAATATTGCACTTAACATAACAATAGTATATTGTTTTATTCTCTAGACGGTTCATCAACTTAAACTATTAAACTGAATGTTGGAGGTATTTTACTGAATGAATAAACAGGACCAAATAAATATGATTAGAGAGGATTTTATTAATTGTCAAAAAGTACTACTGGCAATTGGTGATGAAACTCGTCAATCGATCTTGTTAGTTCTAATGGGGACGGATTGTCAAACAGGATTACGTGTTGGTGAAATCACTGAACAAACACATCTTTCTCGACCTGCTGTGTCCCATCACCTTAAGGTATTACGTGATGCTGGCGTTATTTTAATGCGTAAAGAAGGGACAAAAAACTTTTATTATATTAATGTAAGTACGGAATTAGGTTTATTAAGAACGCTTATGTTAAATATTGATAAGTTCATGCAGAACTATTATGGAAATGATGGAATGTAAACACACATTATTAGGAGGTCTAGGCTATGAGAGCAATGATTATTAATAAATATGGGAAAGTGCCAATGCGTTTGGCGGAAATGCCCACACCTGAAATTGGTGAAAATGAGGTACTCGCAGAAATTCATGCAGCTAGTTTTAATCCTGTTGATTTTAAGATACGCGAAGGGAAAGTGAAATTATTAGTTAAATATAAAATGCCTCTTATTTTAGGGAATGACTTTTCTGGTGTTGTGACAAAAGTTGGCGAAAAAGTGACTCGCTTTAAAGTTGGTGACGAAATATATGCACGTCCACGTAAAAGTAAAATCGGTACTTTTGCTGAATATATCGCTATTTCTGAAGATGACATCGCCTTAAAACCTAAAAATTTGAGTTTTGAAGAAGCAGCCTCGATTCCACTGGTTGGGCTAACAACCTATCAAGCCCTAACAGATATTTTGCAATTACAAAAGGGACAAAAGATTTTAATTCAAGCTGGTGCTGGTGGTGTTGGTACATTTGCTATTCAAATGGCAAAATTAATGGGTGCCACTGTTGCAACAACTGCGAGTGATGCTGGTATGAATTTAGTAAAATCGCTTGGCGCAGATGAAATAATAAATTACAAAACAGAGAAATTTGAAGAGAAACTGAAAAACTATGATGCCGTATTTGATACACTTGGGGGCGAGATACTCGAAAAGTCTTTCGAAGTGATAAAAAGCGGAGGGAAGATTGTTTCCGTTTCGGGATTACCAAATGCCCGTTTTGGTAAAGAATATGGTTCAGGATATTTTAAAACGTTGTTGTTTTCAGTAGCAAGTCATAAAATTACTGCACTTGAAAAAAAGCATAATGCACAATATACATTTTTGTTTATGAAGCCGAGTGGAGAGCAATTACGTTTAATCGCAAACTATATTGAGACTGGCAAAATCAAACCTATAATTGATAGAGTTTTGCCATTTGAAGATGCTCAAAAAGCGATGGAGTATGCGGAGTCTGGAAGGGCGAAAGGGAAAATAATATTAAAAATTAGATAGTTGTTAAATGGTGCAAAAAAATAGCCTAACTTTTTATTTATTAGTGATCCTACTAAATGGAGCTTACATGTAGTAACTGTTCAATAACATTGATATGGTGGACTTTTTAACCGTAGATTAGATTTTTAGGGCTTGACTACGAGCCTCTGTGGGCATGATTGGTCTTGAAAAAACTGAAGCCGTTGTTTCATCAGGCGTGCCAGCTTATCATACCCACTCCTCCAAGTAAAGCCCTATCTTTGTTTACGTTGAAACCTATAATTATTTACTCAATGTAACAAGTAAACAAAGTTAGAAAATAGGCTGATTTTATATCGTTACCTGCGTTAAATACGGTCAAAAATCACACTGTGATTTTACTTCAGAAGTCATAAAATAAGAAATTAAATCACCTTGTATGATTTAAGAAGATAACGTTCTATAAACTCAGCTAAACCATCATCTTCGTGGTGTCCAGTAACGAAATCAGCTGCTGCTTTCACCTTTTCACTAGCGTTTCCCATTGCTACACCAGTCCCGACATGACGAAGCATCTCTATGTCATTTGGGCCGTCTCCAATGGCTACGACTTCATTTGGCTTTATTCGAAAAGCATCTAGTAAGCTTTTTATAGCTGCCCATTTGGAAACATTAGGAGCAACCAACTCAAAACCATCATTCCAATCAATAACTTCCGCTTCTTCTTTGAACAAAGAGGATATTTCAGGACTTGTTGTACCTGTACGTACACTATATTTGAGAACTTCTTGATAATTAGCCTGCCTTAAATCCCCTATATAACGTGGTGGAACTCCTCCGATTTTTGTCCAATAATCAATTTCTTTATTTGTTTCCTTACAATAAAGTCCGTTTGGCGTATGGATAAGAACATTCCAAGGAATTTCTGCTGTTAGATGGTGAAATCGCTCTTCGTTCAAATGTACAGTTCTCGTTTGAATAGCTCTTCCTTTTGTTGCATCGTAAATAGCAGCACCGTTTAAACAGATCATTGGGGTTCTTAACCCAATTTCTTTATGATAAGGAGCCGTTACTTCATAATGTCGACCAGTGGCAAGACATACCTTGACTCCTTGATTCATTAGCTTATAAATAGCTGTCAAATTTCGACGAGAAATATTGTTTGAGGCTTTTAATAGTGTTCCATCCATATCAATAAATATTGCGCGTACATTCATTTTGTAATGCCTCCTCATTCGTTGGTGAATTCATCATAACAATTGAGTATTAATGGCTAGTAAACTCTATGTATAGATTAAGTGAAGATTATTTAGAAGCCGGTGTTCCTGGGATGGGTTAACTACGTAAAATTATAAATCTTGCTTCTTTCGATAAAAATCATCTGATTAAGAAACAACTACTTGAACTAGCGGAAAACAGAAAAAGCTGATACGGAGTTTGAATTGAAAAAGTAGTATCACCATGTTAATATATTGAGTAGAATGACAGTCAGTCATTTTGGTTTTTAGGAGGAATGATAAATGGCGACAGAAAATAAGTATGAAATGATCGTGAATGCATCAATTAAAGTGATGAAAGAAAAAGGGTTTGAAAAAGCATCCGTATCACAAATCGTGAAGGAAGCGGGGGTTGCTCAAGGAACCTTCTATCTATACTTTGATTCCAAAAGTGCTGTAGTACCAGCTATTGCTAAACGAATACTAAATACTCTTTTTACAAAGGTAAAGGAAGTTCATCTTCAAGATAGTCATATTTTTGATACCATAGATGCGCTTGTTGATATCACCTTTGAGATAACAAGAGAATACAGAGAGTTAATTTTATTCTGTTATTCTGGATTGGCGTATTATCACTCACTTGAAATTTGGGAAGAAATTTATCAACCCTATTATAACTGGCTTGAATGTCAATTAAAGAGTGCAAAGGAAGCTGGATTATGTACGTCCAAAGTCGAATTGGCTCCTTTAGCAAGGATGATTATAAATGTTATCGAAACCTCTGCGGAAGCATTTTATCTTTCAAATCAGGGTAGCAAAGAAACAGCTATTAACAAGGATCAAGTTGTCATGTTTATAAAAAGTACACTGACTGACTATCAATCATAATTACATTGTTTGAGGTGCACTATGTTAAAATCGTTTGCTGGAGAGAAAAATTTGTTGAAAATATCAGTATTTGTTGCTCTGTTCTTTGCAATATTCGGGGTCATTTGGGGGAGTTTGGTTTCTTCTCAAATCATCTTTTTTGATGGATTGTATTCCTTAGTAAGTGTTATATTATCGCTCCTATCTCTCCTTGTAGCACAATTTATAAAAAAAGGGGACAAAATGAGTTTTCCATATGGCAAAGAAATGTTAGAACCGGTTGTCATTATTATTAAATATGCCGTCATTTTACTGCTGTGTATAATAACCCTTATAACGGCTATTGTATCCCTTTTATCTGGAGGTCAAGAAACAAGTGTAGGGCAGGCTCTTATTTTTGCCTTCGTCAATACAATTGGTTGTGTCGGGGTGTTTATCTTACTAACGAAAAATAAAGGTGAATCAGGCTTTGTTCAGGCTGAGGCGAATCAGTGGAAAATGGATACGTTAATAAGTGGTGCTGTTCTTATCGGATTCATTACAGCACTTCTTATTTCATTTACACCTTTTAAGTATTTAGTTCCTTATGTTGACCCAGTGATGGTCTTAATTGTTGTTGGTTACTTCCTCAAAACTCCAATTGTTGAAATAACCAAGACATTTAGGGAAGTGCTTGAGATGTCTGCAGACCAAAGCATTGAGGCTAAAATCAAAAAAGTAATTACTCCAATTGAAAGTAAGTACCAGATTAGTGAGTCGATATTACGTATTGCCAAGGTCGGTAATAAATTATTTATAGATATAGATTTCATCCTTGGCCCTCAATCAAAGATGGTAACAATTGCTGACCAAGATAAGATACGTGAAGAAATTATTCAGCATACAAAAGACTTAGTATATAAAAAATGGCTTACTGTCTCATTCACAAATGATAAAAAATGGGCGGAAAAGGTGTTTGCTTAAAAATAGGAAGTCATCTATTAGAAGAAATTCAACTTTTTGCGGGACGCGGGGACAGGTTCGTCGTCCCTAAACTGGCGGGAACTCGTACGCGTAAATGGAGTTGATGGAATTTTGATTGGGGGATAAAGTTAGCATCTGGAACTTGTCACACGTCTATTCAAATCTCTTCATCGTTTCTTTTAAGACCTATGTCAGTGGCTTTCGAGAGGTGAGAATGGAAGTTGTTCTAGGCCTGTAGGGAGAAAAAGGGGATGGATCGGGATCAGAGCTAACTACAGAATGGAAGAAACGAACATGATGTGAATAAATAGAGGACAAAAGGGGGCTATTAATTTGAGTTGTATCAGGCACTATTGTAGTAGCCAAATACAGCGCAGTATGATCTACTTTAGCTCCTACAAAAAAACGAGCATAAAGTTGCCCGTTTATAAACCTTAGATTGCAATAGATAATTTATCAATTGCATCTTGTTCTGAGGAAACAAAAAATATATGGTTACCCTTATTACACTCATAAATGAAATCTTTAAGAGGTTTGATAGTATAAGACGAAAAATCTCCAAAGATTGCAAACTTAATATTGTAGTTAATGAACTTTTGAAGGATACCGCCTGCGAGTTTTGTACTGAGTTTAAAGAATTCTTCTGAGATTCCATCTTTGTTTAGTGCGATTCGGTTACTGCCTGTTTCGCTGCTAAGAGTCATTATAAAATCCAACGCACTTTGTTCATCAGATAGAACAATAGAATCTGCACGAGCAATTGCAATGATTTGTCCATTCTTTTCTGCTTTTGTGATATTCAAATTAAACACTCCAATTAAATATAATTATTTATTAAAAGGTACATATGGTACATAAATAATGAGTACGAAAGAGCTGATTTCCATAGCAAGGGATTGCTTTCCAAGGAGAGAACGCTACGATTCGTCACATTCTCTCCTTGAAAATAAAACCAATTCTCTACTTGTGGTTAGGATTAATAGAATATAAAACCACATTTTATTGCATTGTTATAGTCTATAATAAGCCAGAGGCTATGCACCTGTCTAATTATGGACTATTGCTTTTTCATAATACCTGCTGCTTGGAGCTTTGCTAATAGCTTGTTAAAGTCTGCTACTAACTCAGGTAGTGTAGTTGCAGTAGAGTCAGCTTGGTGCTCTATCTGAAAACTAACCTCATCGGGTTGTATCTTAACTAGAGTGCCTAATCCGGGTATAAGCTTTTTACCCTCATGTGCCATCGTTATCACCTCCTGTCGAATTGAACTGATTTCTTAGCTTTTCTTTGGAAAACCTATAAATGAAGGGTGTACGGGAGGCCGTAGTTTTCTGCAGGTATATGAATAGTTCTACTTTAGTCACTGTAGTACCTTTCTTAAATCTACTTGATGCAAATTAAATTGTTAACAAAACCATAATGCAGTACTAATTATATAATTCCTGTTCCTATCCCTTTAACTATACCTTACTAAACTTGATTCGGTAAAAAGAGTTATATACAAGGATAAGCAGGTAGGCGAAAACAAATAGTAACAACACTTGTATATCTATACCCATCAAGGCTAATGAGAACATTAACGCTCCAAACACAAAAATCATCATGTCATATGCTTTCGCTTTTGCCTGATTATTGATTGCCAAATTTCGCTCATCTTTCTTGTCAATCTCCAGTTGCTTTGCTGCGGCGGGAGCCCTCTTTCCAATATGATAAAAGCGCCTATGCTCCCCGTAATAACGTTGCTTTTTTAATGAAAAGATTTAAGCTTGACAAGTAAATCTATTCTGTATTACTATATACCAGTATTCATTATTACTAAATACCTGTGATACAGAGTACTGAAAAATATAATGGAGTATAATGGGTGATCAATTTGGAAAATATCACAGAAATGCTAAAAGGGGTACTCGAGGGTTGTGTGCTTGAGATCATCAGTCGTGGCGAAACTTACGGCTATGAAATCACACAACAGCTGCGAGAACTTGGTTTCAATGATGTGGTTGAAGGTACAGTTTATACGATTACCATGCGGCTTGAGAAAAACAATTTGGTGGACATCGAGAAGAAGAGATCCACTGTCGGCCCGCCGAGAAAATTTTACAAACTCAATGCAGCAGGTCAAAAGCAACTTGAGATTTTTTGGGGAAAATGGGATTTTATCTCGACGAAAATGAACGAACTCAAAATTAAAGAAATCAAAAGGAGAAGGTAAAAATGAGTTTTATTGAAAAAATTATCGGAAGTCTAGATGAAAAGCGGGAGTGGAAGGCGATGGAGAGGCGTGCGAAGGCACTACCAAGTGAGTACCATCACGCATACAAAGCTATCCAAAAATATATGTGGACCGCTAGTGGTGTTACTGAGTGGAAGGACATCAAACATATTTTTGGCGGCCTTCTAGACCTCTTTGAGGAAGGTGCAGCAGAAGGCAAGAAAGTCACTGACCTCACGGGTGATGATGTGGCCGCTTTCTGTGACGAGCTAGTGAAAGATTCGAAAACTTGGATGGATAAGTATCGTACGAAGTTGAATGAGACAATTTGGAAAAAGTAAATTGAATAGTTAATTCCCACTGAATAGCTGGTTAGAAATGTGAAGTGTCACCACCACTATTCAGTTAATTTTTAACTAGGTAGTAAGTGATACAGAATATCAGTAATACTTAATAGGTAGATAAAGGTGAAAATAGCGCCCTGAAGCGCTTTTATGAGGAGGAAGAAAAAATGAGCAATTTAGCAATTTCAGTAAAAGGGTTAAAAAAAGTTTTAAAGAAAAGGAAGTTTTAAAGGGGGTAGATTTTGAAGTACAGCGTGGCGAAATTTTTGCACTGCTTGGCTCAAATGGAGCGGGTAAGACGACGACAGTTAACATTCTCTCGACAATGATGAAGCCAGATGCAGGTAAAGTTAGTGTTTGTGGCTTTGACGTCCAACACCAATCGGAACAGGTTCGCCAAAGCATCAGCCTGACTGGCCAGTTCGCAGCTTTAGACGGCATTCTCACTGGGGGAGAAAACCTGAAGATGATTGCGAAGTTACGTGGGGTTCCCAATCCCGCTCAAGTTACTGATAATTTGCTAGCAAGGTTTGGACTTTCTGATGCGGCTAATCGTCGCGCTGACAAGTATTCAGGGGGGATGAGGCGCCGACTTGACATCGCCATGAGCCTGATTGGGAAGCCGCCAGTTATTTTTCTCGACGAACCGACAACAGGGCTTGACCCCGAAGCACGGATTGAAGTTTGGGAGACAGTCAAAGAACTCGCTGGTGGTGGCACGACCATTTTGCTGACCACCCAGTACCTGGAGGAAGCCGAACAACTAGCGGACCGTATCGCTATCCTACATGGCGGAAAGATCATCACGACCGGTACCCTTACCGAACTCAAAGAAATGTTCCCACCAGCGAAAGTGGAGTACATTGAGAAGCAGCCGACATTAGAGGAAATTTTCCTCGCGATTATCGGCAAAAAGGAGGAAATTTAAATGAAAAGTAAAACAGGGGTTTTACTAGGACGTTTAATGCGCAACATTATGCGCAGCCCAGATACGATCATAACAGTCGCGATTACGCCAATTATGATGATGCTACTGTTTGTATATGTATTTGGCGGTGCTATAGAGACAGGGACGGATAACTATGTTAATTATTTACTGCCGGGAATCTTGCTGATGGCTATTGCTTCCGGCGTCGCTTACACTTCTTTGCGGCTGTTTAATGATGTAAAGAGCGGACTGATGGCACGTTTCGTTACCATGCCCATCAAGCGGTCGTCAGTATTGTGGGCACACGTGTTGACCTCGCTTGTTTCCATTGCGCTTACTGTAGTGATGGTTATTCTTGTAGCGCTCTTGATGGGCTTTCGTTCTAGTGCTGGTATTCTGGATTGGCTCATGGTCGCTGGAATACTTGGGCTTTTTACACTGGCACTGACATGGCTGGCTGTTATTCCTGGATTGACAGCAGGTTCTATGGAAGGGGCAACAGCTTACTCGTATCCGCTGGTTTTCCTTCCGTTTATCAGTTCGGCCTTTGTTCCGACCGAAACCATGCCTAAAATTGTTCGTGTATTTGCAGAGAACCAGCCAGTGACGTCCATCGTGAATGCGATCCGTGCTCTCTTGTACGACGGGTCTGTTGGCAACGATATTTGGACCTCGCTTGCTTGGTGCATCGGAATCATGGGCATCGCTTACTTCTTCGCCAGTAAAGAATTTAAACGTAAGTTAGGATGAGAATACCAGAGAAAGTGGAAATTGTTCAAAGCTAAACATAAAGACATTTAATCAAAAAATCGCTAAGGCTTTGAAAAAATAACAGAAACGTAGTATATAGGCAAAATCCTATCAAACTTTTATCTAGGTACTGCGCTATTTATGTATTGGTGGTTGATTCTCAACAATCGGTATAGTTTGATTAAGGATATAGTTTAGTATAATAGTAGGAACAGCACCATAAGTAAGGAGTTTTTCTAAAAAATTATAACAGCACCGTACCTACGTGTTAGGGTAGGTACGGTGCTGGTTTGTCTGATTAGATGAAGAGAGTAGTTAGCTTGGCTCTCTGTTTTCTCTAGCTGATAAATAAGTGATATCATTATAATATAAGGAGGGCTTTCAGAATGGATACGATAATATTTGACGTTGATGACACACTATATGATCAAGCACAATCTTTTCATAAAACGGTGAGGAAGCTTTTTCAAGAGCCATTTTCAGACGAAGAAATCGATCAATTATATAAAGCTAGTCGCAAGTATAGCGAGATTTTATTTGATCAAAGTGAAGCAGGTGAAATATCCCAATTTGAGTGGCAAACTGGACGTATCATGGCTGCCTGTAAGGATTTTAACATCCCTATAGATACGGAAAAAGCGACTATTTTTCATGAAACGTATGTGACCGAACAGAAAAACATTACCTTGTTTCCGGAAGTCGAAGAACTACTAAATGTACTTTACAAAGAAGGGAAACAACTTGGGATTCTTACAAATGGTGAAGAGAAACATCAAGCAATGAAAATTAAACAGCTCAACCTTAGTCGTTGGGTGCCGGCAGAAATGACGTTTATTTCTGGAACGATTGGTCATGCAAAACCGAAAAGAGAAGTATTTGATTTTATTGAACAGAAAATCGACCTTGACCAAACCCAAACCGTGTATATCGGGGATAATTTTGAAAAAGACATTATCGGAGCAAAACAAGCAGGCTGGCAAGCAATCTGGATGAATCATCGTAAGAAAGATTTGCCGATAAATGCTACCTATAAACCAGATAAAGAAGTACATAGTGCCAAAGAGTTGTTAGAATTATTTGTGAAAAAGGCTTAGGTCAAACATGACACTTTTTCTCCTTCTTAGCCTAATTACAACTCCTCAGCTAATCGATGTTTTCGAGCCACTCAGTTAAGCTAAGAAAAGCAGAAGACCCAAAGCTTTTCGGCTATAGGTCTTCTGTCTAAATCCGAATTTATATTGCTACTTTAGAGTTGCAATGCATAGGTACTTTTAATAAAAATCAACGATACCGCTCTTCCTTAAAGGGATTTGCCGTCATAGAATAGCCCAGCTCCTCCCAAAATCCTTCTTCATCTTCTTTCATGAATTGAATGCCAGTAGCCCATTTCGATCCCTTCCATAGGTAAAAGGAGGGAGGAGGGATAAACCTTAATGGATAGCCATGCTTTGGTGTTATTTCCGACCATTGTTCCTGATTGACATCCTTATACCGGTACACGAACAACGCATCATCGCTCATTAAATCCTTCAGCGGTAAATTTGCCGAGTAACCAAATGGGTCCCCATTATAGTAACCGAATATTTTTACATAATGGACGTCTGGACGAAGCTTTACTTTGTTTACTAACTCTCGCAACGTAATCCCTTCAAACGCCATTCCAAACTTGGACCATGTCGTCACACAGTGCATGTCAATTGTAGAAATCGTTTTTGGTAAATCCATCACTTCAGAGTAAGTGTACGTTTTCTCTTCTTCCACTTCGCCAAACAGTTTAAATCTCCATGTTTCTTCGTTAAACTCATACACGTTCCCTTGATGTAAAACAGGCCATTTCTCTGTTTCGAATTGTCCAGGAGGTAATTTTGCCATGATTTTTTCCTTTCTATGAAAAAAATAGTATTTGTATGCTTTTATTAATAAAAATGATACCGATTTTGGGATTTTTTCGCAACTAACTGAAATGCTATTAGTGTGGTAGACAATAGGGAAGGATTCTGAATCAAAACAACAGGATCAATTCGGCAGTCTATATCGAGTAACGAATGGATGTTTTCCAAAAAAAGTAGTGTGCGAACGCACGCCTTCAACTAAGTCATTTCAATTTAAATCATGTATTCTTCCTGTTATGATAAAAACAAATCACTATGTATCGTGGCGCATAATTACGAAACGAATCAAACAAATCCAAGGTCCAACTAAGTAAATTAAATAGAAAGAAGTGGATATTCCATGGCAATAACTAGACCGACAAAATCCATCAATGAAATAGCCTTTTCCGTCCTTGACCTTGCATCCATCGTACAAGGGGGGACGCCGAGCCAATCCTTCCAACATTCGATAGAGTTAGCTCAGTTAACGGAAAAACTAGGATTTAAACGTTACTGGTTAGCGGAGCACCATAATATGCCTGGCATAGCAAGCTCTGCAACATCCGTAGTCATCGGACATGTGGCGGCACATACTTCTACTATACGTGTAGGATCCGGTGGAATCATGCTACCCAACCATTCGCCATTAGTAATAGCGGAGCAATTCGGAACTCTCGAAGCTATGTTTCCAGGCCGAATTGATTTAGGGTTAGGGCGTGCACCGGGCACGGACCAACGAACAGCTAAAGCCCTTCGCGGGGCAAACTATACCAATGGCGATGATTTTCCAGAACAATTAGAACAACTGCAAGCCTATTTCCAAGGTTCGGAAGCGGTACGAGCAATCCCTGGTGAAGGAGCAAATATCCCTATTTGGTTGTTAGGTTCTAGTGGGTTTAGTGCCCGATTATCAGCACAACTCGGGATGCCGTTTGCTTTCGCCAGTCACTTTTCACCTGAAAACACACTACCAGCCCTGGAATTGTATTACGAGAACTTCCAACCGTCGGAGGACTATAAAGAGCCTTACGCAATGGTAGCAGCAAACGTCATCGCGGCGGATACGGATGAGGAAGCAGAATTGCTTGCTACTTCCATCAAACAAAGCTTTCTAAACATGATGAGGAACACACCAACACAGTTACAACCACCAGTAAAGAATCTAGATGAGCTCATGAGCCCATATGAAAAGGCAGTTTTAGAAAAACAATTAGGCTCCACGATCATCGGAAGTCCTCTTACTGTAAAGAAAAAGCTGCAATCCTTCTTAGATGAGACGAAGGCAGATGAGATAATGGTGAGTACAATGGTCTATGACCACAACGCCCGACTCTACTCCCACCAACTTGTGGCAGAAATATTGGGGTTATAGGAAAAGGACACTGATAAAGTGGTCCACGGGGACAGGTTCGTCGTCCCAGATGACTCTATATCAAAGTGTTGATACTCGTAAATAAGAAAAGGTTTCTGTCCTAGTTACTTTAAAGTATTTGGGATCAGAAACCTTTTTGTGTAGCTTAAAAATCGTAATAGTAGTTTAGGTGCCTGGAGAGTAAGATGGAAACTGTGATAGAGAGGAGGGAGAAGGAAGAGATTGATTGGAGACCTGGAGATAACTAAAATAATCGAACGTAATGAGATAAAAAGTGTACAAAATGAGATGTTATTAACTGGTGGTAACAGGTAATATTGCTTGTTTTTACTACATAGTAAGAGGGATACTAAGCAACAAATTCTATTTTAAATGAGTATAGAATAAAATTCTTTCACTTATATCGACCTCCATTTCAGTTTTTTTATTGCAAATGCAATATAATTAAGTTAGATTTAATACGAGGTTATCTTTGTTGTATTTGCAACAAAATTAGTTGCTTCAGGAGGTCATTATGAAGGAAATTCTTCGTGAAATTGGAATGATAGCAAGAGCACTAAATTCTATAAGTAATATAGAATTCAAAGAATATGACCTGACAAAAGGGCAGTATTTATACCTTGTGCGCATATGTGAAAATCCAGGAATCATTCAAGAAAAGTTAGTTGAGATGATAAAAGTAGATCGTTCAACAGCAGCTCGTGCTATAAAGAAACTAGAGATAAATGGATTCATTGAAAAAAAAGATGATGAATATAACAAAAAAATAAAAAAGCTTTTTCCAACAGAGAAAGGGAGTAATGTTTTTCCTTTCATAAAAAGAGAAAATGATCATTCCAATAAGGTGGCATTAGAGGGATTTTCAGAAGGAGAAGTGGAGACGATGTTTAATCTTCTTCAAAGAGTGAGGACAAATGTAGAAGTTGATTTTGATTTCGTGAAAAAAGGAAACAAGAGAAATTATTAATTAATATAGAAGGAGCAACTATTAAAATGACTGTAAAAATCAAAAAGTGCGATCGTGAAGATTTACAAGTGCTACAGGAAATAAGTATTGAGACATTCAACGATACATTTAAAGATCAGAATTCACCTGAAAATATGAAAGCTTATCTAGAAAAAGCATTTAATTCTAAACAGTTGGATAAGGAATTGTCCAATAGTTCATCGGAATTCTTTTTTGTTTATTTTAATAATGAAATCACTGGATATTTAAAGGTTAATACCAATGATGCTCAATCTGAAGAAATGGGTGATGAATCATTTGAAATCGAGAGGATTTATATAAAGTACAAATTTCAAAAACATGGACTTGGTAAATATCTACTAAATAAAGTTATGGAAATGGCGTTGGAACGTAATAAAACGAAGATCTGGCTAGGTGTTTGGGAAAAAAATAAAAATGCCATTGCCTTTTATAAGAAGATGGGGTTGGTTCAAACCGGAGCCCACTCTTTTTATATGGGTGATGAAGAACAAACAGATTTTATAATGACTAAAACACTCATATAACTTTTTTGAAAGGTGGATTATCATGTATATCCCTCAGCAATTTAAAGTTAAAGAGGAAACAACGGCTTAACATAGTTTTGCGACTCTTATTTCGGGGCATGATGGAATTCCATTCGCAACTCATTTACCGTTAATTTTGAACAAGGAGAATACATACTTATACGGACACTTTGCACGCCCAAATCCTCAGTGGAAAGATATAAAAAATCAAACCGTTCTTGCCTTTTTTCATGGTCCTCATTGCTATATCTCCCCATCTTGGTATGAAACGAATCAAGCAGTACCAACATGGAATTATGTGACAGTTCATGTTTATGGAGAAGTCGAACTTCTAGAGGACGAAAATGAATTAATGGGTTCTTTACATGAAATGGTATTGAAATATGAAGCTTCTGACAGTTCATATAGATTACAAGATGTAAATGCTGAGTTGCTTTTTAGTATGAGCAAAGGAATTCAAGGTTTCAGAATAAAAATCACCAAGATAGAAGGGAAAGCTAAATTAAGTCAAAATCATTCATTGCAGCGACAAGAGCTAGTTATTAATCAACTAGACCAAATTTCAAATACGGATGAGCAACAGATTGCTTCATTAATGAAGGGAAATTTAAAAAAGAAGTAACAGGTTAATGCTAACGTTTTAAAGAAAAACAACTAACAATACAAAACTATTTGCTGCGTATTACAAAAATACTGATAATACACGACCTTTAAGAGACGATTACAATTAGCGTAATCGTCTTTCTTAACGTATTGTACTTGATTTATATATCACAATATGCTAATTTTAAAAAACAAATAAATTATTTGTTTTTATGTTTTTTGTTTAGGGGGGGAGACCTAGGTCTATGGCTAAATTCACTCAATTAGAAAAAGAAAGTATTAGAAAAGAATTGTTGGAAGTAGCATATCGTTTTTTCATTGAAAAGGGTTTTAAGAGCACTTCTCTTGAGGATATTACTTCATCAGTTGGCATTGCTAAGAGTACTTTTTATGTTTTCTTCAAATCAAAAGAATTGCTATATATGGAATTGTTAACACACGAGGGAGAGCAAATGGAAGAGCAGGTCTGGCCCAAGGTTATAGCTGCAAATGATATACACTCAGCTATAAAGATTTACTTAAATAGGATGGCTTCTGAATTGGAAACCAAGATTTTAACTCAAAGGCTGATTTACGACCTTGAAGAATACAAACTGGTATCTAGAAAGTTAAGTCCAGAGTATGTTGCCTCAGAGAATTTAAGAAGTATAGTCCCTCTTATCGAGTTTATAAAGTCACGGCAAGAAAGTAAGGAGATTATTGATGAAGACCCGGGCGTGATAGCAGGAGTTTTAAGGTCAGCTTTATTAATTGGATCTCAAAAGAAAGATTTGCAGCCATACAATTATGAAAGGATTAGAGAATTATTATTCGAGGCTGTTGCTAATCAAATTATTCGGACTTAATTTAGAAAAGGTAATGATTGTTATTAGATGAAAGTCCAAAGAGTGTTAATTTATACAAGTTGTTGACAGGAGTGATTGAAATGAATAAAGATATAAAGCGAGTTATTGAAATAGCTACTAAACACAATCTGATGATTAAAGAAGAAACCATGCAATTCAATGAGTCCGGGCTAGATTTTCAGGTTGTTTTTGCAAAAGATGAAAGTGGAATTGATTGGACTCTAAGATTACCTAGACGTGAAGATGTGATGCCTAGAACAAAGGTTGAAAAACAAGTGTTAGATTTGGTAAGTATGTATGCAAAATCTTTTCAAGCACCAAACTGGATCATTTACACAGATGAACTTATAGCTTACAAGAAATTAAACGGTGTGCCAGCAGGAACGATAGATCATAATATAGGAAACTATGTTTGGGAGATAGATATTAACAATGTTCCAGAAGCCTTTCACAAGTCTCTGGGTAGAGTGTTAGCAGAGCTTCATAGCATCCCTAATGATAAAGCTAATCAGCTTGGCCTAGTGGTGCATACACCAGAAGAAGCAAGAAAGTCAATGAAGCAGCGTATGGATCGGGTAAGAGCAAAGTTTGGTGTAGGTGAGGATTTATGGAATAGATGGCAGGAATGGATTCATCATGATGAAATGTGGCCTAAGAAAACGGGACTGATTCATGGAGATGTACATGCCGGACATACGATGATTGATAAAGGTGCTAATGTGACTGGATTAATCGACTGGACTGAAGCAAAGGTTACAGATATTTCGAATGACTTTGTTTTTAACTATAAAGCCTTTGGTGAAGAAGGGTTAGAAGCTCTGATTCATGCATATAAAGAAGCTGGTGGATATGACTGGCCGATGATGAAAGAGCATATTATCGAACTTGACGCTGCATATCCAGTTTCCATTGCAGAGTTTGCATTAGTATCTGGCATCGAGGAATATGAACAGATGGCAAAGGAAGCATTGGGAGTGATATAGGGTCGGGGGGACAGGTCCGTCGTCCCACAGTTTATTAGAGTAGATCCCTTACAGGAGAAAAAAGAAATGATAAGAAAGAGAAAGAAAAATAAAGAAGAGAGGTCTAGTCTTTAGACTTTTGTCAGTAACAAAGGCTTCTAGCGGCAGAACAAACCACCCGTCACATCACGGGTGGTTTTGATTTTCTTTTAAAAGAGATTTAGAAATGACTGATAAATCCGTGAAGCGATTTTTTAAAAGCAATAGAAAGGATCGTGAATCTTTTAATCATACAATTCTATACAAATATATTGAAAAGAATGTGATCCTATGGTAAATTATATAAGTCTGTGATGTTATTTGATGATTTGATTGTATTATCCCTATCATAAATATACAACACCGTCAGTATATTAGTCAACCCTTTTATCAAATTTTTTTATGAGGAGTGCTTGCCATGAATTCGGAATTTCAGCAGGAGCAAAAACGAGTAGACTTTGTAATGGAAACCATTACGGAGGAAATCAACAGACTAGAAGAAGAAACTTCCAGGCGTAAGAAAGAAGTGGTTCAGATCCGCAAGCACTTTTGGGATGAAGTGAAGGTGAATACGGATACCTTTGATGATTACCTTGAGACCGTTATCGGCTTGCGGCAAGAAGCTCAAGCGCTGTCTGTTAGCCAAAGCACTCATAGACATGCTTCGACGCGTTTATCGACACTAAGGCTAATGGAGGCGGTTCCTTATTTTGGTCGGATCGATTTTGTCGAAGAGGGGGATTCAACTGAGGAACAATTCTATATTGGTATTTCCTCTCTTAAGGATCGTAGTGGAGAAAATTTTCTGATCTATGACTGGAGGGCTCCGATCTCAAGTGTCTACTACGATTACCAGCCTGGTCCGGCCGAGTATGAAACACCTGGAGGCACAGTCGAAGGCGAATTGGAGAAAAAGTGGCAATATCTTATTCGTGATGGCGCTCTTCAATCGATGTTCGATACGAGTCTCACCATTGGTGACGAGATTTTGCAACAGGTTCTCGGCAAAGGTACCGATAAACAGATGCACAATATCGTAGCGACCATTCAACAGGAGCAAAACCGGATTATTCGTCATGACCGTGGGAGACTGCTGATTGTTCACGGTTCAGCAGGTAGTGGCAAGACATCAGCCGCCCTGCAACGAATTGCTTATTTGCTCTACAAATATCGAGATCGGCTGAATGCTGATCAAATCATTCTTTTTTCGCCTAATTCGATGTTTAGTAGTTACGTGTCTAATGTACTGCCAGAACTTGGTGAAGAGAATATGCAACAGGTCACATTTCAAAAATACTTGAATCATCGTCTGAGTAAAGAGTTTCAAGTTGAAAATCCATACGAGCAATTGGAGTATGTTTTAACTCGGGCGAATACTCCTTCGTACAGATCAAGACTTGAAAGCACTCGTTTTAAAGCATCTACCTGTTTTTTTGAGGCGATCCAATCATATAGACAGTTCCTAGAATTATCAGGTATGCGATTTAAGAACATTACCTTCAGTGGGAAGCCAATTGTAAATGCTCAACAAATAGCAGATAGATTTTATAGTCATGATACTTCACTCCGCTTTCATAATAGACTTGAAAAATTGATGGAATGGCTGATTAAATTAATAAAAGAGGTTCAGAGGGACGAATGGAAAGAGTCGTGGGTACAGGAGGAAATCGAGTTGTTAAGCAACGATGAATACCATAAGGCGCATCGTTACTTAGCAGAAAAACGAGGCTATAAAAGAGAAGCAATTGCAGACTATGAGATGGAACCCAAAGCGCTTGCCCAATTGATTGTTCACCAAAAATTGAAGCCGTTACGAAAACGAATCCGAGCGTTTCGTTTCATTGATTTTAAGGCGATTTACAAGCAACTATATGTAGATCCTGAGCAAATCAAACGTTGGATTGAAGGGGAAACACCAGTACAGTGGGCGGATATTTGCCAAATGACGCTGGAGAGGCTGGATGAAAATAAATTATTTTATGAGGATGCAACCCCATTTTTACTATTGAAAGAGCTAATACAAGGCTTTCAGACGAACAGCTCGATCAAACAGATCGTTGTTGATGAGGCTCAGGATTATTCACCATTTCAATTTGAGTTTTTGAGACGTTTGTTTCCGGGGGCAAGGATGACAGTACTTGGCGACTTTAATCAGGCGATATTCGCTCATGCTAGCGAAAGAGTTAATTTCAACACACTTACAAGCCTTTACGGATCAGATGAAACGGAATTGATCAATATCACACGAAGTTACCGTTCTACGAAACCGATTATTGAATTTACTCGAAGACTGGTTCCTAATGGGGATAAGATTGTTCCATTTGAACGCGAAGGTGAGAAACCTGTGCTGAAACAAGTGACAGATAACGTAGAACTGCACAGCTGCATTGCAGCTAAAGTTGCAGAATTTCGAAGTCTAGGACTTAATAGCATTGCGGTCATATGCAAATCGGCGGAGGAAAGTGCACGAGCATATGAATCTTTGGCTGGCATTGATGAAATTAAACTTTTAAAGAGCAACTCGATTGAATATGAGCAAGGAGTTGTTGTTGTACCCTCGTATTTGTCTAAGGGAATCGAATTCGATGCCGTCATCATTTATGATGCATCAGAGCATGTGTACAGTGATGAGAGTCTGCGCAGAGTTTTCTATACTGCTTGCACAAGAGCGATGCATTATTTGCTACTTTACAGCGTAGGTGAACCGAGCCCATTATTACAAAATGTATTGCGAGAAGGTTTCATCCAAAGGGTCGAGGGGACAGGTCCGTCGTCCCTGCAGTAACCCTAAATGGATATAGGAAGTAGGGCTGCGATAAGCAGTCCTTATTGGCTTTAAGTGGAGCTGAAATATATGTCTATGTTTTCGCTTTTAATTGACCAAGAGCGTTAGTTGAACGGAGCTATCACATTTTATAAATGATCGTTTGCTACACAACGATACTGGTAATGTACGAAATCATTAATTATTTGTATAGTGAGTTTGCAAAATATTTAAGTAATACTTATAATAAAAGTAATACTTTCGAATAAGGTAAGAGGTGAAGTTGAAATGGAATTAGTTAGTGGGAAGGTGACGAGTAAAGGACAAATAACCATACCAAAGGAACTTAGGGAAAAGTTAGGTTTAAGTGAGGGTGACCAATTAAAATTTTTAATAGAAGACGATGAAGTGAGAATAGAGCCGGTTAAGAAAAAATTATTAAGTCAAGCAATTGGCAGAATTACTTCAAAAGAGGAAATAAATCTTGAAAAAATGAGAGAAATTGCTCACGAGGAAGCGTCTAAACATACTCTATCTGAGGGATTGGAACATGAATAAATTTCTAGTCGATACAAACGTTCTTATACGACTGCTAGTTAAAGATGATCCAATTAAATTTAATACTATAGTGAAGCTTGTAGAGAAGGTTGAAAAAAGTGAGTTAACTTTAGTAGTTCCTACTGTCGTAATCGCTGAATGCTGTTGGTTGTTAAAGTCTTTCTATAAAGTGGATAAACCCAAAATAACGGAATATCTATTAGATATCATTGAATCTGAAAATGTTGAAGTAGAGGAAGATGATGTAATTATTGCACTGAGAATGTATTCGGATAAAAATGTCGATTTTGCTGATGCGTTAATATCGAGCAAATCGAACAGTAAACTTCCTGTTTTAACTTGGGATAAAAAAGATTTTAAAAAGTTGGAATGCGAATACTATATACCAGAAGAATTATTGTAGTTACGCAGTAGGTTATAAAATGGACTTGCATGGTAAACGACCTTCTTTAACGATAAATTTTTCAGTGGGATTTGATGACTATTATCTTGTTGAAGTAGACCTTAATATTATGGAATTAACGTTACAACCAGAGGAAGTACAACGAGTGAAGTGGGCGACAAAAGAAGAAATCTTAACGATTATCGACCAAGAACCATATCATAAGAGTTTGATAGAATGATTATTTGATTCGAGAAAATACATGGGGGCTCATAGGTAACTGCGTGTTATGGTCCCCGCTTTAGCGTTAGTGGATGGATGGGGACAGGCACTGTTTCTACAACGTTTCTACCGGGATAATATCTGAAATGAGCGGTGAGTTGATTGAAAAAAGACAATACAAATCAGTAACCCCATCTTGTAGTTTGCAATCTCGAATGACAAAGCCTTCATACCCCTGGCCAATAAGGCTGTTACGGAATTTTTCATTGGCTTCTTCCATATTTAAAAGAATAGCCTCATCTTTCCAGGTGAAATGGTTTGGTTCATCTATAAATAGTTTATAAATAAAGCCAGTTACTCGCTTTTCAACTTGAATAACCTTAGGCGCTCCATCTTCCCAAAATTCCGTTTCTGACTTTTGATAAACTGTCTCCGTTCCTATTGCATAAGCTTTGGCTGAATGAATATCAGATGTAAGCCAAAATCCAATTGTACCAATAACGTTATTGACGTTTTGAACCTTTCCTTCATTAGTAAAATCTTCAATTTTATTCAAAGTACCAAAATAAGCGATCATATTCATACCTCCTATGTTTAGACTGCCCCATTCTAAGTTAATCATTTATGGATATGGGGAGTAGTGACCATTTATAAATAGAAAAAACATATGATATCAAAAAAGGGATAAACTGAAGAAAGAACTAAGGAAAGGAGTTGTGAAATATGACCAAAAAATATAATAAAGGCGGTAGCCGTAATCAAAATGCACCAGAATTACACGGCAAAGTTCCAGCTAGCGGTGATAATAATAAAGGGAATAAAAGGAAATAGATGGACCGCTGGGACAGGTTCGTCGTCCCTAAACTGGCTTAGACCTCGTACGCAGGTACGGGGTTGATGGAGTGACGATTGGGCGTGGTATTTTTAAAAATTCATTCCTACTTTGAAAAGCAGTCGAAAGAGTATAGTTGTAAGGAATTGCTCGATCTCTTAATTGGGGGCAGGAATCTACTGACTTTCCCCTTTTCAAATCTGGCTAATCTTACAATACGGACGAAGCAATATTGTTTAATTGAACTTATAGGGTAATTGTAAAAGGAAGGAACCAGTTGGTCCTTCCTTTTACAATTACTATTTTACTCCAATTATACGAACCCTTTTATAATCAGCAATCCAATTGCCTTCTTTAAACAAACTCTTTAAATTTTTTTCAACGTTTGTAATTATTTCTTTTTTGTATGTTCTGAAATACCATCAAACATATGAGTGCAGAACATATCAATCCAATTTTTTAATCCATTATCTCCATGCAATTGAGTTGGTCTATCAAAGTGTTGAGCAAAAGTCACTCTAAATCCACCTTCTTCCATTAAATTTGAATACTCAGCAATACTTGGATAAAACCAAGGAAATTGTTCCTTTTTAAATTCTAATCCAACTTCTTTTATTTGTTTGATTACTTCATCTGTTATCGTTTGAACGTTGCCCTTGCCTCCAAATTCGGCAACAAATCTTCCACCTTGTTTAAGACTTTTATAAATACCTTGTAATGCTCGGATAGGAGGCTTTACCCAATGAAGTGTTGTGTTAGAGAATACCGCATCAAATTCGCTATGATATTCTAAAATGGTAGCATCTTGCACCATAAACTGTATATGAGGGTATTTCTTGATTGCTTGTTTCACCATATTTTCAGATTTGTCTATACCTACAATATCTACGCCAAACTCGTATAAAAGGGTCGGAGGGACAGGTTCCTCGTCCCACAGGGAGATTCAATTATAAAATAGCTTTGCCTAAATAATGTTTCTTTTTGGTACGCAGTGGACCTATACTGCGAAGTAACTAAGAAAAAACCAAGATCCAGTTTCATTATTAAAGAATATAAAAAGACTTTACAATCGTTAAAGTCTTTTTTAACATTCTGTATTCTCTGTTTTAGCTATATCCTTCATCACATTTTCTAGTGTTACACTTCCTAACACTTTCTCCATCGCTAGTTGAGCTGAAACGAATAATGGCTCAATGGCTCGCTGAATATTTTTGCCGACAGGGCACTTTGGATTTGGTGTGTCATGCATGCTGAATAGTTCATTTTCTTTTACAACATTAACGGCCTTATACACGTCAAGTAAAGTAATGTCGGGTAATTCTTTCGCAAGTTTTGCTCCAGCAACACCAGGACGTACTTCGATTAATTCTGCTTTTTTTAGCATTCCCATTATTTTTCTAATCACGGCTGGGTTCGTATTTACACTGGCAGCCAAGTATTCGGAAGAACTTGCTTCTTCTTTATTAAAATCTATTAAAGTTAGTATGTGTATTCCTACTGAAAATCGGCTACTGATTGACAATTCAGTCACCATCCTATAATGATTCTTATTAAAAGCTAATCTTATCGTGTAATTAATTTGACTACAAGTATATTGTATCAAAAAAAACAAAATATATATATCGTCTTAATCTGTTGACATTTTACCTTCCTGTAACTAAAATAATCACATGTAATCAAGTTAGTTACAGGTATTTTAGGATGGAGGATGTATAATGAAATTATTAGTTACAGGAGCAACGGGGAAACTAGGTTCAAAGATAGTGGATACATTATTAAAAAGTGTATCGGCTGATCAATTAGTAGTAAGCGCTCGTAATCCAGAAAAAGCAGAAGGGCTACGTGCACAAGGAGTCGAAGTTCGGCAAGGCGATTTTGATAATCCGGAATCATTAGATGAAGCATTTGCAGGTATTGACCGTCTATTAATCATTTCTGCAGATGGTGATAATGACACGAGAATAAAACAACACGCAAATGCTGTAGCCGCAGCTGAGCGTGCCGGAATTAAATTTATTGCATACACAAGCATAGCTAACGCAACAGAAAGTACGAACTTAATGGCTCCACCACATGTAGCAACAGAGGCAGCGATTGTGAAAACTGGAATTCCATACTCTTTCCTACGTAACAACTGGTATTTGGAAAATGAAACAGACAGTATCAAAGGGGCAATCGCGGGTGCTCCATGGATGACATCTGCTGGTGAAGGAAAAGTTGGTTGGGCGACTCAACAAGATTACGCGGAAGCTGCTGCAAAAGTTTTAAGTGAAGATGGTCATGCTAATACGATCTATGAGCTTTCTGGACCCCTTTACACACAAGAAGAGTTTGTCCAAGTGCTTAGTGAAGTATTAGGTAAAGAAATTTTCGTCCAACAAGTGACAGATGATGAATATGCCGAGGTTATGAAACAAGTTGGACTTCCGGATTTTGTGATTCCAATTGTCGTTGGTATCCAAGAAAGTATTCGAAACGGATCGTTAGCTGTTGAAAGCAATGACTTTGAAAAAGTTCTAGGTCGACCTGTTACACCAATAAAAGAAGCATTATCCCAACTGGTTAAGTCTGTTTCTTAAGTATTCCTGCATATCAACTTAAGAAGTCAATTGATTATTAAAAATTATAAAATAGAATATTTATTATCAGATCAAATCGTATGATTTGGTCTCTTTTTTTACATTTAAGCTTGCTATAATTATTAATGGTATTTTAGATATAGTAGCATCAATATAGCATCCGTTTTAGTTTACTCTAACAACAGAATCAGTACATAAATTTTCATAAATGATGGAAAATATAATGAAACAATTTGAGGAGTTATTTGATGAAAATCTAAGTTTTACATGGTAGTATGTTAGAAATATTTAGCAAATATGATTTTTACGTTTTGTCCTTCTGTGTTAGAAAATACGACGGCTTGCAAACGGATCAAGGGCCCATTATTAGAGATTTAATAGAGACGGTTCAATAGTAAAGAAAATTGCAAAGGAGATCTGTTTAACAGATCTCCTTTCATTATATAGAGCAATAAAGTAGTTTTATCGATGGAGATTATACTTAATAATTTGTTATTTTCTTTTTAAGAACATATGAAAATCTATCAATACCTTTTTTTATAGATTTTAATTGAGGACGACTGAAAGAGAAGCGTAAAAATTCCTTTTTTGAACCTAAAGTTTTACCAGGGGCAAATATAACACCTTGGTTAATTGATTTTTTAAATAACATATTATGATCAATATTTTCATCATTTATCTTACACCATAAATGAATCCCTCCATTAGGCTCGAAGAAAGTTATCTCACCATTGAACTGATCAATTATTGATTGAACAATTATATCTCTTCTATTTTTTAAGTGATCTCTTAAATGTGTAAGGTGATGTTCGAGTCTAAGTGATAGTAATAATTCCGTAGCGTATAATTGGGATAAGTTAGATGACCAAAATCTAGTTGTTGTTTTAAATCGGCTATTCTTTGAATAACTGGCTGAGGTCCTGAAATCCATCCAATTCTTAAACCGGATGATAAAATTTTTGATAAAGAACTTATATATAAAACTAATCCTTGTGAATCCAAGGATTTTAGTGAGGGGATATAATTGTCATCATAACCAATAAGGCTATATGGGTCATCTTCAACTATTACAATTCCATATTTACTGCAAATATCTATAATTCTATTTCGTTTTTCGATGCTTAGAGTTGAACCGGTTGGGTTTTGATGTGTAGGATTTAAGAAAATCATTTTTATTCGGTGTTTTTGATACAAACTAAGTATTTCATCCGGTTCTATCCCATCCCTATGAACTGGTAAGAAAAAAGTATTTAATCCTTCAGAGTGAAAGATTGGTAAAGAATATGCGTAAGAAGGATCTTCAATTGCAACTGCATCTCCCGGGCTTAAAAGGGTCGGAGGGACAGGTTCCTCGTCCCAGAGAGAGATTCAATATTAAAATAGCTTTGCCTAGATGGTGTTTCTTTTTGTTAGGCAGTGGACTCATACTTGTGCATCAGCATCTTCGAAAGTTGGTGCCTTGTCCCCCCTAACTAGTAACACATTACTACGAGGTGGACTAGGGACCTTTATTTCTCTTAAAAACCCAAGTAGGGTTATTGGGCTCTGTATTCAGGAACCTTTGCTTATTATTGATGACTCTTATTTTAATTACTTTTACATCGATAAAAAAAACGAGGGAAGAAGTTTAAAAAACATATAGAAAGTTAGAAAACTTTCTTACGATCTGAGCTAAATGAGTGATTTCACAACTCTATGCCTTACTCCATTCAGCATAAATCGAGGCTTCACTTCAAATGTGATTATGAAAAACCTTAGTCAATTGGTCGTCATATAGAGATAGTCCTTGTTTTGAAACTCAACAAGGACATAGCTTTGGGAAGACGACGCATTAACTCTCAACGGCCGTTGTTTTGTTGAATAAATGTAATCATTTAAAGTGTTATTCCTGATTTAATTTGCTGAATAGCTTAGAATGTTAATATGACATTAACTTAAATGCTTTCTATGTCTGTTTTTTCAAAAACTTACTTAATATAAAATGAGCTTATTCGACTTAACTCTTGTACATTTTTCAACTACAAGCAAGATAAAATAGGTTATCAACATCATTTTAAATTCCCACTTAAAACAATCCATTACAGGAAATGTTTAAGTATTAAAATGAATGATTTCGACATATAATTTTATAAATCTCTCAAATCAAGGAGGAAATTCATTTGGCCGTCATAAAAACTAATGCAAATGACCGGAAATTGCTCGCAAGATTAATTAGAGCAGAAGCTGAAGGTGAAGGTAAACTAGGCATGTTGCTTGTAGCAAATGTTTGTGTTAACAGGGTTCGAGTAGGTTGTTTGGATTTTGTTGACATTAATTCAATTGAAAGAATGGTTTGGCAATCGCCAGGAGGATTTGAAGCTGTTCATTTTCCTTATTTTTATCAGCGGGCAAGAGAAAAGGAAATTCGATTAGCTGAGAGAGTTATCAACGGAGAGAGACATAGGCCAGCTGAATTTGCTTTATGGTTCTTTCGGCCAGATGGTCCGTGTCCAGAACAATGGTGGGGCCAATGGAATTCCGGACGTTATAAGGAGCATTGTTTTTATATCCCAACTGAATCTGATTGTCCCGATGTATATGGTGTTTATTGAAATCCAAAAATTTTAACGAAGTTCAATAAAGAAGGGGAGTATAGGCGAGGTATTCACCATCGTCTTTTACTCCCTTAACTATTGAATTTATTTTTATAATAAAGAAAACGACATCTATTTGTGCTAACTTTGTGAAACAATGTACTTACGCTAACGGGTGCTTTAGGAAAGTTAAATTTGCTTTATATTAGAACGGGATGCTTTAGCTGAACAATTTCTGTGTCATATGAAGCCCAAGTAAGACCTTCAGGTGCATTTTTGTCGTCTTTGTAGATTTCAACAATTGCTTTATTGAAAATCCGGATGAAGCGTAAAACTTCAACCGGATTTTTTTATTATCTTTTCACTTTCACATCAAACCGATCTGCATCCATCACCTTCACCCAAGCTGCCACAAAGTCATTCACAAACTTCTCTTGGCTGTCGTCCTGTGCGTAGACTTCCACAAGGGCGCGGAGGACAGAGTGGGAACCGAAAACGAGATCGACTCTTGTACCAGTGCGGACGAGTTCGCCCGAGCGGCGATCACGTGCTTCATAATAGCGTTCTCCCTCAACCGGCTTCCATTCCACACCCATATCAAGTAGGGTCACAAAGAAATCATTTGTAAGTGTGCCCACTTGATCAGTGAAAACGCCGTGTTTGTTGTCACCGTGGTTGGCTCCAAGTACGCGTAAGCCTCCGATGAGAACGGTCAATTCCTTCGCAGAGAGGTCCATTAGCTGGGCCTTGTCCACCATGAACTCTTCCGGCTTCAAGGAGTAGTCTTTCTTATGGTAGTTGCGGAATGCATCGGATACTGGCTCAAGCACTTCGAAGTTTTCATCGTCTGTTTGGTCCTGGGTGGCATCACCGCGACCCGGTGTGAACGGAACCTTTACATCAAAGCCGGCATCCTTGGCAGCTTTTTCAACGGCTGCACTTCCGCCAAGTACGATTAAATCGGCAAGGCTTACTTTTTTATCAAGGCCGCTCTGCAGGTCTTCTAACACATTAATAGCCTTTGCAAGCTGCTCTGGTTCGTTTGCTTCCCAATTCTTTTGCGGGTAGAGGCGAACGCGGGCACCATTTGCACCACCGCGCTTGTCTGAATGACGGTAGGTACTGGCAGAGGCCCAGGCCGTTTTCACGAGTTCACTCACCGAGAGTCCGGAATCCAAAATCTTCGCCTTCACATCCTCAATTTCTGCATCCGTTAAGGTATAGTTAACCTTTGGAACCGGATCCTGCCAAACGAATTCTTCCTCTGGCACTTCTGGCCCTAAATATCTGTCACGAGGCCCCATGTCACGGTGAAGCAGCTTGAACCACGCTCGGGCAAAGGCATCGGCAAACTCATCAGGATTCTGATGGAAGCGACGGGAAATCTTTTCGTATACCGGGTCCATGCGCATCGCCATGTCCGCAGTCGTCATCATCGTTTTTACTTTTTTAGACGGATCAGCGGCATCGGGAGCCAAATGCTTTTCATCCGGATCAATCGGTGCCCACTGGTAAGCGCCAGCTGGACTCTTCGTCAGTTCCCACTCATACCCGAACAGCATGTCAAAAAAGCTCATATCCCATTTGGTAGGCGTCGGTGTCCATGCACCTTCAATACCACTCGTGATGGTGAATGCACCGTGCCCGGTTTCATGGCTGCTCTTCCAACCGAATCCTTGGTGTTCGAGGCCAGCTCCTTCTGGCTCTTCTGTCACATGTGACGGGTCACCAGCACCATGGGCTTTCCCGAATGTATGTCCACCGGCAGTAAGTGCCACGGTCTCCTCATCGTTCATTCCCATCCGCTTGAAGGTATCGCGGATATCGAAGGCACTTTTCACCGGATCTGGTTCTCCATTCGGTCCCTCCGGATTGACATAAATCAAGCCCATCTGCACAGCAGCAAGCGGGTTCTCAAGATCACGCTCACCAGAATAGCGGTTGTCACCGAGCCACTCTTTCTCAGGACCCCAGTTCACGTCCTCCTCAGGGTGCCAAATATCTTCACGGCCACCACCAAATCCAATCGTCTTGCCGCCCATCGATTCAATCGCGACATTCCCTGCAAAAACGAGCAGGTCTGCCCAGGAGAGCTTGTTTCCATATTTCTTTTTGATCGGCCAGAGTAAACGGCGGGCCTTGTCCAGGTTACCGTTGTCAGGCCAGCTGTTTAATGGCGCAAAACGCTGAGAGCCACTTCCGCCGCCTCCGCGTCCATCCGCTGTACGATATGTACCTGCAGCGTGCCAGGACATCCGGATAAAGAATGGCCCATAATGTCCATAGTCTGCCGGCCACCAATCCTGGCTATCTGTCATCACATTATGTAGGTCCTCCTTCAGACCTTCATAATCAATTTTTTGAAATTCCTCTGCATAGTTAAAATCTTCCCCAAGCGGGTTTGTCTTCATGTCATGCTGGTGAAGCACATGTAAATCAAGCTGATTTGGCCACCAGTCCTTATTTTTCGTCCCTCTGATCGGTTTCTCGGAACTTTCCCCCGTAAACGGGCACTTTCCAACGTTCTCATTGTCCATATATCTTTTCCCCTTTCTGTTTGATAAGAGTCAATAGCACACAAACCTGCCTAACAACGTACGAAATTGCAATTTAGACAACATCAATTCTTATATTATAATTATAATAAATAATCAGCAGAATATTTTTAATAATTATTGTAGAATTACTAAAAAATGGTTGTACTGCTACTAATAATAAGATAACTCTAAATTAGTTGTTTATACCATAAAAGTTAATAACAGATAAACTTTGACTCCAATTAATCGGAGGAAGCAGGGGGACGGTTGTCGTTCTTCCTAGCGCTCCTCATAATACAAAAACCCCTGCAAACTTGTGCGGGGTTAGGTGTTTTGAAAACCTATTTTACTAGTTGCTTTATCAATTCCTAGTTCCTGCTCTTGAAAATCTCATTGTGGGGTCATACCGACGAAGGAAGGAAAGTTATCTATACTTGGGAGTAAAAAGTCCTTTATTCGCACCCACTATTAAGGGGATGTGTAAAAATACCCTGTTTAGATTTTTAGTTTCTTCAAAAAGATTTCGCAGAGTTTGTGAAAAGGTGTACTTAAATTAATGGATGCTAGAGTTAAACAAGAAAAATGCTTCTTGACTTCTAAGGCTTATATTAAAGTAGAAAATATATTCTAAGTGATCGCGACATTGCCATCGTTTTTTCTTTGGATTCATGTTCAGAAAGTTATGTTTTTAAAAAACTGTTATTGGTAATTTATTTCATTATTGGTTTGTATCTGTTATTAAAGTGTAATTAAAGCTGTTGATTGATAACATATATATTAGTAGAGGGGGCGAGCTAAATGAAGAAAAAGTTAAAATTGATTAGCTTAATTTTATCTCTATACCTTGAAGAAATAGGGGATTACTATTTTGTTGTTAGGTACCTTTAAGAAGACGTGTTCTTCACACTTCTTTAATTTATATTTTTTTAAAAGTATTGAAGCTTATAAAAAAATAAGCTATCATTAATTATTCACAAATTAATTATTCACAACTTTGTAACAATTGAGTTACGAGATAGCGACCCTGTTTAACGATTTTAATAGTTACATATTGTAATCCTGTCTGGTACCCAAACGATGGTTGAATCGATCAATGAAGCTTCAAGTATTGCTGAAGATTCAGCCGGATATTCTCAAAACGTTGCTGCTCAGCTGAAGAGCAAAATGCATCAATGGAAGAAATCTCATCAGCTGCAAAATCTCTTTCTAATATGGAAGAGGAACTACAAAATGCTGTAAGTCGTTTTAAAATATAGACCACTTTCATGTGAAGATATAGCAAAGAAAGTCAGCATTAGTAAAATTAGAATGGTGTTAGTAGCAGTTAAAAGGGCTCTTTTATTTCTTTTCTGATAGGGAAGTATGCATTTTCACTTACGGAAGCTTATGTTGAAGGAGATCAACTAATAAAAAAAATTTTTGCTACGTAGTACAACGATAATGGACACTACATATATTTTCAACGGCGATCACTTTTAAAGTGATCGTTTTTCGTATTTGACTAGATACTGTGCAACAAATATTTTCGTTTATGAAAGAACATACTTTTAAGTAAAGAGCTATTATTTATGGTTATCGAGAGGATTAATTTAATATACCAAACTGCATTTTACGATATACTAGTAGTAAGTAACACCGGATACTGTCAACTCTTAATAGAGAGCTGTATAAATAATTATAAGTAAAATAGTTGACACTCTTAACTACTCGGTGTTACGATGTACCAGTAATAAGTAACGCTTAATAGCTGTGTTTCTCAAATGCTATTAAATTGAAAACTCACCTTACTACTAAGTTATACTGAATATAAGTTATACAAAGTAAAGGAGGCTCTATACATGGAAAATTTAACGGAAATGCTGAAAGGATCGCTGGAAGGTTGTGTGCTGGAAATCATCAGCCGCCATGAAACCTATGGCTACGAGATTACCCGCCGCTTGAACGAACTAGGGTTTACCGAAGTCGTGGAAGGAACGGTCTACACCATCCTCGTGCGATTAGAAAAGAAAAAGCTAGTGAACATTAAAAAAAAACCGTCAGATATGGGGCCACCACGCAAGTTTTACTCACTCAATGAGGCTGGTCGCCAAGAACTTGAATTGTTTTGGAGGAAATGGGATTTTTTGACTTCGAAAATTTTTATCCTAAAAGGGGAGAAATAATATGAAGAAATTTATAGAGTTAATCATTGGCGATTTAGAAAGCAAGAAGGAATACAAAGCATTTATGAAAAAAGTAAATTCCCTACCGAAAGATTATGCCTTTGTTTTCAAAAAGATTCAAAAGTACATGTGGAATTTTGGATATGGATTTGGTGAAGAAATCCTTACTTTGTATGAACTGTTTGAAGCTAGTGCAGCAGAAGGCAAGCATGTACTAGATGTTACTGGTGAAGACGTGGCAGCATTTGCCGACGAATTGATGGCTCTCTCAAAACTAGATGGAGAATCGGAGTGTATAGTTGAACAGCAAGTAAAAATATGGACGAATAAACAATAACGTAGGAGGTTAAATACTATGGTAAATTTCATCAAAAAGATACTTGACTCGAAAAAAGAATACAAAGAAATGATGGCTCGTGTGGAAGCTTTACCAGACAATTATCCAGAAGTCTATGAAGAAATCTGTAACCATATGTGGAGTTTCTCCTCTGGAAGCGGTATGGATATGCTGAGAATCCAGTACGATCTCATTGAACTGTTTGAAGCTAGTGCGGCAGAAGGCAAAGACGTATTGGAAGTGACGGGTGAAGACGTGACAACATTCGCCAATGGACTTACCGACCAAGCGAAAAAATGGGATGATAAGTATCGCCATAATTTGAACAAAAGTATTCTGAATCGTGTGGGTAAGAAAAATATGCGTTGAAAAACCCAACTGAACAACTATTAAAGCTGTTCAGTTATATTTTTAACTAGTAAGTAGTATGACTGAATACAAGTAATACTAAGTAGTAAAATATATTAAGCTTGCCACTTAATACGATTATTATTTAGAAATAAAATATGTTTATTTTAAAAATTTATCTTTTAAAAAAAATCACTAGTGTTGCATTAATTTAATTTCACTATTATAAATACTCAAAATGTTCAATAATCTTATTTTATGCAAAGAAAAAGTCCTTTATAATGGATAAGTCAGGTGGTAATCCCGCCCAAATCCAATAATAAAGGACCATACGCATGGATAAGATTACACGAAAAACTTCATTTGGACAATGGTTTTCACCGATAAATCTTGAATTATTTGATGATCAAGTGAAAACATTGAAATTAGATTTCTATACGAAAAAACTTACGACGGAATCCTTTTTAAAATTATTACTCTACGCACAACTTGAAGAAGTAGAAAGTCTTCATGCGCTGAGTGATTGTCTTTTCGACGACCAGCTTCAAAAAGGAATTAACCTTGATTCGATCAGTATTTCTCAGCTATCACGGCGATTAAATGGGATGAATCCTGATTTATTCCAAAGGCTTTTTTTGGATTTAGTGTCACAAATTCATGCTAAAACACACTATACAAAACTCATCATGCCGTTAAAAATCATTGATTCAAGCACATTGCCACTTAATTTGACCAATCATAAATGGGCACAGTTCCGCAAAACAAAAGCGGGGTAAAGCTGCATTTGCGCCTTGTGTTTATGGAAAAAGGGAATTCCTATCCTGAAAAGGCTGTGATAACAATGGCAAAGGAACATGATCGTGGTCAACTTGAAATCATGGTAGACGACAAGGAATGCATGTATGTGTTTGACCGTGGCTATCTCGACTATGAACGCTTTGATCGTATGACAGATGATGGTTACTTTTTGCTATCTAGGTTACGTAAAAACGCAGTCATACGAGAAGTCTACGATTTTAAACTACCCGAGGATTCAAACGTTCTGTCCGACCAAATGGTGTTGATTGGCACGACTCAAAACCGTACTGAGAATTACTTTCGTCTTCTAAGAGTGCTTGATTCAAAAGGAAATGAACTTCAGTTACTCACGAATCGTTTTGATTTAAGCGCCGAAGAAATTTCAGAGATGTATAAATCACGCTGGGCGATTGAGTTGTTTTTCAAATGGATTAAGCAACATCTCAGTATCAAAAAGTTCTACGGTCAAAGTGAATGGGCGATCCACAATCAGGTGTTTATCGCATTAATCGTTTTTTGCCTACATGTTCTCGTGCAACTCGAGACGAAAAGCAAGCGAAAAACCTTACAAATTAGTCGTTATCTAAGAGCTGCTTTGTGGAAGCCAGCGCATATTTGGCTTCGAAAAATCGAAGGGAAAACCATTCCTTAATAAATAAACTGTCGTCGTCGCAAATGTCTAATTGTAAATGAATTTCCAAATGGATGGAACCACCTTTACTTGGGTATTTACCTTTTTGGCTCTAAACAGGAAGAACTTTAAAACTGAAAATTCAGTCAGTATTTATGCAACACTAGTGAAAAAAAATATATAAATCTTTTTGGCTCTTCACCAAAACATGTACTTGCTTTCTTTTAACAACTAAGTAGTTCTTCATTACATTCTAGTAAAATCCGTTGTTTATAATGCTTGGGATTCCGAGTGAAGACCTTTACGAATGGCAAAATCATCGATGCCTAAAACAAGCTGACGACTGTCTACTGCTTGTTCTTTACAGGTCGCTTGAACATGAGCACTTTCCCTTTCGCTCCATCGCTTAAAAACACGCTCCACCGTAGTCACAGGTGTTTGGGTCCGTTTAGCTGCGTGGGTAACAGTCGCTCCAAGGACTTGATAGGGTAGGGAGGCTTCAAACTGTTTCGTGTAGCGTTTTCCAGATGCTGCACACTCATATTGCCAGACGAAAGAAGCCTCACAATGCTTACACATCATACGAATGGCAGGCATGAAAAGAAAAACACGGTGTCCAAAAGCAGGAAGGTGACGTACTTTACGTTGATAAGCACTTCCTTTGCGAATCACATCCATTCCCTGACACTGAGGACAGGGCTGGAGATACTCGATCGGTTGGACATGAATAAAAAAGTCATCGTGTATGTTTTCAATATTGGAAATCGTTAGCTCTTTTAAATCGAATAGAATACTGGTAAAATGAGAGTGCATCTGTATACCTCGCTTGTTGTTGGGTGGTACTTTCAACTATAGAGGATACAGATGTTTTTTTATACTTTTTTATGGGTCAAGAACAGACTTTGGTGTTGAGCCATCTTTTTTATTCATAATTTAACATTATTGATTTTTTATGAAATTAGACAAATGGGAATAAGCTTGTGC
>NZ_JRJU01000001.1 GCF_000787375.1 Halalkalibacter okhensis | reverse complement strand
AAAGAGCAAGAGTCGCAATTAGAGTAGACAACAAGATGTATTGCCTACCGAAAAAGAGCAAGAGCCGCAATAAGAGTAGACAACAAGATGTATTGCCTACCGAAAAAGAGCAAGAGCCGCAATAAGAGTAGACAACGAGCGGTACTGACTACCGAAAAAGAGCAAGAGCCGCTATTAGGGTAATCAACGAGCTACTTGGATACTTTTTTCTTAATGATCATCGCCATATGTATAACGAAACCTGTTAAAAGCCCCAGACAAGTAGAGCCGAGGAATGTCATTAAAATCGTTTGAAAGTCTTGCTCGTATAACTGTGAAGCAGAAAGTAGAAAGAAAAAGACTACGGATAATAAATAGTATGATGCAACTTTTTTCATAAGAATCCCTTCTTAAAATGATTTTTCTATTTACCTATCTAGCGGGCATACCAAAAGTGCAGTAGTTACAGTATAAAAAAGATTCAATGCTACGTCTAGGTTCTAATAAACGAGCTACCCTCATAGTCTACTTATAAAGAGCAAGCCTTTTATTAGGGAAGCTCAGCATAGGGACAACATGAAGAAGGGGGACTTTCGACAATGACTTATAAACTGCTAGCCCTAAACATCGATGGAACCATTTTAAAATCAAATGCGAAAATCACGAAGCAAACAAAGGATGCCATTATGTATGTGAAAGAAAAAGGAGTATATGTTACTCTTGCAACATCAAGGCCATATGCATCTGCAAAGAAAATAGCTAAAGCTTTAAAAGTTGACGGATGTCTGATTACTAGTGATGGAGCTTTTATTGCCCAAGACGCCGATGAACCTATTTTTGTACGTCGAATTAAGGAAGAGAAAGCTCTGCAAGTAGTTGATATTTTAGAAAGGTATGACTGTCACATTCGAGTACTGCATGAAGACTTTTCGATTGGAAATAAAGTGAAACAAAGGAACCATTTAATAGCCAAAATGACGATAGGGGTGGGAGATCCATTATTTTACCCGATTCGCTTTGTAGACTCTGTTTGTGAGCAGCTAATGCAAGAGCCCATTTCACCTCCAAAAGTTCAAGTTCAGTTCTTTAATAAAGAAGATCAAAAACGAGCAATTAGGCAGATTGAAGAAGTGGTTGCTGGGGTTAAAATGTTAGAATCAGCACCAGGTAGATTTGAGATTGTGAGTGTAGGTGTTTCTAAAGCAAGAGGATTACAAACACTCGGGCAATATCTAGGAATAGGTGCAGATGAAATGGTAGCGGTAGGATCACAAAATACCGATGTTGATATGGTCAATCAAGTTGGTCTAGGTGTGGCAATGGGAAATGCGACGGAATCCGTTAAAGAAGTGGCAGATTGGTTAACGCGTTCAAATGAGCAAAACGGTGTGTCCTATATGATACGTGAAGTATTTCGCAAACAATTACGAGTGCAATTATAAATAGAATTAACGTTTAGCATCAACCATTACGGTTGGTGTTTTTTTATTTTTTTAAGAAACTGATATAAAAAGAGTGATTTTTATTGACTTGTAGCTAGAAAAGAATAATATATTAGAAGGTAGTTTTACATTTGTAAAAAATTGTTTATTAGTGAGAGGAGTTAGAAAATGGGGGCAAAAATTAAAGCCGCATTCATGAGATCAAGATTTTTTTTAATAGCGGTCTTTTTTTTATGTGTAAAAACGTATGTACTTTATAAATTTGGATTTCGAATTCAATCGGAGAATCCTTTACAAGAAGTATTGTTATTAATGAATCCAATAAGTTCAGCGGTCTTATTAATAGGGCTTAGTTTATTTTTTAGTGGAAAAGTGAGAAATATAATGGTTGTGGTCTTAAGTACAGTAGGAACATGTATACTTTATTTTAACCTACTATATTTTCGTTTTTTTAATGATTTTCTTACTTGGCCTGTTTTATTTCAAACGAGTAATGCACAAGACATACAAGGGAGTATTGTGGAATTAGTAAGGTGGGCAGATCTCATTTTACTGATTGACATTTTGGTGCTTCTTTATATCCTGTTCAAAAAAGCTGTCCCTTTGCACTTGAGAAGCAACAGAGAGGTTGTCGCTATGCTTGCTATAACCGCGCTTTTGTTTTCCTTAAATGTCAGCGTTGCTCAACTAGAGAGACCTCAATTACTTACAAGAGCTTTTGACAGAGAAATGTTAGTGAAAAATATTGGAATTATGAACTATCATGTATACGATATTTATGTTCAATCTCATTCAAAGGCGCAACGAGTATTCGCGGAGAGCTCTGATATCGATGAAGTCATTCGTTATCGAAACGAGAACTACAAGGAACCAGACGCTGATATGTTTGGCATTGCAGAAGGAAAAAATGTCATACTAATCTCGATGGAATCTATTCAAAGCTTTGTGCTTAATGAAACAATTGATGGAGAAGAAATTACACCGTTTTTAAATCAACTAAAAGAGGATAGCTACTATTTTGATGAGTTTTATCATCAAACAGCGCAAGGGAAAACATCAGATTCCGAATTCTTAGTTGCGAACTCTTTATTTGGTAGAGAGAGTGGGTCTGTCTTTTTTACGCATGCAGGGAATGAGTATAATAGTTTGCCAGAGATTGTGAATGAACAAGGCTATTACTCTACGGTTATGCATGCTAATAATAAAAGCTTTTGGAATAGAGATATGATGTATTTACAATTTGGCTATGACAAGTTCTTTGATATTGCTTCGTATACTGTAAATGAAGAAAATTCAATTGGTTGGGGGCTTAAAGATGTAGATTTCTTTGAACAATCAATTGATTTATTAAAGTCGCAACCAGAGCCTTATTATACAAAGCTTATTACGTTAACGAATCATTTCCCGTTCGAATTAGGGGAAGAAGATAAAATGATTAACGAATTTGATTCTAACAGTGGGACATTAAATCGTTATTTTCCTACAGTGCGCTATATGGATTATGCACTTGAACAATTCTTTGAGCGAGCAAAGGAAGAAGGCATTTATGACGAATCCATTTTTATTTTATATGGAGACCATTATGGAATTTCAGAATATCATCATCGAGCGATGAGCCTGTTTTTGGGGAAAGAAAAATTAACTCCATTTGACCATGTGCAATTACAAAAGGTTCCCATGTTGATACATATTCCAGGGCATGAACCTAAGGTTAGTCATAGTATCTCAGGGCAAATCGATGTAAAACCGACGATTATGCATTTGCTTGGAATTGATACTCGGGAAGATATTCAATTTGGAACTGATTTATTTTCAAAGGAACGCCCATCATTTGCCGTTTTGCGCGATGGAAGTTTTATTACAGATGAATTTGTTTACACGAAGGGATCTTGCTATGAAAAAGCAAGTGAACAGGAAACTCAGCTAGAGAAATGTGAACCGTTCTTTGAAAAAGCAAAATTAGATTTAGGTCTTTCTGATAAAGTCATTTATGGAGACTTGATGAGGTTTTACCAATAAAAGTAGCATGACTTGTTAAAAAATTGGTTGTAACTGTCTTTTGTTTAGCTAATCATTTTGTGATAAGATGAACGTAACAGAGGAGGTGGATGAGATGGTTGAAATTCTGTCAGATATGACGATGGTATGGGTTACGGTTATAATGACTGTTTTGGTTGTTGCGGCGTTTACCAAAGCGAATGTTTTGATGATTGAATGGGAACTGCGAGCAAGTTGGAAGAGACAACATATCCGTATAGACGATCATGCAGAATGGAATTCAAGTCTTATCCAGCCGTCTTCCAAACAGTACCGGCCAAAAATTCCTTCATTGATCGATCATAAAAAAAATGATGATGAAGACCCTATTCTTGTTGTTTTCTAACGAAAAACTGAAAACAACAAGGAGGAACTTTTGTGAAGAAACTAGCTTTATTATTTTTGTTCTTTGGAATCTTAGTGACTATGAGTGCTTGCGGTAGTGTAGATCATGTGCCGATAACAGCTGAAACGGAAGGGATATGGAATCATTTTTTTGTCTATCCCATGTCGTGGCTGTTGATATATGTTGCTGAATTATTTAATGGAAGTTATGGATTAGCTATTGTATTAGTAACAATCGTGGTCAGATTAGCTTTGCTTCCTTTAGTATTAAAACAACAAAAAAGTACTCGTGCCCTACAAACGCTTCGCCCTGAGATGGAGAAGCTACAAAGCAAGTATAAAGAGGCTACGAAAAAAGATCCAAAAAAACAACAAGAGATGCAGAAAGAATTATTCTCTCTTTACCAACAACATGGTGTCAATCCGATGGCGGGTTGTCTTCCGTTATTTGTCCAACTACCCGTGATGATGGCGTTTTACTTTGCGATTATGAGGACAGAGCAAATTGCCTTGCATACGTTTTTATGGTTTGATTTAGGCAATCCTGATCCTTTGTATTTGCTCCCTTTGATTGCAGGGGCAACGACATTTCTGCAAGTGAGAATGTCTGCAGTACAGTTAAATGATCAGATGAAGATCATGATGTATATTATGCCAGTTATGATTATTGTAGCAGGTATGACTTTACCATCAGCTCTTTCATTGTACTGGGTTGTTGGAAATATATTTATGATTGTCCAGACGTATTTCACTGTAACCCGTTTTGAACAACAAACAGCTCAAGTGAGTAAATCTTAAATCGCAGAAAAAGCATAGCATCCGCTATGCTTTTTCTGTGTGAAGACACAAAATATCAGCATTCACCCAATCCTACTTTTTTGAATAGGCTATAACGAAAAGGAGGAGGTAGGATGAGTCACCACCAAAATATGAAAATGCAATGTCAGCAGCATTTACATCAACCAGTGCAATTGCACGTTGGTAATGGCTATGGATATTCAGGAATTATAGAACATGTCGATGACCAACATGTCTATGTCATGGTTCCTGTTGATGAAATGGGACAATATATGGATTTAGCACAATTGATGCAAGGGCCAGATCCACTAGCAATGCTACAACCTAGCCCTAATGATACGGATGCATTTGCGTATCATCCACAAGAATCGATGGCTAGACAAGGGGGAACTGAGAGATATTATCCAGGGTATTATCCACCGTATCCGCCATACCCATACTATCCACCGTATCCGTATTACCCGTATCCTTATGGACCATATCCACGCCCGCGAGGATGGAATCGGATTATCTTGCCACTAGCTGCTTTAACGGCTATTGCGACACTTGTTTAATGTAATTCTCGTAGAAGGAGAAATATAATATGTTGAGTAAGCAATCAAAGTCATTGTGGCTTGGTTGCTTTTTTGTCGGATTACACTTATTTCCGTCACTTTTACCCGGGAAATAGCGAAATCAGAATAGGTTTCCCGAAAACAATCAAAACATGCATGATTATGAGAAAAAGTGTAAATATGTTTGATAGTAGTGGATCTTATACTTGAAACTCGTTTCATCGATTAAAATAAGATACAATATACCTAAGATTGTACTTAGAGTTGTTTTTACAAGGAGGAAACAGATATGGCTGAATATCTAGTCTATTTAGTTGAAGATGAAGAAAATTTGTCTGAAGTGTTAAAAGCCTATTTAGAGAAAGAAGGTTGGACTGTTAAAGTCTTTAACGATGGTGATGCAGCTCGAGATGCTATAATGGACAAACCTCATTTATGGATTCTTGATATTATGCTACCAGGAACAGATGGATATCAATTGCTAAAAGCAGTTAAAGAGGAAACAGATACACCAGTTATCTTTATATCGGCAAGAGATCAAGATTTAGATCGAGTGCTCGGTTTGGAAATGGGAAGTGATGATTATTTAGCGAAACCTTTCTTGCCACAAGAATTAATTATACGAGCAAAGAAATTATTAAATCGAGTTTACGGAGTATCCACTCAAGAACAAAAGAAAATTGAATTGAATCAATATACAATTGACCCGGTTGGCCGTACAGTTGTCGATGAAGAAGCAGAAGGTGAGCAACTGGTCGATTTAACAACAAAAGAAATGGATTTAATCTTGCTTTTAACAGGAGAAGTGGGCAAAGCGTTCTCAAGAGAAAAGATTATTGAACATGTTTGGGGCGAAAATTATTTTGGATCAGAACGTGCAGTGGATGATGTTGTTCGACGTGTACGTAAAAAAATGCCTAGGGTTCATCTTGAAACGTTATACGGATACGGATATAGGATTTTGTCTTCATGATTAAAGTTAATTTGACGCAGCGCATTTGGCTTGCGTTTATCTCGATTATTGTAATAGTTGTTCTCTCCATTATTATTATTTATCCAATTTCAATAAAAGGGACAATGACAGATGAAACGTACCGTATTATTGAACATGAACAAATTAGAAGTGCCTATCCACTACTTGATTTAATCAATCCAAGAAATGAACAAGAGTTTACGGATCGAGACCCAGGAAGAGTGGGACACTTTTTAATTTATGATACATTGGGGCGTGCGACAGAGGGAGCGCCCCCGCCAAAAGAAGTTTTACAGGAAATGGCTCAAAATGCCTATAGACAAGAGGCGCACCGTGGCCGTTATGAAATTCAATATGGCGGTGCCACTGTTTTTTATGTTATTACGAAGGCGCAAATTGATGAGCGACCAGCATTTCATATTTCGTACATGTGGGATACATACCGTGATGAAATGGTTAATCGGCTGTGGGAAAGGTTGCTCTATATCTTGCTGCTAACAAGCTGTTTAAGTTTAATCCCTGCTATTTGGTTGAAGCATTATTTACGCCAACCACTAATAATTTTAGGGAATCATTTAGAGCAAATCGCCAATCGTGATTGGCAAGAACCGTTGAAATGGAAAGGTGATGAAGATTTTCAGCGGTTATCTGATCAGTTTGAAAGAATGCGTCAAAATTTAAATTTATATGATCGTGCCCAGAAGACGTTTATTCAACATGCTTCCCATGAACTGAAAACACCGATCATGGTGATAAAAAGCTATGCTCATTCCGTGAAAGATGGCATTATGCCTAAAAACAACATGGAGCAAACGATGGATGTGATTATTGAGGAAGCAAACAGAATGGAACGTCGTGTCATCGATATGTTGTATTATACGAAATTAGACTCATTGAAAGAAGAGAGTCCAAAGCATGAGGAGCTTGTATTTGGACAAATAGCTTTTCAAATAGAAGAGAGGTTCCGCGTCCAAAGAGAAGATGTGAAAATATTAGTTGAGGGAGCTGAGACCCGCTTCTCTGGTGATGTTGAACAGCTTGAAGTTCTATTAGAGAACTTAGTTGAAAATGCGCTCAGGTACGCCAAAGATACGATATGGATGAAAGCATCTCTAAAGGAAGATCAAGTACTCATAACGGTTGAAAATAATGGAGATTCGATACCAGCACAAGATTTACCGCAGCTTTTCAATCCGTTTTATAAAGGCAATAAAGGGAAGTTTGGACTGGGTCTTGCAATTGTTAAGAGAATTACGGAATTGCATGGAGGGTGTCCTAAAGTTGAGAATACGGAAACAGGAGTGAAGTTTTCTATATCCTTTCCGCAACATGAATTGAAAAAAACGAAAAAGAAATAAAGGCATTTTTTAACCATGTTTTTGGGGTTATCCACTAGGTCGAATCTAGACTTTTTGGATAACCCTATTTCCCTTTTGCTTTAATGAAAACAAATTATGTGATGTGCTATACTAATAGATATGAATAATGTTGAGGTGAATGATATGAGCAAAGGAATACGATTTCAAAAAGTTGGGGATCGAGTAGAAACGTATTACTTAATAAAGTCAGCAGTAAAAGGAGTCGCTAGTAATGGGAAGCCTTTTTTGACATTGATTTTAAGTGATCAGACAGGGGATATTGAAGCGAAATTATGGGGATGTTCTCCTGATGATGAAGCCGCTTTTTGTAGTCAAGTAATCGTTCACCTTCATGGAGAAGTGTCAGAATATCGTGGAAGACTACAAATGAAGATTAGTAGTATCCGGCCAACGACGGCGATGGATCAAGTGAACATCGCTGATTTTGTTCGATCTGCTCCTTTAGCACCGGCAGATATGCTAGAAGAAATTACACAATGTATCTTTGAAATGAAAAACCCTAGTATACAACGTATTACCCGTCATTTATTAAAGAAGCATCAGCAAGCATTTTTAGAAGTGCCAGCTGCTACAAAAAATCATCATGAATTTGTCTCTGGGCTTGCTTACCATGTTGTATCCATGTTAAAAGTAGCAAAAAGCCTGTCTGAGTTATATCCGACTCTTGATACAGACCTCTTGTTTGCTGGGGTTATATTACATGATCTTGGAAAAGTTAAAGAGCTTTCTGGTCCAGTCGATACATCCTATACACTCGAAGGCAAGTTAATTGGTCACATTTCTATTATGGTTAGTGAAATAGCAGAAGCTGCCAAAGAACTTGGGATAGAAGGGGAAGAAGTACTTATTCTTCAGCATTTAATTTTATCTCACCACGGCAAAGGTGAATGGGGAAGTCCAAAAGTACCAGTCATTCGTGAGGCAGAAGTGTTGCATATGATTGATAACATCGATGCTAAAATGAATATGATGGACCGGGCATTAGAGCGTGTTCAACCAGGAGAATTTTCAGAGAGAGTCATGGCGATGGACAATCGCAGTTTTTATAAGCCTAGTTTTCATGAACCGCCATTCGATTTTTAGTTCTAACCTTTGATGCTTGTACATAATCTATAGTAAATGGTACAAAGCATGGAGGGGTAAATATGAAAAATAAACCAAGTAAACGATTTGCATTGATTCTACTAGCCATCCTTGCATTTGGGTTTATCTTAACCCAAACAGCAGTTGGAGCCGTTCTCTTATCAAGTCCTTGGTGGGTTTATTTTGTACTAGCTGGAATTTTGTTAAGTGGATATCTTTCAATTAAATATTCACTTGAAGACAAGCGTACAGAACAAGAATGGATTGAAAACGAAGGTAATATTTATATGCAGCGTCTTGAAGAAGAAAGAGAGCGTCGTAAGATAAGTAAAGGCTAAAATAAGAGAACAATAGGCAGAGAAGCGCGTAGCGGCTTCTCTGCCTATTTTAATAGATAAGAGAGTATATAAACAAAGAACAGAACGCATATGCGGTGTTTCTTAGCAAACGTATGCTGCTCCTACAATAATGAGTAGAATGAACAAGACTACAAGCAAAGTGAAGCCAATGTTATAAGATGGTTTAACCGTACCTGACATGGTGAAACATCCTTTCTAGTGGTTATTTAGGGTTCCCTAGTTTTAGCCTATGCATAGGCGGATGTTTTGTTCTGGGCAAAAGCGGAATTCTAAAAAATTTAAATTTATGTTTTAGAACTCGGAAAAACGGTATAGGACATGGAGTAGAGAAAGTCAATGATGAAAATGATTCCCCACACCATTCCAATGGAGTACATCGTTTCGTTCGCATATGGTGAATGTTTTGCAGTTCCGGATTCAATCCAAGAAAAATTTGTAGCATATTCCACCATTTCACTAAAACTAGACGTTCCGATGCTCCAAAATATAACTTGAACTGTCATAAAAACGAGAAAATGAATGAAAGCACTGATACGGTATTTTCTAGCAATGTATTTCGGATTTTTATTTTGAGCTATTATTGCATAGTCCCTGTTCGTTAATAATTCGACACCTCGGAGTTTTCCTATTTTCTGGCGCATCCATCGATCTAGTCTAAGAAAATCGAATACCCCAAATGTACAAGCATAAATGACAAAGATGGTGATAATTATTTGGAAGGTAGAGATTTCACCAGTTTGTTGATAAACCAATAATCCTAGTAAAGCCTCCATGATTAACAAAGCAATAAAAGCGATGATGAAAAGGAAACTTCCCTTCTGTTTTCCTAAAAAATAACGAAAAAAACCAAATAGCAGTAGAGAAACAACCGAGAGAACTTCTGCTATTATGAAAATTTCCCATTGATATTCTATAAGGATATCCATTTAACCTCCTCCAATCATTTTTGTGTTTGGTTTTCTTTTAAATAGTAGCTTGTGGCTGCTTCGATAAATTCGATGACCTCTGGCTCAATTGGATAAAATCCCGCTTTTGTAGACTCCTCTTGTGATTTTCTAATATTCCAAATTTCATTAGCGAACGCTTCTTCTCCTTCAAATAACTCCTTTTCCTTCTCAAGCATACGCCTAATAATTCGTTGTACTTCAATGGCAGCAATTCCTTTAGACATGTGCCTTTTTATTTGGGCTAGTAAGGATATCCATTCCATTGTATCTGGATCGCCTCTATTGACATTTGGCAGTAAGTCAAGCAATTCTTGTTCTCTTTGATTAAATCGTTTCTTCAAAAATTCTTCTCGCTGGTGTGACTGATCCTCATACATGCGAATGAGTTTCTGTACAGGAACTAAATCAGTCTCCCCGTTCATGGTGAACTCATTCATTAAGCCACGAAGGAGCTGCTCCATGTGTTCTAGCTTTTCCTTTTCTTTTAAAACAAAAATTAACTGATTTTGTAGGCTGCTATACCAATCATGTGTTCCGTTACATAACATCTCATCTATTTCTTGCAAGGAGAATCGTAAAGTCTTTAGAAATTGAATTTGTTGAAGTTTCTTAATTTCAAGTTCCCCGTATAGTCTATGGCCCCCTTGTGTTTTCCCTAGGGGCTTTAAAAGGCCGATTTCATCATAATGTCGTAAAGTACGTACGGTCACGCCGGTTTGTTTAGCCACATCTTTAATTGAAATCATGTCAAACACCTCCATGGTTGTAACGTTATTCATTTACATTATACAAAATGACGTTACGTCACTTTCAAGAGGGAATTAATTGAATGATAAATTGAGATGCATATATAATGCCGTGCATCTTGATATAAAAACAAATTCAAATAGGGGGAAAGGGAGTGGTCCATGAAATAGAAACAAACGACGCAACGGAGACCATTGCGTCGTTTGTTTCATACAGATGTATATTTAGTATCTATTCAGCTGGCTCAGTTCCAAACAAGTTAGAAAAACGAGGATCTTTAATATCAACATTAGCATTTTCAATTAATTCAGCCATCACTTCATCTTGGGACTTGGACTGTTGCTGAATTAAAACTTGTTCAATTTCTTCTATGAAGTCTTCAAACTCGTCTCTTTGGTCTGTCACTTTAATAATGTGGAAACCAAAGTCAGATTCAACAGGCTCACTCATTTCTCCAATTTCTAATGAGAAAGCCGCGTCTTCAAATGGTTCAACCATTTGGCCTCGTCCAAAGAAATCAAGGTCACCGCCACGGGCACCTGATCCTGGATCCGTAGAGTATTCTCTAGCAAGATCAGCAAAGTCTTCTCCAGCTTCGATGCGCTCAATCAAATCATTCGCTGTTTCTTCATCTTCAACTAAAATGTGGCTCGCGCGAACTTGTTCAGAGAATTGTTCTTCATTTTCTTCATAGTAGGATCTGATGTCTTCCTCTGTAATTTCAATACCTTCAGTAGCTAACTTTTGTAATACTAATGGTGGAAGAAGGTATTCAGTAACAAAATCATCTAGAGACTCAACCTCTAGGTTAAATTGGTTTTGAAGAGCATCTAAAATCCCTTCATCATCTTCAATATTATAAGCAGTACGAAATTCATTTCGTAACATGTCTAATTCCTCTTCAATTTCTTCTTCAGGAATTTCAACTGTTTCAATAGCTTGGTCAAGAACATGGTCTCGGATCATTTCTTGAAGGATGGCATCGCCATGTTTTGTTTTTAATTCATCTACAAACTCAGCTTCCGTAATCTCTGTCCCATCTACAATGGCAACGGCTGTATCATCAGCAGCTGTGTCCTCGTTGTTACAAGCAGCTAAAGTAATCATACAAGCTACCCCAATAGCAGTTATTAATCGTTTTTTCACTGTTCTCTCACTCCTTGAGCATCATGCTAGGTCAATTCTTGTCTATTTTATAGACCTTACTATACCATACAATGGGCAGTTAGAGAAATGTTTTCAAGAAGCTGACTAAGGAATTTACCTAACTAGGGCATGAGCCTAGTACGGAAAAGAACTTTTCGCATAGGATAACGTAACAAAGCAATGAGGAGGTGTTATTATGTCTCACGCATACCAAGGAGGATTTGCGTTGATCGTTGTGTTGTTCATCTTATTAGTTATTGTAGGTGCAGCTTGGTTATAATACCAAAAACGACATCTCTTACGGGCGACTTGTAAAGTTTTCAGGTTAAGGAGGGATTATTATTATGTCTCACACTTATAGCGGTGGCTTTGCGCTACTTGTCGTATTGTTTATTTTACTAGTGATTATTGGCGCATCTTGGATGTACTAATAAGAAAGAACGGATAATGGAAAAGAAGAGTGAGGGACTTGGTAAGTCTCTCACTCTTCTTAAGTAAATAAAATCTTTACATATGTGGAAGTCAATAAAATTGTCATAAGGATGTTAATCGTTCGAAATAATTTAGGTTGCTTTTCGGATGGAATTTCACGCTTCAAACATAAAGCATCCGTCATTGAATTAATAACAAATAAAATAAATAGTGCAAATAGTATACTAAAGAAGAGCATGTACGTGCCTCCTGACGAGCAATGATATATAAACTTTATCAAAAATCGGCTAAAAAAGATAGGAGAATGCTTAATTTATTTAGAAAGCAGTTTAAAAATATACTAGTTTGTTATATTTTTAAATAGGGCATATAAATGTAAGGAAGAAAAGAAAGGTGTGGATCAATGGATGAAAAAAAGTGAACAAGCATGGAAAATAGCCTTTCTATCATTACTCAGCTTTGTCCTAATTACGATAATTGTTGCCTTTATGCTAGTTCAACACTACTTTCCGGAGGTTGAAGAACAACACTTTGTCCCACAACAACCAACAGCAGAAGAGGCTACATTTCATATTCATACAAACAAAGCAAAATTGAATTCCCTCATTGCTTTGAAGATAGCAGAAAATCCAGGCGATATTCAATATGTCGTTGAATTATTGGAAGATAGTGTGCAATTCAGGTCCGCATTTCGAATTCTGGGTCAGGAAGTACCTGTGACCATTAATTTTTACCCAACTGTTACACCAAATGGCGACCTACTACTTGAAGTGAGAACTTTTTCGATTGGGATCCTTCATTTACCGGTCGACCAAGTCTTGCAATTGTTAACAAATTATCTTGAATTAGCCGAATGGATTGTTACGTACCCGAGCGAAAAATTAGTTGAAGTAAAAATAACGGAAATACCAATTGATGAAAATGAATCAATGATGTTTCGTTTTCAAACGTTCGATCTCGAACAAGACAAAATTGAGCTAGAAATGATTTTTAAATAAGGCTTTTTCTTATACTTTGTTGTTACCAGAGACCACTTGTTGGCAATACTCCAATTCACCTGCAACGTCATTAGACTTTGTTTTCTCTGGGAATTTCTCTTTCATGTGTGAAAATTCTACACCATTTCACTACGAGAGCAACAATATTTACGAAACAGTTTTAAATAAAAAAGGGTGTCGTCAAAATATTTGTTTTGACGACACCCCGAAGCAATGTGCGAAGCTGTTGCATCTGCCACTTTGTTTCCGTACATTAAAAGACAGTCTCTTTATACGGCTTGTTTAATGAGAATATGAAACCCTTCTTCGTGGTTTTTAATATAACTATCCTTTGGAGCTTTAATTAAATAAGAAGCATATAGAATGTCATAAAAAGCCAAACCGAAATGAATCGAGCTTAATATTGAAATATAGGCAATGTACATCGGAAACATGGCTGAAGCAACGGCTCCTATTGCTGTGATCGTAAATATAGGTGTTAATAAAGCCGTCAAATAAAGGTTTCGGCCTAACGGTTGTGAAATGTGAACGGAAAGAACCGGAATTGGAGCTAACCAATTTGTTTTCAACATTCCTTTCTTTCCACAAAGCCATATAGGTAAAAGATGTAAAATTTTATGAGCAATTAATATGGCTAAAATACTCATTATAAAAAATGGCAAACTGACATTAGGCGACTGTGTAGTCGGTATTAGGCTACTAACAATTAAATAAGAAAATAAAAAAGTAAAAAGCATCGTGCATCCAGAGTACATCATTAGGCGCAACGTACCGTAATCACGGCTTATACGTATAGTTTTCCAGCAGTTCATTGAAGTGCTGCACCTCCTCAATCCACTGAATAATTTACTCCCATTTTTAATAGAAAGCAATAGAATCGACAAAAATAAAATGATTTCGACAATAACAATTTTTATATAGCAAATAGGGTTGGAAAAAACATACCTTTTAAAAAAGCAATTTTAGAAATTACATTTATCATTACACAAAAAAAAGAGTCTAGTGTAAACTAGGCTCCTTCACTTGAATAGTTTGACTTTTCGTCTGATTCTAATTTGGTAAGTCGACCATTGACTTCTTTAAAGTCTTCATCAAATTTGGATAAAGATTGTTCAAATATATCAATAAAGTCAGGTCCATATATATGTCGCAAAATACTTGTTATTTCAGATAATTCGGGGAATTTCCCGTACAAGTCTCTGATGGGCAATGCTCCTTCAAACACACCATACGTATCTGGTTTGTATGTTTCAAGCGTTTGAAGAAATAGATCATGTCCCGCATTGGTTAAACAGACATACGTATTTCGTTTATCATTTTCCTTTTTAGAAAAATGTAACAGACCTCTTTCTTCTAATTTCTTTGAAAAGTTAAAGGCGGTGGATACATGCATAACCCCAAACTTTGCAACATCTGAAATGGAAGCACCATCTAAATGATAAGCAATCCAAAGAATGTGATGCTCATTAATATTAAGATCAAACGGCTTAATCCATGCTTGCCAATCCTTTTCTACAGATTTCCATAATGCTTTGCTTAATTGCGCTACCTTATGACTAAAGATGACTGATTGTTTTAAGGAGCTAGGTAATTGTTGATCCATCTTTCTCCCCCTAGGTATGACGTTAGTAAATGAATGAATCTCCAAAAAAATTATTGTCCGATATTTTTTCTTCTTTACATTATGACAAGGATTGTCATAAAAAGAAAGATTAAAATTAGTGAATTAAAAACTTTTAGAAAATTATCATTGTATTCCTGCTTCAAAGTGTAGAACAATCTAGTCGATTGCGTTTCTAGATTGTTCCACATTTTTTTGAAGAGCTTCAATATCACTTTTTAATTGATTTAATGTAGGTTCTACATCCTTTTTCCAATCATTGAGAGAGTCTTTCATTTCGTTTCCGACGGTTTCAAACGTTTCTTTGCCAATTTTTGCTGTCGTCTTAAGTTGAATAGATGCATTCTTGCTATCTTTCATTAGTTGCTCAAAGCCATTTTGGACTTTTATCGCACTTCCTTTACAGTTTTTGCGTATGTCTTTTCCTGATGTTGGTGTTGTTAAAAGGGTTATAGCGCCAACTATAGTGGAACCAACAAATAAACCTGAAAAAAACGATTTCGAATCCATAATTCGTACCACACCTTTCTTTAACTTGTTCTTAAGTCCCTCTTATTTGCATATAGATCAAGGATAAGGAGGGGGGAAGATGGAAGCACTTATTTTATTAATGGTATCAGTTTGTTTGCTCTCATTGTACGGGCTTATTTATGTGACATTGCGTCTAATTGGCAATGCAGGAAGCTATGAAAAGTCTCAATTCAGAAGTTCTCTTCTTGTGATGTTGGTACTATTGATCATTAGTGGTGTTTCTGCTACTTTTCTCATCATGTCTTAGCAGGTGGTTAGGGGATCATCCTAACCACGTACATGACCTGTTCGATACGAATCCATATACTCTCGAAGGGCTACACAAGCTTCAAGTGGAACCGCATTGTAGGTGGAAGCACGGCAGCCACCAACGGAGCGGTGACCATTTAGTCCAACAAATCCAAGTTCTTTTGCTTTTGCAAGAAACTTCTTGTTATCGTCCTCAGTAGGAAGATTAAAAGTAATATTCATTAATGAGCGTGCATCCTTTTCAGCGTGCCCTCTATAGAAGCCATTGCTTTCATCGATAGCGTCGTATATTAATTTAGCCTTTTCTTTATTCCGCTTTTCAATTTCACTTACACCACCTTGTTCCTTCACCCAAGTAAGTACTTGATTTAGCATGTAAATGGCAAATGTTGGAGGTGTGTGGTAAAGAGAGTTACTATCGGCATGCGTTTTGTAACGCAAAACAGTTGGGACTTGATCAACATTTGCTTCAAGAAGATCGTCTCGAATAATAGCAACGGTCACACCAGAAGGACCTAGGTTCTTTTGGGCACCGGCATAAATAAGTCCAAACTTTTCGATATCAACTGCTCGTGAAAGAATATCACTAGACATATCTGCGATAAGCGGAGCATGATCAATAGTAGGAAAATCCTGCCACTGTGTTCCGAAAATCGTGTTGTTTGATGTTAAGTGAACATAGGCATCGTTTTTATTAAATTGGAAATCGTTTGCAGTCGGAATGGATTGATAGTTTTGGTCTTTCGTTGATGCTGCAATGGCTGTATTTCCAATTATTTTTGCCTCTTTTAACGCTTTCTCAGACCAAGATCCCGTTAAAATATAATTTCCGATTGTTCCTTCTTTTAAAAATTGAAGAGGAATCATGGAAAACTGTAGACTAGCACCACCTTGTAAGAAAAGAACTTTGTATTGATCAGGAATGTTGTAAAGCTCTTTTAACAGATCAATTGCATTTTGATGAACGGCTTCGTAATCTTTGCTACGATGGCTAAGTTCCATAACTGACATTCCAGTTCCATTAAAATTGGTTAACTCAGCTTGTGCTCTTTGTAATACTTCTTTTGGTAACGCAGATGGTCCAGCATTAAAGTTATATACTGCTGTCATGTTCTCTCCACTCCTTTATCTCTTCACCACGTTAATAACATAGATTGTCATTATCGTACCATAACTAAGCAGATAATGAACGGTTTTTTTAGTGTTTTCTGAAAGTTCCTTTAAAAAATGATTCAGATAAGGCTAATCAGAGTCTCTGATTAGCCTTATCTGAATCAGCTTCTTAATGTTTTGAACCAATCATACATAGAAGCTGATATTTCAAGGCCGCTGAAATAGGTGCGAATGTGACCTTTTTCAATGGTCTATTTCAGTGCCCACGATTCTCTTACTTATTTCTTCATAAAAACGGTTATTTCTTTCGCTATTTGCTGTAGATCTTCAGGTTTGTATTCAGCACTATGATCTTTCCATACCGCACCGAATCCGTCACCTTTTCCATAACGTGGAATTAAGTGTACATGGTAATGAAAGACTGTTTGTCCAGCAAGTTCACCATTGTTATTAACGATGTTCAAGCCTTCTGCTTGATACGTTTGTTTAATGGCTCTAGCGATTTTAGGAACAACTGCAAAAATGTGTTTTGAACTCTCTTCAGGTAAATCAAAAAGATCTTGGTGATGAGCTTTTGGAATCACTAACGTATGCCCTTTTGTTACTTGGCTAATATCTATAAAAGCTAGTACATGCTCGTCTTCATAAACTTTGAATGCAGGGATTTCTCCTTGCACAATTTTACAAAAGATACAATTAGAATCAGTCGTCATCAAATCACCCTTCCCATAATTTGTCTAATCTCACTATACATGAGTGCTTGACTGACTTGCAAGTCAGTCAAGCACTCATTAAATTTGAAAAAAGTGTGTCGAAGAAAGCAAGCCTTTGTCATTACACTAGAGAACTATTCTGGACTTTTGGTAAGATAAGGAGGCAAAGGAGTTGTTAACTATGTCAGTTTTAAAAATAGAAGGAATAACGGGTGGATACCATCCGAAGAAGCCTGTCTTACATAATGTTCAATTTCATGTCAATCATTCAGAGATTGTTGGACTAATTGGACTGAACGGGGCAGGGAAGAGTACAACGATTAAACATATATTAGGATTACTCCAACCAGAAAAAGGACAAGTAACGATTGAAGGAAGAACGTTTCAAGATGATGTTAATGAATATCGGCGCTCGTATGCCTATATTCCTGAAACACCCATTCTATACGATGAGTTAACGTTGTGGGAGCACTTAGAGCTGACGGCGCTAGCTTATGGACTTAAGAAAGATGTATTTGAAGAGAGAGCAGAAAAGCTGCTTACTGAGTTTCGAATGGGGAAAATGAAAAAGTGGTACCCGAGTCATTTCTCTAAAGGAATGCGTCAAAAAGTCATGATTATGAGTGCATTCTTAATCGAACCTCCTGTCTACATTGTCGATGAACCAATTGTTGGACTAGACCCAATTGGGATTCAATCGTTTTTAACGTTGTTAAGTGATATGAAAAAGAGGGGAGCAGCTGTTTTAATGTCGACGCATATATTGGCAACAGCTGAACGTTACTGTGATCGCTTTGTCATCTTGCATCAAGGGAAGGTTGTGCTAGAAGGGACTCTAGATGAAATGCGTCACCAATTGCAGCTTCCTCAAGCAACCTTGGATGAAATTTATATTGAAATGACAAAGGAAGAACTCGTATGAATGATGGAATGACGTTATGGAAAGAGCGAGTTAATGCCTATTGGAATATGGCGATACGCTATTTGCGTTTAATCGGGAACAGTGGTTTTTTGTTTACGGTCTATGTGCTGATCATTATAGGGAGCTACTATTATAGTGTGTTTCTCGATTGGTTGCCACAATCATTTCCCGCGGTTTGGGTGTTTGTTGCGGTGTTTGCCCATTTGCTAACAAGAAGTGGTGTTCGAACGTTTGTGAAACCAGCGGATGTCGTTTTTCTTTTGCCATACGAATCAAAACTCGGCGCTTATTTTCAAGCATCTAAATGGTACAGCATTGGGCTGCAAAGTGGAATCATCCTCCTAGCCTTAGTTGTTCTTTCTCCGTTATTTTCGGAGTATTTAGCTGCTGAGGCTGGCAGCTTGTTGCTAGTGTTCGTTCTTTTAATTGCAGCAAAAGGTTGGAATATAATAGCTAGTTTTGAGGAGCAACGTTTTCAAAGTGAGTCAGATAGACGTTCTCATTTTCTATTGCGCGGGATCATAAATCTTGTTTTCACTTATTTGCTTTTTTCCGGAGCTAGCCTGTTATTTGTTCTAGCTATATTCGTAATCATGGCAGGCCTTTATGTGATGTATTATCAGAAACTAGCTAAGAAACTTTCGATTAAGTGGGATCATTTAATTGAAGTGGAGCAAGAAATGTTGTTCTTCTTTTACCGAATTGCGAATGCATTTACAGATGTTCCGCAATTGCGAAATAAAGTGAGGCCAAGGACATACTTGAAGGGGTTTATGCCTATTCTTATCGATTCTAAAAAATCAGTCTATCACTATTTATTTGTGAAATCCTTTATTCGGGCGAACGACTATCTTGGCATTTATGTAAGGCTTGTTCTAATAGCAGCCGTTATTCTTCTTGCTCTCCCTACAGGATGGCTTCAAGTTGTCGTTCTTCTCCTATTTATGCATATGGTCACAACTCAACTATCTACCCTTTGGTATCATTATGATACGAATATGTGGGTTGATTTGTATCCTGTAGAAGATACGGAAAAAACAGGAGCTCTGACACAATTATCCTTCAGATTGCTATTGATTATGACCTCTGTTCTATTAGGAGTATTGCTAGCTTCGTCTTCTCTCTTGGTTGCTGGGGGTGCCCTTATTTTGGGTGGGGTATATAGCTATGTTGGCAGTCATAGACTAATTCATAAAAGAAGAAAACAATAGTCATCATGTTAAAAGGAGAGAGGGATATGTATGAAAAGGAGATTGAAGACGAGTTAAAAAGATGGAAGCGAAAGTTGCAGAAACGACCTTCAATGATGGGACGATATACAAAAGGGTTGCAATCTAAGATGAACAATCTCATTCCTGAAAAGGTTCACTCTGTTGTAACAGCAAGTATAAAAAATATGGTCCACGCAACGCTAGTAGGATCTGAATATACAACAAAAAAACAGCCTGAAGTCGCATTGAGCTTAGAGCAAAGAGAGGAAAAGGTCCATCAAATAATAAAAACGTATAAGCGTACGGCTGCCTTAGAAGGAGCTGGAACAGGGGCAGGAGGAATCTTACTTGGGATGGCTGATTTTCCTTTACTCTTAAGTATAAAAATGAAGTTTTTATTTGACGTTGCTTCTGCCTATGGTTATGATGTGCGAGATTATAAAGAGCGATTGTTTGTTTTGTATCTTTTTCAATTAACGTATGCTAGGGAAGAAAAACGACCAGATTTAATCATACAATTAGAAGAATGGGAAAAGGAAAAGGAAAAACTCCCAGAAAAAGATGAGTATTTAGCTACGTTTGATTGGAAGTCGTTTCAGCTTGATTATCGTGATTACATTGATTTACCCAAAATGCTTCAACTGATCCCGGGGTTTGGTGCGGTGGTGGGAGCAGCTGCTAATTATCGTTTTCTTGACCTGTTAGGAGAAACCGCAATGAATGGATACCGCATAAGGTGGTTGTCGTCATTACCGGAATAAAAAAAACGAGGCTGACTAATCTTAGTCAACCTCGTTTTTTATTTTAGGTTAAATCGTAAATGGTAGGGATTGAGAGATGCGATTTAAATAAGCAGAGATCACAGCAAATTGGCCTGTAAATAGCAAGATCCCTAAAATGACCATAATTCCACCACTTACTTTCTGAATGGTAGGAAGCCACTTATTCAATACCCGGACTTTATTTAAGGAACGGGACCAAAGAAGGGCTACTAAAAGGAATGGAATCCCTAAACCGATTGAATAAATAAATAACATAAATACGCCTGCCCACATCGTGTCTGCTTGGCTAGCCATAAAGAGAATCGACGAAAGGACAAGTCCGATACAAGGGGACCAACCCGTCCCAAATAAAAATCCAAGCAGAACAGAATTAGCAAAACTTGCCGTCTTTTTCGGTTTAACTGATAGCTTTTTTTCACTTAAAAGCATTCGGATCGAGATCACACCCATCATTTGTAAGCCAAAAACAGCGATGATGATCCCACCAATCTGTTCGAAAAGCTGTCTATTTCCTAAGAAAGCTTGACCAATAAATGTGGAAGAAAGACCTAGTAGGAGAAAAACGATTGTGAAACCGAATATGAAGCCAATGCTTCTTGATAAAATTAATTTACGATCAGCGTTTATTTGATTATCAGAAATATTGCTTCCTGTTAATTGAGCCAAATAAGCTGGTACTAACGGGAAAACGCAAGGGGACAAAAAGGAAATCACCCCCGCTAAAAAGGCGAGCCAAATCGAAACTTCAGCCATTCCAAACACATCCTTAAAGTAAAATAAATCTAAAAAACATGTCGATACTACATTTCTATTCTAGTCCATTCCAGATATATGAATCAATTTTTTAACTTGTCTTTATTATAGCTGATTCTTTACAAGGATAATGCCCAATTCAAAAACGTTCACAAAGTAGTAAGATCAGTCTTAAGGCGGAGATGAAACCATTCTACAGGTTGGCTTCAAGATCTCTTTTTTTCCCTACAATAAAAGTAGTTAAGAAAAGGAGGAAATGAAATGAAACGTTCAAGTAAATTCTTTGGTGGAATACTCCTAATTTTTATAGGTCTTAATATTCTTCTTGGAATGATTGGTGTGAATATAGGAGGAATAATTGGCCTACTGGTTGGTGGAGCTCTTCTCTACTGGGGTTATTCCAAATGGCAAGACAAGGGACAGTGGTCTTTTTCAAGTATTATTTTAGTGACATTTGGTGCTTTAATGTTACTTGGGGGGCTTGGCGGAATTGTTAGTCTGTTGATTGGTGCTTTCTTAGTTTATGGTGGCTACAAGCTTATGAAAACAAAGGAAAGTGTTAGTGACGATCATGAGGATGTCAAAGAAAAAACAAAAGCTCATTCGATACAATCGATAAAGAATTTTCGAAGCTAATGAAAGAAGGAGGACAATAACATGCTAGGAACACGAATTAATCAATTAATTAAAGCGTATATAAATGAAGGATTAGAACGAATAGAGGAACCTGCTATTATGGTCAAGCAGTATATCCGAGATGTGAAGGAACAAGTGGAACAAGCCGAACAAGAGGTAAAAAAAGAGGTAGTACGAAAAAAAACATTAGAGCATGATTTAACATTAGCGCGTGAATTGTTCCAAAAGCGAGAAGAACAAGCTCGCATTGCTTTGAAAGCAGATGATGAGGAGCTCGCACGGAAAATATTGTTCAACAAAAAAGAAGTATGGAAGCAAATGAATCAATTTGAAGAAATGTTAGCACAACATGAGGAATCCATTCGTGAAAAAACCTCTAAGCTTGAACAACTCCAAACAAAATACAGTCAATTACAGGAGAAACAGATGGAGTTAATTGTACGAGTTCAAGCAGTAAAAGAAAGTGAAAAAATGAAATCAAATGAAAAAGGAACTGAAACAGAAGAATCTAAAAATTGGAGTGACTTAAATCTAATAGAACCTGAGTGGGAAAAAGAGAGTGAGATTGAGATAGAAATGAATAAGTTAAGAGAACAACTGTAGGAGGTACTTGATTGAACAAGTACGACTAATGTCGGAGGAGGAGTTGTTTCATGCTTCACCTGCTCCCATAAAATATTTCTAAAATATTCTAGGCGAATAACAAAAAGTCTTATATAGTTATAATGTGTAAATGAATGCAAGGAGGGGGAATATGAAGGTGATAGTAGGGATGATATTAATCGTAATAGGTTTAATCCTCTTAATCACGATCCTTTCCTCTCCGTTTTCAAGCTTCTATACTGGAGTAATAGGGAATGGATTGCATCCAATCAACATGTTTAACGACTTAGAGATATTTTAATTCATGAGCACTAAATGAAAGGAGATGGAGCATGAAGAAGCAAACGTTATTTGGACTTATCTTTGTCATCATTGGTTTCAATATTTTGGTTAACACGATGAATCTATCAATAGGAAACTTCATTGCTCCGCTCATTTTCTTTGTAATGGGTCTGTTCTTTTATAAAAGAAACCATAATTTCATTAGTCTCGTCTTTTTTGTTATTAGTGCTAGCATTGTTTTTGATCAATTATTAGGAATGAATTTTATGGGGCTGCTTATCGCGATTGCAGCACTTTATTTTGGCATTCGTTTAGTCCGCTCGCCTAGTAAAGAAAAAGATGATAGCGAGAAGGTGCACGATAAACTCGAAAAAAAGTTAAGAAAAGCAGAGAGAAAGCTCCATAAATTCAATGAAAAAACTCAAGTGGAAGATGAACCAAAACGGACAAAAGATAACAGGACGGTCTTCACACCGACAATGAGAAAGAGCTTAATTGGAGAAGTTCACTATTTAGGAGAAGCGTTTGAATTAAATGACTTAACCATTTGGAATGGCATCGGAGAAGTTCGAATTGATTTATCAAGGGCTATTATTCCTGAAGGTGAAACGGTAATTGTTGTTCAAGCATTAATAGGCGAAGTTGACTTTTATGTACCCGAGGATTTAGCCGTTTCTATCCAAGCTTCTTCTATCATTGGAGAAGTTTCTCTTTTCCATGAAAGCCATGGAGGAATTAATCAACAACTTAGTATCGCATCAAAAGATTATAAACAAGCACCGAGACGAGTCAAGCTTATCTTATCTACTTTCATTGGCGACGTGAAGGTGAGGGCGATATGAGAAAACGTTTAGTAAGCATTCGTTGGCAATTTATCCGCCATAGTATCATTGTAACTTTTATTTTGGCCTTTCTTTTGCTCTTTCTTATGACCTATGACGAATCTCGTGGCTTACTTTTAGTATTTGATCGTCAACTGATGGGGATGCCGCTCTTTTTTTGGGTACTCATTGTTATTGTCATTACCGGAATGATCGGCGGTTATATTCAAGCAGATCCAATCAGGAAAAGAATTGATCAATTAGGACATGGCGCACTTAGGTTTGAGCGAGGAACATTTACTCATAGGGTGGAAGTCGAAGGGGCAGATGAAATAGCCGAGCTTGCCAAGCGATTAAATGGAATGGCTCAAAACTTTGAAGAGCAAGTTGCCTCCTTGCAGCGTTTATCTAGCGAACGCGCTGCGATGCAGGAGACAGTCAAAAAAGCAGCGGTATCAGAAGAGCGTCAGCGTTTAGCAAGAGATTTGCATGATGCGGTGAGTCAACAGCTGTTTGCGATTTCTATGATGACGGCCGCCATAAAACAAACAATGATACAGACATCTGATCCAAGTGTGGAACAAGTAAAGATGGTTGAAAAAATGGCAAATACGGCTCAAGCCGAAATGCGCGCATTGCTTCTTCACCTAAGACCTGCACATTTGGAAGGAAAAAGTTTAAAGGATGGTATTCACCAATTATTTAATGAGATGCAAGATAAGTATGGGATGGATGTCACGGTAACGATTGAAGAGAATATGATGATCCCAAAAGGAATAGAAGATCAAATTTTTCGAATGGTACAAGAAGCCATCTCGAATGTTTTGCGGCATGCCAAAGCAACACAACTAGAGCTCCAGCTTAGGCAAACGAATCAAGATCTAAAAATAAAGCTTATCGATAATGGTGTTGGGTTTGACGTGAAAAATGTCCAGAAAAACTCTTATGGCTTACATACGATGAAAGAAAGGATGACTGAAATCGGCGGTACGCTTCAGATTGTTTCAGTTTCCAATAAAGGAACACAAATTGAAGTAAATATCCCCATTGCATGGAAGGGTGAGTGAAATGATTCAAGTCTTGTTAGTGGATGATCATGAAATGGTACGAATGGGTTTATCAGCATACTTATCTACGTTACCAGATATAAAAGTTATAGGGCAAGCAAGTAATGGAAGGGAAGGAGTTAACGCAGCATTAGAGCTTCAACCTGATGTTGTGTTAATGGACTTAGTGATGGATGAGATGGACGGGATTGCTGCTACTGCAGAAATTATCAAGGAACGACCAAGTTGCAAGGTGATTGTACTTACGAGCTTTATTGATGATGAGAAAGTGTACCCGGTTATTGAAGCTGGTGCATTCAGTTACTTACTTAAGACATCGTCGGCAATCGAAATCGCTGAGGCGATCCGTGGAGCAGTAGAAGGTAAGTCCGTTGTGGAAGCACAGGTCACAAATAAGATGATGAATCGCATGCGAGGTAATAAAGAAAAACCATTGCATGATTCACTTACTCCACGAGAAAGAGAAGTGCTTGAGCTTGTTGGGGAGGGAAAAAGCAATCAAGAAATTGCAGAAACTCTCTTCATTGGGATTAAAACCGTCAAAACCCATGTGAGTCATATTTTACAAAAGCTTGAGTTAGAAGACCGTACTCAAATGGCTGTTTATGCGCATCGGTCTGGATTGGTAAAGTAGAAAACATGCAGGGAGTAGTTTGCTGCATGTTTTCTTTTTTTATAGGTTATTTTCGCAGGGAGGTGCTTAGCTTCCTCGGCTACACCTGTTGGTTTAAAGCCCGCTGAAAAGGTAAAAATCGTACCAAAGCAAAATTCGAGGAAGTAGCAATGGCTCCACACGTTGCGCGCCTGCTACGAGAAACATGAGCCTCCTAAAGTCGGCTGCCGGTGCAAAGCAAGTTTGCACCTATGAAACCCACTCGTAGCAGCCTTAAGACAAAGCAACGGTTCCGCTCATTGCTTAAAGCCCGCTGAAAAAGGTGAAAATCGTACCTTTTTCAGCGGGCTTTTTATTAACCAACTTTGAATGTCGTGACAAATGAGGGACGTGGGAAAATGGTAGTAGGTAATGCTTGCTGTGTTCCACGTTTCTTGTGTGCATTCTCATACGATTTGGATGTTTGCCAGTTCTTGAATGAATCCTCATCATCCCAAATTGTCATGATGGCGTATGTATCATCACTAACAGGACGTAAAATCCGGATTGCTTGGAATCCAGGCTCCCCATCTACTAATCCAGCGCGATTACGAAAACGTTCTTCAAAAGAAGGACGTCCTTCTTCACTTACTGGAATGTTGTTGATCACAACAAACCCTTTGTTATGAATGGTTCCCGTTTCGCTCAAGATGTCATAATGTTTTGCTGTACTAAGTTCAGAGACTTCTTCAACATAAACAAATTGTCCCGTTTCTCCTTGCATTATAATGCCATTAAGTTGTGGTGTGTCGTTATTCATTTGTACAATACTAGCATTTTTCACTTGAGGCACCTCCTATAATCGAACGTTGAAACGAAAAGTAGATTCTATTCGTAAATAAGTTTAGCTGTAGAAGATTTGCTTTGCAACTGTTATGAACTAGTAATAGAGGGGTATAGTAGTTAAGAGAGAGAGGAATGCCTCAAGAGTCCTGAACTAGGAGGCAATGGATGGAACCGTTAGGATATGTGTGGATCCATCTTTTTAGGGGGTGTATTTTTTGAAAAAGAAAATGTTCTTAGGGTTACTAGCTGTTGTAGGAATGACGCTTTTTGCTCTTATCATTTATTTAAGTGTTATACTCGCAGGGAAATATGTAATAGATGATCAAAAACTAGTCATGAAAGCAACGACGTCTCTAGTTGATCAAAGTGGAGAGGTCTTAACCCAACTTTATATTGAAAATAGAGAGCCGGTTGCCATTAGCGACATACCTGATTATGTACAGGAAGCCTTTATATCTGTGGAGGATGTGCGTTTTTATGACCATCAAGGGATAGACATTCGCGCTATTGCAAGAGCATTATATCGGGATTTGCTAGCTGGAGCTAAAGTTGAGGGAGGAAGCACAATCACTCAGCAACTTGCCAAAAATGTCTTTTTGACAAATGAAAAGACATTATTAAGAAAAACGAATGAAGTATTAATTGCTATGAATTTAGAACGAAGATATAGCAAAGATGAACTGCTCGAAATGTATTTAAACCATATCTATTTTGGTCATGGTGCCTATGGGATACAAGCTGCGTCAAATTTGTACTTTAATAAAGATGTACAGGAGTTATCAAAGGAAGAAGGGGCTCTCCTTGCCGGGTTACCAAAAGCCCCAAACTCATTCTCGCCTATTACTAATCCGGAGCAAAGCAAACAAAGGCGAGATCTCGTCTTAACCTTAATGGAGAGGCAAGGCAAATTAACAGCTGCAGAGGCTAAGCATTTACGGGGACGAACAGTTGTAGTGAACCAAAATCGGCTGACGGAAAACGAAGCCTATTTAACGTATATTGATATGGTGCTAGATGAAGCGCGGGATCGTTATCACTTAACGAATGAAGAAGTTCTGACTGGAGGCTATCAAATCGTTGTCCCCATGAACAAAGAAGTTCAAATGGATTCTTTTCAAAAGCTACAAGACGATCGCTATTTCCCAAATGGCAATGAGGATGCAGAAGCAGCTATGGTTCTCCTGGATTCAAAAACGGGAGGAGTTCTCGCCGTGCAAGGTGGCCGGGAGTATGTCAGAAAAGGGTTGAATCGTGTGAATGTGCAAAGACAACCTGGGTCTGCTATTAAGCCTCTAGCCGTTTATGCACCAGCAATGGAGCTTGGGACATATCACCCCTATTCGTTGCTTGTTGATGAATTAATTGAGTATGACGGTTATACTCCGAGAAATTATAATCAAGAATATGTAGGACAAATGACGATGTATGATGCCATTACTCATTCCTCTAATGCACCAGCTGTTTGGTTGATGAATGAAATTGGGATTGACACATCCGTTCAAGCGCTGGATCGGTTTGGAATTCACACAAATGACAGGGGACTAGCTATTGCGTTAGGAGGATTATCAGAAGGGGTAACCCCTCTTGAACTCGCTTCTTCCTACAGTGTCTTCGCTAATAACGGGAGTCAAGTTGAACCGTTTTTTATTAAGGCTATTTACACCCAAGATGGAAAGCAACTAAATGGTGAAGAGAGTAGAAGTGAGAAGGTAGTATCGCCTCAAACGTCATGGTATATGACGAGAATGCTTGAAGCTGTAGTAAACACTGGTACAGGGAAAAGTGGAGAGGTCCTGAGTCCTCTTGCTGGAAAAACGGGTACAACCTCATATCCAGGTACAGAAGGGGCTATTATGGATGCCTGGTTCGTCGGTTATACGCCGGCTGTTGTTGGGGCCATCTGGATGGGCTATGACACGACTACAAGTGAGCAACATCTTCTTGGAGGGAGCGCGTACCCTACTGTATTATATAAAGATATAATTAATTCCATTCCTGCTCAGTTGCGTGGGGGTGCATTTGAGAAGCCTGATGAGGTCGAGGAGCTTGCACCACCTGTTGAACTCCCTTCAATTGATGACTTAACAGCTACTTTTTCAATTGGAGGAAGAGGATTGTCTAGTATTCATCTTAATTGGAGTGGCAAAACTGATGAGAGAATCTACTATCATATTTATGAGTATACTGAAGGTGAAAGAACGCTGATGGCGACAGTAGTTGGGCAAACAGAGTTTTTTATTAACAGCAAAAACCCATTTTCTTCAAAAAAATATGAAGTGGTTCCATATAATTCGATCACCGATCAAGAAGGAATGAGTTCAAATGTAGCAGAGGTGAAGTTTAGATTAGGTTTTCATTAACGCTTGGCTGGCTTAAGAAGTCAGAGGTGGATCCAAAAAGAGCCAAATAAGACTTTAGGGATCCACCCCTATAGAGCTAAGTCAATAAATAGGTAAGTGTTCTTTTGAATGGGGAAGGAGAATGTATGAACGATGTCTCTTGTCTCAATATCTGTATATAAATCAGAAAGGAAGCCTCTTTGGTTTACTTCCATGTTAATAATATTTTGAAGGAAGTATGGCCGCCAGCTCCAATTTTTATTGCGAAAGCGATGGTTGATTTTCCAATTTGATTGATCGTGATTTACATGATTTCCTGATAGCTGGTACCCGAGTCGGTTGCAAATATAGATTCGAAAGCAACTAGAAGGTAAAAGGCTATAGATACTCTCGATAAAACCATCATAATTCTTTTTTGTATGGCTAATATTTACGATGTTCTTTTTCATCAATATGTTTAAGTTTTCTTCTAAAATGGATTTATCATGTAAGTGGGCGATCTTTCCTTCGATCATGGACTCCAATTGGTGATGAAAGAGATGAAGGCAATCCATTTCTTCAATGGGCATAGCTTTGGGCTCTGAAAAGTAATATCCTTGATAATATTGGGCCCCATGCCACCAGGCGTTCTTAAGAAGCTCGATCGTCTCAATTCCCTCTAATAGAAGCTCAGCACCAATCCTTTGTGAAAGAATCGAAAGGGCATGCAAAACGTCACGGTGGGATTGACTAGTAACGCTTTTTTGGACGATGGAGAGATCAATTTTTAAAATGTTCGGTCGTAACGAAGCAACTCTTTCTAGGTTACTAAATCCTTTCCCTAAATCATCAACAGCAATTTTGCACCCTAGTTCACGGTATTTAGTTAATCTCTGTAAGAACAAAGAGTTATGATCTGAGAAATTAGCTTCAGTGATTTCTAAAACGAAGTGATGTGGTTTCAAGTCGTTTTTTGTTTGTAACACCTTTACCACTTGCTCATAAAAGAGTGTGTCCTCATCCTCTGTAAAAAAGCTTGGGTTAATATTGAAAAAGTAGCTCTTGTTAGAAAGTGATGCATGTTCAATCATTTCTAGTGATTTCGTTCGCACGCAACGATCTGCATATTTCTTACTGTCAAGATTCACTTTATCATTTTGAAAATAACTACCTAGGCTATAGATTGTACTAGCAACTTGATAACGACCTAATATTTCATAGCCGACAATAGATTGTTGATCGGCTCCAATAATGGGTTGATAGAAAGGGATGATTAGTTCTGCGCATAAAGGTGTAGGAATGGTGAATGTCATCTTTCTCCTCCTATAATCGTCACTGTTATTTATTCTAACAAAAGACGATGCTAATTGGTTTTGTTTGTATGATTATCTAACAAGGTTTCATCCAGAAATGGGGTCAACCATTCAAGGCCACTGAAAAAGGTGAAAATCACCTTTTTCAGAGGTCTTCAAACATTCATCTATTTTATGACAGTTGTTCTGATTGTCTATACACGTCTAGATTCGGTCATTATAGTAAAAGTTGTATAAAATGCTTTTTTGAATGTATTCAAGTAAAATAGGAATGAAAGATATATAAAGGAGTGGCAGAATGGATCAGAAGATGTTTAACGATACTTTTTTAAAGGCCTGTAGAGGAGAAGCTCATGATCATGTACCTGTTTGGTATATGCGACAAGCAGGAAGATCCCAGCCTGAATATAGAAAAATTAAAGAGAAATACTCTCTTTTTGAGATTACACATCAACCGGAACTATGTGCGTATGTGACTAAACTACCTGTTGATCAATATAATAACGATGCAGCTATTTTGTATAAAGATATCATGACACCGTTACCAGCTATTGGAGTAGATGTAGAGATTAAGTCTGGTATTGGTCCAGTGATCGATAATCCAATTCGGACGAAAGCAGATGTTGAAAGATTAGGAACCATTAATCCCGAAAAGGATGTTACATATGTATTAGACACGATCAAGCTGTTGCGTGAACAATTAACGGTTCCATTAATTAGTTTTGGAGGAGCTCCATTTACTCTTGCTAGTTACATGATTGAGGGAGGTCCATCTAAAAATTACAATAATACAAAAGCATTTATGTATGCCGAACCAGAGGCATGGCACTTATTAATGGATAAGTTAGGCGACATGACCATTACATATGTGAAATCACAAATTGCTGCGGGTGCGCAAGCGATTCAGATTTTCGATTCATGGGTAGGGGCGTTAAATGTAGCTGATTATCGCACATTTGTGAAGCCGGTTATGAACCGTATTTTTGCAGAACTTAAGCAAGAAAATGTACCACTTATTATGTTTGGTGTAGGAGCAAGTCATCTAGCGAATGAATGGAATGACTTACCATTAGATGTCGTAGGTCTTGATTGGCGCTTATCGGTACAAGAAGCGAGAGAGTTAGGTATTAAGAAGACCGTTCAAGGGAATTTAGACCCTGCTATTTTGTTAGCTCCATGGAATGTGATTGAAGAACGTGCGAGAGAGATATTAGATCAAGGAATGAAAAATCCTAACTTTATATTTAATCTCGGACACGGTGTCTTTCCAGAAGTTAGTCCAGATACGTTAAGGAGATTAACAGCTTTTGTCCACGATTATTCAAAGAACAAGATGTAACTTGAGGTGAGTTGAATGAAGAAAAAAATAGGTTTATTAGTCATGGCTTATGGAACGCCAAGAAAGAAAGAAGAAATTGAACCGTATTATACTCATATCCGTAGAGGACGGAGACCTTCTGATGAAGCGTTAGAAGACTTGACGGAGCGCTATGAAGCTATTGGTGGAATTAGTCCTTTAGCTAAAATTACAGAAGATCAAGCATATGGCTTAGAAGCACAATTAAATCGTGAATTTGAGGATCTTGAATTTAAAGCGTACCTAGGTTTGAAGCATATTGATCCGTTTATTGAGGATGCTGTAAAGCAAATGAAAGAAGATGGGATTGAAGAAGCTGTTAGCTTAGTCCTTGCGCCACACTTTTCTACCTATAGCGTGAAGTCTTACAATGGCAGAGCCAAGGAGGAATCAGCTAATGTAGACGGTCCCACAATCTATAGCGTTGATAGCTGGTATGATGAGCCGTTGTTTATAGATTATTGGGTAAATCAAGTGAAACAAACAGTAGCTAAAATTGAGGATAAGGACAAGTCCTGTGTCATCTTTTCAGCGCATAGCTTGCCTGAGAAAATTACGAAAATGGGTGATCCTTATCCAGATCAATTGCAAGAAACAGCTGACTTGATTGCTGAAAAAGCTGGAATTAAGAATTATACCATTGGATGGCAAAGTGAAGGGAATACCCCTGATCCTTGGCTAGGTCCGGATGTTCAAGATTTAACGAGAGATCTTTATGAAGAACATGGGTATACGTCGATGGTTTATTGTCCGGTTGGGTTTGTAGCTGATCATTTAGAAGTGCTTTACGATAATGACATTGAATGTAAGGTCGTAACAGATGAGCTTGGTATTGATTATTACCGTCCTGAGATGCCAAATGCGAAACCAGAATTTCTTGAATGTTTAGCAACAATTGTCAAAAAAAAGCTAGCAGAGAGTAGTAGTGAATTTTTGTGATGCGAAAGGGTAAAAGAATAGCGATCATTGGTGGTGGAATGACCGGGATGGCTGCTGCTTTCAAGCTGGAAAAAGCAAGAGCGAGTGGTGCAGACATTTCCTATGACTTGTATGAAAAAAGCGAGAGACTTGGTGGGAAGATTCAGACAGTGCGTGAAAATGGATTTGTGATTGAGCTGGGTCCGGATTCTTACTTAGCAAGAAAGGATTGCATGACAAGGCTAGCAAAAGAAGTTGAGTTAGAAGATGAACTTCTTTTTAATGATTCAGGACAAGCCTATGTTTTGAAAGGTGAGACCCTTCATCCAATCCCTGGTGGAGCAATTATGGGCATTCCGACAGAGATTAAGCCATTTTTACATACAAGTTTGTTCTCACCAATTGGGAAGTTAAGAGCTGCTGGCGACTTTTTTTACCCACGTGTCACGGCTAAAGATGAGGATATCTCTCTTGGCCACTTCTTTCGTCTGAGATTAGGAAATGAAGTGGTTGATAATCTCATTGAGCCACTTTTATCTGGTATTTATGCCGGAAATCTTGATAAGTTAAGCTTGAAAGCTACCTTTCCTCAGTTTTTGCAAGTTGAGCAAAAACATGGTAGTCTCATACGTGGAATGAAAGGCGCAAAGGGGAAGCAACCTAACTCGCAATCGGAGGCTGGCAAAAGTAAAGGGATGTTTTTGTCATTTAGAAGAGGATTACAGTCCTTCATAGATGCCATTGAGGCAAAGCTCGACCCTAGCTCAGTTCATAAATCAAGTGAGCTCACAAAGGTAGTAAAGCAAGAAAACCATTTCCAGCTAAGCTTTGCAACTGGTGAAAATGCGATATATGATGCAGTCATTGTTACGACCCCACCAATGGTAACGGCGAACTTATTAATGGATTATCCATATTTTAATTATTTTCATGAGATGGAATCAACAACCGTCGCGACGGTTGCTCTTGCCTATAAGAAGGATAAAGTCACATGTCCATATGAAGGAACGGGATTTGTTGTATCAAAGAAAAGCAATCACACCATTACGGCTTGTACATGGACACATAATAAATGGCAGCACGCTACTCCAGAAGGTTATGCACTGCTTCGAGCCTACGTAGGGCGAGCGGGTGATTCGGCGATTGTTTCTCGATCAGATGAGGAAATTTTACGTGCGGTTCTTTATGATCTTAAGCAAATCATGACCATTGAAGGCGACCCAGAGTTTTTCATTATTAAACGTTGGCCTAGTTCGATGCCACAATACAATGTTGGTCATACATATAAAATCGCAAAAGTGAAAGAAGATATCGTCCGCAATTTGCCTGGTTTGTATCTTGCAGGTGCAGGTTATGATGGCATTGGGTTACCAGATTGTATTTCTCAAGGAGAGGCAGTTGTAGAACAAATTCTAAATAGGTGATAAATCATTAAGGTTTTATCTCATTTCTTATGCTCGTTTGGCTACGAAGAACTATGAGGGTACTAGAAAAGGAAGATTTTTAGAGAGCACTGAAAACGGACGTTTGTTCCTTTTTCAGTGCTCTCTTACACATAAAAATAGAAAGGAGACAGATGGTTGGAAAATTCTACTGATCAATTAAGTGTTATCGATGAGGCTGATTTACTTTCAGAGCTGCAAGTCCTTCATTGGATGGTCCCCCCTCATTTCGTTGTATATGAAAACCATTCCATACGAGACATGCTTGAGTTGATGCAGCATAAAAATATCGATTTAATCGTCATTAACCAAGATCATGAAATAGTCGGGATTATGACTCAACAAATGATGAATCGTCTTTATGCAAATGGAATATCAATTGAACGTCAAATTGATATAGACTGGCTTGAGACACCTCCGACTATTACTCCAGATGCATCGATTTTACAGATCTCCTTAACGCAAAAAGTGGTTCCAGTTGTAAACCAAAATCAGAAATTAGTTGGTTCGATAAGCTTACGTGAAGTATTGATGGCAAAAGAATTTTTAATCAGCTCGATCCAGCATAATGTGAATGTCATTGATATTATACTAGATATTGCTTATGAAGGGGTTGTTCTTGTCGACCGCAACGGCTTTGTCGTGAAATTGAATCAAGCTTATCGGAATTTTTTAGGGATTTTATCAGATGAGGTTATAGGGAAACATGTTACAGAAGTCATTGATAATACAGAGCTCCATATTACGGCCAAAACGGGTGTTCCACAAAGAGGGAAAGTTCAAGTAATTCAAGGTCAAAAAATGATTGTTCACCGCATTCCGATTTGGCAAAATAATGAGCTAGTTGGTGCGATTGGGATGTTGATTTTTGAAGGGGTTTCAGAGTTGTACCGTATTTTAGAACATGCCACTCAAACAACGAAAGATCATCCTTCTTCACTTACTGCTAGTAAGGAGACAAGGAAAGCTGAATTGTCTTCTATGAACACTTTTGATCGAATCTTAGGTGTAAGCGATGAAATGTATGCTTGCAAAAGACTTTCAAAAAAAGCGGCCAAGACCAATGCAACCGTATTAATTACTGGAGAAACGGGAACAGGAAAAGAAATATTTGCCCAAGCAATTCATCAATCAAGTGGAAGGTCAGAAGGCCCTTTTGTGGCTATTAATTGTGCAGCTATCCCTGAAAATCTACTTGAATCAGAATTATTTGGGTATGTGGAGGGAGCATTTACAGGAGCCAAAAAAAGTGGAAGTCAAGGAAAGTTTGAATTGGCTAATGGGGGAACCATTTTTCTTGACGAAATCGGAGACATGCCTAAGCATATGCAAACCAAAATTCTTCGTGTATTAGAAGAGAGAAAGGTCATGAAAGTAGGAGGGAGCGAAGAGATTCCTATCAATGTAAGAGTGATTGCTGCCACACATCACACACTACATGAAAAGGTGAAGGAAGGAGCGTTTCGAGAGGATTTATATTATCGGCTTAATGTCATTGAATTAGAAATTCCCTCATTAAGAAGACGTCGAGCAGATATTCCGATTCTTTTTTCTCATTATTTGAAACAATTTTCCAAAGAAAATAATGTAGAAGTAAAAAAGGTGGATCCAAAGGCAATGGAATTATTGATGTCTTATGATTGGCCAGGTAATATTCGGCAACTTCTGAATACGGCAGAACAACTTGTTACGTTAGTTGATGGAGAAGTCATTAAGCCGATCGATCTCCCTTCAATTATAAAAGATCAACAAAGGAATATAAATGTACCACCACTTAAATTAGAGAGAAGCGAGAAAGAAAAGCTCTTGATCGAGCAAATCTTAGAAGAGGTTGGAGGAAACAAGACTGAAGCGGCTAAGCGTTTAGGGATTCATCGAACCACGCTTCATAAGAAATTAAAGCAATACAATGTAAAATAGTGTAGCGAAAAAGATACATATCTACAGATGTGTATCTTTTTCGCTACACTTTATTTTCTTTCTTTTCGTTATATATGGCATATTTTCAACAATGAGAAAGTTGGCACATATTTTGCATTGTCATAAATGAAAGCAAAAAGGAGGAATTAAGATGAATGTAGCAACAGTCCACTTGCCTAAAAGTATCTTCTATGGACAGGGCAGCTTTACAAAAGTCGGAGAAGAGACTGTAAAGCTAGGGAAGAAGGCACTTCTAATTAGTGATTATGTAATGAAAGAATTAGGAAATTTAGAAAGATGTCATTCTTTGCTTGAGAATTCAGGTGTTGATTTTGTTGATTATTTAGAAGTTGCAAGTGAACCAACGGATAAATATGTTTATGAAGCGCTTGAACTAACGAAGGCAGAACAATGCGACGTGATCATAGCTTTAGGTGGAGGGAGTTGCATTGATACAGCAAAAGCTGTAGCCGTTTTAGCAACAAACGGTGGAGAAATTAGTGACTACATGAATTTGCAAACGCTAGCAAAAGTGAATCCTTTGCCATTAGTAGCGATTCCTACAACGGCAGGTACTGGTTCAGAGGCAACCGATGTGACGGTGATTACTAATACAAGTAATGATGTAAAAATGATGATTAAACAACCTGCATTTATGCCAGAGATTGCGATCGTGGACCCTGTTTTGACGGTTTCTTCACCTAAAAATACGACGTCTGCAACTGGAGTAGATGCCTTAACTCATGCGTTGGAAGCCTATATCTCTAAAAAAGCACATCCATTTACGGATCATATGGCGCTATCAGCAATCAAACTTATAACAGAAAATATATTAACCGCTTATCACAATGGAGCAGATGTTGAAGCGAGGGATAAGATGATTTACGGTTCGATGCAGGCTGGAATCGCATTTTCAAATGCTTCGGTTTGCCTAGTCCACGGGATGTCAAGGCCAATAGGGGCGCTATTCCATGTTCCTCATGGTATATCAAATGCGATGTTATTGCCTGCGATCTTAGAATATACAAAAGATTCATGCATCACACGTTTAGCAGAAATAGGACAATTTTTATATCCGGAGGTGAAAGGGTTTACAGATGAGGCGATGGCTGATAAAGTCGTTACAACTATATTAGAGCTATGTCAAAGCTTGAATATCCCTAATTTAAAAACATGGGGTGTGGATGAAAAAGAGTTTGAAGTAGTTCTTGGAAAAATGGCCAAAGATGCTATCGAGAGTGGAAGCCCAGCAAATAACCCAAAGGTTCCTACAGAAGAAGAAATTATATCTTTGTATCGTCAAGCTTATGTATACGAACATTTATTGAAGAAAGTGTAGTTAACACTTTTTAGGGGGAAACAAGATGTTGAGCATGATTGGGTTATTTGTCGCACTAGGTCTTCTAATCTTTCTAACTATGAGAGGAATTAACATTATTGTTGCAGCATTGCTTTGCTCGATTGTACTTGCCGTAACAGGAGGGTTAAACCTAAATACAGCAATGGCAGGCTACTATATGGAAGGGTTTACGGGTTATTTTGCGAATTGGTTTTTGATCTTTCTTTTAGGGGCTATTTTTGGAAAGGTAATGCAAGATACAAAGTCAGCAGAATCAATTGCTAATTGGGTCAGTCGAACAATGGGACCTCAATGGGCTGTATTTGCCGTCGTAGGTGCCTGCGCGATTATGACATACGGTGGAGTAAGTTTATTTGTAGTAGGCTTTACCGTTTATCCCATTGCTGTTTCGTTATTTAGATTAGCTAATTACCCGCATAGATTTATTCCGGCAGCATTGGTATTTGGGTCAATCTCTTTTACGATGACATCACCAGGATCGCCTGAAATTCAAAATTTAATTCCAACAGAGTTCTTTGGTACGACACCTACTGCAGGTGGATGGGTTGGGGTTTTTACAGGGGTATTTATAGCAGTAGTTGGTGGATTATGGTTACGTTTTTTAGTTAGAAAGGCAATAGCAAATGGAGAAGTCTTTGAATTACCAAGATCTAGCCCGTTCTATTCTGTTGAAAAACCCGAAGAGGAAATCGCTGCTACAACGGAGAAGAGCTTACCAAATGCATTTTTGGCTATCTTGCCACTGATTATTGTGATTGCGGTACTCAACATACTTTCGTTCTATATGGCACCAAAGACAGCGGCGCTTGTCGCGTTAATACTTGGTATCTTATCGGTTTGGGGATTTAACTATAAATTTGTTCAAGAATACTGGCAGTCATTAGCGGTAGGCACCCAAAATTCGCTAGTAGCCATTGCTAATACTTGTGCAGTTGTGGGATTTGGAAGTGTGGCTGCTCAAGTATCTGCTTTTGATACATTTATTAATGCTCTTGTAAATATTTCAGGTCCACCACTCTTAGGTTTAGCTATTGGGGTAACCATTATTTGTGGACTCACAGGCTCAGCATCAGGTGGACTGGGAATTGCTCTGCCTTTATTAGCACCGATCTACTTAGCAAAAGGGATCGATCCTGGTTCGATGCACCGGATTTCGGCGTTAGCCTCAGGGGGATTAGATTCCTTGCCACATAACGGTTACGTCGTTACAACAGTTAGAGCGATTTGTGGAGAAACACATAAGAGAGCTTATTTACCGATCTTTTGTGTAAGTGTTATTTTACCGACAATTGCGCTAATTTTAGCGATTGTATTATATTCTTTATTTTATATTTAATTAAATGAAAAGGGGTTTTGAAAATGACTGTAACAACAACATCTGTATTAAAAAATTATATTAATGGTGAATGGGTTGAGTCGGTGGCAACTGATTTTGAGGTGGTTCCAAATCCAGCAACAGGAGAAGAAATTGCTCGTGTGCCACTTTCTACAAAGGAAGATGTCGACCTTGCAGTAAAAACAGCAAAAGAAGCCTTTAAAACGTGGAAAAAGACTCCGGTTCCTAAAAGAGCTCGCATTTTATTTAAATATCAACAACTTTTAATGGAAAACTATGAAGAACTTGCTAGTTTAATAACGAAAGAAAACGGTAAGTGTTATGATGATGCTTATGGAGAAGTACAAAGAGGAATTGAATGTGTTGAATTTGCAGCAGGGGCACCTAGTTTAATGATGGGAGAAATGTTACCTGATATCGCTACTGGCATTGAATCAGGGATGTATCGTTATCCAGTCGGAGTCATTGGGGGAATTTCACCATTTAATTTCCCGATGATGGTTCCTTGTTGGATGTTCCCTTTAGCGATTGCTTGTGGAAATACGTTTGTGTTAAAGCCGTCTGAGCGCACGCCGTTACTTGCAGAGCGCTTAGTGCAACTATTTACAGAAGCTGGCTTACCTCAAGGTGTGCTGAACTTAGTTCATGGGGCACATGATGTTGTAAACGGATTACTAGAGCATAAAGATGTTAAAGCTATTTCATTTGTAGGATCCCAACCAGTAGCTGAATATGTTTATAAAACAGGTGCTAGTTATGGAAAGCGAGTTCAAGCATTAGCAGGTGCGAAAAATCACTCGATCGTTCTAGCTGATTGCAATATGGAAAAGACGGTACAAGGAATTGTTGGTGGAGCATTTGGAAGTGCAGGTCAGCGTTGTATGGCTACATCTGTAGTCGTGGTGACAGAAGATATTGCAGATGAGTTAATTTCAAGATTAAAAGAAGCAGCAGATCAATTAGTATTAGGGGACGGTTGTGATAAATCTGTTAATCTTGGTCCGGTTATTCGTCAATCGCATTTAGATAAGGTTAACGCTGCGATTGAAGAAGGAATAGAAGAAGGAGCTACACTTGTACGTGATGGCCGTCCAGATGGTCAGGACCTTGATGGGTTCTTCTTAGGGGCAACGATTTTTGATAATGTAACGACAGAAATGAATATTTGGAAAAACGAAATCTTTGCACCTGTTTTATCGATTGTTCGTGTGAAAGATTTGACAGAAGCGATTGAAGTGACAAATGAATCTGATTTTGGGAATGGTTCTGTATTGTATACCGATAGTGGGGCAGCTGTTCGTCAGTATCGTGAGGATATTGAAGTAGGTATGCTTGGAGTGAATGTGAATGTACCAGCACCAATGGCATTCTTCCCATTCTCTGGTTGGAAAAATTCATTTTACGGAGACCTTCATGCAAACGGAAAAGATGGACTGAACTTTTATACAAGAAAGAAGATGTTAACAGCACGTTGGTAAGAAATAGTGGGGATTGCCCTTTTAAGGTCAAATTTGACCTTGAAGGGCAATCTTTATTTTTACTTCCATTTTTCAATTCGAGCCATACGCTCTTGATGTTCTTGTGAGTAATTTTGTTGTCTTACCATTTGTTCTAATTGTTTCCCTGTATATTGACGTTTCTTAATAGTAATCGTAAATAAGATAAAATGAAATGTCATCAAAGATGCCTCCTGTAATTGGTCATTTTAGGTGAGGCCTTTCACCTGTTCGTACCAGCCTTGTAAAACAATCCCTTTTAGAAAAATCATATTCATTACCTCCTTATTCGTAATTTTGTATTAGATTTATTGCATAAATTTGTGAATCTGTTGATTATGGTATTCGTCTAACTTTTGTTGTCTCACTAAACGTTCGAGTTCCTCACCAGTATACTTTCGTCTTTTAATAGTGATTGTGAAAAGTAAAAAGGAAAAAGTCATGTGATCACCGCCTTTCTTTTTGAAGGATAAGTAAAAATTTCTATTATTTGGAAGTTTAATTAGGCACAAAAAACCACAGGAAAACGTTCCTGTGGCTAAAATGATACAAGAAAGCCACAGGTATACGTCCTACCTGCGGCTTGAATAATCAGCTTCCAAATAGAAATTTAAAAAAGATCTAGTTTGAGGCTGGCAGGTTTTGAACGCATGATAGATGAAGTTAATGCGGGTTTACATAATCCTTTAATCATTTTGTTCAACCTCCTTTGCTCTCAAATTTGCTTTCATAAGGAATTATATCCAATGTTTGGTAAGATGTAAACATAAAATGTGAATTTTTTTTGCCTATTTTCACAAAAGGTTGACAATAGACTAAAACCGCTCAAATCCAACAGGATTCGAGCGGTTCAAATTTTATTGATTTAAAATCGCATCTAGACGAGAAGTATCAACAAAGCCAGTAAGGTCTGGGTCTTTATCCATAAATTTTAATTCATAAGAAGCATCAGCCCAAGCTTGTAGTGCCTCAGGGTGTGTTTCTGTTGTAACTGCCATACGAGTCCATGCTTTCTCAAGAACCGTTTCTGGTAGGCGATTCTGTGTTAAATCAAACAGGTGATCGTTAATCGTTGTTAATGTATCTTCTGTATTTTCTTGTGTGTAATCAACGGCTTGCTTATGACCACGTAATACAGCATCAACAGCTTCAGGATTCTCTTCTAAGAATTTTTTAGACGTAACAACAACAACACTTGCTAATTCTTCTCCTAAGAAAACATTATTCCATTCTGTAACAACATTGGCATTTAGCTCTTCTACAAGGTATGTGCCCCAAGGCTCTGGTGCAGCAGCTGCATCAATTTGTCCTTGCTCAAACATCGCAACCATGTTTGCAGGTGCAATACGTGATTGGTGTTCAACCGTTCCACCAACACGGTTTGATTCTAAACCAATGTCTTTTAACATCATTTCAAGCTGAACATTGTGTGTGCAACCATTACCAGGAGTACAGAATGACTTTCCACCAAAATCCTCAAGTGTTTCAATGCCAGAGTCTTCGCGAGAAACAATCAATGTAGCTCCATTGGCTGCAGCCCCAAGTACAACAATATCTCCACCAGTTAGGAAGTAGTTAATAGCTGGACCTGGTCCAACATAACCAATGTCTAAATTACCTGTTTCTAGTGCTTCGATGAAGTCATTTCCGTTAGGGAAGTGAGTATATTCAGCTCCTCTTTCGCCTAATTCATCATCAAAGTATCCTTTTTCTTTTCCAATAATAGCAGCAGCATGATCAAGATTAGGAAAATAACCAATACGTACGTCACTTTCTGTGTCTGAACCACTTGTGTTTCCTGCTCCACACGCAGTTAATGCTCCAAGCATTAATGCGATACCAGTTGCTTTAAACCATTTCTTCATCGTATTCTCTCCCTTTTTTTATAAATGACTTAATGATCTATTTTGCATATCCCCAACGACTAAGTACTTTCCGTTCAATTGGATTAAAAATACAATACTCAACAATAAGACCAATGACAGCAATGATGATCATAATAGCAATGACTAATTCCATGTTAAAGAAGTCACGTGCATCAAGAAGTGTCCGGCCAAGCCCACCTCTACCAAGAAGCTCTGCGGCCATCAATGCACGCCATCCAAATGCCCAGGATAAACGAACCCCTGTTAGTGCAGATGGAATCGAAGCAGGAATCATTACTTTCCAGATTAATTCATACCCTTTATAACCCATTGTGCGTGCTGCGCGAATAAGGAGCGGCTGGACATTTTTTATCCCCATTCTGACGTTCATCGTCATTGGCCATGTCCCCCCAAGAACGATAACAAAAAGGATGGCTGTTGTTCCTCCTTGAAACATAACTAAGGCCAAAGGTAACCAAACGATACTTGGCACGGATTGTAGGGCGACAACAAGTGAACCAAGGGTCTCATCGGCAAGTTTAGAAGTAGCTAATATAATACCTAAAATAGAGCCGATGATCACAGCTAAGGCAAACCCTAAGCCAATACGTCCTAAACTTGTTGTTAAGGCAGCAGTTAAGATACCAGTCTCGAAAAACCCTTTATATAACTCTACAAATGAAAGAAGGGGAGACGGGAACATTCTTGTACCAAAAGCATCAAGTCTATATATGATCTCCCATATCGCGATGAGAGCTGTAAAGAAGAGTAGCCTTCTGACTATGGTAATCATCACCCATTTCCTCCTTCATCACTTTCTCAATTTCCCCTGCAAGTTGTTTGCTAATTTTTTCTTCTAATGCAGCGAATGCTTCATCAGAAGGTTTTCTTGGGCGAGCAAGAGGAACGTCAAAAACATTAATAATTCCACCAGGTCTAACACCCATTAAAACAATTCGATCTGATAATAAGATAGATTCACGAATATTATGAGTAACAAAAATAATGGTTTTTCCTGTTTGCTCCCAAATGTATTGTACTTCTTTATGGAGCATCGATCTTGTTTGCTCATCTAACGCTCCAAATGGTTCATCCATTAATAATACTTCTGGATCCATTGCTAGAGCTCGTGCAATCGAGACACGTTGCTTCATTCCACCTGAAAGTTCATGTGGATAAGAGTCTACGAATTTGCTAAGATGTACAAGCTTGAGATATTCAATAGCCCGTTCTTTTGCTTCCTTTTTGCTGTAACGTTTCTTTATCCCAAACATCACATTATCAAGCACAGTCATCCATGGCATAAGTGCCGCTTCTTGGAAGACAACCCCTCGGTCAACACCAGGGCCTGTCACTTTGCGATCTCCAACTAATACAGCGCCACTACTTGCTTGGTCTAACCCAGCAATGATATTTAATAATGTGGATTTTCCGCAACCAGACGGCCCTAGCAAAGAAACAAACTCACCTGATTTCACATGTAGGTCAATATTATCGAAAACGGTATAGGATGTTTGCTCATCTTTATTTTCAAAAGTCTTCCCGACGCTTGTAATTTTTACATCAGACATCGTATCCCTCCTCATTCAAGGAATTTCTTTACAATTCATAGCGATTTAGTAGGTTTTAGCTGATATTTAGTATATGTAGAAGTTCGGCATCTGTCAATTGTTTTCTTAGATTTCCGAGTTGGTTAGTGAGGATTATGTATCGTATAATTAGGTAAGAATTCATGTGAACGTGAAAGAGACATGGTTTCTATTCGTTACTTTGTGGTAAGATAATCCATGTAATGGACAGAGCGATTCTTATTTTAATGGAGGACAAGGGAGAGACTGAAATGGATAACCAATTAGATGTCTTAAAGGCGCTTAGGCAAACACGTCATGATTGGTTGAACGTTATGCAGTTAATAAAAGGGAATTTAGCACTTAAACGATACGATCGCATTGAAGAAATTATTGATCAAGTGACACAACAATCGATTTGCGAGAGCAAAATTTCAGAAATACAGGCAGCTAGTGTTGTGTATTTTCTTTTAACGTATAATTGGTTCAGCAGTAAACTGAAGTTAGAAATAGATGTTGCAGGGGACGTCTTTTCACTTGAAAAAGATGAAGTTCGTATGCTGCGATTATGTAAGCAAATTACGGAGAAGCTAACAGAAGGAAGTTCAACAGAGTCCGAAAATAATTTGTTACTTACATTTTTATTCACAGACATCGAGTGTAAAGTAACATTTGATTTTCAAGGGTCATTACAAATGAAAAAGGAAGACTGGCTTGATTTTCTAAGCGAATGGGAGCCAAACGTAGAGCTAGTGGAAATGGACGAGTCTGAATGTGTATTAGTCGCTAGGTTTATGAGAAGTTGAGGTGAAAGATATGTTTGTAGATAAGGTAAAAGTATATGTTAAAGGTGGAGACGGTGGAAATGGACAAGTCTCATACCGAAGAGAGAAGTATGTGCCTGATGGTGGACCTGCAGGTGGAGATGGTGGTCGTGGGGCAAGTGTTGTTTTTGAAGTAGAAGAAGGGTTACGGACTTTGATGGATTTCCGTTATAAACGCCATTTTAAAGCGTCAAGAGGGGAACACGGAAGGCCAAAAAATCAACACGGAAAAAATGCAGAAGATATGGTTGTGAAAGTGCCACCGGGAACGACAGTTATTGATGAGGCAACTGGTCAAATTATTGCTGATTTAACTGAGCATGGTCAAAAAGCTGTGATCGCTAAAGGTGGTAGAGGAGGACGAGGGAATACTCGTTTTGCTACACCGGTTAATCCGGCCCCTGATATTGCTGAAAATGGGGAACCAGGTCAGGAACGAGATGTTGTACTTGAGTTAAAGGTTCTAGCGGATGTTGGATTAGTTGGCTTTCCTAGTGTTGGTAAATCAACGTTGCTTTCAGTAGTATCTGCTGCTAAGCCGAAAATAGCTGATTATCATTTTACGACGATTACACCGAATTTAGGGGTCGTGGCGACAGAAGACAATCGCAGTTTCGTTATGGCTGATTTGCCAGGATTAATTGAAGGTGCACATGAAGGAGTCGGATTAGGTCACCAATTTTTACGACATATCGAACGAACACGAGTCATTGTTCATGTCATTGATATGTCAGCATTAGAAGGCCGAGATCCCTATGAAGACTTTTTGATGATTAATGATGAGTTGAAGCAATACAACTTGAGATTGCTTGAACGTCCGCAAATTGTTGTAGCTAATAAGATGGACATGCCTGATTCCGAAGAAAATTTAAAGCTATTTAAAGAAAAGCTTAACGACCAATATCCAGTCTTTCCTATTTCTGCAGTAACCAAAAAAGGACTACGTGATCTTCTCATAACGATTGCAGATAAGATCGAAGAAACGCCAGAGTTCCCTCTATATGAAGAAACAGAGGAATCTACTCGAGTTATTTATCGCCACGAGAAAGCTCAAGTTCCATTTGTTATTACAAGAGATGACGATGGTACATTCGTATTGTCAGGTGCTGAACTTGAAAAGTTGTTTAAAATGACGGATTTTTCACGAGACGAATCCGTAAAACGTTTCGCTAGACAAATGAGAGGGATGGGCGTCGATGATGCTCTTCGTGAAAGAGGAGCCAAAGACGGAGATCTTGTTCGAATTATGAAGTTTGAGTTTGAGTTTATAGATTAAATAAGACGATATCTAAAAAAACTGTCTCTTCTATGGAGACAGTTTTTCACTGTTAAAAGACATTTTTTGTTGTCAAAAAGTTTCGGCAATTTTATAATGAAACATAGCTCTTCGTTGAAAGAAGGTGAATAGGATATATGACATCAAGAAAATCATTTTATCTCGTACGTGAGGATATGCTAACAGAAGCAATGGAAAAAACGTTAGCAGCTAAGGAGCTGCTGGAGCTAGGTAAAGTGAAAAAAATAAATGAGGCAGTAAATAAAGTTGGACTTAGCCGAAGTGCTTTTTATAAATATAAAGACGGAATCTTCCCTTTTCATAAAGTAGTGAAGGAAAAGATCATTACTCTATCAATTATTTTGGTCGATCGCTCAGGTTCGCTTTCACAGTTATTAGGGAAAGTTGCAGAAACAGGTGCCAATGTATTAACCATAAATCAAACAATTCCCTTACAAGGAAGGGCTCATATGACGTTATCCATAGATACGGCTCCAATGAAACTAGATTTAGATGAGCTCATGGATTGGATTGTAGGATTAGAAGCAGTAGAAAAAGTGGAACTAGTAGGGACTGGTTCATAGGAGGGAGTTTGGACACATGAAGATTGGGTTTTTAGGACCAAAAGGGACATTCACAGAAATGGCGGCTAGAGGATTATTTGAAACAGGTGATTTCATCCCATTTCGGACGATTCCTTCGTGCATGGATGCAGTTGCTACAGAAGAAGTACAGGTTGCTGTTGTACCGGTTGAGAACGCCATTGAAGGTTCTGTTAATATGACATTAGATTATTTAATTCATAAACAAAGGTTGCCTATTATTGGGGGAATTACTGTTCCAATCGAGCAACATTTATTAGTGAACCCGGATTATCAAGGGGAAAAAATTGATAAAATAGTCTCTCATCCACATGCAATTGCCCAATGTCACGAGTTTTTGCAAGCCTACTACCCAAATGCAGAATGGGAGTATATGAATTCTACAGGAGCCGCAGCTGAATATGTGAAGAATCATCCTGACTTAGCTATTGCAGCGATCGCTAATGAAACAGCAGCGCAAGAGTATCAGTTAAAAATGGCGCATACGAACATCCATGATTTTGAAAACAATGGAACAAGCTTTGTCGTCTTAAGTAAGGAGTCAGTTGGTGTATCTTACAAAGGTTCGGCGTATACAGAAGACAAAACGACATTAATGGTGACGTTGCCTTCAGATTACTCAGGAGCACTTCATCAAGTACTCTCAGCTTTTGCTTGGAGAAAATTGAATTTAACGAAAATTGAATCCCGACCAACAAAGACAGGATTAGGGAATTATTTCTTTATCATTGATGTGGAAGGTGCGATGGACGATGTGTTAATACCAGGAGTGGTTTCTGAAATCGAAGCCCTGGGTTGCGGAGTCGACATTCTTGGCAGTTACCCATGTTACACAATGGCACGAAACAAAGCGAATGTATAAGTCACATCCCCCTGCCTGGTTTTGGCAGGGGGATGTGACGAAGGAACCAGCGCGATCTTGGGTGGTTCCATTCTTTTAAAAAGTCCCCCTGCCTGGTTTTGGCAGGGGGATGTGACGAAGGAACCAGCGCGATCTTGGCTGGTTCCATTCTTTTAAAAAGTCCCCCTGCCTGGTTTTGGCAGGGGGATGTGACGAAAGAACCAGCGCGATCTTGGCTGGTTCTCTTTTTATGTTTGTATAAAAAAGTCAATCGCTTAAAATAAATCCTTTTTTATTAAGAGCCTCGATTGCTGCATCAAGCTGACTAGCATGATCACCTTCAATAACATGAAGGTGGACCCCATCGGTTAATTCCGATAACAATGACGATTGAGTTTGCTCTACCTTTTTACAAAAAGCTTCCACATCTAAGCGAGTGGACAGCATAAGGGAAGCAGTGATTTCACCATAAATGGCATGCTCGACAATGACTTGCTGAACTGTAACACCATGGTCTACTAAAGTAAATAATTCCTCCATTGTTTCTGATGGAGAGTGTTTGCAGGCAATAATTCGATTCACTTTGGGAGAAGGTGTTTGTTGAACATAAATGTATCCTTGTGCAGTAGCGATAATTGGATGTTTTTTCGCTTTTAGGATTGAAATGTCCTGTACAATGACTTGTCTACTTACATTTGAACGTTTTGCGAGCTCTCCACCTGTTAGTGGTTCCGCACAGTTTGACAACCATTGAATAATTAACTCTCTTCTTTTGTCACCTAAGATTTTCTTTCCGTCATTCACTTGCATCAAGCCCCTTAAATTCTAACAATATTTGTTTAAAAGTATTAATAAATTTTATCACTTCATCTTCAGTCGTGTAGCGGCCAAAGGTGATTCGAATTAGTTCATGAGCTTCATGGTGTTTCCGGCCTAAACTAATTAATGTGCGAGGTGGATCACTTTCCCCTACTCTACATGCAGAACCAGTCGAAATGGCAAAGCCTTTACGGTTGAACTCAAGCATCGCTAGCTGTCCTTCGATTCCACTAATTCGCAAGCTTAAATGAAAAGGAAGACGTTCGATAGGGTGGCCTTCAAAATAAATATGACGATTATTCCTAAATTCATCTACGACTTTTTCCTTTAATGCTAGTAAGCGTTTCATATCTGCTCGAGCGAGGGGGTGATACTCTTCCACTGCAGCTGCGAATGCAGCTATACCTGGAACATTGACTGTTCCTGCTCTAAACCCACTTTCATGGGTTGTACCGTGTAAAAATGGGGTCCAAGGAACCTGTTTATCTAAATAAGTAGCACCTACCCCTTTGGGCCCATAGCATTTATGTGCGGTCATACTAATACTTGTTAATACATCAATAGGAATAGGGAGCTTCCCAAAAGTTTGAACACAGTCACTATGAAAAAGTATATCATTATTAGCTAAAAAAGTACCAAGGGCCTTTAAATCTTGAACAGTGCCTATCTCACTATTGGCATGGGCAATCGATACTAAAATGGTGTCGGGTGTAATAGTGGCAGTAAGCTGTTCTAGAGTAACCTGTCCATATTCATTAACGGGGACATAAAGAATCGTAAACCCAAAATCTTTTAAATAATTTAGTGCCTGCAGTACTGAATGATGTTCGCCTTCGGTCGTTACAATTGTCTTTCCTTTCTGCTGATGGGCAAAAGCTAATCCTGTTATTGATAGAAAAGTCGCCTCAGAACCAGAACCTGTAAAGTAAATTTCATTGCTATTTACATACAAGGCTTCTGCAATGGTTTTACGACTTAAAGCAAGAATATCGTCACTTTCTAACCCATGATTATGCAGACTACGGCTATTAGCAAAAAAATCCGTAGCCACGCGATTATACGTTTCTAGCGCATAAGAGGACATGGGGGTTGTTGCGCTATAATCAAAGTAAATCAAAAAAAAGACCTCCTCAACTCGAAGGACTAAAAAAATTAAAGTCTTTTTTAGTTCCCTTCTCTACTACCCAATATTTCCCTATTTAATCAAAAAAAAGCGCTTGTCACAACTCTTATTTTATGTAAAGATAGGTGACAAGACAACTGTAAATTTAATAGGGGGATAGGAATGGCTACTAAGACAGTCGATGCTATTATTATCGGAAGTGGTATTGCGGGTCTTATGACGGCTCATTTGTTAGCCGATCATATGAATGTGATGATTATCACAAAGTCGGACGTTGCTTCAAGTAACTCCAGCTGTGCTCAAGGAGGTATGGCTGCGGCTCTTGGGACAGAGGATGATTGGAGGACACATCTTGCTGACACGATAAAAGCTGGAGCTAATCATCATAACGAAAGCCATGTTGAGATGCTAGTAAAACGAGCGCCGGCTATGGTGAAGTTTCTGGACCAAATAGGGGTTCCATTTGATAAGGAGAAAGATGGCTCATTTCGTTTAGGGATGGAAGGGGCTCATCAAAATCGTCGTATTGTCCATGTGAATGGTGATAAGACTGGCAAAGCTTTTACGGAGGCATTAATAAATGCCGTAAGAGCTAAAGTAGAAATCCTTGACCACACAATGGTGACAAAGCTAGTTTCAAAAAACGGAAGAGTCATCGGGGTACAAACAGACAAACGAAACATATTTACAAAAGCAACCGTACTAGCTACTGGAGGTCTCGGTCAACTTTATCAGCATACTTCAAATGTTGATGAAGCGACAGGTGATGGCTTTGCTCTTGCTTATCGTGCGGGTGCAACATTAACAGATATGGAGTTCATTCAATTTCATCCAACACTTATGAAAGTTGGTAAGGATACAATAGGGCTAATTAGCGAAGCTGTACGTGGTGAAGGAGCTAAACTTATTGATAAGAATGGAAAAAGATTGATGGATGATTTTCCATTAAAAGAATTGGAGTCAAGAGATATTGTTAGCAGAGAAATTCATAAAGCTTTACAAAGTGGAAATGAAATTTATTTAGATTGTCGAGACATACCAGGATTTAAACATAGTTTCCCAGGGTTGGCTGAGCGCTGCGAAAAAGCGCACATTGATCCAAGCGTTACCCCTATAGCAGTTGTACCAGGGGCCCATTTTGTGAGTGGAGGAATTGAGACAGATTCATTCGGTCGAACTTCAATAAAGGGATTATATGCGGTAGGAGAGGTAGCTTGTACAGGTGTTCATGGAGCAAACCGTCTTGCAAGCAATTCGTTATTAGAGGGTTTGGTATTCGCCGAGCAAGTAGCGAGTGATATTCAAAGTGTTCAGTCAAAATTTCAGTTAGTTTATTCAGAGGAGGAATCTAACATCACAGTTTCATGTCATTTGCCCTCTATATCGGATATTCAAATTCGTATGACTAAATTTGTTGGGATTGAGCGTGATCTGACAGGTCTTTCGGAAATGAAAAGATGGCTTGACCAATACTTGCCGTATGCACACCGAATTTCGAAAGCGGATTCGCGCGTGACGATAGAGTGTAAAAATATGCTTATTGTGGCTGCTTTAGTTACAGAGGGAGCGTTTCAACGGACTGAAAGTAGAGGTGGTCATTATCGTTTGGACTTTCCGAAGAGGAATGATCAACTATGGTCAAGAACATACATTTCCTTATCGAAAGAAAAAGGTCCACACATTTCAACAGAAAAGCGACATCTTTTACTTGAAAATATGTAGGGGGAGAGAGAATGAACAAATTATTAGTAAAAAAACAATTAGAGCATTTCTTTATCGAAGATCTTGGTGAAAGTGATATTACGAGTGAATCAGCAATTTCAAGTAGTGCAATTGGAAAAGCCAAAATTGTAGCCAAAGCAAATGGAGTCATGGCAGGTTGCGATTTACTGCAATGGGGATATGGGATGTTAGATTCGACGATCTCTGTTCAAGTGTTGGTCTCAGACGGTGAAGAATTTCAAAAAGGGGATACGGTCGCTACTTTTGAGGGAAGGGTAATTTCTTTATTAGCTGGGGAAAGGGTTCTATTAAATTTGTTACAACGTATGTCAGGGATAGCGACAATGACCCATACTGCGATTAAGACACTTGAAGATGAAAAGATACGAATTTGTGATACAAGAAAAACAACACCAGGCTTAAGGGTATTTGAAAAATACGCAGTAAGATGTGGAGGAGGATTTAACCACCGCAGAGGATTAAGTGATGCTGTCATGTTGAAGGAAAATCATATACGCGCTTGTGGTGGAATAAAGCAAGCTGTGAAAACGGTTCGAAGCCATGTTGGTCATATGGTGAAGATTGAAGTTGAAACGACAAATGAAGATGAGGTCAGAGAAGCGGTAGAGTCAAACGTAGATGTCATTATGTTTGATAATGCAACTCCTATGGAAATTAAAAATTATCGTAAGTTTGTTCCAGATCATATTATCACGGAAGCATCTGGTGGAATTACGATCGATAATCTTGCCACATTTCGAGAAACAGGTGTCGATTATATTTCGCTCGGTTGTTTAACACATTCAGTGAAAGCGACAGATTTTAGTTTCTTATTAGAGGAGGGCAAATAGGATGAATTTTCTTGAAAAAGTAGCAACATTCGATCGCTTACCAGAACGTTACAAAGAGATGTCTATTGAGGCTAAAAAAGAGCGAATTAAGGAAATTAAACAACAACTAGGCAACCGACTATTTATTCCTGGGCATCATTATCAGCGCGATGAAGTTATTGAATTTGCGGATGCAACAGGTGATTCACTCCAACTAGCTCAATTATCAAAAACAAATCGTGATGCAGAATATATTGTTTTTTGTGGAGTCCACTTTATGGCAGAAACGGCTGATATGCTCACTACAGACAATCAGCATGTCATTTTGCCAGACTTGAAAGCTGGCTGTTCAATGGCTGACATGGCGGACATTGCTCAAACAGAGCACGCATGGGGTGAGTTACAGAAACAATTTGGAGATACCATCTTACCTTTAACGTATGTTAACAGTACAGCTGCAATTAAAGCTTTCTGTGGAAGAAATGACGGAGCAACTGTAACATCTTCAAATGCAAAGGCAATGGTGCAGTGGGCATTTACGCAAAAACAAAGGCTACTTTTCTTACCTGATCAACATTTAGGAAGAAATACAGCCTATGATCTAGGTATTAAACTGGACGAGATGGCAGTCTGGGATCCAATTGCAAGAGAGCTTGTCTGTGAAGGTCCTATTGAACAAGTGAAAGTTATTCTCTGGAAGGGACACTGTTCCGTACATGAAAAATTTACTGTTGGTCAGATTGAAGAGTTACGCAAAAATTCACCAAATACAACTATTATTGTTCATCCAGAATGTACTTTTGATGTTGTTCAGGCAGCTGACTTAAATGGTTCGACACATTATATAATTGAAACAATTAAAAATGCTCGACCTGGTTCATCATGGGCCATCGGAACAGAGATGAATTTAGTGAATCGTTTAGCACAACAGCACCCTGATAAAAATATATTCTCCTTAAATTCAACGATGTGTCCGTGTTTAACAATGAACAGAATTGATTTAGATCATTTGCTTTGGTCTTTGGAGGAGATCATTGAAGGTAGATTACATTTTCCAATTACGGTTGATGAACAGACGACTCTTGAGGGAAATCTAGCTCTACAACGGATGCTTGATCGCCCGTCATAACAGTGGAATTTCATGCTAAACCAAAAGGATGATGGAGAAGGAGCCAATGCTCTTTCTCCAAATTTGTAATTTAACTGTGACTTGCTTTAGGAGGTGATTCTAACCAGCGATTTTTTATCATAATATTTGCCCCGTCTTCACTATATAATTGCACTTCGGCTAAGAAACGATTATACATGGCTGCTAGATCCCTTCGTTGGCTAGTACCAATACCGAGACCGTAAAAAGAGGTTCCAACACTTGTAAGCGCACTGGCTATATACATTAACAACTTATCTGAAAACACAGGTTGTTTATTTTCAACCACCTCTGAGTCCCAATAGACGGAAGTGGGTAGGTCATTCTTTTTCAGATAGGAGCCTAAAATTTCACAGTGTTTCTCCGCTATTTCTTTTCCTCTAATAAGATGTTTTAATACTTCATTAGAATCTGTCATTTGAATAAATCCAATAAGAGTAGCTGCTCCAAATGCATTTCGTTCAAAATTGTTATATAAGTTAGTAATTTCAAGAGCAGTAAGTGCGCGTTTGTCCCCAAAAAAACCCGCTAAGAAATTTTGATGTTCAATATAATCTACTTCTTGTTCTTTCTCGATCATTGGTGAACGGTTATACAGACCCTTGGAAAGCAAAAGCTCTTTAGTGCGTTCGTAAAGCTCAACTGAATCATCGATACATTGCTTAAAGAAATCAGAACAATCATTCCGAACTGAAACTGATAGGTTTGTAGCATGACCTCTTAAGCCGATTTTAGAAAATTCATGCAAATACTCAATGATAAAGTCATCGGTATAAATTTTAGGAGCCATCGATCGTACATCTTCGTCTACCCTAAAGCCATGCGGAATGACACGACCGTCCTCCTCAAACATTTCAGCAATTTTTTGCAAATGAACAGTAGCAGCATCATTTGTAAACTGAAGTATGTTTTTAATGTCACTTTCCTTAACTATTTGTAGGAAATAGCTTAATACGCATATTTGAGAGCTATCACTCATATAGGTAGCCCATAGCTGAGAAACTTCTGCTGAAGTTAATCCATTATCCAAACCTTTATCCACTGTCTGGCCCTCCTAATAATTAAATCCACACTTGTTATTGTAATATTTCACATATAGGTCATATAAATTCAGTTGTCCTCCTATTCTTTTTCTTTGGATGTAGGCATAAACCTATTTTTTCCGACATAAGCTGTGCTGAGACCCCTGAATTATTAGGATTTTTTCAATCTTTTTTTCTGTTCTATAGGTAATGTTTCGTGTCATTTCGCCTATGACGACATACGATGTAAGGAACGGTAAGAGGAGGGAATGAAAACGTGAAAATTCATATTGTCCAAAAAGGTGACACACTTTGGAAGTTAGCACAAAAATACGGGGTTAATTTTGAGCAGCTAAAGGCAGCGAATACACAGTTATCCAATCCAGATATGATTATGCCTGGTATGAAAATTAAGATACCAACAGGTAGCGTACCAGTAAAAAAGGAAACGCAGGTCGCTCCGCATACGCATGTAAAAGAGCAGCCTAAAAAAGAAATGCCAAAGCCAGTACAAAAGAAAGAAGAACCGAAACCAGCACCGATGCCAATGCCGCAAATGCCGACCATGCCGCAAATGGTGCAACCAAAACAAAAGACACATGTTGACTATCATTCTTATGAGACAAATATCAACTTTTACCAACCACAAGCCAAACCTAAAAAAGAAATGCCTGCTGTCAAAAAGCCGCCTGTGAAAAAAGTTGAACCGAAAAAGGAAGTAGTAAAACCGAAAGAAGAAGTGAAACCTATAAAAAAAGAAGCACCAGTTGCACCTAAGCATCATGCACCAAAACCAACCGTCCATAAGCCAGTGCAACAACCAGTACAACAACCAGTGCATAAACCAATACAACAACCAGTGCACCAACAACAACCAGTACAACCGCAAATGTACCAACCAAAACCAAAAGCACCTTGTCCACCAATGACACCTATTAGTCCGATAATGCCGGGGTGTGGTCCATCACATAAAACAGCTCCGTATATTCAGCAACCGATGCAACAAGTTAGTCCATTAATGCCGGGATGTGGTCCATCGCAACCAATGATGCAACCATATTACCAACAGCAAATGCCGATGCAACCAACGCAAGAACCTATGCCATTTTATCCAAATCAACATTATACACAACAAGAGACTATGCCATTCTATCCGCAACAACAGCCGATGCACTCTCCGATGAACCAGCAACCGATGAACCAGCAACCGATGAACCAGCAACCGATGAATCAACAACCGATGAATCAACAACCAATGCACCAGCAACCGATGAACCAACAACCGGTTCAACAGCCCTACACAAATCCTCAAAACGGATGCTGTGGACCAACTCAACCAATTACTTATGGACCAAACGGCCAACTGATGTCAATGCAAGATTATCCGCAGCAACCATTTATGCAAGGGTATCATGAGTCAGATGATTATGATGATTAGAGCGTGATTGTTGCTTTTTTCTACCTACTATGAGACATTCCTTCATGCTCATAGTAGGTAATACATATGAGCGATGGTTTGTAAAGTGTTATGGAACACTAACCAAGATGTAACAGTGTAAAGAAACCCTCGATTAGCCAACATAATTGGTGAAAGGGGGAATTCAAAAATGAAAAAAATCGCAATGTCAGTAGCAACAGCAACAATGCTTTTAGGTGGACTTGCTGGGTGTGGTGCCGACAACCAAGCAACAAACATGGGTGCAAATCAACAAACTGGGATTCAGGCACAAGATATGCGTGGTGGAGGAGCCATTGATGGACGTCACAGAGGTGAAGGTCCAATTACTGATATGATGACACCGGACCATCATCGAGGTGGTACCGTTGGACAAGGTACGACTAGAGGGGCAGATGCAGGTCACCGTGGAGGATTATTCGGCGATCAAGGTACAGGTCAAACAGGTACTCGTGGAGGGCTATTTGGCGGTCAAGGCACAGGTCAAACTGGCACTCGTGGAGGGCTATTTGGTGATCAAGGCAGAGGCATGACTGGACAAGGTCGTACACATTTAAATAATTTCCAAACTCGAGGAACAGGTAATGACCGTGGAGTAGGTTACACCAATACTGGTCGTGATAATTTTGGTACGAACACTGGGTTATTTGGCACACATGGTGCCCAAGGAATCACAGGTCGTCAAGGTACAGATACACAAGGAATGGGAAGAGCGGGATTAAATCGCGGCACTGCTCGTGATGGTATTCGTGCAAACCAACGTAATGCAGGTATGGGACGTGCTGGATTAACAGGTGGGAATCGTCCTGGCATGGTTGATGAAGATGGTATTCTACGCGGAAGAGCACGTCGTGGTACTGGTGCATTAGAGGCGACTCCAGGTCATCGTCGACAAGGGCAAGGTGCGATGAATTTAGAAGCTCGTGAGCGCGGAAATGTAAACTATGGTACACGTACACCGAATCGCTTTGATGCAACTGGTCGTGGTGACCGTACGGGAGTCCACCGTGATCAACAACGTACTCAAGCAAAACAAGGTAATCGTGCGATGAACTATCATAAAGATTATGATGGAAAAACGGTTCAACGTCTTACTGAGCGAGTTGAACGAGTTGATGGTGTTGATGATGCACGTGTAATCGTTCATGAAAATGATGTTGTTGTTGGGATTACAGCAAATGGAGATCATGATGACGTGAAAAAAGAAGTTGAAAAAACAGTTAACGGGTTAGCAAAAGATAAAGATGTACGTGTAGTAACAGATTCCGATGCTGTCGGACGTATTCGAAATATGGATAACCAACTGCGTACTGGAACGGCTTTCGATGAAGTAACAGCTACATTTACAGATATGCTTGGAGATTTAGGACAAGCGGTACAACGACCATTTGAACGCTCTCGTTAATATTTAAGACAGTGGAGTTTTCTCCACTGTCTTCTTTTACATAGCAGAAATGATTTTATTTACGAATGATGACTTCCATTTTTGGGCAACATTAGCCTAGAGTGGAAGTTTTTATTATTTATCATGGTGGTGAAAGCTGATGAAATTCCAACGAACTCAGCGAAAACAAATCTTTTTTCTCCTTACAAGTTTATCTTTAATTGGTATAGGTTTTTTGCTATGGAATACGACGGTTATAGAAGGAAGCCAAACAAAATTAGATAGTGAGAAACAAGAAGACACAGAAGTTTATAAAGCAATGGGACCTCAAACCATTGACGTTATTTTAGAACGTGTGTATCTTGATGGTGAGATGAGTCAAGAGCGAATTCAAGAAACGATTTGGTCAATGGAAGATTTTTGGTCTTATTATAATGATTGGAGCCTTATTAATCAAAATGAAAATGAAATGATTTTCAGGAAAGAAGTCAATGATATATCGCCGCTATTAAAAGTAAATGGGTATTTTGGTATCACTGAAGATGGTGTTCTTTCCATTTATGAAGGTGAGCCAAATGAAGAAAGAGTAATCCAATCCTTTTTTCAATTGGATACAACGAAATTAAAAAGTCGACAGCATTCCGAACTAAGAAAAGGCATACCTGTTTTGGATCTTGAGCATTATGAAGAAGTACTACAAGTTTTGGGACAATATAAAGCTGCACAAATGTAATTTATTTTTGGGTGATTTCTTTAAGGAATCACCTTTTGTTTTTGAAGGTGATGTTTCAGATAAGTGGCACTGGATCCGCGAGAGGTCGAGTTTATCCAAAAAGGTAAAAAGCGACCTTTTTGTTTTTAAGGTTGTTTTCGCATTCTTCGGTGATTTTTGGATATGTTTCCTTCACATGTTCGTTCCATTGCGCTCCAGTCACTCGCTTTTCGCGGGTAGGTGCCAAGCCTCCTCGGCTGTGGGGTCTCGCCCCTACCTCTGCATCCCGCAGGAGTCGAGTGACTTCCGCTCCATTTCACTAAGTGGAAAGCTATTTATAGTAACAACCTTAAAAAAACATCTATACTTAAAAAATGCGAACATAGTGGCGCTGTCTCCGCACGATGCGCGCCAAAAGGAGAAGAGCGCTCCTTTAGGCTTAAAAGAAGGCATCGCTCTGCTCAGCGCTAGGAGTTCATCCAAAAAGGTAAAAAGGGATTGGAGTACTTTTGTAGCGAGTGCGAACATAGTGGCGCTGGCTCCGCACGATGCGCGCCAAAAGGAGAAGAGCACTCCTTTTGGCTTAAAGGAAGGCATCGCTCTGCTCAGCGCATTGAGTTCAGCCAAAAGGTAAAAAAGGGATTGGAGTACTTTTGTAGCTAGTGCGAACATAGTGGCGCTGGCTCCGCACGATGCGCGCCAAAAGGAGAAAAGCACTCCTTTTGGCTTAAAGGAAGGCATCGCTCTGCTCAGCGCTTAGAGTTCACCCAAAAAGGTAAAAAGCGACCTTTTCTTAAAGAGTGCGAACATGTTTGCGCTGGCTCCACACGCCGTGCGCCTTTTGAGAAGATCGCTCAAAAGGCTTAAAACAAAACGGCGGCTCCGCACAGCGCATAGAGTTCATCCAAAAAGGTAAAAAGCGACCTTTTTGGGTGAACTCTATGCTAAAATAGAAATAAACGTTCGTATAAAGAGGGATAAAATTGATTGAATATGTAGTTGGGAAGTTAGTGGATATTGATGTTCAGTATGTTGTTGTAGACCATCATGGGTTAGGTTATCAGATCTTTTGCCCGAACCCTTATCGGTTCCAAAGTAAAATGGAGGATTCCGTACAAGTATTTACATATCAATATGTAAGGGAAGATGTGATACGTCTATACGGTTTTGAGACAAAGGAAGAACGAGCATTGTTTGAGAAGCTTCTGAATGTTTCTGGAATAGGTCCAAAAGGTGCATTAGCTATTTTAGCTACAGGAGAGCCTGAGCATGTTGTACATGCAATTGAGGAAGAAGATGAATCTTTCTTGGTTAAATTTCCCGGTGTTGGGAAGAAGACGGCTAGACAAATTATTTTAGACTTAAAAGGGAAGCTTGATGATTTTGCACCGAATTTATTTAAACAAAGTGGATTGGCAGTATCGCCTGTCACAAAGGAAAATCCGTTATTAGAAGAAGCTCTAGAGGCCCTAAGAGCACTTGGATACGTAGAGAGAGAACTGAAAAAAGTGCGCCCGCATTTGGAAAAAGAAGATTTGACAACAGATGCCTATATTAAAAAAGCACTTCAGTTATTATTAAATGGATAGTAAACGGGGGTGATGGAAATGGATGAACGAATGATGTCGGCGGAGGAACAAGGAATGGAAGATTCACTTGATCAGCAAATCCGCCCACACAAACTCCAACAATATATTGGACAGGAAAAGGTGAAAAAGAACCTTCAAGTATTTATGGAAGCAGCCAAAATGCGCGAAGAATGCCTTGATCATGTCCTTTTATATGGCCCGCCTGGACTTGGGAAAACGACGTTGTCGGGAATCATTGCAACAGAAATGGGGGTTCAGATGAGAACAACTTCAGGTCCTGCTATAGAGAGACCTGGAGATTTAGCGGCAATTTTAACTGCTCTTGAGCCTGGAGATGTTTTATTTATTGACGAAATACACAGACTAAATCGTATGGTAGAAGAGGTTCTCTATCCTGCAATGGAAGATTTTTGTTTAGATATTGTCATTGGCAAAGGACCGACAGCACGCTCTGTACGCTTAGACTTACCGCCATTCACTCTTGTTGGAGCGACGACAAGAGCTGGGATGCTTTCGGCTCCTCTGCGTGATCGATTTGGTGTACTTGCACGTCTTGAATATTACACAGAGAGTGAACTATCGATTATTGTTCGACGAACTGCAGAAATATTTGACACAGACATAGATAAAGAAGCAGCGATCGAGATTGCTCGCCGCTCAAGAGGGACGCCGAGAATTGCAAATCGTCTTCTTAGACGTGTGCGGGATTTCGCCCAAGTAAAGGGGGATGGAACGATCACTCTTGACCTTGCTCAAGATTCCCTAGAACAATTGCAAGTTGACCGATTAGGACTTGATCATATTGACCATAAATTATTATATGGAATGATTGAAAAGTTTCGAGGAGGACCCGTTGGACTTGAAACGATATCAGCAACCATAGGGGAAGAACCTGACACGATTGAAGACGTGTATGAGCCTTATTTGCTACAGATTGGTTTTATTCAGCGAACCCCTCGCGGCAGGATTGTAAGTCCAGCTTGTTATGAACACTTTCATTTGGAGGTTCCCAAACAATGAATACATTTCCGAAAGTATTGATTACGATCGGTGTTTTATGTATTGTGATTGGTGGATTGTGGATGTTAATTGGACGGTTTATCCCAATAGGTAAGCTCCCAGGCGATATCTTAATTAGAAGAGAAAACTCGACGTTCTATTTTCCTATTATGACGAGCATTGTGATAAGTGTTGTCCTATCGCTGCTTTTCTTTATTGTTGGGCGCTTTCGTTAAAGTTGCATCGACTGAAGAGTTTGGGTATGATAACAAAGATGTGAAAAAATGAACGGATATTTTAAAAAAAGGTGAATGAAAACATGAATGTAGAAGAATTTGATTTTGAATTGCCGGATGAACTCATAGCTCAGACGCCGCTTCCCGACAGGACGGCGTCTCGTTTGCTTGTCCTAGACCGTAAGACAGGCGAAACAAAAGATGGTCATTTCTTATCCATCATTGATGAATTAAATGAAGGAGATTGTCTGGTACTAAATGATACCCGTGTTTTGCCTGCAAGGCTTTATGGTTCGAAAAAAGATACAGGAGCAAGTATTGAAATCCTTTTATTAAAACAGTTAGAAGATGATCAATGGGAGACGCTCGTGAAGCCTGCTAAGCGTGTGAAAAAAGGAACAGAGGTTGTATTTGGTGATGGGCAATTAACAGCCATTTGTACAGGTGAAGCCGAGCATGGCGGACGAATCATGAAAATGAGCTATATAGGTATTTTTCATGAAGTGTTAGATGAATTAGGTGAGATGCCTCTGCCTCCGTATATTAAGGAAACATTGCCGGACCAAGAACGATATCAAACGGTTTTTGCGAAAAACCGAGGATCAGCAGCAGCTCCAACAGCCGGGCTGCATTTTACAAAAGAGTTATTAACCTCTATTGAGAAAAAGGGCGTTCATATTGCCTATATTACATTGCATGTTGGTCTAGGGACATTTAGACCTGTTAGTGTAGAAAACATTGAAGAACATGAAATGCATGCTGAATTTTATCAGATGAGTGCTGGTACAGCAAGGCTGCTTCAATCCGTTCGAGGAAATGGTGGACGAATCATTGCTGTTGGAACGACGTCAGCGAGAACACTTGAAACGATTATCAAAGATCATGGTCAGTTCCTGGAAGCATCAGGATGGACATCCATTTTTATTTATCCTGGCTATGAAGTACGTGGTTTTGATGGCTTGTTAACAAATTTTCATTTACCTAAATCCACGTTGGTTATGCTAGTAAGCGCATTTTCCACAAAGGAGTATGTTCTAAATGCATACAGGCATGCAGTAAATGAAAGATATCGCTTCTTTAGCTTTGGGGATGCCATGCTGATTAGGTAGATAAAAGGAGGAATAAATATGACAGCTATTACGTATGAACATATAAAAACGTGTAAGCAATCCGGTGCTCGTCTAGGCCGCGTTCATACACCACATGGTACGTTTGAAACACCAATCTTTATGCCGGTTGGTACACTGGCAACAGTTAAGACTATGAGCCCTGAAGACTTGTATGATATGAATGCTCAAATTATTTTGAGCAATACTTATCACTTATGGTTAAGACCTGGTCATGATATAATTAAAGAAGCAGGTGGGCTTCACAAATTCATGAATTGGGATAGTCCGATATTAACTGATTCTGGTGGATTTCAGGTCTTTAGTTTAAGCGATTTGCGTAAGATAGAAGAAGAAGGTGTCCACTTCCGTAATCATTTAAATGGAGACAAGTTATTCCTAAGTCCTGAAGGGGCTATGGACATTCAAAATGCTCTTGGATCAGATATTATGATGGCATTTGATGAGTGTCCTCCTTATCCAGCAGAATACGATTACATGAAAAAATCAGTAGAGCGGACAAGCAGATGGGCAGAGAGATGCATTAAAGCACATGCACGTCCAAATGATCAAGGCTTGTTTGGGATTGTACAAGGTGGAGAATATGAAGATTTACGCAGACAAAGTGCAGAAGATCTCATTTCTCTTGATTTCCCTGGCTATGCTATTGGTGGATTATCTGTAGGTGAGCCAAAAGATGTGATGAATCGCGTTTTAGAGTTTACAACTCCTCATTTACCTGAAAATAAGCCTCGATATTTAATGGGGGTTGGTTCAGCGGATTCGTTAATTGATGGGGCGATTCGTGGCATAGATATGTTTGACTGTGTATTGCCGACGAGAATTGCTCGTAATGGAACGCTTATGACAAGTACAGGTAGGTTGGTTGTTCGAAATGCTAAGTATGCTCGTGATTTTAGACCATTAGATGAAAATTGTGATTGTCATGTTTGTCAAAATTACTCAAGGGCCTATATTCGTCATTTAATCAAGTGTGAAGAAACGTTTGGATTTAGATTGACCTCTTACCATAATCTATATTTCCTGTTAAACTTAATGGAGCAGGTTAGACAGGCAATTAGAGAAGATCGTTTACTTGATTTTAGAGAAGAGTTTTTTGAGCAATATGGTTTTAATAAGCCAAATGCAAAAAATTTCTAAGCTTACATTCAATAAGCTGATCTTTTCTTTCCACACGTCTCGAAGCAGAGTATAGTTACCCGCTATGTGGTTTGCATCGCTCGTTCTGGTAAGCGAAGTGTTTATTAATGAAAGGGGGGAAAACAGATGGAACTATTAGGAACTTTACTTCCACTAATTTTAATGTTTGCGATTTTTTACTTCTTATTGATTCGTCCGCAGCAAAAGAAGCAAAAGGCTATTCGTGAAATGCATAGTGCGCTTCAACGTGGTGATAAAATTATCACAATTGGAGGCCTTCATGGAACAATTGATGCTGTTGATGAAGATACGATCGTTATCCTTGTTAATGACAACCGTAAACTCACGTTTGATCGTGCGGCTATTCGTGAAGTTGTTAACCCAGATTGATATAGTACATAAGAAAGCGCAGCGATTATCCGCTGCGCTTCTTTTTTTGACATAATTAAATGTAGTAATTATTTGTTACTGCTTAAATTGACACCAATAATGCCTCCAATAGCTGCAGCTAAAATATAGCCAGCATGATACATATACTGTTCACTTGTAAAGCTGTTATCATAGCCTAAATATTGAATTAAAAAGGTTAACAAGGAAAAAAGTAGAGCTGTACAAGCACCTGCAATCCAGCCTTTTTCTTTGGCTTTCGCTCCTGAGATTGTCCCTCCTAAAAACATCGTAACAAACGCAACCCCTGTTATTACCCACTGAACTGAGTGTTCCGTTAATGAAGTAAAAGATAATACGATTGAAACCACTAAACTAAAGGATAAAGCAATAACCAAAATCGTTGATAGTCCAAACAAAACGGCTGGGAAAAAACCACGATACGTCAATGAAAACTCTCCTTTCGATGATAAAAATAAACTGCTGTTTAATACAGCTTATTCAGGCTTGTATAGAATAGACGCAAAATTTGCTTGTCTTAGAAAACGGACATGTTTTACCGAGGCTTGTCATAGGATGGTAGAAATGCGAGGGAGAGGAGTACAATCATGGGGGTAACCTTAGCTTTAATTATTTTTCTTTGTAGTTACTTCTTCATCATTACAGAAAAACTAAATCGAGCTGTCATTGCCTGTTTCGGTGGTGTTCTCATGCTTGTATTTGGTGTGTATGAAATAAATGCTGCATTTTTACACCATATAGATTGGCATACGATTACGCTTTTGTTGGCAATGATGATCTTAGTGTCCATAACGAGTCAAAGCGGCTTTTTTGAGTATGTTGCAGTGTCTTTAGCTAAGTGGGTAGACGGTCGGCCTGTTCCACTACTTGTGGTGATTTCATCATTAACTGCATTTGGATCGGCTTTTTTAAATAATGTGACGACCGTATTGTTAATTGTTCCAATTATTTTTACGTTAACATCCTTGTTAAAGCTTCCTGCCGTTCCTTTTTTATTGTCATTGGTTATGGCATCAAACATTGGAGGGACAGCGACATTAATTGGAGACCCACCAAACCTGATGATTGGGCAAGCTGTTGAACATCTAACATTTAATGACTTCCTCATTCATTTAAGTCCGGTAGTCCTGATTATTTTTATTGTTGTGATGGGAGGGCTAGTGATTCTTTATCGAAAGCAGTTAGTTGTTACGAAAGAAGATCAAGCCAGATTGATGGCGATAAGCCCAACTACATATATTAAGGATCGGAAACTCCTTATTAAATCCGTCTCCGTGCTATCACTGACAACGTTAGCTTTTATTCTGCAGCCGTTTCTTCATGTTGAGTTAACGAGTATAGCGATGGTCGGGGCTCTTCTCCTTATGTTAATTACGCATGAGGAGCAAGATATGGAAGAGGTCTTTCGTTCAGTGGAGTGGGTAACACTCTTTTTCTTTATTGGGTTATTTCTACTTGTTGGTGGATTAAAAGAAGTAGGAGTCATCGACGAAATAGCCAAGTCCATTATTTATTATACAGAGGGAGACCTACCAAAAACCGCTCTTTTTATTCTTTGGGGTTCGGGGATTTTATCTGGATTTGTTGATAATATTCCTTTTGTTGCCGCGATGATTCCTGTTATTCTTGAGTTTCAAGAATATGGAATGAGTAATTTAGATCCTTTATGGTGGGCCCTTGCCCTAGGAGCTTGTTTAGGAGGGAATGCAACGATCATCGGCGCTACAGCAAACGTCATTGTTGCTGGTATGGCTGCAAAAGCAAGACATCCTTTTAGTTATTTAGAGTTTTTAAAAGTAGGTTTGCCAATTGCTATTATTTCATTTGTAATTTCCACTGTATATCTATACTTCAGATACCTCATTAACTTCATGTAGAACTTCCAAAAGCTACAAATCATGTGTTATTCCTCCCTTGGTCATACTAATCTTAGATATGTATGAACACAAGGGAGGATATCTCGATGGATTATATGACAATCATGCTGCGTACGATATTCATCTACTTCATTATTCTCTTTGTGCTTCGGTTTATGGGAAAACGTGAAATTGGACAGTTATCTGTTTTGGATTTTGTTGTTTCCATTATGATCGCCGAGTTAGCAGTCGTATCGATAGAAAATATTGAAGTGCCGATGATGTATTCCATCATTCCGATTGTGATTCTTTCTGCGATTCAAATCGTTTTGGCCCTTGTTTCGTTGAAAAATAATGATTTACGGAAGTTGATTGATGGGAAGCCATCAGTATTGATAAATGAAGGCAAGATTGATGAAGGTGAGATGAGAAAGCAAAGGTATAACTTTGATGATCTTCTTGTACAATTAAGACAAAATAATATAAGTAAATTGTCTGATGTAGAATTTGCCATTTTAGAACCATCAGGAAAGCTGTCTGTTATTGAGAAGCAGGAAGAAGCAGTTGATGAATATACACCAAGAATGCCGTTGCCGCTGATTTTGGATGGGAAGATACAAAATGAACACTTAGAACAAATCAATCAGACCCAATTGTGGCTAAGGCAGCAAATGAGGAAGTTAGGATATCGAGATATCAAAAAGATATCCTATTGCGCGCTAAAAGATCGAGATACATTTTTCGTTGATGTAAAAGATGAAAGATAACCAAGCTAATGAAGTCCTAGTAAAAGGGGTAGCTTGGTTATTTTTTTTTTTTGAACGTTTGTCTGTGTTGTCTATGATTGTGTTTTTTGAATAATCGAACCTAGCCATTTACCGATGATAGGAAGTCGTAGGGCTTCTTCTTGTTTAATTAATCCAAGAAGGATCATGAAAATGCAGTAGAATAAGCTAGTCAAACTGATGGCAAGTACGGTTTGCCAAAGCTGTGACAAAGAGGTAAATGCATATTTAGCGAAGAAGAAACCGATCCAAGCAGAACCAATAATAAGAATGATCGATTTTATAACCATTTTTGTCTCAATCGTAAAGCTTATTGTTTTGGCCACAGATGCAAAATGCAAAAGAGTAACTAAAACAAATCCAATGACAACAGCAAGAGCTGCCCCCATAATGCCTAATTCCGGTCTTGAAGCAAGAACAAAGATGGCTGCCATCTTAATAACTGCTCCGAACAAACTGTTCATCATGGCCGCTTTAGCGAGGTTTAATGCTTGCAAGGTTGCTTGAAGAGGCCCTTGGAAATATAAAAAGATACTAAAAGGTGCCATTAATTTTAAATACGTCGCAACGGTAGGAGCACCGAACATTAAACTCATAATTGATTCTGCAAAAACATACAGAACGACGGCAGAAATTCCACCTGATAATAGTGCAAGCCTTAAGGCTTGATTTAACCTGTGATGAATGGTTTTATAATGCTTTTTTGCTGCAGCTTCACTAATGGCTGGAACAAGAGAAACAGACAGAGAATACGTAATAAAGGTCGGTAGCATGAGAACAGGAATGACAAATCCAGCTAGTTCTCCGTATTGCCTAGTTGCCATGACAGTGGCTACACCAGCTAGTGCTAGGCTTTGAGCGACAATGATTGGTTCAAAAAATAACGATATAGACCCAATTAAACGACTTCCGGTAGCCGGCAAAGAAATGGCCATTAAATCTCTAAACGTTTGTTTTCCCTCTTTAGCATAGGTAAAGAAGTTCCGTCGAACAGGGAAGCGTTTGTTCCTCTTAAACATGAGAATCATATAAATCAACGAGGCAAGTTCCCCGATCACAACAGAAGCCATAGCACCAGCTGCTGCATATTCCACACCCATTGGTAGAAATGCGCTAGTCATCACCGCAACCAAGGTTATTCGAACCATTTGTTCAATGACCTGGGAGTAGGCAGTAGGCTTCATATTTTGGCGACCTTGGAAATACCCTCGCATCACTGAAGAAAGTGCTACGATAGGGACGATTGGCGAAATGGCAATTAAAGGGTAATATGCTCTTGCATCAGTGAGCAACGTATTAGCCACAAATGGAGCAAAGGCAATCATGGCAATGGTGAAAACTATGCTAAGAATCGATGTAATTGTAAGAGAGACAACTAAGATTTTTTTTATTCTTTGCCTGTCTTGGTTAGCTTCGGCTTCTGCAACTAGTTTGGAAATCGCAACAGGTAATCCTAATTGAGTTAAGGTGATCACTAATAGCAATGTAGGAACAGCCATCTGATAAAGCCCTACTCCTTCAGCACCCATAATTCTTGCGACGACAATTTTATTCACAAAGCCAAGGAATCTTGTAATAAGACCGGCGATAATTAAGATTAGTGCTCCTTTTAGAAACGTTTGCTTCGTCATGAATAGCCCCTACCTTCATAAAAAAATGATGGATATTTCGCGCTATTATTTATATGCTTAGTAGTGGGTCAAGCATGACAAGTAGTTATAGGATTCATACAACTTTAGAGAGGACGGATATAGTGAAAGAGGCAATTAAACAGTTTGTTTTTGAGCATTTTGGATTTTTACCTCCTGAATTAATTGTTGTGTTAATCTCTGCATTGCCTATTTTAGAGTTGCGAGGTGGAATACCGGTAGCTCACCAGCTTGGTTTATCGTATTGGGAGGCGTTACTTTACGGAATTGGGGGGAACTTATTACCGATTATCCCAATCTTGCTTTTATTTCAGCCGATCAGTAAGTGGTTTTTGCGATTTAACGCGTATAAAAGATTCTATGATTGGCTTTATAACCGAACAATGAAAAAAAGCGACAAAGTAGAGAAGTTTGGGGCTATTGGCCTTATTTTGTTTACGGCTGTACCTTTACCAACCACTGGGGCGTATTCAGCTAGTCTTGCAGCTATCCTATTTTTCATTCCATTCCGTTTTGCCTTTTTTGCTATTGCTACAGGTGTGGTGATTGCTGGATTTGGAATAGCCAGTATTATGTATTCAGTCTTTTAAAAGGAGAGAGAAAATGGAGAAACAGCAATTTGAAGTTTGGCGTAGTGATGTTGAACCGGCTATAGTCAGTAAGGTCGATGAGTTTCATTTTCTTGGTTATGATCGTGCTACGAAAGAAGAAGTATGGGAATGTGTCCTTTACCAGTTAAGAAAGAAGAAAGACTTTATTCATATTAATAGTTTTGTTAGTGAACTCCTTACCCTAAAGCCGCAAACGTATATGACTTGGTTAACGATCCATGCGTACAAAGATCCTACCGATTGGTTTGCTGAAATGGAAGCTTCGGAAGGGAATTAGGATTCTCGTTGGACAAAAGTATAGTTCCAAAAGGTCAATTTTGGCCTTTTGGGATATTCAACAAGTAGATATGTTAAATGGCACATTACATAGCATAAATTGACAGAGATTTTCTATAAAAGCTATAATGGGACTATTGTGTCTATGAAAGGTTGAGATGGACAAGTAGTCTGTTTCATGAAGGAGGCAGAAAAGCAGTATGGTGAAAAAAGGAAGAATTTTTGCTTTTTTCCTTATTGTCGCGATTCTCGCAGGTTTGATTAGTACGACTGTAACAGATATTGCGAAGGAAATTAAGCTAGGTCTTGACCTCCAAGGTGGGTTTGAAATACTTTATGAAGTAAAACCAGCCCACGAAGGTGATGTCATTGATAATGAAGCACTAAAAGCAACGGTCAGTGCTTTAAATCAGCGAGTCAATGTATTAGGGGTTTCAGAACCGAATATTCGAATAGAAGGGGATGACCGTATCCGTGTTCAGCTTGCTGGAGTAGCGGATCAAGCTACGGCACGGGAATTGCTTGCAACAGAAGCAAGTTTAACGATACGTGATGTACATGATGAAGTGCTAGTGGATGGAGCAGATTTGCGCCAAAATGGGGCTAGTTCTTCTTTTCATCCAGATACGAATGATCCAATTGTAACATTGACCTTAGAGGATGCTCGTCAAATGGAGGAAATTTCTAGAGAGATGCTCTCAAGGCCTCCTGCAGAAAACTTACTCGTAATGTGGCTTGATTTTGAAGAAGGTGTAGATTCATACGCTGAGGAAGCGTTAAAAGAAGATCCAATGTATCTTTCTGCAGCAACGGTACGAGAAATTATTTTCTCAAATACAGCGACGATTAGTGGGAATTTCACACTGGAACAAACGCAATTTTTGGCAGAAGTATTGAATGCGGGGGCCCTTCCGGTTCAGCTTGAAGAAATGTATTCCAACTCTGTAGGTGCATCATTAGGGGAACAAGCGATGCAAAAGACTGTCTACGCTGGATTTATTGGTGTCGCCCTCATCTTTGCTTACATGCTGTTTTATTATCGTTTCATGGGGATCATTGCTGTTGTTACGCTGAGCACGTACATTTATCTTGTGTTGCTTGTGTTCAACTGGATGAATGCGGTCTTAACGTTACCTGGAATTGCAGCTTTAATTCTCGGTGTGGGGATGGCAGTTGATGCCAATATCATTACCTATGAGCGTATTAAAGAAGAGATCAGGTCTGGAAAATCGATTATGTCGGCCTTTAAAGCGGGGAGTCGCAGATCGCTTTCCACCATTCTTGATGCTAACATCACAACGATCCTAGCAGCAGCTGTACTATTCTCATATGGGACAAGCTCTGTTCAAGGTTTCGCTGTTATGTTAATTGTTAGTATTTTAACGAGTTTTATTACGGCTGTATATGGGTCAAGGCTTCTTCTTGGCTTATGGGTAAACAGTCGAGCGCTTAATAAGAAACCTCGTTTGTTCGGTGTGAAGGAAGGTGAAATTAGTGAGCTTTAATTTCCAAAATCGTGAGATCGACTTCGTTAAGCATCGAAAAAAGTTTTTCGCCTTCTCAGGGTTGTTTGCATTACTTGGAGTCGTGTTGCTGCTCACACTTGGACTTAATTTAGGAATTGATTTTGAAAGTGGTTCAAGAGTAGATTTATTAGCAACTGAAACGATAACGCAAGAAGAGGTTATGGATGAGTTTGCACAAATTGGATTCACACCAGATGATGTACAGCTTGGAGGAGACCAAAATGAAATGGCCAGTGTTGGCTTTATCGGTGTGCTGTCTCCTGAAGAGATAAACGGAATTCAAAGTCATTTTGCAAATACGTATGGACATGAGCCAAGCGTAAGTACGGTTGATCCCATTATTGGTGCTGAGCTTGCGCGTAATGCTTTAATATCGGTTCTAATTGCTTCAGTAGGGATTATCATTTATGTAACGATTCGATTTGAATTGCTATATGGAATTGCAGCGATTGTGGCATTGTTACATGATGCATTCTTTATTATTGCAGTCTTTAGTTTACTGCAAATCGAAGTGAATGTTCCGTTTATTGCGGCAGTATTGACCATTGTTGGTTATTCTATAAATGATACGATTGTAACGTTTGACCGAATTCGAGAGAATATGAAGCTGGCTAAACGTGTGAAAGGTTTTGACGATTTAGCTGCGATTGTAAACAAAAGTTTAGTTCAAACGTTAGCGCGTTCCATTAATACAGTTTTAACAGTTGTATTTGCAGCTGCGGCTATTTTTATTTTTGGTGGCGAGGCGATTCGTTCCTTTGCGCTTGCTCTACTTATAGGACTTGTAGCTGGAACGTACTCCTCAATGTTCCTTGCCTCACAACTATGGCTTATTTGGAAAGCAAAGCAATTAAAAAAGAAAAAGTTTAACTCCAAAGAGCAAGTTGAAGGAGAGCCAACAACATAAGCAAAAGTAAAACAAGTTTTATTCGTATGTTTGGAGGTATCTAAATGGGTCAATGCCCTATTAGATACCTTTTTTTGTGACTTGTTCTCTTTGAAAGGTGCTTATCATTTCTTAAGAAGATGAATGATGCTACCTATTGATGGTAAAATAAGTAGAGGTTTTTTCGAAATGCTTTTTGAAAGAAGAATTAAACAAAGTAGGTGTTGATGTGTCCGAAGCAGATATTCGTTATCGAAAAGTTAGGTTTGCAGCGTGGGTTGGAATAATTGGCAATATTGTCTTAGCGGTTATTAAAGCAGTTGTTGGTATGATGGCAAATAGTCGTGCATTAGTGGCAGACGCAGTTCACTCAGCTTCGGATGTTGTAGGTTCAGTCGTTGTGTTAATAGGTGTTCGTGCTGCCAAACTGCCACCAGACAGAGATCATCCATATGGACACGGGAAAGCGGAGTCTGTGGCGGCCATTATTGTAGCCGTCTTGCTGTTTATTGTTGGTTTTGAAATAGCGCTAGGTGCTTTTCAATCTTTTTTTGAACCTGTTGAAGTGCCCGGAGTTATTGCTATTTATGCTGTTATTTTCTCCATTGTTGTGAAAGAATTAATGTTTCGTTATAAGTACCAATTGGGTAAGAAGTATAAGAGTGAGGCATTAATGACCGATGCATGGCATCATCGTTCAGATGTATTTTCTTCGTTTGCAGCATTAATTGGTATTGGTGCAGCGATTCTTGGTGGGCGGTTAAACATTCCTTGGCTTGTATATGGAGATTCCATAGCAAGTGCATTTGTCGCTGTCTTAATTGGGAAGATGGCTTGGTCACTAGGAAAACAATCCATACATAATGCACTTGATCATGTTCTTCATGAAGAGGATACGGTAGAAATGAAAAAGGCTGCCGCGAGTGTAGATGGAGTGTTAAATATCGATGAATTTTTGGCTAGGGAACATGGACATTACGTAATCATTGATATCAAGGTAGCTGTTGAGCCATCCATTTCAGTCGAGGATGGACACACAATTGGAAAGCGAGTAAAAGAGCGCCTATTAGAAGAGAAGAACGTTCATGATGTGCTCGTTCATATTAATCCTTATAGAGAACGAAAAAAAGAGGGAGAGGAGTTGGATGAATGAGAGGACAGTGGAGTTTAATCCTTGGAATCATAGCTGCGGTAATCATTGCAATCTTCGCTGTTATTAATGTCGATTCAGTTCGAGTGAATTATATGTTCGGAACAGCAGAATGGCCATTAATCTTAGTTATTTTAGGATCTGTACTCATGGGGGCCATTATTGTTGGAGCAGTTGGAATGGTGAAGGTCTATCGATTACAAGCTGAAATCAAGCGATTAAAACATAGTCAAAGCAAGCCGAAACAAGACAAAGAACAAATTGCCAAAGGCAAAGGAACCCCTAATGACCAAATGGAACTAAAGGATCGTAATAAGACAATATACCAGTCTAAGGAAAAGAATGATTGAACGTTGTAACCCCTTGAATGCTCCTGTATAATGAGACATTCAAGGGGTGTTTATATGTTAAAACCGAAAGCTAGATGGAAAATAAAAGAACAAGCATCCAGTCATGTAGATCAATTAGTTAATGAATTAAACATAGCTCCTCTAGTGGCGAGTTTACTCTTGAATCGAGGATTTGACACCGTAGAGGCGGCTAGACGTTTTTTAAATAAAGAAGAGATGGCCTATCATGATCCATTTTTAATGGATGATATGGAACGTGCCGTAACAAGAATTCGCGCAGCAGTGGAAGATCATGAGCGAATTCTTATTTTTGGTGACTATGATGCTGATGGGGTAAGCAGTACGGCTGTTATGTACAAGGCCTTGCAATCTATAGGCGCAGAAGTAGATTTTTATATACCGAATCGATTTACAGAAGGGTATGGACCAAATGAGCCAGCGATAAGACGAGCAAAAGAAGAAGGCTACGGGCTTGTCGTAACGGTAGACACAGGAATAGCTGCTGTAGATGTGGCTAATGTGGCTAAAGAGCTTAACCTCGACTTCATAGTGACCGATCACCATGAAGCGCCACCGGTCTTACCTGATGCGTATGCGATCGTAAATCCTAAGAAGCCGGGCTGCCCTTATCCATTTAAAGGGTTAGCTGGTGTAGGAGTTGCTCTAAAAGTTGCTCATGCATTATTGGGAAGGGTTCCGAGTGAGTGGCTAGATATAGCAGTAATCGGAACTGTAGCCGATCTCGTTCCCCTTGTGGATGAGAACCGTCTTCTCGTAATGGAAGGGCTGCATGTTCTACAGTCAACCAACAAACCTGGTTTAATTGCATTAAAGAAAAAGTGTGGAATCGACTCACAAGTGATTCAAGCCGATCATGTTGGGTTTGGAATTGGACCTAGGATTAATGCGGCAGGCCGACTTGATTCCGCAGACCCTGCTGTGCAGTTGTTATTAGCTGAAACACAGGAGGAAGCGGAGCATTTAGCAACAGAAATTGATTACTTAAATAAAGAGCGTCAAGCCGTTGTTACGGAGATTACAGAAGCAGCTGTAGCTGTTGTTGAAGGGCAATATCCTCCTGATGAAAATGACGTATTGGTGATTGCTGGTGAAGGATGGAATGCAGGGGTCATTGGAATTGTCGCTTCTCGCCTTGTGGAGCGCTATTATAGACCAACGATTGTATTAAGTATCGACCGCGAAAAGGGACTAGCAAAAGGGTCTGCTAGAAGTATTGAAGGCTTTGATATGTTTGCAGAGTTATCAAAAAGCAGGGACATCCTGCCTCACTTTGGAGGACATCCAATGGCTGCTGGATTAACGATGAATGTGGATGATTTAGAGCTGTTACGTACGAGACTTAATGAACAAGCCAAAGAGGTATTAACAGAAGAAGACTTTAAACCAGTAACTGCCATTGACCTCGTCGCTACTGTAGATGAAATTTCTGTATCCGTCATTAAACAGTTAGATCAACTCGCTCCTTTTGGTGTGGCGAATCCGACACCGAAAGTATTATTGCAGGACGTTCAATTAGAACAAATGAGAAAAATCGGAAGTGATTCCAACCACCTAAAAGTAGGTTTCTCAGGAAATGGTGCAACCTTAGATGGGATTGGATTTCACTTAGGTTATTTATGTGAGGAAATCACTTCCCATGCGAAAGTATCAGCTGTAGGTACCTTATCCATTAATGAATGGAATGGACACGTTAAGCCTCAATTAATGATTGATGATATGGGTGTATCTGAGTGGCAGTTATTTGATTGGAGAAGCATCCAAAAGTCGAGACTGACTGATCGACTTCTGAGAATACCTGTTGAAAATCGTGTGCTTATTACATTTAAAAAAGAAACGCAGAGAATACTAGGTCTTGAGAATGAAATAATTATCTCATTAGAGGACAAAAAAGAAGACATTGGTGATTTATCAGATCGTTTCGTTGTGTTACTTGATATTCCAGATGAACGTGAGCAATTGAAAACATTGTTCCTTCATCATGGACAACCTAGTCGCATTTATACTGTTTTCTATCATGAAGATGATTCTTTCTTTACGACTACTCCAAACCGCGACCAATTTAAATGGTACTATGCATTTCTTTTAAAGCGAAAATCGTTTAATATTAAAAAGCACAGCGAAGAATTAGCTAAATTTAAAGGCTGGTCAAGACAAACAATTACCTTTATGTCACAAGTATTTAGTGAACTTGGTTTTGTTACGATAGACGATGGCATACTAAATGTGACTGATAACCCTGAAAAGAAAGGGTTAGAAGAATCGGCAACGTATCGAAAAAAAATAGAGCATGCAAAAATCGAAAATGATTTTGTCTACTCTTCCTACGTTGATTTAAAGCAGTGGTTCGCTCAAGTGCTAGAACAAACAATAGAGGAATCAAAAGTCAAGGAGACGGTGTAAAAAATGGATTTCAAAAAGTATATTCAAATTGTTGAAGATTATCCGAAAGAAGGCATTCGCTTTAAAGATATTACGACGCTAATGCAAGACGGGAGTGCATACAAAGCGGCCATTAACGAAATGGCTGACTTTGCACGTGATAAGGATGTGGATGTAGTCGTTGGACCGGAAGCTAGAGGATTTGTGGTAGGTTGTCCAATTGCTTACTCATTAGAAGTGGGTTTTGTTCCGGTTAGAAAAGCAGGAAAGCTTCCACGCGAAGTTATTTCTGTTGACTACGGTTTAGAATATGGAAAAGACAGCTTAACGATTCACAAAGATGCGATTAAAAAAGGTCAGCGCGTACTTATTACGGATGACTTGTTAGCAACAGGTGGTACGATTGAAGCAACGATTAAGATGGTGGAACAGCTAGGTGGAGTAGTTGTTGGAATTGCCTTTATGATTGAACTTGGTTATTTAGAAGGAAGAGATCGTTTAGGGAACTATGAGTTGTTCTCATTAATGACGTATAATTAAACAAAACTAGGGTGGCTTGGGACTTACTTGATGAAAGAAGCAAAATGATTGAACGTAGGATGAAATTTTGCTTGTAGAATCACATGTTTATCTGAGTTACCCTCTTTTGTTATAAAGGTTATTCAAAATGGCTGTTTTTCCCTTTTTGAATAACCTTTAGCATTCAACCCGAAAAGTTTAATCTTTTCCCTTTACATAGGTCAGAACTTTACCCATAATAAAAAGAAATATTGAATCGTAAATAGGTGATTCCATGACGATAGATCAGGTTTTAGAAAAGGCAAGTCAGTATTTAAGTGAAAGTGACGTTGCTTTTTTACGTAAGGCTTATGAATATGCAGAACAGGCCCATGAAGGTCAATACCGCAAATCTGGGGAACCATATATTCTTCATCCAATCCAAGTAGCTGGGATTATTGTGGAACTTGAGCTTGATCCGAATACAGTTGCCGCTGCTTTTTTACATGATGTGGTTGAAGATACAGATGTAGGGGTCGATGATTTAGAACAAGCCTTTAATGACCAAGTTGCGATGCTAGTAGATGGCGTAACGAAATTAAAAAAGTTTAAGTACAAATCAAAAGAAGAACAGCAAGCGGAAAATCATCGGAAAATGCTGATAGCGATGGCAAAAGACATTCGTGTGATCTTAATTAAATTAGCTGATCGCTTGCACAATATGCGTACGCTCAAATTTATGCCACCAGAAAAGCAACGTGTGACGTCAAACGAGACATTAGAAATTTTTGCCCCACTAGCACATAGACTAGGTATCTCGACTATAAAGTGGGAATTAGAGGACACAGCTTTGCGCTATTTAGATCCGCAACAATATTATCGAATTGTGAATCTAATGAAAAAGAAACGAGCAGAACGTGAAAAATATCTTTCTGGGGTTATGGATACCATTAGTGACCATTTAAGAGATGTGAATGTAAAGGCTGAGCTTTCAGGTAGACCAAAACATATTTATAGCATCTACCGTAAAATGGTCCTCCAAAATAAACAGTTTAATGAAATTTATGATTTATTAGCTGTTCGAATTATGGTTGATAGCATCAAAGATTGTTATGCTGTCTTAGGCGTCATTCATACATGTTGGAAGCCAATGCCAGGTCGTTTCAAAGATTATATTGCCATGCCTAAGGCCAATATGTATCAATCGCTTCATACGACTGTAGTTGGACCTTATGGCGATCCTCTTGAGGTGCAAATTCGAACAGAAGAGATGCATCGAATTGCCGAATTTGGGGTTGCGGCTCATTGGGCCTATAAAGAAGGAAAAGATGTTTCACAAAATAAAAATACATTTGAAGATAAATTAAACTGGTTCCGAGATGTGATTGAATCACAAACAGAAACAAATGACGCTCAGGAGTTTATGGAATCATTAAAAATGGACTTGTTCTCAGATATGGTATTTGTTTTCACTCCAAAAGGTGAGGTCATTGAATTACCAGCTGGATCGGTCCCGCTCGATTTTGCCTATCGTATTCACAGTGAAATTGGAAATCGATGTATTGGGGCGAAAGTGAACGGTAAGATGGTTCCACTTGAGCATCGATTGAATACGGGCGATATTGTTGAAGTATTAACATCAAAACATTCCTATGGTCCAAGCCAAGATTGGTTAAAAATCACCAAATCTTCTCATGCGAAAAATAAAATTAGACAGTGGTTTAAAAAAGAGCGTAGAGAAGAAAATGTCGAAAAAGGTCGCGAGTTAGTTGAAAAGGAAATTCGCATTTTGGATTTTGAACCTAAAGAAGTATTAACGGCTGAAAACATTGCAGAGGTCGCTAACAAGTTCAGCTTCTCAGGGGAAGAGGATATGTTTGCAGCTGCTGGGTATGGTGGAATTAGTGTCAAACAAATCGTTAATCGGATGACAGAAAAGTTACGTAAGCAGCAAGATCAAGAGCAAGAAGATAAATCATTAGCGGCGGCTTTATCTGATGTCCAAACGTACCGTCCAAAGAAAAAGGTGAATTCAGGTGTTCGCGTAAAAGGGGTTGATAATCTGTTAATAAGATTATCACGCTGCTGTACACCAGTACCAGGTGATGACATCATTGGGTACATTACGAAAGGCCGAGGGGTTTCGATCCATCGAGCTGACTGTGCAAATGTGAAAAATGAAGAGGCACAAGGGCGTTTGCTTCCTGTGGAATGGGAAGGAGACATCCAGCAAAGCAAGTCCTACAATGTTGATATTGAAATCAGCGGATATGATCGAAATGGACTATTGAATGAAGTGCTGCATGCCATCACTGAGTCAAGAACGGTTATTAATGCTGTTTCAGGCCGATCTGATCATAGACAAAAAGTAGCAACAATTCATTTGACGATTTCAATCCATAATATCGATCATTTGCATAAGGTTGTGGATAAAATAAAGCAACTAAACGATATTTACTCTGTACGAAGAGTGATGCATTAGAGGTGGACCATGAAAGTAGTATTACAACGAACAAAAGCATCTTCTGTAAGTGTTGAAGGTGAAGTAATTGGTCAAATTGACGCAGGGTTAACGCTTCTTGTAGGCATAACACATGAAGATACAAGTGAGGACGTTAAGTATATCGTCGATAAAATCATTAACCTACGCATTTTTGAAGATGCAAATGGAAAGATGAACCATTCTTTACTCGATGTTAAGGGACAAGTCTTATCCATTTCTCAATTTACTCTCTATGGCGATTGCAAAAAAGGAAGACGACCTAACTTTATGAATGCAGCTAAACCAGATGTAGCTAAAGAATTATATGATGAGTTTAATCATGAGCTAAGCTCCAAAGGCATTGACGTACAAACCGGCGAATTCGGCGCAATGATGGAAGTCTCCCTCATCAACGACGGCCCAGTAACATTGATTGTAGAGTCGCTAAAAAAGGGGTGAACTTCCCCTTTTTTAGCGACTCGACGCGATGAGCGGAGCCGCCGTAAAGGTCTTAAGCTTTTTGAGTGAACTTCTCAAAAGCGCACGGCGAGAGAAGCCATCGCAAATCTTAAAAAGGGGTGAACTTCCCCTTTTTTAGCGACTCGACGCGATGAGCGGAGCATAAGAACATTTAAGATGACTGGCAGTTTATTTTATGATACTTCGCGTTATTTTATTGAATTTCCTCATCCATGTAAGTTTTTCTCTAAACTTGGTCAAAATAAGAGAAACGACTTTGGAAGGAATGAAGCAAATGCGCTCGAGTATGCGTCAACAAATGCATCATAATCGCCTGCAACCTCTTTTTAACATGGACTATCATAGTTTTGTAGAACGTGAAAATCAACATACAAATCTTGAGCTGGCGAGTGAATTTGGGTTGTCTTTACGGGATGTCAAATTGCTAAAGGATAAAATGAATCGTAATTAAACTATTGACACAACGTGCGAACATTCGTATGATAATAATCAATTAAATGAACTCACAATTCCGAAGAAGAGGCATAGTAGTTAAGGTAGCAGGTAAAAAGAGAGGAAAGGTCGTGGCTGAGAGCCTTCCATATCTGTCTTAATGAATGAACACCTCAGAGGAGTTTTTCTGAACGTAAATACTAGTAGGAAAAGACGTATACAGGCGTTAACTGTTTAAAGAGGAAGCAGTATTGTTGCTTCAATTTAGGGTGGCACCACGGGTATAACTCTCGTCCCTGATGAATTATGTTTCATCAGGGACGAGAGTTTTTTTATTTTTTATATTTGGAGGATGAGAAAATGAGCATTCAAATCCCGCGAGGTACGCAGGATATATTACCTGGAGAAGTAGAGCTTTGGCAATATATTGAGGAAAAAGCAAAGGATGTTTGTCGTAGGTACAATTATCATGAAATACGTACTCCTATTTTTGAACATACTGATTTATTTCAACGTGGAGTTGGAGATACAACCGACATCGTTCAAAAAGAAATGTATACATTTACCGATCGAGGAAATCGTAGTTTAACATTAAGACCAGAGGGAACCGCTGCTGTTGTTAGGTCTTATGTTGAAAAGAAAATATACGGTCAACCAAATCAGCCAACGAAATTATATTACACGGGTCCGATGTTCCGCTATGAGCGACCACAATCAGGTCGTATGCGTCAATTTGTGCAGTTTGGAGTTGAGGCATTAGGAAGCCAAGATCCGGCTATTGATGCAGAAGTGTTAGCTTTAGTTATGAGTCTGTATGAAGAGCTTGGCTTAAAGAATGTCAAGTTAGTACTTAATAGCTTAGGTGATAAAGAGAGCAGAGAAGCTCACAGACAGGCGTTGATTGATCACTTTAAACCGAGTATTCATGAATTTTGTGATGATTGTCAAAGTCGCCTAGAAAAAAATCCACTGCGAATATTAGACTGCAAAAAAGATCGAGAGCACCCATTGATGAAAAACGCTCCTTCGATTCTTGATTATTTAAATGAAGAGTCACGTACATATTTTAGTCAGGTGAAGAACTATTTGGACCAATTAGGAATTGACTATGTAGTCGATCCAACACTCGTACGGGGGCTTGATTATTATTATCACACAGCCTTTGAAATTATGGCTGAAGGAGAAGGGTTTGGAGCTATCACGACTTTGTGTGGAGGAGGACGTTACACAGGGTTAGTAGAAGAAATTGGCGGTCCATCTACTCCAGGAATTGGTTTTGCCTTTAGTATTGAGCGAGTAATTATGGCGTTAAAGGCTCAAGAACAAGCAATCCCATCAGCCCCACAACTAGATTGTTATCTTGTTTCATTAGGTGATGCGGCGAAGGAAAAGACAGTTGAACTACTTTATCAATTAAGAAGTGCTGGCGTTAGCGCGGATAAAGATTACCTTGATAAGAAAATGAAAGCACAATTTAAGGCAGCAGATCGCCTTCAAGCTCGCTTTACCGCGATACTTGGTGATGATGAGCTTTCGCAAGGGAAAATCAATGTAAAAGAGATGGAAACAGGCGAGCAAAGGGAAGTTGAGTTGACCTCATTTATTGACTATATAAAAGAGAAAAAAGTAGGAGGTAAGTAAGATGATCGGGAGAACACATGAGTGTGGAAAGCTTGGTAAGGAGCATGTAGGTGAAACAGTACAATTAAAAGGGTGGGTACAAAGACGTCGTGATTTAGGACAAGTCATCTTTTTAGATGTACGCGATCGTTCAGGTATTGTACAAGTCGTATTTAATCCTGAAGTGAATCAAGAGGCATTAGCGATAGCAGAAAAAATCAGAAATGAATATGTCATAGAGGTTGAAGGCAAGGTCGTGGCTCGTGATCCTAAAACAGTTAATGAAAAAATTGCGACAGGATCAATTGAAGTTCACGTTGAAAAAACGAGCATTCTAAACGCATCAAAGCCACTTCCATTTCAAATTGAAGCTGATACAGACGCTTCAGAAGATGTCCGTTTAAAGTATCGTTATTTGGATCTTCGTCGTCCAGATATGCAAGAGACGTTTAAATTACGTCATCGTACGACGAAACTTATTCGTGATTTCTTAGATACAGAAACGTTCATGGAAATTGAAACTCCAATGTTGACGAAAAGTACACCAGAGGGAGCGCGTGATTATCTTGTGCCAAGCCGCGTTCATCATGGTGAGTTCTATGCATTGCCACAATCACCACAGCTTTTCAAACAATTATTAATGGTTTCTGGGTTTGAGCGTTACTATCAAATTGTCCGTTGTTTCCGTGATGAGGACTTGCGTGCAGATCGTCAACCGGAATTTACACAAGTCGATATTGAAACATCATTTATGGACAAAGAAGATTTACTAGCTATGATGGAGCAAATGATGGCAAAGATCATGAAAGATATCAAAGGAATGGACGTGACCTTGCCATTTCCACGTTTAACTTATGATGAAGCTATGAATCGTTTTGGGTCAGATAAACCAGACCTTCGTTTTGGGATGGAGCTCATTGACCTATCAGAAGTTGTGAAAGATGCCGAGTTCAAAGTGTTCCAGAGTGCTCTTGCTAGTGGGGGAACAGTGAAAGGGTTGAACTTAAAAGGGGGAGCAGATAAGCTGTCACGTAAAGAAATTGATGCTCTTACTGATTATGTGAAACAATATGGAGCAAAAGGCTTAGCATGGCTTAAGGTCGAAGAAGAAGGACTTAAAGGACCCATTGCTAAATTCTTCACTGGTGAGGTTGCTGCTTCATTGCAAGAAGCGCTTGATGCTGAAGTAGGAGATTTACTATTCTTTGGTGCAGATAAGAAGCAAGTAGTATTTGATAGTCTTGGTGCTCTTCGCTTGAAGTTCGGAAAACAATTTGATTTAATTGATCAAAATCAATTTAATTTCCTATGGGTCGTTGATTTCCCACTTGTTGAATACGATGAAGAAGCAAAACGCTATGTTGCCTTGCATCATCCATTCACGAGTCCGGTGAAAGAAGATCTAGAGTTACTAGCTACAGATCCAGCAAGCGTACGTGCCAACGCTTATGACCTCGTCTTAAATGGATATGAGCTCGGTGGCGGTTCGCAGCGTATTTATCAAAGTGATATTCAAGAACAAATGTTTAAAGCGCTTGGTTTTTCTGAAGAAGAAGCACGCGAGCAGTTTGGTTTCTTGCTAGAAGCATTTGAATACGGTACTCCGCCACATGGTGGGATTGCATTAGGACTAGACCGTCTCATTATGTTATTAGCAGGTAGAACGAATTTACGAGATACGATTGCCTTCCCGAAAACAGCAAGTGCAAGTGATTTGTTAACGAATGCACCTGGTGAAGTGAGTGTTGAACAATTAATCGATTTAAATTTATCTATTATTGGGAAAAAGTCTGAAAAGGTAAATGCCTAAGATGTAACCAAAAAAGTAAAATGACTATTTCGGAAAAGGCCATTGAAAAGGTGAAAATGCACTTTTTTTAGCAGCCTCTTATTTCGATGTCTTTATGCATAATCATTATTTGACATATGGGCACAGCTAACGTATAATCACGTTAATTGAATAATACGAACGTTTGATATTTTCAAACTTATCCAGAGTGGTGGAGGGACTGACCCTACGAAGCCCGGCAACCGTTTTGCAATGCCATGCAAAAAAAGGTGCTACTTTCAGCAGAATGAGATTCATTCTGAAAGATAAGTGAAGGCAAAAAAACCTTTCCTTATCAGGAAAGGTTTTTTTATTTTAGAGAGGGGTAGGAATGTATGCTACGAGTAGGTTTAATCGGATTTGGAACGGTTGGCAGCGGTGTGTATGAACGAATTACGAATTCTAAAGATAAATTGAAGCAGCTGTTAGGAAAAGAGGTTGAAATAGCGGCAATTTTAGTGAAAGACCGTCAAAAACAACGTACTGCAGATGTGGATGCTTTTGTGACAACGAGTTGGGAACAATTTTGTAATAAGGCTAACTTTGATATCATTTTTGAAGCCATTGGTGGGATTGAGCCAGCACTCTCATATACAGCAGAATGGTTGGAAAGAGGTGTTCCTGTTGTCACCGCTAATAAAAAGCTTGTCGCAGAAAAGGGGCAAATTCTTGAAGGATTGGCTGACCAGCATTCGACTTATTATGGCTATGAGGCGGCAGTCGCAGGTGGTATTCCCATCATCAATGCTTTAAAGGGGACACTCGCAACGACAGCTATTTCAAGAGTTTCTGGTATTTTAAATGGAACCACAAATTATATGTTAACAGAAATGATTGAACACCACCGGGGCTTTGCTGATGTTTTGTTAGAGGCACAGGAGTTAGGCTATGCTGAGTCAGACCCAACGGATGATCTAGAGGGCTTTGATGCTTGGTATAAAATACGGATTTTAAGTCGTTTATGTTTTGGGAGCTGGCCTTTAGCTAATGAGTTTCCGCGTAAAGGCGTATCTGCTATTAAGGATTGGCATGTTGAAGTAGGTGAGCGTATAGGTTTTAAAATTAAGTTAATTGCGGAGGCTTGGCATGATGGTACTCAAGTAAGAGGTTCTGTGAAACCGGCATTTTTAACACAAACAGAGCAGTTAGCGAGTGTCAGAGGCGTGACAAATGGAATTTCAATTGAAGGTGAATCCATTAACCAGCTTCTTTTTATTGGGCCAGGAGCTGGTAAAGAAGCTACGGCAAATAGTATGGTTGAAGATTTTCTTTTCAATGAGCGTACAAAACATTCAGAAAGAGGATGGGGAGTCGGGTCAGAGGTACAAAATGAACAATTAACACATTCATTTGTCTTCCTCACTCCAGCTGAAAGAGAAACGGCTCTTCAATGGGTGAAGGAAAATCAAATAGCTGTTATGGACACATATTCTCATCATGAAGGAGAAGGGTGGATTATTGAACGAACAGATAGCACTCCGTTTGAAACATATCCCATTTATGGCGATGTCTCAACCCGTAGACGTGTAGAAGCTATTCATTCAGCGCAATTCGGGTCGTTCTGATTTCAATTTTTTATAAGCTGTTACTAGCAAGTTGGCATCCTCTTTTATGTAATAGGTACGAACACCCCGACTTGTATGCAAATATAAAAAGCCCATAGCTCCTTTTTCAGGTTTCTTACGATAAGAAATATCAAAAATAGCGGTAAGAGGGTAGACATCATCTTTCACAGTGAGTTGGTGATCAAACAATTTCATTTCAAATGATGTTTCAATCGTGCGTTTTTCTGTCCAACCAATTTCTTGACGGATTTCTATGCATTTTTGAGTAGCTAGGAGATTCATAATAGTCACCTCTTAAATAAATGGATACAGTTATTAACTGTATCATAATAACAAGGCATTTACCAAATCGAGTGGCGAGTGATTCATAGAACGTAGCCCATCAGACAGCTTCTCAAAAAGAGAAGTTGTTTTTTTGTGAGATCAACTTATTATTTTCGTTAATTGTTTAGATAGAGGTATGTAGTAAATCGTTTTAGGGTAACGTAATAGTTAGTTTAGACTTTTAACAATGGCTATGGTATAGTCAATTCCGATAGATTGTTTGGAGGGAGCAAGGCGAATGTTGCATCAATTTTCTCGAAATGAATTGGCTATAGGCCACGACGGATTAGATCAATTACGGAATAGTACAGTTGCAGTTCTTGGTATTGGAGGAGTCGGTTCTTTTTCCGCTGAAGCATTAGCACGCTCTGGTGTAGGGAGACTTGTGCTTGTGGATAAAGATGATGTCGATATTACGAATGTAAACAGACAAATCCATGCTTTGTTATCAACAGTAGGAAGACAAAAAGTGGAGCTAATGAAAGAGCGTATTCAAGATATTAATCCTGAATGTGAAGTGATCGCACTAAAAATGTTTTATACAGAAGATACATATGAGCAGTTCTTTAGCTATGGTTTAGATTATGTCATTGATGCGAGTGACACGATTAGTTATAAAATTCATCTAATGAAACAATGTCTAGAACGGAAAATCCCGATTATTTCTAGTATGGGAGCAGCAAACAAGATGGACCCAACAAAGTTACGAATCGCGGATATCTCTAAAACCAGTCACGACCCTATTGCTAAAGTCGTTCGTACTCGATTACGAAAAGATGGCATACGAAAAGGAATTGAAGTTGTTTACTCTGATGAACAGCCAATAAAAATTAGAGAAGAGATCCGACAAGAAATCGTGTCAGAAGCAGCTGAAAAAGGAAGCATTCGAAAGGCTAAAATGCCACCTTCGTCAAATGCGTTTGTACCTTCAGTAGCAGGATTGATTATGGCTGGGCACGTTATTACGAATTTGTTAAAAGGAATAGAAATTAACCGATAAGGATAGCAAAAAAAGAGAGCAACGAACAAGGTTAAATCATAATTGCCTTTTTCGTTGCTCTCTTTTCTTTTTTACCTTTAGAACCTTGAAAGGGAATTAAAATGATAAATAAAAGCCAGGCGTTTAGTGTCTGGCTTTTAGATCATTTGGTTGTTACTTCGCTAGCTTTTCTAGGTTTCCGTTTTTATCCATTTTGAATGAGGCAGTTGAAAGGGACTCTTCATCTTCTAGAATGGCCATGCGTCTAGCACGATTCATAATCTGAATAAGAGATTGATAATCCTCTTCAATAATACTATTATCCTGCTTCATCTTCTTTAATTCTCGCTCTAATTCTTGGTTTCTTATTTCAAGCTCTTTGTTTTCTTTTGTAAGCCTGTCATTTTCAAGTTGTAGGGCAGAGGTTTGAGAAGAATTGTGCATCATGCCCTGTAAATAATCAATAACTGATTCTAGTGACATCTCACTATCTAGTGATTGATTTACGCGTTCCATAGTTGGTTGAGGAGCCCACATAGGTCTCATTTGAGGATAATAGGAATACGATGCAGCACGCTTTCTTTCCTTCCGCTCTTTTTTTGCTTCAGCAATTTGCTTCATATATCGGTTACGAACAACGGCATTCCAGCGAAATCCACAAGCGGCAGATGTCCGATTAAGCTCATCACCAACTTCATCAAATGCACGCAGTTGTGTACTTCCTTCTTTAATATGTTTAAGTACAGTTTCAGCTAATAATACATCATCTTCATGGGACCAGGCATCTTGTCTAACTTTCATATTTTATCAACTCCTTGAATAGTTTTTATCTTAGTTGGTACCAATTCTAACCAGATAAAATGATCTTTATACAAGGGTGATAGAAAAAAGAAAAAGATTCTTATATAGTATTAGGCTTTAGCTAACTATAATTAAGTAGATTTAGGTCTTGTTGTGGAATTCATGATTGAGTTAATCTAGAAAGCTATTTTAAAGGATATTTTTATATAAATTCAAAAAGGAGTCTGAAATACTAGATTTACACTAGTTTCAAACTCCTACTTCTTTCATTATTTATTTTTAAGGCGATTGTAGACATCGGCTAATGCTTGCTCAAACTTCCCAGTTCGTTTAGGTTCGTAATACGTTGTACCCTTTAATTTATTTGGCAAGTATTGTTGTTTAACCCAACCGTGATCATAATCATGAGGATATTTATAGTCAATACCACGACCTAATTGCTGTGCTCCTTGATAATGGGCGTCTTTAAGGTGTTTAGGTACATCTCCAATCGTTCCTTTTCGAATATCTGCTAGTGCAGCATCAAGTGCTTTGTAGGCAGAATTTGACTTTGGTGATAAACATAGTTCAATGACGGCATTGGCAAGTGGGATTCTCGCCTCTGGAAAACCGAGACGTTCGGAAGCTTCGATAGCTGATAACGTTCTAGAACCCGCTTGAGGATTTGCTAAGCCGATATCTTCGTAGGCGATAACAAGCAACCTTCTATTAATACTGATTAAATCACCAGCTTCAATTAATCTTGCTAAGTAATGGAGGGCCGCATCAACATCGCTCCCTCTTATTGATTTTTGAAAGGCTGAAAGGACATCATAATGGGCATCACCATCTTTATCATGCTGAAAGCTCTTCTTCTGAATACAGGCTTCAGCTGTTTGTAACGAAATTTTTTTAATTCCAAATTCATTTGGAAAGGTGGATAAAATCGCTAATTCTAACCCGTTTAATGCAGAGCGAACGTCGCCACCACAAGCTTGAGCTAGGTGAGTAATGGCTTCATCACTCATTTCCACTTTTTCCTTCCCATATCCATTTGTTTCATCCGAAAGTGCACGCTGTAATGCTTGTTTAATATTCTCAATGGTTAGCGGTTCAAGTTCGAAAATTTGACAACGGCTTCTGATTGCTGGATTAATAGAATGAAACGGATTAGCCGTTGTTGCCCCAATTAAAATCAAAAGTCCATTTTCAAGATAAGGCAATAAAAAATCTTGCTTTCCTTTATCTAAACGATGAACTTCATCGAGAATTAAGATGAGTTGTCCATGCATTTTCGCTTCTTCAACAGCAATTTCCATATCTTTTTTATTATGAACGACGGCATTTAGCATTTTTGAAGGCGTACCTGTGGAACCTGCTATGCTGCTTGCTATCGATGTTTTTCCAATACCTGGTGGCCCGTAGAGGATCATAGAGGATAACTGGCCTGCATCAACCATCCGTCTTAATAGCTTTCCTTCTCCAATGAGATGCTCCTGACCGATTATATCTTCTATTTTCTGTGGTCTCATACGATAAGCGAGTGGTTGTCTTTTCATGCTATTAGCCTCCCTTCATTCAATCGTATAGTTAGTGTAATAGATCCAAGAGCTAAAAGCCAACTATTCTTACTGGTTTTGATTGCCTGGACACCCTATTTGCATCATTTCATGCTATAATGGCAAAGAATTGAATAGAGAGAAGGGATTTCGCTTGGGAAGAGTAGAACTTAGTAATAATAAGCGTATCTTTTTCATTCGGTGGAGTACGTTTATGTTTGGGTTAATGGTGATGGGCCTTGGTATTGCACTAATGGTTCATGCAGAACTAGGCGGAGCACCTTGGGATGTACTTCATATTGGTCTAACAAATCACTTTGGATTGACCGTTGGTACTTGGTCTATTCTTATGGGATTTGTTGTTTTGAGTCTCACCGCTTTAATAATGAAATCATGGCCACAAATAGGAGCTTTTTTAAATATGTTGTTCCTTGGTCTATTTATTGATTTATTTTTATGGCTTATACCAGTCCCTACGCATATCTTGTTTCAATATGCGATGATGATTACTGGGATTCTCATAATTGGATATGGGATTGGAATATACATTGCTCCAGGATGTGGAGCGGGTCCACGGGATAGTTTAATGCTTGCACTGCAAATAAAAACAGGCTGGAAGGTACAACATGTTAGGGTTTTAATGGAGGTTGTTGTATTGACAATAGGCTGGCTTTTAGGAGGTACCGTTTTTATAGGTACACTCATCTTTTGTTTTGGAATTGGTTCAGTTGTAGGAGTAACATTGCCGCATTGCAAGCGGATATATGATTCTATTTTGAAAAGAGGGAAAAAGGATGAAGATTTCAACGAAGGGTCGTTACGGACTCACTATCATGATGGCATTAGCTAAGCAAGCTGGGGAAGGACCTATTTCACTTAAATCGATTGCGAAAGAGTACGATTTATCAGAGCATTACCTAGAGCAATTAATTGCGCCTCTTAGGAATGCAATGCTTGTTAAAAGTGTCCGAGGTGCATATGGAGGCTATATGTTAGCAAAGGATGCAAAAGAAATAACTGCAGGTGATATTATTCGTGTTTTGGAAGGGCCGATTAGTCCAGTGGAAGTGATGGATAATGAAGAGCCTGCTAAGCGCAACCTATGGATAAAAATACGTGATGCTGTCAAGGATGTACTTGATAACACAACTCTTGAAGACTTAGCAACATATGAGGATTCAGGCGATCAAGAATATTTTATGTTTTATATTTAAAAGGATCATTCCTTTTGGATAGGTATTATAGATAAAGAAGGTGGAAGAAAAGTGGAGATGATTTACGTTGACCACGCAGCAACCTCACCCCTTCATCCAGAAGTACTTGATGCAATGCTACCATATTTTCAGACGCATTTTGGCAATCCTTCAAGCATTCATCAAATTGGAAGACAGGCGAGGCAAGCTATAGATCAAGCACGAAGAACAATTGCACGAGCTCTTCGTATTAATGAACAAACGCTAATTTTCACGAGTGGTGGAACAGAAGCTGATAATATGGCCATCCTTGGCTATTCATTAGAGCATGAAGCCAAAGGTAAGCACATTATTACTTCGAAGATAGAGCATCATGCTGTGTTACATGCTTGTGAGGAGCTTGAAAAACGTGGATTTGAAGTTACATATCTTCCTGTAGATGAAACAGGAAGGGTGAAGCTAAATGATGTACAAGAGGCTTTACGTGATGATACAATTCTCGTTACATTGATGTTTGGCAACAATGAAGTGGGAACCATTCAACCGATTCAAGAAATTGGAGCCCTCTTAAAAGAACATCAAGCTGTCTTTCATACGGATGCCGTACAAGCGTGTGGAATGGTAGAATTAAATCTTTCAGAGCTATCTGTAGACATGTTGTCCATTTCTGCTCACAAAATAAATGGACCTAAAGGAATCGGTTTACTTTATGTAAGAGATGGGTTAAAGCTCAAGCCAATGCTTTTTGGCGGCGAGCAAGAACGGAAGCGAAGAGCTGGAACAGAGAATGTTGCGGCTGTTGTTGGGTTTGCTAAAGCGATGGAACTGGTGGTTCATTCTATTTCCGAGCGGCAAAGTAAATACCAACAATTTGCAAGAACATTAATTGATACTTGGACAGAAGAAGACGTTCATTTTCAAGTGAATGGACATCAGCATGAGCGTTTGCCTCATGTATTAAATATAAGCTTTCCTGGTATGAATGTTGAATCATTATTAATGAATCTTGATTTAGCAGGAATCGCTGCATCAAGTGGCTCAGCTTGTACAGCAGGTTCGATTGAGCCATCTCACGTACTTGTAGCCATGTTTGGTCAAGATCATGAGCGGATACAGTCTTCGGTTCGCTTTAGTTTTGGTCTTGGGAATACACAAGAACAGATTGAGCGTATTGCAGTAGAAACGGCAAAAATTGTAAAGCGGCTAGGACAGCAAGAAGAATTTATCAACTAGGAATGAAGCCAAAGGTGGTGAAAATATGAAGAAACGACCAGAAGATACAAGAGTTGTTGTTGGAATGTCTGGTGGAGTGGATTCATCTGTTACAGCTTTGCTGCTTAAAGAGCAAGGTTATGATGTAATAGGAATATTTATGAAAAACTGGGATGATACAGATGAATCTGGTTTTTGTACGGCAACGGAGGATTATGAAGATGTGATCCAAGTTTGTAATCAAATTGGAATCCCTTACTATGCCGTTAACTTTGAAAAGCAGTATTGGGATAAAGTATTCACATATTTTTTAGAAGAATACAAAGCAGGACGAACGCCAAATCCTGATGTGATGTGCAATAAAGAAATTAAATTTAAAGCCTTCTTAAATCATGCGATGTCACTAGGAGCAGATTATGTGGCAACAGGTCATTATGCCCGAGTAGAGGAACGCGATGGAAAGCACGTACTCTTACGTGGTGTGGATGATAATAAAGACCAAACTTATTTTTTAAATGCACTATCTCAAAAACAATTATCAAAAACGATGTTCCCTATCGGTCATTTGCCGAAAAAAGAAGTGCGTGAGCGTGCTCTAGAGGCTAACCTGGCAACAGCAAAGAAAAAAGATAGTACGGGAATCTGCTTTATTGGGGAGAGAAACTTCAAAGAGTTTTTAAGTGAATTTTTACCAGCTCAACATGGTGAAATGCAAACAGTAGATGGAGAAGTGAAAGGGCAGCATGATGGTTTAATGTATTATACCCTTGGCCAACGCCAAGGCCTTGGTATTGGTGGAGCTGGGGAACCATGGTTTGTTATTGACAAAGATCTTGAGCGAAACGTTTTGATTGTTGGTCAAGGTTTCCATAACGAGGGCCTTTATTCTGAAGGTTTGGATGCAATTGGAATGAACTGGATTTTAGAAGAGCCATCGACTGATGAGGCATTTACTTGTACAGCGAGATTCCGTTATCGTCAAGAAGATCAGAGCGTAACGGTTTATCCGAAAAAGGACGGGACCGCGCGTATTTATTTCCATGACCCTCAACGTGCCGTAACACCTGGACAAGCTGTTGTCTTGTATGATGGGGACATTTGTCTTGGTGGAGGAACAATTGATCATGTAATGAAGAAGTGGGAAAATGCCTAATAGGTATTTTCCTTTTTGAACTGATTTGATAATTAGGAGGAATTTGATGCTTAATGAAAAAGGCATTGCCTATATGAATGAAAAAAAATACGAAGAGGCAGCGCAAGCATTTAATGACGCGATTGAAGAAAATCCAAATGATCCAACTGGGTTTATTAATTTTGGAAATCTATTAGGGTTGCTTGGTGATTACGAGCGCGCATTAACATTTTTTGATAAGGCGATTGGGTTAGATGAACATGCAGCAACTGCTTATTACGGGGCAGGGACCATTTATTACAAGCAAGATCAATTTGAAGAAGCAACAAAGATGTTCAAGAAAGCTCTTATCGAAAAATTGGATGAGTCTGATGTCCATTTTATGCTTGGTATGAGTTATTATCAACTAGGTGCACTCCCTCATGCTTTAGCTTCTTTTAAAAGGGCGGTAGAACTTCAACCAAAAGACGTTGACGGGTTATTTCAATATGGATTATGCTTAGCTCAATTAGAATATATTGATGAATCGATAAAGCAGTTTGAACAGGTTATTGAATTAGCTGATAATCATGCTGATGCTTTCTTTAATTTAGGTGTAGCCTATGCCTATAAAGAACGGGCAACGGATGCGTTAACAGCATTTGAAAAAGCACTCGAAATTCAACCAGATCATGCATTAGCTGCAAATGGAAAGAAAACGATCGAACAAGCCATCAAGTAAGGGTGATGACATGTGAAAGAAGAGACAATCTTGCCTGAAGAAGAAAAGACCATTGAGCGTGGTTTTATAAAAGGGACAGTAAGCCACATTGTGTTTCGAAATGAGGAGAATTTTTATACTGTAGCTCTTATTCATGTTCAACAAACAAATGAAGAACTAAAGGATAAAAAGGTGACGGTTGTCGGGACTCTTCCTAAATTAGAGCAAGATGAAACTTTTTTGTTTTTTGGTCGGGTAATGAATCACCCTAAGTTCGGTGTTCAATATCAAGTTGAACAATTCAGAAGAGACTTACCTCAGACTAAGCATGGCATTGTTCAATATTTATCAAGTGGGCGTTTTCCAGGGATAGGAATTAAGACCGCTGAAACCATAGTGGAAGTACTTGGAGAGCGGGCGATTACAAGAATTGTGGAAGACCGTTCAGTGTTATCGGACGTTCCCAAATTATCCAAAGAAAAAGCAGATTCTTTATATGAACAGTTAGTGGATCAGCAGGGTGTAGAACAAGTGTTAATGACTTTGTCTAAGCACGGGTTTGGTGTAGAGCTTTCAATGAAGGTGTATCAAGCATATGGTTTGCAAGCTCTTGATATTATTCAAACCAATCCTTATCAATTAATTGCTGATGTAGAAGGGATAGGGTTTAGAAGGGCAGATTTACTAGGTGCAGCGATCGGTATTACAGGAAAACATCCAGACCGCATTCGAGCAGGCTGTTTGTATTTGCTTCAGGAACTATGTCTCCAAGAAGGGCATGTGTTTCTTTCCAAAGATATCCTTGTTCCGCATGTCATTTCCTTGTTATCATCTTATGAATGTAAACTTGACGTTTCCGAAGTAGAAGAACAGCTTCTTCTTATGCAAGAAGAGGATGAAATATGTACAGAAGAAAATCGAGTGTATATAAAGTCGCTCTTTTTTGCTGAAAAAGGGATTGTGACTAATGTTCAGCGCTTATTAAGCCAGGAGGTCGAGGAAGAGTTTCCTGAAGCAGAATTTTTAAAAGCGTTGGGACTATTAGAAGAAGAACAAAAATTAGAATATGCTCCGTCACAAAAAGAAGCGATCCAAATGGCTTTGTCGTCTCCACTAATGATTTTAACGGGTGGACCAGGGACAGGAAAAACGACTGTAATAAAAGGAATTGTTGAACTTTATGCGCGTTTGCATGGCCTGCCTCTAGATGAAAAAGCCTATACAAAGAGCAATCCTTTTCCTATTCTTCTGGTTGCGCCAACAGGAAGAGCGGCTAAAAGAATGAGCGAAGCGACAGAACTACCTGCGACTACGATCCATCGACTCCTCGGTTGGAAAGGTGGAAGTGGCGGATTTGAAAAAGGGGATCATGAACAACTTGAGGGCGAACTTCTCATTGTCGATGAAAGTTCCATGGTGGATATTTGGTTAATGAATCAGCTGTTAAAAGCCGTACCACGAGGAATGCAGGTTGTTTTAGTAGGTGATCAAGATCAATTGCCATCTGTTGGCCCAGGACAAGTGTTGCGTGATTTCCTAGAATCAACGATGATTCCGACGGTTCCTTTAGTCGATATTTATCGCCAGGCGGAAGGTTCGTCTATTATCGATCTAGCTCATGCGATGAAAAAAGGAGAAATGCCAGCTAATTTGCCTGAGCCTCAATCCGATCGACGTTTTTTTCCATGCCAAGTGGACCATGTTCAGCAAGTGGTGTCTCAAATATGTGAAAATGCCATGAAAAAAGGGTATACAGCCAAAGAGATTCAAGTCTTAGCTCCCATGTATAAAGGAAGTGCAGGGATAACAGAATTAAATGTCATGCTCCAAAACTTATTTAATCCGAAAACAGAGCAAAGAAGAGAAATTGGCTTTGGGGATGTGGCATACCGGACTGGTGATATTGTGTTGCAACTAGTGAACAATCCAGATGAAAACGTTTATAATGGCGATCGAGGGGAAATTGTAGCGATATTCTACGCGAAAGAGAATCAAGAACGCCAGGATCAATTAGTGATTTCATTTGATGGGACCGAAGTCGTTTATTTAAAAAAAGATTTGAATCAAATCACCCATGCGTATTGTTGTTCGATCCATAAGGCACAAGGAAGTGAGTTTCCGATCGTTGTAATGCCTGTCGTTAGAAATTATGCAAGGATGTTAAGACGTAATTTGCTCTATACTGGCATCACAAGAGCGAAACAATTCTTGCTCTTATGTGGGGACTTAAAAGCAATGCATACGGCTGTTACGCAAAAAGATGAAATGAATCGAAATTCAATGCTTCAAGAAAAATTACAGCAACTGCCTGAAACAAGTGGCAGAAAATATCCAACATAATTAAGAAAAAATCGCCACACACTAAGTTTGTTCGGAAAGGTGGCGATTTTTTTGCGTACTTTTTCAACAGTTGAAGGATTACCCGTCCTTTCACTTTCTACAGGAAAAGAATGCGGGCATGTTTTGGATTTGCTTTATGAAAATGGTGTAGTTACTGGGTTTCTTGTTGACCCAAAAGGGTGGTTTACAAAACAATTATTTTTACCAGTAGAAAACATATCTAATATTGGAAACGATGGTGTCATGGTAAAAGACTACCAAGCCTTGCAACTTCTTTCTAAAAAAGAAAAACAAGCCTTTCATTTGAAACATGGCAAGAACCGTCTTCATGGGACCGCATTACTAACAGCAGAAGGGGAAAAGCTAGGGCTGCTTGAGGACGTATATTTCTTGGAAGAAGTGGGCACGATTGTAGGGTATGAAGTTACAGAAGGGTTGGTAGCTGACTTAGTGGAGGGGCGAAGAGTTGTCAAAAGTGACTCTAAGCTAACGATTGCTGGGGGACGAGCTATCCTAAACGAATAAAAACAACTGTAAAGGATAAAACATTTTTTTCAGTACCTGATTAATAGGACTTGGCTTTACACGGTGGTTTGACCTGCTATGGAAAAATTGTTCATAGCAGGTCAAATAAACATCTGTATGGGTCTTCGGATAATACTGAAAAAGATGAACTCCTATTTTTGTATCTCTAGAATAGAAGGGAGTTTTTTTACCATGCATTGTCCAAATTGTAAAAGCAAAGATATCGGAAAGATTGGTACGAATCAATATTATTGCTGGAATTGTTTTGTCGAGATGAGCTTATTAAAAGGGAGATTATCAATGCATCAAGTAGAAGAAGATGGTTCTTTAAGCTCATTGGATGATTTGTTTGAAGACGAAGACCTTCAAATTGGAATGTAGCAGTGGGTATATCGTAAATAATAAGATAAGGAGGGTTGTACTTCAACGTTTAGGTGATGTAGACTCTCTTTTTTTATGGATTCACATTGTATGGATATAAAGTGGATGCACAAGATAAGGTTGGGGGTGTATACGATGGAATACGAAAAGAAGTGGTTGTACCGACTAGTTTTCACGTTGCTTACACTGCTAATCATTTATATGTTCGTTCAATTAGCACCAATATTATCTCCTGTTGGAGCCATGTTTAGAGCACTCGCTTTACCTGTTGGGATTGCTGTGTTGCTTACATATTTGCTGCACCCGCTAGTTGAGCGGATGCATGATTCTGGCCTGTCTCGCCCGATTGCTGTGTTAATTATTTTCTTTTTAATTGTATTTATTTTAGGTTTTTTAATCACGATCGGTCTTCCATCTTTCATCAAACAAATTCAGCATGCTTTTGAAACAATACCAGCACAAATTCGTGAGTTAGAAAGAGAAACAGAGAGACTGCAACGTTACATTAGTACTCTTCCTGCTCCATTACAAGCTCAAACACAAGAGTGGAGAGTACAGCTCGTTCAAATGGGAGAAAGTGCGTTTGATCAGATTGAAAGTGCAGCTCTTTTTCTGATTAAATCCATGTTTTCTTTTATTGTTATCCCTTTTCTTGTTTTCTTTTTCTTAAAGGATCACGATTTAATTCGACGTATATCTTGGTATATCACGCCTAGAAATTGGCGTGATTCATTGAAAAAATACATTAAAGATGTAGATCACACATTTGGAAGTTATATTCGTGGACAGTTGTTAGTGTCGTTATCTGTTTTTATTATTTCAACGATAGGTTTATGGTTGCTTGGAGTTCCTTACCCCATTTTATTAGGATTGTTTATGGGGGCAATGGATTTGATTCCTTACTTTGGCCCATTTATCGGGGCTGTGCCAGCTGTTATTATTGCTTTTTTGCAATCTTGGCAGTTAGGGGTTGCAACGGTCGTATTAATCTTTGTTATTCAGCAAATTGAAGGAAACATCCTTTCTCCTGTCATCGTAGGGAAGACACTTCATCTTCATCCTGCGTTAATTATCCTAGCATTATTAGTCGGGGTAGAAGTAGGTGGCTTTCTCGGAATGTTAATTGCCGTACCTATTTTAGCAATTGGGAAAGTTACCATGCTTCATATACGTTTTCATTTTATGAAAGATTGACAATTTGAAGGTGGATTTCTATAATAGAAGGGCATAATGAGGTTACAACTTGGATAACAAGATTTTAATTTAATCATAAAGCGTTGAAGGAACGAGTAGAAAGCAGACCACTCCAAAGAGAGGTGTACCTTGGCTGAAAGTACACTGTGTGAAGGGCTTTTGAAAGCTACTCCTGAGTGCAGATAATCTCTGACGTTAAGCCGCGTTAAGGTGTTTAAGTGATAGACAATAGCTGTCTATAATTAGGGTGGTACCGCGTGATAAACTCTCGTCCCTTTTAGGGATTGGGGTTTTTTTATTTGTTTAAAAAACCATTTACATATTAAGGAGAGACCAAAATGAAAAACCTAACATCAGCTCAAGTTAGACAAATGTTTTTAGACTTTTTTCAAGAAAAAGGCCATGACATTGAACCAAGTGCATCTTTAGTTCCGCATGAAGATCCTTCCTTGCTTTGGATTAATAGTGGTGTAGCAACATTAAAGAAATACTTTGATGGCCGAGTCATCCCTGAGAATCCACGAATTACAAATGCTCAAAAATCAATTCGTACGAATGATATTGAAAATGTTGGAAAGACTGCACGACACCACACGTTCTTTGAAATGCTTGGAAACTTTTCTATTGGTGATTATTTTAAAGAAGAAGCAATTGAGTGGGCATGGGAATTTTTAACGAGTGAAAAGTGGGTAGGCTTTGATTCGGAAAAACTATCTGTAACGGTTCATCCTGAGGATAATGAAGCTTATGATTATTGGAAAGAAAAAATCGGAGTTCCAGAAGAACGTATTATTCGTCTTGAAGGGAATTTCTGGGATATTGGTGAAGGACCAAGTGGCCCGAATACAGAAATTTTCTATGATCGTGGACCAAGTTACGGAAATGATGAAACAGATCCTGAACTTTATCCTGGTGGAGAAAATGAACGCTACTTAGAAGTATGGAACCTTGTCTTCTCTCAATTTAATCACAACCCAGATGGAAGCTATACACCACTTCCAAAGAAAAACATTGATACGGGGATGGGTCTTGAGCGTATGGTTTCTGTTATTCAAGATACGCCTACAAACTTTGAAACAGATTTATTTCTACCGATCATAAAAGCAACAGAAGAAATGTCAGGTTTGAAGTACGGGGAAGATAATGAAACGGATGTTGCATTTAAAGTAATAGCTGACCACGTACGGACGGTTACATTTGCTGTCACGGATGGAGCTCTTCCTTCAAATGAAGGTCGTGGCTATGTATTGAGAAGATTATTACGTCGAGCGGTTCGTTATGCAAAACTAATTTCAATTCACAGACCATTTATGTATGAGCTAGTGCCTGTTGTTGGGGAAATTATGGAAGACTTCTACCCTGAAGTAAAAGAGAAAACTGAATTTGTTCAAAAAGTCATGAAAAATGAAGAGGAACGCTTCCATGAAACATTAAACGAAGGGTTGTCTATTCTTGAGAAAGTTCTAAATGATGCAGAGCTCTCACAAAAGAAAATAATTGATGGAGCAGATGTGTTCCGCTTATATGATACGTATGGTTTTCCGGTAGATTTAACAGAAGAATATGTCCAAGAAAAAGGCTTAGAAATTGATCGTGAAGGCTTTGAAAGAGAAATGGAAGGCCAACGTGAGCGTGCTCGTTCAGCTCGTCAAGAATCCGGCTCCATGCAAATTCAAGATGAAGTGCTTGGACAAATCACAACCGAAAGCACATTCGTTGGTTATGATGCTCTTAAAACAGAGTCGAAAGTGGAAGAAATTATTTTTGAAAAAGAACTAACGGACATCGTTTCTGCTGGTAATACAGCACAAGTCATTTTGAATGAAACACCATTTTACGCTGAAAGTGGTGGACAAGTAGCTGATACAGGAACAATTCGTGGTGAGAACCTTCTTGCAGAGGTAACGGCTGTAACAAAAGCACCAAATGGCCAACACCTTCATACCGTTTTAGTAAAAGAGGGCGTACTTGAAAAGAGTGCAAATGTCATTTGTGTCGTTGAAGAAACAGAAAGAATTTCCATTGTGAAAAACCATACGGCTACTCATTTATTACACCAAGCTTTAAAAGACGTTCTTGGTGCACATGTTAACCAGGCTGGGTCGTTAGTGTCTGAAGAACGCTTGCGCTTTGATTTCTCACACTTCGGTCAAGTAACACCTGAAGAGATGACAAAAGTGGAGGAAATCGTAAATGAGCAAATTTGGAATGCTCTGTCTGTTGACATTTCTTTGAAGAAATTAGACGAAGCAAAAGAAATGGGAGCGATGGCTCTTTTCGGCGAAAAATATGGTGAAACAGTTCGAGTTGTTAAAGTAGGAGATTACAGCTTAGAGCTTTGTGGTGGTTGTCATGTTCGTAATACTGCTGAAATTGGTTTATTTAAGTTAGTTTCCGAATCAGGAATTGGTGCCGGGATACGCCGTATTGAGGCAGTTACCGGGAAGGGTGCCTATGAACATATGAATGGTCAAATCCAGTTATTAAAGGATGTTGCAGCGAACTTAAAAGTAAAACGAGTACAGGATGTTCCTGCTAGAGTGGATGCAACACAGCAACAAATTCGTGATTTACAACGAGAAAATGAATCATTAACAGCAAAATTGGGTAATATGGAAGCTGGGAATCTTGTTAATGAAGCCAACGAAATCAACGGGGTGACTGTTTTAGCAAAGAAAGTGGATGCAGCAGATATGGACGGATTACGTGGAATTGTGGACACGTTAAAACAAGACTTGCCATCTGGAATCATTGTTTTAGGTGCGGTATCTGGCGAGAAGGTGAACATTGTGGCTGGTGTAACAAAAGATCTGCTTGATAAAGGGTTCCATGCTGGAAAATTAGTGAAAGAAGTGGCAACACGTTGCGGTGGTGGCGGTGGTGGCCGTCCAGATATGGCGCAAGCAGGCGGGAAAAATCCAGCGCAACTTGAGTCGGCTTTAGCATTTGTAGAAGAATATGTAAATACAATTTCCTAATTGTTCTTTAATGGTGTACAATGGAAATAGACAAGCTAACAGACAAGATAGTGTGAAGAATTTTGTCTGATTGCAATGAATGAAAGAGGTGTTTGTGATGAGCTCTATGGACAAAACGATGCAATTTAATTTTCATGATGACACGGTTGATGTTGATGTCCAAGAGGTGCTCCTTTCTGTATATGAGTCACTAGAGGAGAAAGGCTATAACCCCATTAACCAAATTGTTGGCTATTTACTTTCAGGAGATCCTGCGTATATTCCGCGTCACAAAGACGCGCGGACACTCATTCGTAAGCTAGAACGTGATGAACTAATTGAAGAGTTAGTGAAATCCTATTTATCACAGCACCGTAAGGAGAATGGATGAGAGTACTCGGATTAGATGTTGGAACAAAAACAATAGGCGTCGCTTTAAGTGATGAGCTGGGATGGACTGCACAAGGGTTAACGACCCTTAGACGTGAAGAAGGTGAAGAAGACAAAGATTTTCAAGCCATTGCCAACCTGGTTGAAGAACATGGAGTCGACACAATTGTAATCGGATTGCCGAAAAATATGAACGGGTCGATTGGCCCAAGTGGTGAGCGAAGTCAATTGTTTGCTGATACATTAAGTAATCATGTTTCGTGCACGATAAAGATGTGGGATGAACGTTTAACGACAGTGGCTGCAGAAAAAATGCTCATCTCAGCAGATGTAAGTCGTAAAAAAAGAAAGCAAGTCATTGATAAAATGGCTGCGGTCATGATCCTACAAGGGTATCTTGACCATAAAGGTTAAAAAAGTAACTAATTTTAAGAGGTGCAAACAAAATGACTGAACAAGAAAAAGAACGTATTGTAATCCCTGATGAAAATGGGGACGAGCATCTTTTTGATGAATTATTCCGATTCCATGTGGATGCAACAGAGAAGTCATATATTTTAGTGACACCAGTTGGTGCAGAGGAAGACGATGAAGAAGAAGTTGAGGTTTTTGCTTTCCGTTATGAAGATCGTGAAGGGGAAGAAGACGATATCGCTCTTTTCCCAGTTGAAACAGACGAAGAGTGGGAAATGGTTGAAGAAATGTTAAATACATTCCAGCCGGAAGATGAGGAATAAAAAACGATTTTCCTTAGGAAAAAGCAGTACCCAAACCAGTGTACATTCGAAAAAAAGCAGTACCCAAAACCAGTGTACATTCGAAAAAAAGCAGTACCCAAAACCAGGGTACTTTCGAGAAAAAGCAGTACCCAAAACCAGGGTACTGCTTTTTCTCTTTAACTTTCGTCGAAATGTAGTATAATATAACGGTGGAAGGAGGAGAATGATGTCTAATTCCAACGAAAAGCCACGAAATGAATTGTATGAAGAGCGAGTTTCTCAGGCACGTGTTGTGAGAAAAATCGTCTTTTTTAGTTTAATTGGTTTATTATTGATAGGTATCATTTCATTGATTATTGCTTATTTTTATGTAACAAACATGTTAGGTCCGGTTGATACGGATAACCCAGAAGAAATTCAAGTAACCATTCCGATTGGCTCAACGGCTAATCAAATAGGAACTATTTTAGAGGAAGAGGGTCTTGTTAGAAACGGGACGATGTTTCGCTATTATGTTCGTTATAAGAATGAATCAGGGTTTCAGGCAGGTGACTATGCCCTTTCTACTTCTATGACCATGGATGATATTATTGCGGAATTGAAGGAAGGAAGAGTATTGCAAGAACCTGAGTTGGTTTTCACCGTACCAGAAGGAAGATGGCTTGAAGATGTTGCAGAAATTATCGCTCGTGAAACAGATCATACGGAAGAAGAGGTTATGGAAGTTTTAACCGATCAAGAGTATATTGAAGCGTTAATTGATCAATACTCAATGTTAACAGAAGACATTTTAGACGAGGATATTCGTTTTGCGCTTGAAGGATATTTGTTCCCTGCACGTTATGACTTTATGGATGAGAGTCCATCTATTCAATCAATAGTGGAAGCCATGTTGAATGGAACACAAAGCGTGTTAGAAGAGTTTTCTGCTGAGCTTGAGGCAAGTGAGTACAATGTGCATGAAATTTTGACCCTTGCATCTATTATTGAGCGGGAAGCACAACAGTCAGAGGATCGCTATCTAATTTCAGGCGTATTGTACAACCGGCTAGATAGAGATATGAGGCTTCAAGTAGATCCGACGGTTTCGTATGCAGTTGGTGAGCATTTGTATATGACAAGCTATGCTGCGACAGAGGTCGATTCGCCTTATAACACGTATCGTTATGCAGGAATCCCTATAGGTCCTATTGCTAACCCGGGTAAGGATTCAATTAAAGCAGCTTTGAATCCTGAAGAGACAGATTTCTTGTTCTTCTATGCGCGTTTTAATGGTGAGGTTATTTACAACGAAACGTATGAAGATCATAATCGCACTCATCAACGATACCGCGATGAATGGGTTGAAGGTCAGTCCGAAGAGGCTGACGAAGAATAGATTAGTTTTGTGTTATTTCAGGGGGATGTGTTCAGGTTTTTAAGAACACTCCCTCTTTTCTATGGTTGAATGATAAGAATGGAGTGTACAAATGATTAGTAAACAAGTCGAAAATTATTTGAAATCAATCATCCCCCCACGTGGAGATCAAGTGGAAGAAATTGAGGAATATGCAAGGATTAATCATGTTCCTATTATGGACTTAGTCGGAATGGAGAGCCTTCTGCAGCAAATGAAATTGCATGAGCCTAAACGAATACTTGAGATTGGAACAGCGATTGGCTACTCGGCGATTCGAATAGCTCAAGCTTTACCAGGTGCTAAAATCATTACGATCGAACGAGATGAAGAACGATTTAATGAAGCAGAGAAAAATATTGCGTCTCTTGGCCTTACAAACCGGATTGAGCTTAAGTTTGGGGATGCACTTGATTTGGTTGAAACACTTGAATCAGAACCCCTTTTTGATGTATTATTTATTGATGCCGCTAAAGGTCAATACCAACGCTTTTTTGATTTATATGGGAAATATGTGAAAACAGATGGCGTAATTTATTCAGATAATGTGCTCTTCCGTGGGTTAGTTGCTGAAGATGACATAGAAAATAAACGTTTGCAAAAAATAGCAACAAAGATAAAAAGCTATAACGAATGGTTAATGAACCACCCGCAATATGAGACTAGAATTTTGCCGGTAGGGGATGGATTAGCTGTGAGTATTAAGAAATAAAAGGAGTTGGTGAACTGATGGAGAAGAAACCTGAACTACTCGTCACACCAAAAGACATAGAAGCTGTAAATAGATTGTTTGCAGCAGGTGCTGATGCGATTGTGATTGGGGAGGAGCGTTATGGCCTTCGTCTAGCAGGAGAATTTCCAAGAGAAGCTGTTAAAGAAGCGACAGCTATTGCTCATAATCAAGGGAAAAAAGTTTATGTAGCGATGAATGCTCTTTTTCATAATGAAAAAGTAGACGAGTTAGCAGACTATGTTCAATTTTTACATGAAACAGGTGTAGATGGGATTACATTTGGTGACCCAGCGGTATTGATGACCGTACGGGAGGTTGCACCTGAAATGAAGTTACATTGGAATACAGAACAAACAGTAACGAACTGGTTTACTTCTAATTATTGGGGGCGTAAAGGAGCAAAACGTGCTGTTTTAGCCCGTGAGATCAATATGGATGCCATTGTAGAAATTAAAGAAAATGCGGAAGTTGAAATAGAAGTTCAAGTTCATGGAATGACAAGTATGTTCCAATCCAAGCGAACATTAATTGGAAACTATATGCAGTTTCAAGGGAAAAACTTATCGGTTGAAAAACGTGATAAAGAGCGGAATTTACACTTATTTGATCCCGAACGAAATGCACGTTATCCCATTTTTGAAGATGAAAACGGAACTCATATTATGAGTCCGAATGATATTTGTATTATTGATGAATTAGAAGAGATGATTGATGCAGAAGTCGATAGCTTTAAAATTGATGGCCTGCTAAAGTCTACGGAGTATATGGAAATAACAACAGCTCTCTATCGCGAGGCGATTGATTTATGCGTAACAGATCGTGATGAATACGAAGAGCGTAAAGAGGAATATTTAAAGAAACTTGAAGAAATACAACCTGAAAACCGCAAACTTGATACAGGGTTCTTCTTTAAAGAAACGGTATATTAAGAAGGGAGGCTAATGAAGATGGAAACTATTGCAGAACGGACAAAAGAAGGAAAGCGTGTGATTACAAAGAAACCGGAACTTTTGGCTCCAGCCGGTAGCTTAGAGAAACTCAAAGTTGCGGTCCATTATGGTGCGGATGCTGTCTTTATCGGTGGACGTGAATTTGGTCTTAGGTCAAATGCTGATAACTTCTCAATTGAAGAAATGAGAGAAGGAGTGGAATTCGCTAATAAATATGGAGCGAAAATTTATGTGACAACTAATATTTTTGCTCATAATGAGAACATGGACGGGCTTGAAGAGTATTTACAATCTCTTCAAGAAGTGGGCGTTACAGGGATTATTGTTGCAGACCCTCTTATCATTGAAACCTGTAAACGAGTAGCACCTAAGGTAGAAGTACATTTGAGTACTCAACAATCGTTAAGTAACTGGCTTGCAGTGAAATATTGGAAAGAAGAGGGACTTCATCGTGTTGTTCTAGCTCGTGAGGTAGGTCTAGAAGAGATGCTTGAGATGAAGAAGAAAGTTGACATTGAGATTGAAGCGTTTATTCATGGAGCCATGTGTATTTCTTATTCAGGACGCTGTGTTCTAAGTAATCATATGACAGCTCGTGATTCCAATCGTGGTGGTTGTTGTCAGTCATGTCGCTGGGAATATGATTTATATGAGACGAATGAGAATGGGGAGAAAGCATTGTTTGAAGAAGGCGATCCTCAATACACGATGAGTCCAAAAGACTTAAATCTTGTTCAGGCGATTCCGAAAATGATTGAAGCTGGTATAGATAGCTTAAAGGTTGAAGGAAGAATGAAATCAATCCACTATGTAGCCACGGTTACAAGTGTATATCGGAAAGTAATTGATGCATATTGTGCTGATCCAGATAACTTCCAAATTGATAAAGCTTGGTTAGACGAGCTTGAAAAGTGTGCTAATCGCGATTTTGCTCCACAGTTTTTTGAAGGGGAACCAACTTTTGAAGAGCAAATGTATGGGAAACACCCTAAACGAACGAAGTACGATTTTGCAGGGCTTGTCCTTGATTATGATGCAGAAACATCGATGGTTACATTGCAACAGAGAAATCACTTTAAAACAGGAGATGAAATTGAATTTTTCGGTCCGGAAATCTCCAATTTCATTCAAAAAGTTGGAACGATTTGGGATGAAGAAGGCAACGAAATCGATGCTGCAAGACATCCACTACAAATTGTTCGTTTTAAAGTAGATAAGCATGTGTATCCGCAAAACATGATGCGTAAAGAGGTAAGATAATGTCAAATAAACCAATAGTTATCGGTGTAGCCGGCGGTACAGGATCTGGCAAAACAACGGTAGCGAAAGAAATTTTTTATCAATTTAATGAACAATCCATTGTATTAATTGAGCAAGACGCTTACTATAAAGATCAAAGTCATCTAAGCTTTGAGGAGCGTTTGGAAACCAATTATGACCATCCATTAGCATTTGATAATGACCTATTGTTAGAGCACCTGCAGCTCCTATCTTCAGGTAGGGGAATAAACAAACCTGTTTATGATTACAAGGAACATACAAGATCTAATGATGTTATCGTTATCGAACCAAAGGATGTTATTATTGTTGAAGGAATCTTAATCCTTGAAGATGAACGCTTGCGTGACATGATGGATATTAAACTATTCGTCGATGCGGATGCAGATATTCGGATTATACGGCGATTGGTCAGAGATATTGAGGATCGTGGTCGCTCCATTGAGTCAGTCATTGATCAATATACGTCAGTTGTTAGACCTATGCACCTGCAGTTTATCGAACCAACGAAGCGCTATGCGGATGTGATTGTGCCAGAAGGTGGGCAGAATCGTGTCGCAATTGATCTAATGGTAACAAAAATTCGCACAATTATTGAAGAGAAAGCGATTTTGTAATAGCATAAGATCAGGTCTATATTTTATGAGACGATTTTTGAAAACTCGGTCATCCGAGTTTTTAGTCTACATAGGTATTTGAACTATAACGAGTATGCATTTATTTTAATTATTGATCGTAGCAGATGAGGAGTGAAAGACATGGCAGAAGAAAAAAAGCATTATATGACAATGGATGGGAAGAAGAAATTAGAAGAGGAATTAGAATACCTTAAGACGGAGCGACGAAAAGAAGTCGTTGAACGTATAAAAATTACTCGTAGCTTTGGAGATCTTTCAGAGAACTCTGAGTATGATTCAGCGAAAGAAGAACAAGCCTTTGTTGAAGGACGCATTGCTCAACTTGAAAAAATGATTCGTAATGCAGTCATGATTGAGGAAGAAGAAGGGGCAGCAAACGTTGTTTCTCTTGGGAAAACGGTTAAATTCATTGAGCTTCCTGATGGCGATGAGGAAGAATACACGATCGTTGGTAGTGCAGAATCAGATCCAGCTGCAGGAAAAATCTCGAATGATTCTCCAATGGCACAAAGTTTATTGGGAAGAAGCATAAATGATGTAGTTTCTGTCAATACACCTGGTGGAGAAATGGAAATCAAGATTGTTGATATTAGTTAATAAACAAGTGAAAAGGCTGACTCAAAAGTCGTATTTAGCGACTTGAGTCAGCCTTTTCTCTATAAATAGGTTCTTAATAAAAACACAATCGCTAACAATTCACGCTTTTAATCACTCAATTGTGTAAAACCATGTATGAACTTGTATGAACCTGTTCTCGCTCTTTTTAAGAAGATCTTGTATAATAACGGAAGAAAGAAAAAGTATTAGGGGAGTGGAGATATGCAAGGATATCGTTTTGAGCAACGAAAAAAGAAGCGAGTCAATCGCATTTTAAACGCGGCGATAGCAATAGTAACCATTCTTATTATTGTATTTGCAGTACAAATTTTCTTCAATTCAACCAAAAGTGAAGAAGCAAGTAGTGATAATGATCTATTAGATGAAATAGAGGAAAGTGAAACAGGGTCCATACCTGATCCTGTTGAAACAAACGGTGGAGCAAGAGAAGAAGACTCAGATTCAGAGTTAGAAGATCGTGAGGAAAGTGGTCTAGAGGAAGAAGATGAATGGGATGAAGACGAACAAGAATTAGAGCCAATTCCTGAGGGGGATTGGGAGCCGGTTGGAACGTCACAAACTGGTGAGTTTACACCGGATTTCTCTAAAAATAGCACCAATTGGAATGAGATGGTCATGGCTATTCAGCAAGCTACTGGTTTTTCAGATATGGAAATATGGTGGCTAGGAAATGGTGGTTCTCCAACGAGAGCACGTGGGGAAGTTAGTGATAAGAGTAACATAGGGGAACGTTATGAAGTGTATATTGAATGGATTGATGGACATGGCTGGATGCCAGTTGAGAAAAACAAAGTCAATTAATGATTAAAAAGGGGCTGTCATAAAGACAGCCTCTCCTATAATAGAAAGGGTTTTTTTATGTCAAAAACAATAGTAACAAACGGAACGATCATTACAGTTAATGCGATGAATCAGGTATATAAAAAAGGCGCTATAGCTTTTGAAAATGGAAAAATTACATATGTAGGAGAAGTTCCACAAGACTTGTCAGAATACGATGAAGTCATTGATGCTCAAGGGAATTATGTGTTGCCTGGCTTAGTGAATACACATGGCCATGCGTCCATGTCACTCCTTCGCGGATACGCTGATGATCTTCCATTGCAACAGTGGCTGGAAGAGAAGATGTGGCCAATTGAAGCACAGTATACGAAGGAACATGCAAAATGGGGAACGTACTTATCGTTAATCGAGATGCTGCGCACAGGAACAACAACGTTTGTTGATATGTATGATAATATGGATGAGGTCGCTAAGGCCGTAGAAGCTTCAGGAGCAAGAGCTAGATTATGTAGAGGGATGATTGGCTTTGGTACAGATGAACTGCGTCAGAGCAAGTTAGAAGAAGCTTCGAGCTTTGCGAGAAACTGGAACAATCAAGCAAATGGACGTATTACAACTATGATGTCACCGCACTCTCCATATACATGTACTCCACAATTCATTGAACAAATTGTTTCTAAAGCAGTTGAGCTAGATGCACCAATTCATATTCACATGTCTGAAACAAAAGCAGAAGTCGAGCTAAATGTAAAAGAATATGGAGAGCGTCCTGTTAAGCATTTAGAAAAGCTTGGTGTGTTTTCACAACGAAGTCTCGTTGCTCATGCTGTGCATGTAGAAGATTGGGAAATGGACATCTTAGCTAAGCATGATGTGAAAGTTTCACATAACATTATTAGTAATTTGAAATTAGCTAGTGGCATAGCTCCTGTTCCTGACATGTTGAACAAAGGAATTACGGTTTCGCTTGGGACGGACAGTTCGGCCTCAAATAACAATCTTGATTTGTTTGAAGAATTAAAACAAGTGGCCTTACTATATAAAGGTGTGCATAATGATGCAACGCTCATTCCAGCCGATAAGGCATTGCAAATGGCTACCATACATGGGGCTGAAGCCATCTGGTTAGAGGATCAAATAGGAAGCCTTGAGGTAGGGAAAGAAGCAGATTTCGTTGTGATGAATACACAGCAAGCATTCTATCAGCCTGCTCACAACCCCGTTTCTCATCTCGTTTATTCAGGAAGTGGGCGTGATGTGAAAGATGTGTTTGTACAAGGAAAGCAAGTTGTGAAAAATGGTGAATGCCTAACTGTTGATGAAGAAAAGGTTATTTTTGAAGTGAACCGTTTAGTTGAACCATTTTAAATACATTAAAAGAACCCCTTTGCCAATAAAATGGTGAAGGGGTTGTTCTACTTCTTAATCTATTTTCCAACTTTCTAGATACACTTTTTGCTCATCTGTTAATGAATCGATGCCAATCCCTAATGCTTCTAGTTTTAAATTTGCCACTTGTTTGTCTAACTCATATGGGACAGTAATCATACGGTTGCCGATCTCTTTATACTTTTCATTAACATAAGCTAGTGATACAGCTTGCAAAGCAAAGGTCATATCCATAATTTCTGCTGGATGTCCATCTCCAGCCCCTAGGTTAACTAGGCGTCCCTCTGCAAGTAAATAGAGTTTGCGGCCGTCTTCCATTACGTACTCTTCAATATTTTTACGAACTTCACGCCTAGATGTAGATAATGCATCAAGGTCATGCTTGTTTACCTCTACGTCAAAATGACCTGCATTTGCTAAAATGGCTCCATCCTTCATCACTTCCAGATGCTCGCGACGAATCACATATTGATTTCCGGTAACGGCAATGAAATAATCCCCAGCTTTTGCAGCTTCAACTAACGGCATCACCTCAAAGCCATCCATATACGCCTCAATGGCTTTAATGCTATCTACTTCCGTAACGATTACCTTGGCACCAAGTCCCTTTGCACGCATGGCAACACCGCGCCCACACCATCCATAACCAACTACGACCACAGTTTTGCCTGCGACAACTAAATTTGTTGTACGGTTAATGCTATCCCAAACCGATTGTCCAGTTCCATAGCGGTTATCAAAAAGGTGTTTGCAATACCCATCGTTAACGGCAATCATTGGAAATGGAAGATCTCCTGATTTTTCTAATGCTTTATCTCTTATGACACCAGTTGTTGTCTCCTCACAACCTCCACGAATGTTCTTAATAAGGTCAGGTCTTTCTGAGTGAAGAAGGGTTGTAAAGTCTCCACCATCATCAATAATTAGATCTGGCTCTATTTCAAGAGCCATGATTAAGTGTTGTTTAAATTCGTCTGGGTCCGGTTTATGCTTAGCAAAAACAGTAATGCCGTCTTCAACTAGGGCTGCACAAACATCGTCCTGAGTGGAAAGAGGGTTGCTTCCTGCGATATAAACATCAGCTCCACCAGCTTTTACAACTTTAGCCAGATAAGCTGTTTTGGCTTCTAGGTGCAAACAAATCGCTACTTTTAATCCTTTAAAAGGCTGAGTGAGTTCAAACTCCTCCCGAATACGATTTAACACAGGCATATGCTCTTTTACCCAATCAATTTTTAAACGACCTTCTGGGGCAAGGCTCATATCACGTACAATGCTTTTCATGTTTCGTGTTCCTCCAATTATATGTAGTTCAAGCTACTGATAATGATACCGTATTATGCTAAGAGATGAAAGTTGCGAACACTTGAAGGAAACAAAGAATAATAAAAATTGGAATCCTCTTGCTAAATTAACAGACATTGCATCATCTTATTCTTTTAAAAAGATGATAGAATGATGAGAGAGTAGGAGGAAGATAAATGGAAGATAAAAAAGTAAAGCTACTTGAAGAGAAAGTTAAGGATTACAAGCAATTTGGGTTCATATTATTGTCTTTAAGTATATTTCTGTTTATCGGGTTAGTGATTCCGGCCGAGCATACAGTTATTACGACACCTAGTATATTCATTATTGGTATTTTTATTGCCCTTGTATTAGCAGTTGTTTTTCATCGCTTGGCAATGAATACCCAAAAGCAGATTTATGAAGAGAACAATCAATCTTAATAGATTTAGAAGTGGACATGGTTAAACTTGGTCCACTTCTTTTTTCGTTTACTAGGTAGTTATCGGTATTAAATTTGGCTAGCTTGGTTTGGTTATGTCTAAAAAATGATTTAGAATTCGTGCTGTTAATCCCCAAATAACATATTCATGATAGTAGTAGAAGTGCTCGGAAATCTCGTTGTAGCGATTGGAATAAGCATGTTTATTAGGAACTTTATCAATAGGAAAATCTGCTCCTGGTTCAAACCACAATTTCATCGAATGAACGTCCGGCTCATGCTCGTACAAATAAGAGAGGGGAACTGTAAACGTATGGTCAACTTCATCATGGTTAATATTCAACTCGTCAAGACATAGCAGTTCCCCTATAAAAGGATATATAATCCCACGAAATGGAGTAACAAGTTTATCAAGTGGTGCAATCATTTTTATTTTGTTTTCAGGTATACCTATTTCTTCTGTTAATTCACGAATAGCAGCTGCTTCCGGTGTAGGATCTGTAGGATCAATTTTTCCTCCGGGAAAGCAAATTTCACCAGGCTGTTTCGCTAATGTTTTCGAGCGAACTTCAAAGAGGATGCTCAGTTCATTATTTACATAAACGAGGGGGAGTAACACAGCGGATTGCATCGTTCCTGAACCGAGAATACCGCTTTTTCTGTTAGACAGCTGTCTCTTGATCGCGGAAAGTTCATTCATGTACAAACCTCCTTTACAATAACGTTCTTTAAATGATGACCAAAGGTATTCAGATAAAGTATATTATACAGCATTTCTAGAAGATATTAGTTTATTGAAGGGCTTTTGATTCAAGCAAATTGTTAATAGATTTAACATCAAAAAATAAACTGAGAAGTTTTGTGTTAGAAGATGTTACAAAAGTGCTGTAAACAGAAACAGAGTAAGGTACATTAAATACAGGAAAGGTCATTGACCTAGCTTCCAAAAATGTTCTCTCTACTCTCCCCCATTGCGAGCGGTTCAATTGAATCGCTCATTTTTTTTTGTTTCATCATATGTATAATTTGGAACTAGACGAATGTTACTTGCAAAAAGAGAAGAAATACATGAAAATAATAATAGCACAACTAGGAATTAAGGGTAAGGGGAAGGGCAGGATGGACGTTCATTTGAAAGAGAAAGAAATGCTCGATTTACTGAAGGAATTAGTTAATATAGATAGTGGTTCGTATAATAAAGAAGGTGTTGACAAAGTTGGAAGAGTCCTTTTGCCTTATTTTATGGAATTAGGATTTGACATTCAAAGGGTGAAGCAAAGTGAAGTTGGCGATCACTTGATTATTTGTCATTCAGAGAGAAAAAAGCCTTCGATTTTGATTGTTGCCCATATGGATACAGTGTTTGAAGAAGGGACGGTGGAAGCGCGTCCTTTTTCTGTAAAAGACGGACGTGCATATGGACCGGGTGTTATTGATATGAAGGCAAGTCTTGTGTCTGTTATTTATGCACTTCGTTACGTAAAAGAGATTGGTTCACATGCGTATAAAGATGTGCAAATCATTTTAAATAGTGATGAAGAAATTGGATCGGTTACATCTAGGTCGATTATTGAAAAGGAAGCCATCGGAAAATCTTATGCTCTTATTATGGAGCCTGCTAGAAGAGATGGTTCTGTCGTGACGGAACGCCGAGGCAGTGGAAGATTTACGATTGAAGTTCATGGAAAGGCAGCTCATTCAGGAATCGAACCTGAAAAGGGGAGAAGTGCGATTGAAGAGCTAGCCCATAAAATTGTTAAATTACATGAATTAAATGATCACGAGCATGGGATTTCCGTAAATGTTGGAATTATTGAAGGTGGGGACGCCGTTAATACGGTCTCTGCGATGGCGATTGGACATATTGATGTCAGAGTTGCTACACTAAAACAAGCTGAAGAAATGGAACATAAGATAGAAGAAGTTTGTTCTTCATCTGATGTGAATGGAACAGAAATAGAACTTACTGGAGACATGAGAAGACCACCCATGTTAAAAAATAAGAAAACCGAAGAGCTTTTTCATATTATTAGAAATGTTGGAGCTGAATTAGGAATTGACTTAAAAGATACGAAAACAGGTGGAGGTTCCGATGCCTCGTTTACTTCAGCGATGGGCATTCCAACCATTGACGGGTTAGGCCCAATTGGTGGCCATGCGCATAGTGAGAAGGAATATTTAGTTATTTCGTCTTTAACAGAGAGAACGTTGCTATTAGCTAAAGTAATAGAACGGTTAATGACAGAAAAGAAAGATTAATCTTAAGAGAGACCATGCAGGTTAAATGCATAAGGTCTCTCTTTTTTCGGTCTCTCATAGTGATAGGAAGATAAATATGTAAAAAAGCAAAATCCCAGTTTATTTTTGTTGTACAGACACGACCAAGCCCAGTTTTACATAGTGTTAAAGTAACGACATTATGGGGGTGATGATTTGTCTACAATAATTGCAGCGATCTCTTATTTATTTAAGGAAGTTATCGTCTTTGTATCATACGTGAAAAATAACGCCTTCCCACAGCCACTAAAAAAAGATGAAGAGCGTAAATACTTAAAGCTAATGCAGGAGGGTGATGAACGAGCACGCGACCTTCTAATTGAACATAACCTACGTTTGGTGGCTCATATCGTCAAGAAGTTTGAAAATACAAGGGAAGATACGGAAGACCTCATCTCAATAGGAACGATTGGTTTAATTAAGGCGATAGAAAGCTATTCTGATGGAAAAGGGACAAAGCTGGCAACTTATGCTGCACGGTGTATTGAAAATGAAATTCTTATGCACTTGAGAGCCTTAAAAAAGGTCAAGAAGGATGTATCTCTTCACGATCCGATTGGAACGGATAAAGAGGGGAATGAAATCACCTTAATTGATGTTCTTCAAGAAGAAGGAGAAGACATTGTTGATGTCATTCAAACGAATATGGAGAAAACACAAATATATAAGTTCATTCATGTGTTAGATGATCGTGAGAAGGAAGTCATTGTTGGACGTTTTGGGTTGAATTTAGAAGAAGAGCGAACACAAAGGGAAATTGCGAAAGAACTTGGAATCTCAAGAAGCTATGTTTCAAGAATTGAAAAGAGAGCGTTAATGAAGCTATTTCATGAATTTTATAAGCAGAGTCAAGGGAAAGGGTAGATGCTAAGGTTGTCAGAGAATATAAAGCCAAGGGTTATTAGGCAATAGCTGATAGCCCTTGATTTAGCTCTGATTATTCACTATCTATAGGGTTTTTAATTGAATCATTATATAAATCAATGGCTAATTGCCCATTTGTTCCAAGAACACAATAAAAAACAGTAGATGGGTGAACCCCTTTCTTAAATAACATATCCTTAAGCGTTTCCGCATCAAGTCCCAAATCCTCTAAATTCTTTTTCTTAATAGTTCCATCCATGATTAACTCAACTGGAAAGTTTCTAATTTCGTCTGTAGAATGTTTATAAAAACTTTTTTGTGTTAGAGGTAGCAGTTCTGATTTTTTTTGAACCGATAATTGCCCATTTACTTCAAGTACTGCATATTTTACTTCGTTTATGTCGAAAATCCCTTTTTGACGTAACCCTTGATTTAACGCATCAAGGGTATATTTTTGCTTCTTCATATGTTCTTCTAAAATCTTTCCGTTTTCTATTATGACAGTTGGTTCGCCGGAGAATACTTTTCGGAAAATATGATTTTTAAGGGAGAGGAAGGACGTTATGTAACCAATCGCAGAAACCAAAATTAATGACAAAACGATATCTTTAAAATTTAGTTGAGTGTTAAATGCGACATTTGCACTAATAGCCCCCATCATGACTGCTGTAATAAAATCATGATTTGTCATTTGAGAAAGGCTTTGTTTTCCTAACAAATGATTAAGAACCAACAAAAAACTAAAAGCGCCTATTGTTCGTACAAAAACTATAAATAATTCATTCATAATTTGTTCTCCTGAAGAAAAAATGTTCGTATTCTGTAAAAAAAGTACAAGGAATCTTAATGTGAAGTGTTTTGTATAAACATATAGATTAGTTTACAAATCTTTGCGTGAGCTAAAAAGAAAGAGGAGTATTTTTATTAAGCTCCTTTCAAAGGCTTCTGCACCAATATAATCTGCGAACAGGGTCGTGATTATTCATGCACTAAAGAAAGTAACTGATTATAAAATGAAAAGGATATCATGTGATCTAAGCAGAAACCGTTGCCTGGCATCATAGATTAACGAAGAAAAGACGTCTTCTCTAAAAAGGAAGACGTCTTTAACACAACAAAAACAATCTCTATTCTATGAAAAATGTGAACCAGCTGATTAAATAGATTTATTCATCAATCTTAAGCTTTGGACCGCTGTCAAATTTTACTTCTAACTCAAATTCATCTACATCATTTGGGTTCACTTGCAAGATAGCTAAAATCTGCTTCTTTAGTTCTTGTTTGTTCGAATTTGGTGATAGACTCAATTGATTTAATAGTGGTTCAATGGCCGCTTGAGCTTCTTGCCCGTATAGGGTAGCGCTCCCAGGTACCTTATATTTTGCCTCTATTTTATCATTCTCTACCTCGTACTCAATATCATATTCAGTATGATTGTTTAGTTCAATTTCTAATTCAAAATCGACCATCTTTGGTGCAGCTTCAACGTTACTAGTTCCTAACGCTCCTAAAACAATAAGACAACTTACGAATGCCCGAATTAAAAATTTTCCTTTCATCTTTATGCCTCCATTATTTTGTTTTCAGAATTAATATTTCCTTTAAAAAGAGATTCATCCACTGTGGAGAATACTTATTTTCACCGGGAACTGAAAATCTAAAAAGAGGATATAAAGTATATTTCTTAACAAAATAAGAGTGTTTATGTTCTTCTAGATTGAATAAACACTGACGGAGAAAAAGTCAAGTACTAAATGATGTTGAGGATAAATCTTTACATAAACTTTACAAAATCTTTACATAAGAGTTGTTTACATTAGTCCGTCCCTTATTTAGTATTGTTGGGGGAATTGACTACTGTAGAAAAATGTCGAACGAAGTGCAGAAGGGATGGAGCAAAATATGGATGTTCAAACGATCTTGTTTATGTTTTTTGGAGGTTTGGGGATCTTCTTATTTGGAATTAAGTATTTAGGAGATGGCCTTCAAAAAGTGGCAGGTGATGGACTAAGGGATTTACTGGACCGTTTTACAACGAATCCAATAATGGGAGTATTTGCAGGAATATTTGTAACCGTATTGCTCCAAACAAGTACAGGAACAACCGTGTTAACAATTGGATTAGTAAATGCTGGATTTATGACACTGCAACAAGCCATTGGTGTTATTATTGGTGCTAACATTGGAACAACGGTAACTGCATTTATCATTGGTATTAAGATTTCGGCCTATGCACTGCCTATTGTTGCACTAGGGACGTTTTTAATTTTCTTCTTCAAAAATAATAAAGTTAATAATTACGGACAAGTGATTTTTGGATTTGGTGCTTTGTTTTTAGGTCTAAACCTTATGGGAGATGGTCTAAAACCACTTCGAGAACTTCAAGCATTTGCTGATTTAACAGTCAGTATGAGTGAAAACCCCCTTTTGGGAGTTCTTATTGGGACCATCTTTACTGTTGCTGTTCAAAGTTCTACCGCTGCCATAGGTTTACTTCAAACGCTTTTTGGTCAAGGGCTAATGGACTTAAATGCGGCATTGCCTGTTCTTTTTGGTGATAATATTGGTACGACAATCACAGCTGTATTAGCAGCAATTGGTGCATCTGTTGCCGCCAAGCGTGCGGCGTTAACGCATGTTATTTTTAATTTAATTGGTACTACGATTGTGATATTACTTTTAAGACCATTTACTGTATTAATTGAATACATTAGAGATAGTTTAAATTTAAATCCGGAGATGACTATTGCATTTGCGCATGGGATCTTTAATGTAAGTAATGCAATAATCCAATTGCCATTTGTAGCTGTTTTAGCTTGGATTGTCATGAAGCTTATTCCAGGACAAGATTCGGCGATTCCATATAAAGCTGTACATTTAGATGAAAAATTTATTAGGCAATCTCCGGGTATTGCTATAGGGCAAGGAAAAAAAGAAGTGATGCGCATGGCGGAATTATCTGAAAATGGGCTAAGGGAAGTCCAACTTTATTTAAAAAACCAAGGTAAGAAGCATAGGGAGCTTATTCCCCAATATGAAGATGCGATTAATAATCTAGATAAAAAAATTACCGATTACTTAGTTCAAGTATCATCGCATTCTTTATCTGACCAAGATTCGAAGGCACATCATACCCTGATGAATACCATTCGAGATTTTGAACGTATTGGGGATCACATGGAAAATATTATGGAGCTTGTTGAGTACCAGATTACTAATAAGGTGAAGTTTTCTGAGTCGGCCGTTTCTGATTTAGATGAGATGTTTGACCTTACCATCTCAACATTAAGTCAAGCAATTAAAGCCTTAGATACGGAAGATATACAAGAAGCTCAATCTGTTCTTGAAAAGGAAGATAAGATCGATAAAATGGAAAGAGAGCTTCGTAAGAAACACATCATTCGTGTAAATGAAAATAGATGTACAGGACAAGCAGGGATTGTTTATGTAGACATTCTTAGTAATTTAGAACGCATTGGGGATCACGCTGTTAATATTGCAGAAGAGGTTATTGGAGAAGAGTAAGTGATTGAATAATTGAGAGAGGAGATCAATAGTGGTCTCTTCTTTTTGTGATAATTAGCCCCGGTTTCATGAGAAAGGAGAATTCATTAAATCAAAAAAAATTGATATAAACTATTGTAATTGGTGAAAAGTGGATATATACTTAAGTTACATCAAAAAAAGTTGATTAACTAACGACTATAAATCAAAAAAAGTTGATGCGAGGAGGAGAACTAAATGTTTGAAACGTTTAAGAGCTTTGTAGTTATTGCAACACAATTGACCATTTTATTTATTGGTGTTTCGTTTCTACTGAATCTAGTTCAAGCGTATATACCCTATGAAAAAGTTGAACATCACCTAAAGAATTCCAATCCAATGATTGGAGGGGGCATTGCATTATTATTTGCCTTTTTTACACCATTTTGTTCATGTTCGACCATTCCAGTCATCGTAAATTTGCTTAAGAATAACGTAAGGTTTGGGGTTGTGATGGTGTTTTTGTTTGCTTCTCCTGTTTTAGATCCTACGATATTAACCATTATGACGGTTATTATGGGATGGAAAGTGACGATTTTATATACAATCATTACTGCCTTGTTATCATTAACAATCGGTTTATTATTAGAAAAGCTTGGCTTTGCAAAGTCATTAAAGCAGGTAGTGATGAATGGGTATGAACGAACATCAAAGAAGTTTTCCTGGAGAAATGCATGGAAAGAAACGTGGGAGCTTATGAAGTCTGTCTATCCTTATTTACTATTAGGAGCTGCAATCGGGGCAATTATTCATGGACTTGTTCCAGCGGAATTTATTAGTACTTATTTCGGTAGTGATGCATGGTGGTTGATTCCACTAGCCGCATTAGTAGGAATACCGCTATACATTCGTTTATCAAGCATGATTCCAATTTCACAAATCCTAATTGTTAACGGAATGGCGCTAGGTCCTGTAATGGCAATGATGATTAGTTCAGCAGGAGCAAGTTTACCAGAGCTTGTCTTGTTAAAGTCTATTTTTAAGAAAGAGTTAATTGTTACATTTGTGATATCTGTTTTAAGTATGTCGACCATTTCCGGTTTTATCTTTTACTTTATATAAGGGAGGATTTTCAATGTTTTCAAAATTCGTAAAAATGTTAAGGTTTCAAGAGCATAAGGTAAGAAAATGTTGTTACAGATGGAGTGAGCAAACAAAACAACTTCTTATCGATAACAAAGTAAATGAACAGAAACAGCAAATGGAACAAAAGTATTATTTAAATGGGTGAGTGTTACCACTTACGAAAGGGGGTGAAAATAGTATGTTAAAAAACTTTTTGAATAAATGGAAAGGAAAAGAAAGCAAGAATTCCTCTTGTTGCCATGTTGTTATAAAAGAAATTCAACAACCTTCTTCTTGTTGTTCAGAAGGAGAAAGCTCTCAAAAATAGAAGGCACTGAAAAAGTCTGTTTATAGATACAAAGACCACTTAAAAAGGTTAAAATCGTACTTTTTAAGTGGTCACCAAAAGTAGAGATGTTTTTTATTTGATTTAAGGATACCTAAATATGCTCAAACCATCTTTACATACGCACCATTGTTTCTGTGAAGCTAAATAACTCCCTGTGCAATCATGGCGTCTGCAACTTTTGTAAAACCAGCAATATTTGCCCCAACGACAAGGTTTCCAGGAGCATTGTACTCATGTGCGGCATTGATGCTGTTTCTATAAATTTCTTTCATTATCTCTTGGAGCTTCGTATCAACTTCTTCAAATGTCCAAGAAAGTCTCATACTATTTTGAGCCATTTCTAATGCAGAAACAGCTACTCCCCCAGCATTAACAGCCTTTGCTGGACCAAAGAGTACTTTGTTTTCATGGAATATATTTATTGCTTGTAACGTCGAAGGCATATTTGCACCTTCACCTACAGCAATCACACCATTGGATACTAAGAGATTAGCAGCTATTTCATCGATTTCATTTTGAGTTGCACAAGGTAAAGCGATATCACAAGGAATCGACCAAATACCTGAGCATCCAGGATAATATTGAGCGTGAGGATGATCTATAACATAATCACTAATTCTCTTGCCTTCAATCTCTTTCAACCTCTTAACGGTCTCAAGGTTAATGCCTTGTTCATCATAAATGTAACCACTTGAATCACTACATGCCACAACTTTGGCTCCAAGCTGGTAAGCTTTTTCAATAGCATAGATTGAGACATTGCCAGAACCTGAGACGACCACTGTACTTCCTTTAAATCCAAGGCCAGCATCTCGTAACATTTCTTCAACGAAATAAATAGTCCCATATCCAGTAGCTTCTTTTCTTGCTAGACTGCCTCCGTAATTTAAGCCTTTACCTGTTAAGACACCAGCTTCGTATGCACGACGTATTTTTTTATATTGTCCAAACATATAGCCGATTTCTCGCGCACCTACTCCTATATCTCCAGCAGGGACATCGACATCGGGGCCAATATATTTTGAGAGCTCGCTCATGAAGCTTTGGGTGAAGCGCATAATTTCTTTGTCTGATTTTCCTTTTGGATCAAAGTCAGATCCACCTTTACCACCACCGATCGGTTGACCAGTTAATGAATTTTTGAAAATTTGTTCAAACCCAAGAAATTTAATAATGCTGGCATTAACAGAAGGGTGGAAACGAAGTCCTCCTTTATAAGGACCAAGTGCACCATTAAACTGAACACGGAATCCACGGTTTACTTGGACGGTCCCATGGTCATCAATCCACGGAACTTGAAAGCTTATTACACGTTCTGGCTCAACAATTCTTTCAAGAATACCATGTTCCCTATATTTTGGATTCGCTGCTAGTACAGGAATTAATGAGTCAAACACTTCCTTAACAGCTTGATGAAATTCTTGTTCATTTGGGTTGCGCTTTATGACTAAGTCATAAACCTCCGCAACGTAATCTTTTGCGAATTGGGTCTCTGCATGTTGGTTTTGTATTAAAATAGCCATAGTTCCCTCCTAGCTTTAATTGTAATGTTGTTAAATGTCCAGTGGGAATTACTGGATTTTTCTGAATTTAATTGTTAGATTTTCTAATATGGTATATCTTATTATTAATAACCGATCTGAACAATATGGAAAAGAGATAATTTCCATGCTGAAATGAGATAAATAAAAGGAGATTTTAATGGAATTAAGACAAATCAAATACTTTATGGAAGTTGCCAAAAGAGAGCACGTTACAGAGGCAGCAGATGCTTTACATGTTGCACAATCTGCAGTAAGTCGGCAGATTGCTAATCTAGAATCAGAATTAGGAGTTGATTTATTTATACGAGAAGGTAGGAGAGTAAAAGTAACTCCTATCGGAAAAAGGTTTCTAGAACGAATGACACAAGCCATGAATGTCATAGATAACGCGCGTCTTGAAGTTGAAGAATATTTAGATCCAGAGCAAGGAACGATACGGATTGCATTTCCAATTAGTATGGCAGCCTACACACTTCCGAGTGCCATTGTCGCTTTCAGGGAGCAATATCCTATGGCTAAATTTCAATTAAAACAAGCGACATATTATGAGCTTATTGATGGAGTGATTAGTGGAGATTTTAATATGGCGTTAATAGGGCCTGTCCCGAAGGAAAAGAAAAAAGTGAAAAGCCAAATTTTATTTACAGAAAATGTGGTTGCATTATTGCCTTTAAATCATCCTTTTGCTGATAGAGAATCATTAACGATAAACGAACTTCAACATGAACAATTTATTTTATTGCCAGAAGGGTTTATTTTAAGGGAGCTAATTGTAGAAGCTTGTGTCCATTCTGGGTTCGACCCAAAAGTGTCATTTGAGGGCGATGATATAGATGCATTAAAGGGGTTGGTATCAGCAGGACTTGGTATCACTTTAATACCTGAGATCACATTAGTTGAAAATTTACCTCATGCAACTGTAAAAATACCGATTATAAACCCTTCTGTAACACGTACAGTGGGAATCTTGATCCCAAGTGAACGGCAATTGCTTCCAACAGAGAAATTATTTTATGAGTTTTTGTTAGGCTTTTACAAGAATAAGACAAGTAATTGAGACATTCCAATGTTTGGAGTGTCTCAATCTTTATAACGCGCTTCTAACAACAATGTTCTTAATGAAAATATACTTGTTATATATATCAGTTCGATATCGTTTCCATCTTTTATTCATATTGATAAGATCAATTATCAATTTTAAACTACACTTAGCACTAAATAGTATTTTACTAACAGAGTCCGACAAAGGTAAAATCACTCTGTTTATGAAAATAAAAGATGGAATATTAGGAATTGTTTTGAAAAGAGGTGGCTAATTTATGAATAAAAAATGGACCCAATGGCAAAAACAAGTGATCCATGAAGACTATGTAGAACCTGAATTAGACGAAGAAAAGATAAAGAAAAAAATGGAGGAAGTAAATAAAAAGTACTATGCCTTTCATGGAAACATTAAAAAACAACCTAATAAAATTACAAGCCAAGGTTAGAATTTTAAGAGGTGTGCCACCACATTGGCACACCTCTTGATTTCCTATTAAATAGGGAGGTGAATACAAAAAGTCGTCTTATGTTCATCTGAAAAACAGGTTAATTCACCTAAATGCTTTTCAATGATTTTTCTACAAACGAACAATCCGATGCCTGTGCCGAGCTCCTTTGTTGTATAAAATGGTTCAAAGATCGTCTCTTGGACTTCTAGTGGAATCATAGGGCCATTGTTTGAAACCTCAATTACTACGCGTTTTGCATCAAGATAGCATGTAAGATGAATAATTCTTGGTTTTTCTCGTTGAATCACGGCATCAATGGAATTAAACAAGACATTTAGAAAAACTTGCTTGATTTCATCTTTATGAGCTTCGATCTTGATAGTAGGGTCGATATCAGTTGAAATTTGAACATCTGAATCTACAATGCTTGGATATAAGAAATTTAATATCTCGTCTAGCAAATCGTTTAATATGACTATTTCTTTAGGGTTTTCGATGAAATCCAGTTTTGATGTATGCAAGAATTGAGTAATTCTAAATTTTAACTGGTCTAATTCTAGTTCGATGATATCTAGATATTTTATGTTTGGATATTCAGTTCTTAGTAATTTATTAAAGCCAATAATGGAGGTTAACGGATTTCTGAATTCATGTACAAAGCTTGATGACATTTGCCCTAATATGGCTAGTTTGTCCTTATGAGTTTGATTGATAAAGAGTTTCTTCTCCTCAAGCTCTGTATTTTTTATTTCTGTGTATTTTGTAACAGCATGATAGCAAAATTGATCAAATTGTGTGTTTATCTGATCGATAATCGCAGCCAATTGTGTGCGGGAAACATCTGATTGAAGGACGAACTTAATGAGTAAGCTTCTACCTAAATTCACGTTATACACAAAGTCACCAATGTTTATATTTGCTTCGACACGTTCTTTCGCTACTTTGTAGGCTAGTTGTTGAACATCATCTTCTGTAACTGTGTCTAGTAACGTATTCTTGATTAAAGCATACATCAAATAACCGTTCTCTTTCACTTTCTCTTTATGGACATCTGCCTGATCTAGAATGATTTGTTCTTGCCACAATGTGATAAAATCTGATTCGTTTTTTTCCAAAAAATCAATTACGGCTTGAGAGAAAAAGTGAGGTAAACCAGGCTTTAATGACATAGTAAAAATAAGTCACCACTTTCCATAAGAAATCACCATGTCAAAACAATGATGGTACTAGTTTATTTAGACATTTTGTGAGGTATTTCCTTTCTATTAATGATATTTAATCATGTAAAATGATGAACAAAGTCATATTATGCAAGAGGAGGGAGCCAAAAAGGTCTGAAATTGACCTATAGGGCTCCCTTGATTAGTTGCTATCCATTTATAATTTCTCCACCATTCACGTGCATGACTTGTCCTGTTACATAGGAAGAGTCATCAGAAGCTAGGTATACGTAGCTTGGTGCTAGTTCCGCTGGTTGTCCGGGTCTTCCCATTGGGCTATTGGTACCGAATGTCGCTACTTGATCAGCAGGGAAAGATGAAGGGATAAGAGGTGTCCAAATAGGACCAGGAGCCACTGCATTTACACGAATCCCTTTGGAGACAATACTTTGAGAGAGTGAACGCGTTAAAGCAATCATTGCTCCTTTAGTGGAAGCATAGTCCATTAAAACTGGATTCCCTTTATAGGCAACAATGGAAGCTGTATTTATAATCGTACTTCCTTGTTGTAAATGAGGCATGGCTGCTTTAATAAAATGAAAGCAAGAGAAGATGTTTGTTTTAAAGGTGCGTTCCATTTGTTCCACAGAGATATCTTCAATGTTTTCTTGATAATGTTGTTCAGCAGCATTATTGATTAAACAATCTAACGTTCCAAAGGTGGAAATTGTTTGATCTATTGCCTTTTGGCAGAAGGACTCATCCCCTATATCCCCAGCTAACAAAAGACACTCTCCCCCGTATTTTTCAATTTCTTCTTTCGTTTGGTTTGCATCATCATGTTCTTCAAGGTAGACAATGGATACTTTTGCTCCTTCTTTAGCAAAAGCAATGGCAACGGCTCGTCCAATCCCGCTATCTCCACCTGTAATTAGTGCGACCTTGTTATTTAACTTTCCACTTCCTTTATAATTTGGATCATCATAGATAGGTAAGGGACTCATGGTACTCTCTACCCCTGGTTGATGATTTTGAGATTGAGAAGGTTGGCCGTTTGTTTGTGTTGACTGGATCTCACTAAACTCCATCTGATCTGATCACTCCTTTTGAAAAAATCATTATTAGATTGCGCTTTAAAAGGACGAAATAATCATTATATATTTAAGAGTTGTTCCATGTTCTAGAAATCCGTTACCGTATTTTATAAAAAGAAAAGAGCACACGAAACTTTGTGTGCTCTTTGAACCGAAATATCTGAAATTAAGCCGCATTTGAACTTGAAGAATTCGCTAATTGTTTGTGAGCTTTTCGGATTTTGTTCATATACCAAAATGCAACAACAAGCGTAATCGCTCCGCCAATGGCCAGTGACAGTTCATATGGAAGAGAAAAACCTTCTGGTGCGTACAAGAAGTACGTTGAAACAACAGCTGTCATAAATAATGCAGGGATTCCACAAATCCAATGAAATTTGCGTGATTCAAGTAAGTACATCGCTGCTGTCCAAAGCATAACCGTAGCGACAAGTTGGTTTGTCCCCCCGACGTACCTCCATAAAAAGGTATAATCGATCGTTGAAAGCCAAAATGCTGGAAGAGTAACCGGGATCGTAGCGATTAAAACCCCTTTGAGTCCTTGAACTTTAAAGAATTTCTCCACCAGCTCCGATACCATCATTCGAGAAGAACGTAACGCGGTGTCTCCTGTTGTAATAGGCAAAATGATTACTCCAAGAATAGCAAGAATTCCTCCAAGTGTACCAAGCAGTGTGGTGGAAATTTCATTTACAACGCCAGCAGGACCACCGGCAGCTAATGCCTCTTGAAGCCCACCTGTTCCCCCAAAGAATGTCATTCCAGCTGCTGCCCAAATAAGTGCAATGACTCCTTCAGCAACCATCGCTCCGTAAAACACTTTTCTCCCATGAGACTCGCGCTTAATCGTACGAGCAAGAATCGGACTTTGCGTACTATGAAAGCCTGAGATTGCCCCACATGAAATAGTAACCATTAATAAAGGCCAAATTGGTAAATCTCCAGGGTGTAAATTAGAAAATGTTAGATTAGGGATCGAACGATCTGTTAGCAATAACGCAACCCCTATGGATACAGCCATAAATATTAAAATCGCACCGAAAATAGGATAAATCCGACCAATGACTCGATTCACTGGCAAAACGGCAGCAACTAGAAAATAAGCAAAAATAAGAACAATTGCTACTGTAAATGAAAGTGGTGTAAGACTTGCAATTAATTGCGCAGGTCCGGCAGTAAACGCAGCTGCTACAAGAATCATTAGAACAATCGATACAAAGTTAATGATGATGCGCATCGTGTTACCAAGGTAACGGCCTACTAAGCTCGGAAATTGTGCTCCATTATGACGTAAGGATAGCATTCCTGAAAAATAATCATGAACCGCTCCAGCAAAAAGACAACCAATAACGATCCAAATGAAAGCAACAGGACCATATAATGCACCAGCCACAGCCCCAAAAATAGGGCCTAGACCAGCAATATTTAAAAGTTGAATTAAGCTTGCTTTCCACCAGGGCATGGGTGTGTAATCAATAGCATCAGAATTTGTATAAGCAGGTGTTTTGTTTTGATCATTTATACCGAAAATGCGTTCCACCACTTTAGAATAGATGAAATATCCAATAATAAGAAACGCAATCGCAAAAAGAAAAGTAACCATGATAAGTCCTCCAATTGTCTGAAAAATCTAAGTATGATTCGTATTGTAACGATTTCTTACATTAGAATCAATATATTTTTCTGAAAAAACTTTAAATTCATTAAATTAAAGCGGTTTCAATTGTAAAAAGGTTAATTTGGTATTTTCGTACAAAAAAGATGACCCTAGAATAGGATCATCTTTTTAAATAATTATTCTTTTGATCTTGGTTTTGTAGGGTCACAATCTGGTGCATCAAGATGAGCCGATTGAGCTAACTTTTCTAAGTAATAGCATTCTTCACGTGCCATATGATCGGCCATTAATTGATCGAGTGTACCTAGGAGTTTATTCGTCATTTCCATTTCTTCAAGTTCCTCTAAAAACGTTTTAAACAACACGAGTTCAAGCTTAACATGATTGTTGAAACGCTCAAGAGCAGGAAACTGATCAACATTTGCGCGCAAATATCCAGCCATTTCAACAGCTTTAATATAATATTGCTCAAATCGTTTCGTAAAAGCTTCACTTTTGTCTTGTAACTGTTTTTCGACTAAATCTAGTGAATCAGTAATTCCTCCTGCGTGACCAGCAGCATCGAGAAGCCAAACTAAGTGATGGTGAAGTGGATGAGAAATGGGAGGTTCTTGCTGTTCTAATAGGTAGGGGAGGATTCGTAAATATTCTTCCACTTCATTGACCATATGATTGAGAAAAGTTGGACTAAGTTCGATCGTAACGTCGCCAACCAAGTGTTCACGAATAATTTCAAGCTTAAAAGCTCTAATTGCCTGCGCTTGCTCATTCGCTTGTTCAGTCAGGCGCTGTAGCTGTTCCAAACTAAGGTTTTGACGACTTGTCTCAAGAAGCGAATCAAAGGTTTGAATAAACGTGATGGCTGATTGAACAAATTCGGTTTCCATTGGTGACAGAGAATCTCTGATAAACCTTGCGTGATCACCTAGAACCTGCAACCAAAAACGATGTTCAAATAATGCAGAATGATAAAAGTTATTCAATGAAATAACCTCCCTTTATGGATAAGTGACTCAATCAACAATATGTCCGTAAAGAGAGGTATATGAGGTAAATTAAAAAGACTGACTTGAAAGATCTATAAAAAAAACGATGAGAGCTTGTCTCATCGTTTTGTCGTCTTATTCGTTTACAGCGTCTTTAAGTTGCTTACCTGGCTTGAACGCTGGGTTCTTTGTAGCAGGAATTTCAATTTCTTGACCTGTTTGTGGGTTACGTCCTTTACGTGCAGAACGCTCACGTACTTCAAAGCTACCAAAGCCAACTAGTTGAACTTTTCCACCTTCAACAAGTGCTGTAGTAATACTGTCGAAAACTGCGTCTACTGCTTTTGACGCATCCTTTTTAGAAAGGTCTGCTTGCTCCGATACTGCGTTAATTAAGTCTGTTTTGTTCATGAAAAAAACTCCCTTTCATACCATGTTTTGAAAAACGCTTCATCCAATTTTGGTGAAGTGTTCATTCTTCATTTTTTAATAACTGTCCTGTTTCGACAAGCTAAAAATAAAGCCGCAACTTTATTTAATAATGAAACCCTAGTGGTGTCAAGACTTTCAGCGGAAATTAAAGAATATTATCCCATTTTTTTCTCATTTTTTGACAAGAATCGTTATTTTTTTGAATCTCGACGTAGTTTTTTGTAAAAAAATAAGAGGTGACAGTTATGTCTCCCTCTTACATTTTCCGAACAGATATTGTAGAAATCATCATGATAGCTAGTACAAATGTTATGATCATAAAGTAAAATGGAGCAAGATAGGAAACTAAAAGCAGTTGAAATGTTAAAATACAACCTGCAGCTGTAATGGGAAGACCAACAAAGAATCCTGTGCTCTCAGTTATGTTAAATCGAGCTAACCTTATTGCACCGCAGGCAATAAAGAAAATGGTAACAAACATACCAGGTAAACCGAAATTAAATAGAATTGCCTGATATAATAGAAAGGCGGGGGCTACACCGAATGAGATGATGTCACTTAGGGAATCTAATTGTTTCCCAAATTCTGAGGTGCTATTAAAGCGTCTAGCTGCTGCTCCGTCTAACCGATCAGTCAGTGCAGCAATGGTAATAAAAAGAAGACCTAAACGTAATTCATTTTGTAAAATAAACATAATAGCAAAAGCACCTAGTCCTAAATTTAAAAGGGTTAAGGCATTGGCAATTTGCCCTTTTAATTTTTTGACGGTATGATCCAATTGATGTAAAAGGAACATGTCATCGACTCCTTATAAATTTATGCAAAACCATAGTGTAAATCAAATGTTCTTAAATAATAATCATACCATACGTTGTAGAAATCGACCAGATCACAAAAAAAGTTTCTGTTGTACAAATATTAGGAGGTATTATATTGAAAAAATTGCTTTTCCGATCATGTATTGAACTGACGAATCACCGATTAACCTCAGCCGCTTTGAGAAATTTCTCGAGATCAAAAATGAGCAAACCATTAGTAAAACCATTCGCGAGAACATTTCAATTAAATGATGCGGAAATGAAGAGACCATTACATGACTATGGGCATTTACATGACTTGTTTATTCGAGAACTTAAAGCAGGAACACGACCGATCGATCAACAAACACATAGCCTTGTTAGTCCAGTAGACGGAATCATGGCCCAGCACGGTGACCTCAGCGAGGGCACAGTATTTCATGTTAAAGGACAAGACTATAATATTGAGGAAATGCTTGGGTCGCAACAAGCGGCAGAGCCATATTTCAATGGTCATTATTTTATCTTATACCTTAGTCCGAGTCATTATCACAGAATTCATTGTCCAGTTGATGGAATCATTAAAAGGCAATGGCAACTAGGTGGTCGATCTTATCCTGTTAATGCTTTAGGGCTGCGCTATGGAAAGCGACCTTTATCGAGAAATTATCGAGTAATCACAGAACTAGATATTAATGGAAAGCGTCTAGCTATTGTTAAAGTTGGGGCGATGAATATAAATACAATTGAACTTACCCATAACGGAGAACATCTCCATAAAGGCGACGAGATGGCCTATTTTTCTTTTGGCTCTACCGTAGTTTTAGTATGTGAGAATGGACTCATAACGGATTCAGATATTGTAGAAGATACTGAAGTGAGAGTTGGAGAGACCATTGCATTATTAAAGTAAAAGGGAAGCTCCGTTAGCTGCTACATATGGTTCTTAAAATGAGTTTGGACATATGAGTGCTTTATTACAAGAAAAAGGCACTGTAAGCCGGTTCTGTGGTTCTAAGAGGCATGGTGACCATAGAGAAAAGGCCCGAAACATTCGGGCCTTTTTTCTTTATTTCTATTGAGGTTCATTCATTTTCTTTTCATACATCTCTTTTAAATCATCTTGCACACTCTTTTCCCAAAGTGGGACCCCTGTGCGGTAAGCGGATCTTCCAACCATCATGGCTGCAACCGGTGCTGTTAAGAAAACAAACAAGATAGCAAGCAATATTTTACCTGCGAAGATTCCTTCAACCACAAGGAAGAACAAGAATGTTGCTACCATAATCGAAATCACGCCGAGTGTTGCGCTTTTCGTCGCGGCATGAGTACGTCCGTATACGTCAGGAAAGCGAATTAACCCGATTGATCCAAGCAGACTTAAAAACGCCCCCATTATGACGAAAATACTGAGAATTATCTCAATCACGCTCAAAAACAACACCCCTTTCGATAAATTTAGATAAAGCAATTGTACCAATAAACGCTAGGATACTAATAACAAGAATAACTTCAGAATAAGCAAGTGTCTCTTGTACCATCATAAGGACACCTATGAAGCCAATAAGGTTAATACCAAAAGCATCCAGCGCAACAATCCGGTCTGGCATCGTTGGCCCGATCACAGTACGAACAAAGCAGACGAATAATGAGATCGACATTACTGCTAGAACAATCATTAAAATAGTATGAAACATTATTTCGTCACCTCCAAGATCGCACGTTCAAATGTGTTATGGATTTGACGAATCATTTCTTCTTTATCAGGGACATGGATGGAGTGGATGTAAATATACTTATTATCATCTGAGAAATCCATGGATAATGTTCCTGGTGTTAGTGAGATGAGTGAGGCTAGTAATGTTAACTCCCACTCAGTCTCAAGCTTTGTTGGTACGGCCACGATACCAGGCTTAATGTCTAATTTTGGACTTAGTACAATTTTAATAACATCAATGTTAGCCAATATAAGCTCTTTAAAGAAGAGCAATGTTAACTTAATGAACGCCCATACCCGACGGAAATAAAAATCGAACTGCAAAAAGCGTCTTAACACAAAGAGAATGAGAATCCCAATAACATATCCAACTAGAAAGTCAACGCCTGTATAGCTGTTTTGTAAAAAGGCCCAGATGAGCGCAATGACAATGTTTAATAATATTTGAAAGGCCATAGCAACTACTCCTTTAGAACAGATTCGATATAGATCGATGGGTCTAGGATTTGTTCTGCCACCTGCAATGAATATACAAAGATTGGTTCTGCAGCAAAACCAAGTACAATTGTCAGCGCAACAAGTGGAACGATTGGCAATAGCAGTTTGCCAACTTTAATATTAGCTTGTTCCTCTGTATGCTTTTGTTCTCCCCAAAAGGCATAGATGAAGATTTTCATCATTGAGAAAAGGGTTAAGAGACCAACAGCAAGAGCAACGGCTGCTATTACATAATTTCCTTCTTCAAAACCAGCTAAAATAATTGGAAACTTACTGAAGAATCCACTAAGTGGAGGGATCCCCGCTAGTGAGATCGCAGAGATAAAAAACATCCATGCGAGATATGGATGGGTTTTTAATAACCCTCCCATTTTCTTTAAATCGGTCGTTCCGGTTATTTTCTGGGCAGCACCCGCAAATAAGAACAAGGCAGACTTAACGATGATATGGTGAGCAATATAATAAATTGCACCTGCAACAGCTAGTGTTGAATAAATACCTAGCCCCATAACCATATATCCAACCTGACTAATAATGTGATAAGAAAGTATTCGTTTAAAGTCAAATTGCGATACAGCTCCAAGAACTCCAAAAATCATTGTAAAACCTGCAATTGTCACAATGAGATAGTGAGTAAATGAAGGATCATGTGTAAATATTAGCGTGAAAGAGCGGATAATCGCATAAATTCCTACTTTTGTTAATAATCCCCCAAACAATGCAGCAATGGCTGCAGGTGGTCCATAATAGGAACGAGGAAGCCAGAAATAAAGTGGGAACAATCCACCCTTCATCGCAAAAACGACAAAGAAAAGAACGGCAATAACGTTAATGACACCTACTTGTTCTAGTGCTGCTACACGCTCAGCAATTTGCGCCATGTTTAATGTACCTGTTACAGCATAAATGTAAGCAACCCCAACAATAAATAAAATGGAGGCAAAAACGTTAATCGCAACATACTTGAAGGATTCACGCAGCTGATATTTCGTTCCTCCCATTACGATAAGAATATAGGAGGAAATCAGCATAACCTCAAAGAAAACGAACAAGTTAAATAGGTCACCTGTTAAGAACGCTCCGTTTACCCCTGCTAGCAAAAAGAAGTAAAACGGATAGAAGAAAAACTTCTCACGTTCTGATGAGATCGTTTGAAAAGCAAAGAATAAACAAACAACCCCAACAATGCTACTTAAAATGACCATCATTGTTGCAAACATATCGGCAACTAGAACGATACCAAATGGTGCTGGCCAGTTTCCTAACTCAAGAACAGTAATTCCATTCTGATAGACAAATACTGCTATATAGATAGATAGGATAAGCATACCGACGGCTGTAAATCCGCTAATGACTCGTTGAATCGTATGCTGATGTCTAAATAATATCAGAACCGTCCCAATAATAAATGGGATAAGAATAGGTAAAATAATTAAGTTATTCATCGGCAGATCCCCTCAATTGGTCTAAATCATCTGTCTTATGTTCTTTGTACGTCCGATAAGCGAGTACTAATAAGAAAGATGTGACCCCAAAACTAATGACAATCGCTGTGAGGATGAGAGCTTGCGGTAGCGGATCCGCATAAGCTTCTGATCCTAAACTTAACAGCGGTGGTGTTCCTCTTTGTAAGCCAGCCATTGTTAATAGCAACAAATGCGCTCCATGTGACATAAGGATTAATCCCAATACAACACGAAGTAAGCTTTTTGTTAAAATCATATAGGTTCCGACTGTAAAGAGGACACCTACAGTGATGGACATTAATATTTCCATTACGCATCATCCTCCGCAATCGTTAAAATAATAATTAATGCAATCGCCACAACGACAAGGTAGACACCTAGGTCAAAAGGCAATGCGGTAGTTAATTCTGTCTCACCTAGAATAGGGAGTTGATAGTACTCAAAAAATTGAGTAAGAAAAGGATAGCCAAATAACATACTAGAAACTCCAGTTGCTATGGCGATCAAAAGCCCAATAGCAATGATGGCTGTATAGTCAAAAGGCAATGCTTTTTTAATAGTTTTCATATCAAATGAAAGGTACATTAATAACAGAGCACTAGCTGTCATCAAGCCTCCAATAAAGCCTCCGCCGGGGTTATTATGTCCGGCGAAGAATAAATACACGGAGAAAGCGAGGATGATGAAGGTAACAACTCTAGTCAGTGTATGAAGCATTAATTCGTTTGATTTGATTTGTTTCTTCACACATCTTCCCTCCCTGTCATACGTAATTTAATTAACGCAACCACTCCAAGTGCCGCAATTCCTAGTACAAGCACTTCAAGTAAGGTATCAAGTCCACGGAAGTCAACTAAAATAACATTAACCATGTTGTATCCACCAGCTAGCTCTTTTGAGTTTTGAATGAAGTATTCTGCGATGGATTCAAACCCAGCTTCGTTTCCTAGAGCGGATGCACTAAGAGCAATAATGGTTACTAAAGCACCGACAGCAATAGAGATGATTAAGTTTACAATGTTGAATCGTGGCTTAAACGATTCTTTTCTTAGTTCTGGCAAGTGATAGAACGCAAGCATAAACAGAACAACGGTTACTGTTTCAACGAGTAATTGTGTTAATGCTAAATCTGGTGCCCGGAACACAACAAAGAATAAAGCAAGTAAGAACCCGATCACACCAACAACAATAATCGCCGTAATCCGGTGGTTAATAAATGGAATCACAACAGTGGCTCCAATAAAGACAATAACCAAAATCCACATGAATGGATCAATTCCGGTAATGTTCACTGTATCAATCGCAAACGCATCGTAACGATACAGAGTATATCCAAATAAGAGAATCATAAAGACCGACATATACACGAAGTAATCACGCAATAGCCCAGTCATTTGGATACGTGTAACAAATTGAGACCCGCTTATGAGACCGCTCAAAGAATGATCATAGAACCAGTTGAGAGGGTCTCGCTCTTTTTGATAAATAGCAAGTTTGGCCCAATTCTTCATCATAAGGAAGATCAGTGTCCCCACTCCAATAACTCCAATTGTCATCCATAACTCGGGATTAAACCCGTGCCAATGATAAATATTTACATAAAATCTGTCATCAGGCCCTAATATATTAGGCAAGATCGAAGCCATTGCTGGTTCGATTAAGGTGTATGCAAGTAAGTTAGGGAACAACCCGAAAATGACCACCAATGAACCTAATACAAGTGGACTAATTAACATTCCAATCGGAGCTTCATGGACGTGCTTCACATCCAATTTCTCTGGTTGGAATTTGCCAGTAAACGTCTTAAAGAACATGACCATACAGTAGACAAACGTAAAGACACTTGCGATCCAAGCAAGAACTGGGAAGAGCATCCCCCATGTTTGCATATTAAAAATGTCAAGTTCAGTTGAGTTTAAAACACCAGTAAAGAACATTTCTTTACTTAAGAAACCATTAAATGGCGGTAAGCCAGCCATTGATGCTAAACCAATTAATGAAACGGTAAAGGTTACTGGCATAATGGTCATTAATCCACCAAGCTTGCGAATATCCCTCGTACCAGTTTCGTGATCAATGATTCCAGCAGTCATGAATAAGCTACCTTTAAATGTTGCATGGTTTATCAGATGAAACACAGCAGCAAGAATCGCTGTCGTGTAAATCGTCTCTGTTCCATATCCGTAGTAAAGCGATGCCGAACCAAGACCAAGTAAACACATAATTAATCCGAGCTGACTAATTGTAGAGAAAGCAAGAATCGATTTAAGGTCTTTTTGGCGAACGGCAGAGATCGATCCCCAACAAAGGGTTACGATTCCAAAAATGGATAAGATCCAAAACCATTCAGCAGCCCCACCGAAAACAGGAGTAAGACGAGCAACTAAATAAATACCAGCCTTAACCATTGTTGCTGAGTGTAAGTAGGCACTAACAGGTGTTGGTGCTTCCATCGCATCTGGTAACCAAATGTGAAATGGGAATTGCGCTGATTTTGTAAAAGCTCCAAGTAAAATCAAAAGCATCGCAGGTAAAAAGAGAGCACTTGTTGTGACTAAATCAACATTAGCAATAATTTCACGAATGCTAAATGTTCCGGTCATGACATACATGAGGCAGAAGCCACCAAGCATGGATAACCCACCAAACACTGTAATGAGCATGGATTTTTGTGCACCATAAGTAGACTTCTCACGGTGGAACCAATAACTAATTAATAAGGAAGAAGCTAAACTTGTTAACTCCCAGAATACGTAGAGCACAATTAAGTTATCGGATAAAACAACACCTAACATAGCCCCCATAAACATTAACAAATAAACATAAAAATTGTTAAGCTTCTCTGTCTTTTTAGATAAGTAGTAGATCGAATAGAGAATAACTAGAGTTCCGATCCCTGTTATGAGTAAAAGAAACAGTAAGCTTAATCCATCCAGATACACAGTAAAATTAATCCCGAGAGAAGGAACCCAAGGGACCGTGTATTCGATAACTTCTCCAGCGGACGTTATCGGTAAATACTGAATGAAATAAATAAATAAGACGAGCGGGAGTACAAGGACAAACCACCCCGTATGTATTGGTCTTACGTACTTATACAAAAAAGGGATCAAAATGGCTAACAAAAATGGGGAGATTGTAGCCCAATGTAAAACCGTCAATTGACATACCTCCTTTTTTTACTTTAAACAATGTTAATTTGTGCACATCCTTTTGTTTTTACCCTCAAAATCTTCCTGCAAAATCACAATTCTAAAAGACTAAATAAAAGTATAACCTACTTTTTAGACGCGTGCATCCAAGATGCCTTTAGCATATGCTGATTTTCAAAAACTTATTAAATATGTAGAAATAAGCAATAATTCACGAAAAAATTTTTTTGAAACAGGAAAATAGCAAAGCAGACAATGAGTAATTTCATTGAAAATGGAAAAAGTATGTATATTTTTTTAGTTGCTGCGTCATTCTATAGACAAAGCATCTCGATTCAAAAAGCCTTGATTGTTTAAAGGTATGAAGAGAGTTACGAAAAAACAGGAGTGACAACAATGACTAATAAGCAGAAGGGGTTAACGGCGATCTGTATATTTCTCGTTCTCTTTTCTGGTGGATGGTATGCCAATGAATTTAATAATCGGACCATTCATGAAAAGGGACTTGACGGACCGGACAACCTAACAATTCAACAACACGATAATGTTGTTCCAACGACCTTTCCATTTCAGCCAAGAGAGTATATTCGTATTGGAAACCGTGTTTCGCAGGAGAATGAATGAGTTGGTTAATATAAAAAAGGCAGCTATCAAATGGTGATGGCTGCCTTTTGCGTTATGAAGATAATTTTATTTTATCTGAAAGGGAACGCTTCGCTATTTCTAAGCGTATTAATTCAATGAAGTCATGGTTCAGGTTTAATTCGACGGCTTTGTAATAGGTCTCAATTAAAAGTTCATCAGAAAGGTTTTGCATTTGATTCCTGTCAAAAATCGACAGGTTCACCTCCTCCATTTAAGTTTGTTCAAAATTTATAAGAATAGAATCAGCTCTAAGTGAATAAACTACTAAGTTGTCTTTTAATGTGTTTTAATCCTATCACGACTTTGAAAATAGAACAACTGTTCTACTTATCCACACTGCGAGGTGGATAAGTTGTTAGTTTCCTGTTTATTACCAGTTGGAAACCCTTGTCTCATTAAGGGGATAGCGTGTATAAAGTTATCCACAGGTGTTGATTGTTGCTTATATTTGTCGAAAAATATTTTGGGAAGTTGAAAATAATAACTGTTTTTTGAACAACTACCCATTTAGATTTGAAAAAAAAATAACAAAAGGTATAGTTAAAGTTTGGTAGGTGTGGCATTTACTACGTATAACATGATAACATTCGACCATTTAACTTCAAGCATGAATGAGCCGATTGTCTCTCATAATAGAAGTAAGTAGGATAAAAATGTAGGAGGATAATATGGAAGAAAGAAATATGATTTGTGCAGGCTGTGGTGTAGCCATCCAGACAGAAGCAAAAGACGAGTTAGGATATGCGCCTGCATCTGCATTAAAACGAGATGTAATCATTTGTCAACGGTGTTTTCGATTGACCCACTATAATGAAGTGCAAGATGTGTCTCTTACAGATGACGATTTCTTGAAAATATTAAATGGGTTAGGACAAAAGAAGGCACTGATCGTAAAAATTGTTGATATCTTTGATTTTACAGGTAGTTGGCTCCCGGGACTTCACAGATTTGTCGGAGGAAATGATGTATTATTAGTTGGAAATAAAGTCGACCTTTTGCCAAAATCACTTAACCATAACCGATTAGTTAATTGGATGAAGAAGTCCGCAAAAGACCTCGGACTAAAACCGATTGATGTTTTATTAATGAGTGCGGAAAAAGCAATAGGTATTGAACATGTAGCTTCAGAGATAGACCGGCTCCGTAAAGGAAGGGATGTCTATATAGTGGGCTGTACAAATGTTGGTAAATCGACTTTTATTAATCAAATGATTAAAACATTTGGTGGCGATACGGAACAGTTAATTACTACTTCTCACTTTCCTGGAACTACATTAGATATGATTGATATTCCGCTTGATGATGGAAAAGCGTTATATGATACGCCAGGAATCATTAATCATCATCAAATGGCTCATTATATAGATAAGCAAGAACTAAAAGTGATCACACCTAAAAAAGAAATAAAGCCAATGGTCTTTCAATTAAATGAAGGACAAACCTTATTTTTAGGGGGGCTTGGTCGTTTTGATTTTGTTACAGGAGAAAGAACTTCATTTACTTGTTATGTTTCGAATGAATTAAACATACATCGAACAAAAAGAGAGAAAGCAGAGGAGTTATATCAAAATCATTTAGGTGAACTTTTGACGCCCCCAGGCAGTGGTGGGAAAGAATCACTCCCTCCGCTTGTAAAGCATACATTTCGTATTAAAGACAAAAAAGTTGACATTGTTTTCTCTGGATTAGGGTGGGTCACAGTCAATGGTACGAACTTAGAAGTAGAAGGATATGCTCCAAAAGGAGTTAATGTAACGATTAGAGAATCAATTATCTAGAAGAATGATTTCTGGGAGGGGTTATAGGTGGGGAAAGTCTTTGGTTTGTTAGGTCATCCGGTAGGGCATTCAATGTCTCCAAACATTCATAATGATGCATTTGCTCAAATTGGAATGAAGGCAACGTATCATGCTTTTGATGTCCAGCCTGAATTCGTTAAAGAGGCTGTTTCTGGAATTAGAGCACTCCAAATTGTTGGTTGTAATGTCACCGTTCCGCATAAAATCGCTGTTATGGACTATTTGGATGAAATTGATGAAGAAGCACGTATCATAGGGGCTGTCAACACGATCGTTAATCAAAATGGGAAATTAATTGGGTACAATACAGACGGTCGTGGGTTTGTTCAATCGTTGTTTGAGGAACTAAAGGAAGAAATAAAAGAAAAACGGTTTTTACTGATTGGAGCAGGAGGGGCTGCAAGAGGAGTAGCTACTGCCCTAATGCTGCACGGCATTGGACATCTTTCTGTTACAAATCGAACAATTGAAAAAGTCGAACCAATTGTGCATTTGGCAAAGTCATTGAATACTTCTTCTTTAGCACTTGATCGTGCACAAGCAGAAAAAGCGTTAAAAGAGTATGATGTCATTATTAATACGACTTCAGTCGGAATGAGTCCAAACATAGAAGAAATCCCCATTGACTTATCTCAATTAAAGCAAGAAGCTGTAGTTAGTGATCTAATCTATAACCCGTTAGAAACGAAATTATTACAAGTGGCGAAAAATCAAGGGGCCAAAACAATAAATGGCATTGGAATGTTTGTCAATCAAGCTGCACTATCATTCGAGCACTGGACGGGATTAACACCGGATAGATATCGAATGAGGAAAATAGTACTGGAACAATTAGGAGGAACAACATGTTAACTGGTAAACAAAAACGGTTTTTACGTTCAAAGGCTCATCATTTAAACCCAATCTTTCAAGTAGGAAAAGGTGGGGTAAATGAGAACATGAGCAAACAAATTGAGGAAGCTTTAGAAGCAAGAGAGCTTTTGAAGATTAGCATTTTGCAAAATTGTGAGGAAGAGAAAGATGACGTCGTAGAAAGCCTAGTTACACAAACAGGAGCAGAGCTTGTTCAGGTGATTGGGAATACAATTGTCCTCTATAAGGAATCTCGAGAAAACAAGGAATTAGTTCTCCCTTCTTAAGTAAAGAGCAGGAGAGTGAAATGATGAAGAAAATTGGATTATTTGGAGGGACATTTAACCCTCCTCATTTAGGGCATTTATTATTCGCTCAAGAAGTATTAGTTGAATTTGGGTTAGACGAAATTTGGTTTATTCCGGTTAATGTTCCTCCGCATAAAGAAAGCGATGACCTTGCTTCAAATCAAGACCGATTGGATATGCTTGTAGGGGCTACGGATGATCATGAACAATTCTATGTGAATACGATTGAGTTAGAAAGAGAAGGTCCTTCCTATACAATCGATACAATTAGACAATTAACACAATTATATCCAGCTTATGAATTTTCCTTCTTAATTGGTGGAGATATGATTGAGTATTTGCCTAAATGGGAAAAAATCGATGAATTATTGGAGTTAATTACATTTATAGGTGTCAAGCGTCCCGGTTCTTCTGTCGATACAACTTCTTACTCTAAACACGTTCGACTTTTAGAAATGGCACAAGTAGATATTTCATCCACTGCGATTCGTAAGAGGGTGCAAGAAGGAAAACCTATTACCTATTTGGTGCCGGAGCGTGTGGAAGTATTGGTGAAAGAGAGGAAACTATATGAACAAAGAACAAGCCTTGGCCATCGTAAAACTTCATCTCACTGATCATCGGTTCTCACATACACTAGGAGTAGTAGAGACTTCTGTTGATCTTGCTAACCGCTACGGGGCAGACCCCGAAAAAGCAGAGCTAGCTGCTATTTTTCATGATTATGCTAAATTTCGTGATAAAGAAGAAATGAAAAAGATTGTTCAGGAAAAACTAGTAGATAAATCCTTTCTAGACTATGGAGATGAGTTACTGCATGCACCATGTGGAGCTTATTTCGTTAAGGATGAAGTGGGAATTGATGACCAAGAAATACTCGATGCAATCTACTATCATACAACAGGAAGGCCTAATATGACGCTGTTGGAAAAAGTCATTTTTTTAGCTGATTATATTGAACCAGGTCGACGATTTAATGGGGTCAACGAAGTTCGAGAGCTTGCAAAAGTTAGTCTAGATAATGCGATAATCCAAGCGCTTGAGAATACCATTGGATTTCTAATGAAACGAAGACATCGTGTGTACCCAGGTACCCTGGCTACGTACAATCAATTAATTAATACAAAAAAGGAGAAGTGATGTTAGTGAATGAAACTTTATCACTTGCAGTAAAGGCGATTGATGATAAAAGAGGAGAAAATATTGTTGCATTAAATATGCAAGGTGTTTCACTTATTGCTGACTATTTTGTTATTTGCCACGGAAATTCAGATAAGCAAGTGCAAGCTATTGCGCATGAGTTAAAAAAAGTAGTGCAGGAACAAGGGATTGAAATTAAACGGTTAGAAGGGTTCGACCAAGCAAGATGGGTTCTTATTGATTTAGGAGATGTTGTTGTCCATGTCTTTCATAAAGATGAGCGAGTGTATTATAACTTGGAAAAATTATGGGGAGATGCTCCTGTAGTTGAATTAGAAGGAGTATTAGGCTAATGGAATTGAAGCCAGGTTATAACGTGAAGTTGGAGGTTATTCGGAAAGCGAATTTTGGTTACTTTTTAAGTGACGGTTCATCGGATATTCTTCTTCATGAGCGTGAAGCGAAAGAAGGAATTGAAATAGGAGATACGCTTGATGTCTTCTTGTATCATGATCATCAAGGACGATTAGCGGCTACGATGGAAAAGCCTATTTTACAGTTGGGTGAAGTTGAGTGGTTAGAGGCCGTTGAAGTAAAAACGGGTCATGGTGTTTTCTTTCATAATGGAATTTCGAGGGATTTGTTTTTATCCATGGACGAGCTCCCATATGACCGCGAGCAATGGCCTAAGCCTGGAGATAAACTTCCTCTCTCATTGACATGGGATAAAAGAGGTCGCTTAATGGCAAAGCTTGTAAAAGGAGAGCCTGTTGAAAAAACAGCAATTAAAGCTCCAAAAGAAATGATGAACAAAGAAGTAAGTGGGCACGTGTATCATTTTCTTGATGAAGGCGCTCTTCTATTGACGGATGAAAGGTATATTGCTTTTCTTCATAATGATGAAATGAATGGTATACCAAGATACGGAGAGTATATTACCGCTCGGGTACAATTTGTTCGAGAAGATGGTCGACTTAATGTCACTATGAATCCACTTCGCTCTGAACAACAAGAAGAAGATGCAGAGCGTATTTATGCATTCTTGCAAGAACGAGGTGGATCGATGCCTTATTGGGATAAAACGCCGCCGGAAGATATAGAATTACGCTTTTCCATCAGTAAGGCGAAATTTAAACGTGCTCTTGGAAAGTTAATGAAAGAAAAGAAAATTGAACAACGAGATGGTTGGACGCATATAAAGAAGTCATAAAAGGAGAAAAGAGATCGTATGAATTATCAAGCGTTTGCTGCTCTGTACGATACATTAATGGCGGAAGCACCTTATGACAAATGGATCGATTATATGCAGAGACAATTGAATAAATCAAATCTCGTAGGCATTCGTGTTCTTGATGTTGGTTGTGGTACGGGGGAACTATTGGTTAGGCTAAATGCGGAGGGTGCCGAAGTAGTGGGGGTTGATTTATCGGCTGAAATGCTAGCTATTGCAAAAGAGAAATGTGAGAAAGCTGATTTCTCCCCGTTATTAATTCAGCAATCGATGACAAGCTTAGAGGCTTTAGGTGAGTTTGATGTTGTTACGGTCTTCTGTGATTCCCTCAACTATTTAGAGTCCGAACAAGACGTTCTTGACACGTTTCAAAGCTTGTATGAGCAATTGAAAGAGGATGCCGTTTTGTTATTTGATGTGCATTCGGTTTCGAAAATAGAAGAAGGCTTTATTGGCCATACATTCGCAGAAGACGCCGGTGAGATTGCCTACATTTGGACTTCGTTTCAAGGTGAGCATCCGAATAGTGTTGAACATGAATTGACTTTTTTTGTCCAAAATGAGCAAAACTATTATGAACGGATGCTTGAATTACATAAACAACGAACTTACCCGATTGAACAGTATAGACAATGGTTAGCAGAAGTCGGGTTTTGTGATATAACCATACAAGCTGACTTTACTACTGAAACGCCATCCAATAATAGTGAACGAATTTTCTTTTGTGCGCGGAAAAAAAGTAAAGGATTTTAAAAAAGAATAACGAATAAGAAACAGGAAGAGCAAATTTGCTCTTCCTGTTTCTTATTTTTTCGAGAAGGATTCAGAGATTAATTCTTGATCTTCATAATACTTCGCATGGGTTTGCTGGAACAAGTGATCAAACATCGGTCCGATCTCAGACTCTAATACTTTTATTCCTTCCCCAGTAATTCCTCCAGGGACGCAGACGCGCTTTTGAAGCGTAGGTAAGGTGAAATGTCCTTTTTCTAATAATTTTCCCATTCCAATCATCATATTTGTAGCAAGAGTTGTGGCATCTTTCTGAGTTATATCCGTTTGTCTAACGGCCGCATCAACAAATTGTTGCATGATATAGCTAAAAAAGGCAGGACCGCAACTGACGATGTCAGAAGAGACCCGTGTGATGTTCTCGTCGATCACTAAAGGCTCAGAAATCGATGACATTAAGTTTGTTACAAATGTGCAATCTTCTGCCTGACACCTCTTACCGAAGCTTAGGAGAGAAGGCCCTGTTAAGGCTCTGTTCAAAATGCTTGGAATGGCACGAGCGACTTTACAATCAACCATTTCTTCTAATTGTTCAACTGAAATTGGGCTAGTAATAGAAATTAATAATTTGTCTTGATGACATACATGAGCAATTTCGCGCAACACACCTGGCATTTGCAATGGCTTTGTGCATAAAAAGATGACATCAGACTGTTTGGCTGTCGTTATCGCGTCACGTCCAATGTGGATGTCGGGAAAGTGCTCTTTTAATACTTGAGCTTTTTCTCTATTTCGATTCGTTATGACAAATTGGTGCGGAGAAATGGCACCAGATTCTATGAATGATTCAAGTAAAATCGTCCCCATACTACCTGTTCCAATTACTCCAATTTTCAAGATAGCCCCTCCTTTATACGATTATCTCGTTATGACTAAACGTATGTACGGGAAAGGGATGTTATGCCTTCAATATCTTTCATTTATATAATTAGTAACCATTTCAGGGGTGACAAGCTTTCGAGGCGGGAATTGAAACTGCATAGCAATTTGATTCATCTGTTTTGTGATCTCGTTAATCTCTGTTGTTTGTATTGTTTTATTTGATTTGGCTAACTCAAGTACAGCCTCAATTGCTCGTTCTCTTTGAGCATCTAAAGCTAGGAATTGTTTTTGTGCTTCGCGGTGTTTTTTTACTTGTTCTGCAATTTGTAAATGTACGGTCATTGAAAATCGTCTCCTTACTAATCATTGTTGTATTGTTCAACTATTAAAATGGAAAGGTATGATCAAATTTGAAAAATTTAGCTCGTCTCAAACCTTTTGGTGCAATTGGTGCAATCATACTATTAGTCAGTTTAGTATTGTTTCTGCATTTAATCAATCCTAAAGAAGAAGAAGTTATGATTGATTGGAATGAATATCAAGTGAAACATCATTCTGATGAACCAGAGTCTGGAGACAGTGAGAGTAAGACAAGCCTTATGGTGGATGTCAAAGGGTCCATTAGAAGTCCGGGGGTCTATGAGTTAGAAGTAGGATCGCGAATCTTTGATGCAATTGAGATTGCTGGGGGATTTTCAAGTGATGCAAATGAATTAAACATCAATCTTGCTCAATTGCTGCACGATGAGATGTTGATTTATGTTCCGGCAGAAGGAGAGGAGGAAGTTTTAGAATTGGCTTCTAGTGCGGTGGAGGAAAGGGATGGGAAGATTAGCATTAACGATGCCACCGCCGTCGAACTCGAACAGCTTCCAGGGATAGGTCCCTCTAAGGCTGCAGCGATTATTACGTATCGAGAGGAGCATGGACCGTTTAAAGGCATAGACGACCTTGTGCAAGTATCAGGAATTGGTCCCAAATCAATTGAAAAGCTTCAAGAATTCCTTATATTTCGATAATATTCGATAAGACGTTGACGTTGCTACACCTTTTTCCTAAACTAAACATATGAAGGCGAGGAGGATGAAACGTGCAAAGAATTTCTTGGGATCAATATTTTATGGCTCAAAGTCATTTATTAGCATTAAGAAGCACCTGTACCCGACTAATGGTAGGTGCAACGATTGTAAGAGAAAAACGAATAATTGCAGGTGGCTACAATGGTTCTGTCTCAGGTGGAGCTCATTGTATAGATGAGGGTTGCTATGTTGTAGATAATCATTGTATTCGCACAATACATGCAGAGGTAAACGCTCTTCTTCAATGTGCTAAATTTGGTGTGCCGACAGAGGGATCTGAGATTTATGTGACTCATTTTCCTTGTGTGCATTGTTCAAAAGCGATCATCCAGGCTGGCATCAAGAGTGTGTATTATGCTAAGGATTATAAAAATCACCCTTATGCAGAAGAGATGTTTAGAGAAGCTGGGATTCATGTCGTACAAGTTGAGTTAGATGAGGTAAGCTTAGATCAGCATCATCTTGATAAAATGAAATTCACAGCTGACTTATTGGATAAATTAGACCAAGCAGGCTTTGCTGCAGAAGATTTACAAGGGTTACGTGATCAAGCGAATTCGTTGTTTACACAAAGCTTCTTTAGGGGGTGAAACCGATTTTCCCCCTTTTTTCTCTTCTCCCGATCGTTGCGACTCTTGGTCTTTATTTAGCTTTAAGAGGAGTAAGTATGCCATATTTACTCATCCTCACTGCTTTTCTCCTTTTTTGTCTACTCCATCGTCCTTTCTTCAAGCTGAAGCTTCTAGTTTTCACTTCTACTTTTCTCATTTATTATTTCGTAGGCATAAATACAATGAATCAACAAGGAACAGTTTTTGCAGCTGGTGATCAGACGATTTACGGTATTGTTCAAACAATTCCTGTCATAGATGGTGATTCGTTGTCTATGCGTCTTGTAAGCAATACGAATGAAATCATTCAAATCCAAGCTTATCTTTATGATGAACTTGAGCAACAGCGAATGAAATCAATAGTCATCGGTGATTCTTGTAAAATTAGTGGCACTCTATCTGAGCCATTGCCTCCAACAAATTTTGGACAATTTGATTATAAGCGTTTTTTACTCGAGCAAAATATTTATTGGATTTTAAGACCTCATCGGGCAGCCATCCAATGTATCAATACCAATAAGCAAGGATATTTAATGAAGCTGCAACAGTGGCGTCAGTATCAACTTCAAAATATTGAACAGAAGTTGAGTTCAGATTTTGGTGGTATGATGAGTGCGCTAATCTTTGGAGAAAGAGTCATGATGGAAGGGGAGTTGTTAGAGGCTTATCAACGATTAGGTGTTATTCATTTACTTGCTGTTTCAGGGTTGCATGTAGGAATGATTGTAGCGGCTAGTTTTTATTTGTTGATTCGAATGGGCATCACTAGGGAGAGGGCCATGGAAGTACTGCTTATCATGCTACCTATTTATAGTTTGATCGCTGGTGCGGCTCCTTCTGTTGTTCGAGCGACGCTTATGTCAATGATGATTCTTTTATTTTTGCGTATGAAATTAAGAATTCCACCTCTTTTTGGAATTGTCATTGTGTATTTAGGTTATGTTTTCTTCAATCCGTTTATTATTTTCAAGCTAGGGTTTCAATTATCATTTTTAGTCTCCTTTGCTCTTATTTTATCAGCACCCACTGTTATGGAGCGATATCATCACGCGGGATCAAGGATTCTAGCGATCACACTTATATCTCAAGTGGTTTCCTTTCCAATTATTCTTCTCCATATGTATGAAATACCTATTTTGAGTCTTCCGTTAAATCTAATTTACATTCCATTTATTTCACTGATTGTCCTTCCGTTCACTTTTATCTCTTTTCTGTTGTCTTTTGTTCTACCTACAAGCCTTAATGTGCCACTTATTATTTTAGAGAACACTCTTCCATTAGTTCATCAATTTCTAATGAAAGCAGCAGGATTAAAATGGGCGACTCTTATCTTAGGAAAACCATCAACAATAATAATGGTCCTTCTCTATGTAAGTATAATCACTGGATTTCTAAATTGGGAAAGAGGCGGGAAGTTGTGGTGGAGAGTACCATTGTTAGGATTAAGTTTCATTATTTTCATTCAACTGTCCCTTCCCTATGTGGATTCAAAAGCAAAAGTGACGATGATTGATGTAGGACAAGGGGACAGCTTTCTTCTAGAGCTTCCTTATCGGGAGGCCATTTACTTAATTGACACTGGTGGGACAATCTCTTTTATGAATGAGGAGTGGAGAAAGAGACGGAAGTCGTTTGATGTAGGAGCTGATATTGTTGTTCCGACGTTAAAGGCACAAGGGATTAGAAAAATTGATCGATTAATATTAACGCATGGTCACCTTGATCATATAGGGGGTTCGCAAGCTTTGATCCAAAGTATAAAGGTAAAAGAAGTATTATATGGCAAAGGGCCCGTAGAGGGAGAATTTGAGCATGAATTGCTGGAAATTCTACACAAAAATGGAGCAAAGATTCATTTTCTTCATGAAGGAATGGGATGGAATGAAGGGGAGGCTTCGTTTACGGTATTATCTCCAATTGGAACAGAATCTGATTTAAATGCAAGGTCGATTGTCCTTCTTGCAAACTTGGAGGGGATATCCATTCTGTTTACTGGGGATCTGGAAGAAGAAGGGGAGAGGAGGCTGGTCAACTCATACCCGGAACTCGAAGTGGATATTTTGAAAATTGGTCATCATGGCAGCAGAACGTCGACGACGGAGCCTTTTCTAGAACAACTGAAGCCCAAGGCAGCTTTCGTGTCAGCTGGACGTAATAACCGTTTTGGCCACCCGCATCCTGATGTGATATCAAGACTAGAGGAACAGCGAGTTATCATTTGGCGAAGCGACTTAAATGGAGCGGTCCAGTTGTTACTCAAGGATGGAGAAGTAGAGGTACGTTCGGTAAAAAGAGAGTAAGAAGAAAGAGGGATCTAGCGTAAAGAAAAGGTGAGAACCTTCCTGTCACACGTAGCATCCCTCTTTCATCTGTTAGACCATCTTTTCTTAAAAACCACTAAATACATCTACGATTGAAGCGATGATAAAAATGGTTGCAAAGAAACCGAAAGGAATGATAAATCCAACAGCAGAATCAATTGCGTCATTACGTTTGCATTGTACTTCTTTTTCAAAATGCATCTGGCATTCCTCCTTACTTCAAATTCAAGTATACGGGATAGGCTAAAAAAATGCTAGGTTGTTTATATGCCTAATTAACAAAAAAGAAATGTTTCAAAAAATTGTAAAAAATATTTCAAATAGATTGGTTCGTCTGTAAAGAGTTGTCACCTATACTTTTGGTTCGCATAGGATATTATAAATAGTGCAAGGCGGTCATGGTTATCGCCGTAAGTAAGGGGTCCCGGGTTCTTATCTTACGGCGTTTATCATAAATGGGGGTCTGGCATTTTCGGGCTAGACCCCTTTCTCATTTTTCTTGTCATATGGACAAGGATTGTCTATCCTAAAAAGAGGACAAGCAATAGGATTCCCGAAATTGTCGGGAAATAGTCAAGCAAAAATGAGGAATGTATATGTCGTATTTAAAAATAAGAAAAGAAATTCTGAATGGGAACATCAAATCCGTTTATTTTATGTATGGTACTCAGACCTTTTTGATGGAAGATCTAGTGTATCAAATTATCAAACAAACCGTTGGTGCTCAAGATGACCCCAATGTAATCACATTTAGTCTTCAAGATACATTGCTTGACCTGGCTGTAGAAGAGGCGGAAACCTTTCCTTTTTTCGGTGGGAAAAAAGTCGTTATCATAAAAGATTTCTCCTTGGTTTCCACGCAAAAGCCGGATTCAAAATTAGAGCATGACGTTTTGCGGATTCAACAATACATAGAACAGCCGTCACCAGAAGCTATTGTGATTTTGCTCGCACCTTACGAAAAGTTAGATGAACGTAAAAAAATTACGAAAGCGCTCAAACAAAAGACAACATTAGTGGAATGCCTTCCTTTTGATGATCGCATGCTTAGTGAGTGGCTTGATGATCAAGCCACGGCAAAAGGATTTCAATTTACATCAGATGGAAAAAATCATTTGTTAGAACGAGTCGGGCCGAAGTTGTTGCTCCTTGCATCGGAAATGGAAAAGCTTGCCTTATATGTAGGGGAAAATGGGCAGGTCAATGCTGAGGTTGTTGATCTACTTGTCGCTCGCTCACTAGAACAAGATGTATTTGCATTAATTGAGTTTGCAGTAAAACAAAGGCTTGATCAAGCATTGTCGATTTATCATGACTTGTTAAAGCAAAAAGAAGAACCGTTAAAATTATTGGCTTTAATTGCTAGGCAGTTACGAATATACTATCAAGTTAAGGAAATGAGTCGGAGAAGCTATTCGCAGAAACAAATAGCCATGCAATTAAAGCTTCATCCATATGTCGTTAAATTGGCAAGCCAACAAATGAATAAGTTTGATGATCAAAAACTTCTTCAATTACTTGAAGCGGCTGCTGATACAGATTATGCCATAAAATCAGGGAAAATGGAGAAGGTTTTAGCAGTCGAACTGTTATTAATGAAATTGGCCAGTATACATGCCAATTAAAATTACATGAAAAAAGCACACGAATTAAATTCGTGTGCTTTAGCCATTATGCAGAAAGTCCGTTAAGCTTCTTCGCAAGACGTGACTTTTGACGAGATGCTGCATTTTTATGAATAAGACCTTTGTTAGCTGCTTTATCAAGCTTTTTAGTAGCTTCAGTGAAAGCTGCTTTCGCTACTTCAACATCACCAGCTTCTACTTTTGCTTCAAAGTTTTTGATTGCAGTACGTAGAGCAGATTTTACAGACATGTTTTGAGCACGACGCTTGTCAGCTGTTTTCACACGTTTGATCGCAGATTTAATATTTGGCATATTATTCACCTCCTAATACATGTTGTTCAGGTTTGATCCCAGTCCATCTATTTATGAACGGTTTCTCTTCTTTTTTAAGGTACGTTGACACGTTTCGCATCATTCATACAACAAATTGCATTGTACCAAAAACAACGCATGATTGCAATAGAAGAATGAAAACATGAGAGAGGGGGACACTACATTCACGAGAGAGTCTATACTAGGAGTGTGATCCAAATGAGTGAAGAATTAAATCTTGATCAATATCAAATCCGTACAGATTTAGCAGTGGAAGCTCACCAAATGGTGTTAGAACAAGAAGAGAAAGCAGCAAAAGGAATGCCCCCAAAAGAAGTCAATGGGGTTCAGATAAACGAAGAGACAGTAGATGGAGTTACGATTACACGAGTCATTATTGATGAAGTCGGTGCGAAAAGGTTAGGAAAAAAAGCAGGAAATTATTTAACATTCGAATCACTAGGCATTCGAAAAAAGGATACGGAAATACAGGAAAATATGGAACGCGTCTTTGCCAATTCTTTTTCTGCTTTTTTAAAAGATATCGGCATTAAGGAATCGGATAAGTGCCTTGTTGTTGGTCTTGGGAATTGGAATGTCACACCAGATGCTTTAGGTCCAATTGCAGTAGAAAACTTACTAGTGACAAGTCATCTGTTCAATTTAGCTCCTGAACAAGTTCAAGATGGATTCCGTTCAGTGAGCGCGATTACACCTGGTGTTATGGGGTTAACCGGGATCGAAACAAGCGATGTCATTTACGGCATCATTGAAAAGACGAAACCAGATTTTGTCATTGCTATAGATGCCCTTGCTTCGCGCTCCATTGAAAGGGTCAATTCCACCATTCAAATTTCAGATACAGGAATTCATCCGGGGAGTGGTGTTGGAAACAAAAGGAAGGAACTCAGCAAAGAAGCTTTAGGAATTCCCGTTATTGCTGTTGGTATTCCTACTGTTGTTGATGCTGTATCGATTACGAGTGACACGATTGACTATGTACTTAAGCATTTTGGGAAAGAGATGAAAGAAGGCAACGCACCATCTCGGTCTCTTGCTCCTGCGGGAATGACCTTTGGTGAAAAAAGGAAACTGACAGATGAGGATCTACCGGATGAGCAAAAACGCTCAACGATTATGGGGATGGTCGGAAATTTACCTGATAATGAAAAACGCCAGCTAATCCAAGAAGTTCTTGCTCCTCTTGGCCATAATCTAATGGTCACACCAAAAGAAGTGGATGTCTTTATTGACGACATGGCTAATGTCATCGCAGCAGGACTAAATGCAGCCCTGCACCAAAAAATAAATCAAGAAAATGTAGGAGCATATACGCACTAGAGAGAGACCAGAAAAGGGGCGGTCTTCCCCTTTTCTGGTCTCTCGATGCGATGAGCGGAGCCGCCGTAAAGGTTTTAAGCTTTTTGAGTGAACTTGCAGGAAAGCGCACGGCGAGAGAAGCCATCGCAAACAGGGGTAGCGCAATGAAACGAACATGTGGAGAACACGTCCTCCCCATATAAAACAGAAAGGAAACAAGTTTATCTGGCATAATTCTTAAGATCATCTACTTCATACAAGGAGGTGCCCTAAAAGGTCAAAAAAGACTTTTGGGCACCTTTTTCTATTTTTTGTTCTAACCCCTCATCATTTCACATAGTAGTGGTGTAGAAGCTCCTTTACATTGCAGCAATGACTCATATCCGTATGTACAAGCTATCTACACAAGGAGAAGGGATGGGCTTTATGAAAAGAAATCACTTTCGTAGTTTTACAATTAACCGGACGAGCCTAAAGCGGTTAATTACTATGACCATCATTGGCATAATGGCTTTGTTTATTTTTACTGGAATGTTAACGTCGTTTGAGCCTGGATATGGATTAGCCTCTAATCAAGTACATGAATGGGCGAACAATATTAGGGGTGAGGATTTTGTACATGTCTTAGGCATGGAAAATAAATTATTTACTCAATCTTTGCCAGAGGATAGTGAACCACCTAGTTTGTCCAATATCGCCTTTCAAGTGGCGACGAGTATTAACCCGGACGACCCTAGAAGTTTACTAGGGAGGGAGCTACCTGGTTTCGCCTTATTTGACGGCCAAATTATCGTTGCAGGGGAAGGAATGGATTATACAACACTTCCTGTTGAGTCGGCACCGCCAATGGATGTGATTATGGCTGAGAGGGAAGCAACGCAGGAAAGTTTGGCTCAATTAGAAGAAATGGAAAAAGAAGCAGAGCAATCGCAAGGCACACAAATGGTGAGAAAGTGGTTCATATTATACACTCTCATAATACAGAATCATTTCTTCCTGAATTAGAGACAGATGTTCCAAATGAAGCATTTCATAGACAAATTAATATAACATTAGTCGGCGAAAAGTTAGCGCAAGAACTTGAAAAAAGAGGGATTGGAGTAGAGGTTGAGGAAAGAGATGTACAAGAAAATTTGGTGGATAGAGGTTGGCAGTATGCACAATCCTATGATGCTTCTCGTGAATTTGTGAAGGAAGCAATGGATAACAACGCGAGTTTAAAGTTTTTCTTTGATTTACACAGGGATACAATTCCTAGGGATAAGACGACTGTTACAATTAATGGTGTGGAATTTGCTCGCACAGTTTTCGTTATTGGTGGGAATCATGGGAATTACGAACAAAATATGCAACTAGCTAAAAAACTCCATGATTTACTAGAAGAAAAGTACCCAGGGTTAAGCAGGGGTGTAATCTTTAAGGATGGGCCACGGACTAACGGTAAATTTAATCAAGATCTATCTACTAACTCAGTCTTAATTGAAATGGGTGGAATTTACAATAGTTTGGATGAAACATACAGGTCAGCAGAAGCGGTCGCGGAAGTGTTTACAGAGTTCTACTTTGAGAACGAAGCAACAAGTACTGAGTGATTAGGAGGAGAGACATGAAGAAATTGATGGTGAGGATTTCTTTGATTGGATTACTTCTATTACTCGGTGCACTATTTGGAGTGCAATTAATGAACGAGGAGCTTGAGATCACACAACCTATTCCACTCCAGATAGAACAGGATGAAACCAGCTCTACAGCAAAGGAAGTGGAACACCAAACAACAACTAACGAATTAGTAGAGAAAAGAAAGACGGTAGAAGAGGTGGGAAGATTTAATTTCTTCTCCGATCTTGGAAATCATCTAGCTAGTGGACTAAATTCAATAAGTCGCGCGGTTATGTCACAAATTATGTCATTTGTCGATGATGTTTTAAATGGTTAAGGATGAGAGGGCGCCATAAAAGGTACAGACCTTTATGGCGCCCCCTTTCTTTTGCAAATAATAGATAGTACTAGTTGTAGGGTCAAGTTAATCCGTTGGTTACTAGAAGGATAAATAAGACAACAACGAATGCAAACTCGTCTTCTGTTGTAGAAGTTGGGTACTCCGATGTTGGTATTCCGTATTCATACGCTGTTACAGGATCGGCATAATCAACGCCTACACCATAGTACTTTGATGCTGGTGCAGCGGCTGTACCATAGCCTACTTCTGCCCCCGGAGACTCTGTACCTCCTCCGAATGATACCCCAGTGAAAGGTCCGCCCAAAAATAACATAAAAAACCCCACCTTTTCTAAGAAGATACTTTCAAAGTATGCAAATACAACCTAATTGAGATAGCTGGTAAAGTGAATTTACTTGATTACAGAGCCCAATTTTGGGATTCTCAATTATAAGTTGGTGAATTGATTCGAAGTTTTGTTGCCTGAGTCTTAAACGATTGGTATAATCAAAAATAGTGTACTTGTACGAGAATGTAGGAGTGATCATGTCATGAACAAAGAACAAAGGCTAGCACGTCAGGTGAAGATAAGGAATTTTTCGATCATCGCCCATATTGACCACGGGAAGTCGACGCTTGCTGACCGTATTTTAGAGAAAACGGGAGCACTAACTGAACGTGAAATGAAAGAGCAAACGCTCGATGCGATGGATTTGGAGAGAGAGCGCGGGATTACAATTAAACTTAACGCTGTTCAGCTAACATACAAAGCGAAAGACGGCGAGGAATATATTTTTCATTTAATTGATACACCAGGACACGTCGATTTTACTTATGAAGTGTCAAGAAGCTTAGCTGCCTGTGAAGGGGCTCTACTTATTGTAGATGCAGCTCAAGGAATTGAAGCACAGACGCTTGCGAATGTGTATTTAGCGTTAGATAATGACTTGGAGATTCTCCCAGTTATTAACAAAATTGACTTGCCTAGTGCTGAACCAGATCGAGTGAAGCAAGAGGTTGAAGATGTTATTGGATTGGATACTTCTGATGCCGTACTTGCTTCGGCGAAGAACGGAATTGGGATTGAAGAGATTTTAGAGCAAGTCGTAGAAAAGGTTCCTGCACCTACTGGAGATCCTGAAGCACCGTTAAAAGCACTTATATTTGACTCCCTTTATGATTCCTATCGTGGAGTGGTTGCATACATCCGTATTGTTGAAGGTACGGTTAAACCTGGTCAAAAAATTAAGATGATGGCAACAGGGAAAGAGTTTGAGGTAAATGAGATTGGTGTATTTACACCTAAGGCGGAAAAACGCGATGAACTGACAGTTGGGGATGTTGGGTTCTTATCAGCAGCAATTAAAAATGTAGGAGATACGCGTGTTGGTGATACGATTACAAGCGCTACAAATCCTGCACCGGAACCATTACCTGGTTACCGTCGTATGAACCCGATGGTGTATTGTGGATTGTATCCAATTGATACCAATGAATACAATGATTTACGAGAAGCGTTAGAGCGTCTTGAATTAAATGATGCCTCGTTGCAATATGAGCCGGAAACATCACAAGCATTAGGTTTTGGTTTCCGCTGTGGTTTTTTAGGTTTGCTTCATATGGAAATCATTCAAGAGCGAATTGAGCGTGAATTTGGAATTACGTTAATTACGACAGCTCCAAGTGTTATTTACCGAGTGAAAACAACAAATGGGGAAGAAATAAGAATTGATAACCCATCAAACATGCCGGATGCGCAAAAAATTGATGATGTTGAAGAGCCTTATGTAAAAGCACAAATTATGGTACCTAATGATTTCGTCGGATCTGTCATGGAACTTTGCCAAGGTAAGCGTGGGATTTTCATTGATATGCAGTATCTTGATGCAAATCGTGTACAAATTGTATATGAAATCCCATTATCAGAGATCGTTTATGATTTCTTTGACCAATTAAAATCAAATACAAAAGGCTATGCATCATTTGATTATGAGTTAATTGGATATAAATCATCTAGACTTGTGAAAATGGACATTCTTTTAAATGGCGAAACAGTGGATGCTTTATCTGTCATCGTTCATCGTGACTTTGCCTATGAACGTGGGAAAATCATTGTGGAAAAATTAAAAGAATTAATCCCTCGACAACAATTTGAAGTGCCAGTTCAAGCGAGTATTGGTCAAAAAATTATTGCTCGTTCAACAATTAAAGCCATTCGTAAAAATGTACTTGCAAAGTGTTACGGTGGAGATATCTCTCGTAAACGTAAGCTACTTGAGAAGCAAAAAGAAGGTAAAAAGCGGATGAAATCAGTTGGGAACGTTGAAGTACCACAAGAAGCGTTTATGGCTGTTCTTCGAATGGATGATTAACAAACAACATGAACCGCAGGAATTTTCCTGCGGTTTTGTCTATTATAAGGAGGAAGAAACTTGGTTACAGCTGCATATGTCCATATTCCATTTTGTGAACACATTTGCCATTATTGTGATTTCAATAAAGTTTTTTTGAAAAACCAACCAGTTGATGAATATATTGAAGCATTGTTAGAAGAAATGAGAAGAACTATGAAATATACTCCCGCTTCAGGCTTGAGGACCGTTTATATCGGTGGGGGGACACCTACTGCACTCTCAGCAGAGCAGTTGAATACTCTTTTAAAAGGAATGAAAGAAGCTCTTCCTTTATATGATGTTGAAGAATATACGATTGAAGTGAATCCCGATAGTATAGAAGAGGAAAAGCTTGAAGTACTAAAAGCAAATAGGATTAATCGTCTGAGCATTGGCGTTCAAACGTTTAATGAGTCGTTACTTAAGGAAATAGGACGTACTCATACAAAGTCAAGTGTTGAAGATGCGATCAGGAGAAGCAGACAAGCAGGTTTTACTAATATCTCCTTAGATTTAATGTTTGGATTACCAAGTCAACAACCAGCTCATTTTACCGAAACGATTAAAGAAGCCATAAATCTAGATATCGAACATATTTCTGCTTATTCCTTAAAGGTCGAGGAAAAAACCGTGTTTTACAACCGACAACGTCAAGGAAAACTTACATTGCCTCCGGAAGAAGACGAAGTTATGATGTATCAACAATTGCTACATCGCACAAAAGAAGCTGGATTAATCCAATACGAAATAAGTAATTTTGCCAAAAGGGGTTATGAAAGCAAACATAATTTAGTGTACTGGAACAATGAAGAGTATTACGGTTTTGGTGCCGGGGCACACGGGTATGTCAATGGAGTTCGTCATCAAAACCACGGACCGATACCAAAGTATTTAAAAGCAATTGAACAAGGAGAACTACCTACGTTCCAAACGCATCAGGTTAGCGCCATAGAGCGAATTGAAGAGGCGATGTTTATGGGACTTCGCAAACGTGAAGGAGTTAATATTGCTCAATTTGAGAAGCGTTACGGACAGTCACTGTTGAATATTTTTGCAAATGAGATTGATCACCTGAAACAACGAGGGTTAGTGAGGAGCCGAGATGGTGCGATTCAATTGACAGAAGAAGGGTTACTTCTTGGTAATGAGGTGTTTGAACAGTTCATTGCTGTATTAGAAGATCTATAACTTTAATATAAAAAAAGTCACTAATTGACCATGTCTGGTTTTCTCTTAGATAATTAACGTTTATTTATTGACAAAAGTCTACCTATTTGGTACTTTATCATTAGATTTAGCACTCGAATGCAGTGAGTGCTAACAGAGGTGATGAGGGGATGTTGACAGATAGACAATTGTTAATTCTGCATGCTATTGTTGATGATTATATCCGTTCTGCAGAGCCAGTTGGCTCGCGAAGCATCTCCAAAAGAGATGATATTACGTTTAGTCCAGCGACGATTCGTAATGATATGGCTGATCTTGAGGAATTAGGTTTTTTAGAGAAACCTCATAGTTCGGCTGGACGAATCCCATCACAAAAGGGCTATCGTTATTATGTCGATAATCTTCTGATGCCCCATCATTTGACGGCAGATGAAGAGCTTGATATCCGTTCGATTTTTAATGAACGAATACAGGAAGTTGAAGCGGTGATTCAACATTCAGCAAGAATACTTTCAAATATGACAAGTTATATTTCTCTCGTACTTGGGCCTGAGATGTTTGAAACTACATTAAGGAATATTCAAATCATCCCATTAAGTAAAGGATCAGCTATTCTGATTCTCATTACGGACACAGGTCATGTAGAGAATCAAACGATCGCTGTCCCCGATTCTATGGAACCTTCTGACCTAGAACGAACCGTTAATATCTTGAATGAACGTTTGATGGGTGTCCCACTCTACAGGCTTAGAGACAAACTACAGTCTGAAGTGAAAAATGTTTTACGTAATCATATACGAGATTATGAACATGTTTTGCAGATGCTCGCTCCGTCTTTTGACATTGAGAAAGCGGAAAAAGTTTTCTATAGTGGAAAAACGAACATTTTATCACAACCGGAATTTAGAGATATTGATAAAGTTCGAATGTTGCTTAATATGTTAGAAGAAGATCAAACGATGCATCAAATTCTTCGGTCGCCGCATAATGGCATTCAAGTGAAAATCGGTCAAGAAAATAAGTTGGAAGCCTTTGATAACTGTAGTTTGATTACAGCTTCGTATTCAATTGGTGGTAAGCATATGGGGACGATTGGCATACTTGGACCAACACGAATGGAGTACCGTCGAGTCATAGGTGTGGTAGACACATTGTCAAAAGACTTAACGAAGCTATTAACAAACTTGTATCAACAAGGGTAAAAATGGTAATATTGACAATTAGTTGTGAAGAAACTTCTTCAATAACTTTTTGTCATACTACATAGATTATAGTTAATTTTATTAGGAGGTGAACGAGTTGACAGAAAAAGAAACGCAAACAATGGAAGAAGAAGCAGTATCTGAGGAGAACGTAACACCTGCTGATGAAGCAGAAGGAGCAAATCAAGAGGTAGAGGTAACTGAAGAGGATGCCCGTCTTGCAGAAATAGCAGAACTTAACAACCGTCTCCTAAGAGTTCAAGCTGATTATGATAATTTCCGACGCCGATCTCGTGAGGAAAAAGAAGCGGCTGCGAAATATAGATCTCAAAATGTTATTGAAGCGTTATTGCCTGTAATTGATAACTTTGAGCGTGCTCTTCTTGTGAAACCTGAAGCAGAAGAAGCCAAATCTCTTCTACAAGGAATGGAAATGGTTTACCGTCAATTTCAAGATACATTGAAAAGTGAAGGTGTAGAAGTAATTGAAACGGTTGGACATTCATTTGATCCACACTTGCACCAAGCGGTTATGCAAGTAGAGGAAGATGGGTTTGAATCAAATCAAATCGTGGAAGAATTACAAAAGGGTTATAAATTAAAGGATCGTGTGCTTAGACCTTCTATGGTTAAAGTAAATGCGTAGTCCTTTACATATAGAATACATTATTGACAATTGTTGAATTGGAGGAGTATAAATCATGAGTAAAATCATTGGTATTGATTTAGGGACAACGAACTCTTGTGTAGCTGTTATGGAAGGCGGCGAGGCAACAGTTATTCCAAATCCAGAGGGTAACCGTACGACACCATCTGTTGTGGCATTTAAAGATGGTGAGCGCCAAGTTGGGGAAGTAGCAAAACGTCAAGCAATTACTAACCCTAATACAATTATCTCTATTAAGCGTCATATGGGTACAGACTACAAAGAAACAGTGGAAGGTAAAGACTACACTCCACAAGAAATTTCTGCAATCATTCTACAAAAGTTAAAATCTGATGCAGAAGCATATCTTGGTGAAACAGTAACAAAGGCTGTTATTACAGTACCTGCTTACTTCAACGATTCACAACGCCAAGCAACAAAGGATGCTGGTAAAATCGCAGGTCTTGAAGTTGAGCGTATTGTGAATGAGCCGACAGCTGCTGCACTTGCATACGGTTTAGAAAAAGAAGAAGACCAAACAATCCTTGTTTATGACCTAGGTGGTGGTACGTTTGACGTATCGATTCTAGAACTTGGCGATGGCTTCTTTGAAGTTAAAGCAACTTCTGGTGATAACAAACTTGGTGGAGATGACTTTGACCAAGTCATTATTGATCACTTAGTAGAACAATTCAAAAAAGACAATGGTATCGATTTATCTCAAGATAAAATGGCTATGCAACGTCTTAAGGATGCAGCTGAAAAAGCGAAGAAAGATCTTTCTGGTGTAACACAAACTCAAATTTCTCTTCCATTTATCACTGCTGATGCAACAGGTCCTAAGCATTTAGAACTTAGCTTAAGCCGTGCAAAATTCGAGGAGCTTTCTGCGGATCTAGTAGAACGTACACTTGGACCAACTCGTCGTGCTCTTTCGGATGCAGGTCTTTCTGCAAGTGAAATTGACAAAGTTGTACTAGTTGGTGGATCGACACGTATTCCTGCCGTTCAAGCAGAAATCAAGAAATTAACTGGAAAAGACCCACACAAAGGTGTAAATCCAGATGAAGTGGTTGCACTTGGTGCAGCTGTTCAAGCAGGTGTCTTAACAGGTGATGTTAAAGATGTTGTTCTTCTTGACGTAACACCACTGTCACTAGGGATTGAGACAATGGGTGGCGTATTTACAAAGCTAATTGAGCGTAATACAACGATTCCAACGTCTAAATCACAAACATTCTCTACAGCGGCAGATAATCAGCCTTCAGTAGACATTCATGTTCTTCAAGGAGAGCGTGAAATGGCAGCTTACAACAAAACGCTTGGTCGTTTCCAATTAACGGATATCCCACCAGCACCACGTGGTGTTCCGCAAATTGAAGTAACATTTGATATTGATGCGAACGGGATCGTAAATGTTAAAGCAAAAGATCTTGGTACAAATAAAGAACAATCTATTACGATTACTTCCTCTTCAGGTCTATCTGATGATGAGATCGAAAAAATGGTAAAAGATGCAGAAGCAAACGCTGAAGAAGATAAGAAGCGTCGCGAAGAAGTTGAGCTCCGTAATGAAGCAGATCAATTAGTATTCACTACTGAAAAAACGCTTAAAGATCTTGGCGATAACGTTGAGCAAGAGGAAAAAGATAAAGCTGAAGCAGCTAAAGATAAGCTAAAAGCAGCCATTGAATCAGATAACATTGACGAAATTCGTACAGCAAAAGATGAGCTTCAAGAAATCGTAATGGCTCTATCTACAAAGATGTATGAGCAAGCAGCTCAAGCTGCACAAGCAGCACAAGGTGCTGAAGGAGCAGAAGCTGGTGCAAACCAAGCAGATGAGAATGTAGTAGATGCTGACTACGAAGAAGTAAAAGAAGAAGAGAAAAAGTAAGTACGTTGAACAAAGTTCAAAGATGATTAATGTAGAAAAGTCAAAGTCAGATTTATGACTTTGACTTTTTCTACGAATGTATACCAAAAAGAGGATAATGGTTCTTCTTACCTGCATCTTGCGGATAATACTAAGATGATGATAAGATGAACGTTATGGAAAAGAGTCGGGAGTGGATGACATGAGTAAACGAGATTACTATGAAGTCCTTGGTGTCGATCAAAATGCTTCAGTTGATGAAGTGAAAAAAGCGTACCGTAAATTGGCGCGTAAATATCACCCAGATGTCAATAAAGAAGCTGACGCTACGGAGAAATTTAAAGAAGTAAAAGATGCATATGATACGTTAAGTGACCCGCAAAAGAAAGCTCATTATGATCAATTTGGTCATACAGATCCGAATCAAGGATTCGGTGGTGGGGCTGGCGACTTTGGTGGAGGTTTCGGAGACATTTTTGATATGTTCTTTGGAGGCGGCGGTGGGCGCCGTAACCCAAATGCGCCACGTCAAGGAGCAGATTTGCAATATACAATGACACTTGACTTTAAAGAAGCTGTTTTTGGGAAAGATACGGAGATTGAAATACCAAGAGAAGAAACGTGTCAAACATGTACAGGTTCAGGAGCAAAGCCTGGTACAAAGCCAGAAACATGTTCACACTGTGGAGGCGCTGGTCAATTAAACGTAGAGCAAAATACACCGTTTGGTCGAGTCGTTAATCGCAGAGTTTGTCACCACTGTGAAGGTACGGGGAAATTTATTAAAAATAAATGTACAACGTGTGGCGGAAAAGGAAAGGTACGTAAACGTAAAAAGATTAGCGTGAAAGTGCCTGCTGGTATTGATCATGGGCAGCAACTTCGTGTATCTGGCCAAGGGGAAGCTGGAGTTAACGGAGGGCCTCCTGGAGATCTATATGTTGTCTTTAATGTGAAACCGCATGAATTCTTTGATCGTGATGGTGATGATATTTATTGTGAAATGCCACTAACCTTCGCTCAAGTTGCGCTTGGTGACGAAATTGAAGTGCCAACTTTAAACGGAAAAGTGAAGCTGAAAATTCCTGCTGGTACTCAAACAGGAACGAACTTCCGTTTACGTGGTAAAGGTGTGCCGAACGTTCATGGCCGTGGTCAAGGGGATCAACATGTGAAAGTTCGTGTTGTTACACCTAAGAATTTAACGGAAAAAGAAAAAGATATGATTCGTGAATTTGCAAAAATGTCTGGTGGTCAGCCAGATGAACAGAATGATGGCTTCTTTGCAAAAGTGAGAAGAGCGTTTAAAGGTGATTAATTAAAAACTGGAGTTGGTAGAAATGATGAAATGGTCGGAATTTAGTATTCATACAACAGAGGAAGCGGTTGAGCCAGTCTGTCATATTTTGCATGAGGCTGGCGCAAGCGGGGTTGTCATTGAAGACTCAATTGACCTTGCAAAAGAGTGGGGCGATCGTTTCGGTGAGATCTACCAACTCTCTCCTGATGATTATCCAGAAGAGGGTGTTATTGTAAAAGCATACTTTCCGGTTAATAGTTTTTTAGCAGAGACGATTGATGAAATCAAAGAGTCAATAAATGGATTGCTTGCTTATGACATTGACCTTGGCTCAAATAAGGTTCAAATTGCTGAAGTACATGAAGAAGAGTGGGCTACTGCATGGAAGAAATATTACAAGCCTGTAAAAGTGTCCAGCTCAATCACCATTACTCCAACTTGGGAAGAGTATGAGGCATCAGAGGATGAGACAATCATCGAACTTGATCCGGGGATGGCATTTGGAACAGGGACGCATCCAACGACTGTTCTTTGTATACAAGCTCTTGATAAGGTGATTCAAGGTGGAGAAAAGGTTGTAGACGTTGGAACAGGATCAGGTGTTTTAAGCATCGCTGCGGCAAAGCTAGGGGCACAACGTACCTTAGCGCTTGATCTTGATTATGTAGCTGTGGAAAGTGCAGAACAAAATGTCGCGCTAAATCAAGTGGATCATACGGTAACGGTGAAACAGAATAATTTACTCGAAGGAATCGAGGGACCATTTGATATCGTCGTAGCCAATATATTAGCAGAGGTAATTGTTCGATTTGTTCAAGATGCGGCAGCGGTTCTTAAGCCAAACGGAACGTATATTACATCAGGAATTATTAAGCGTAAAAAACAAGAAGTAAAAGACGCCCTCACAAGCGGTGGATTTCTTATAGAAGAAATTGTTGAAATGGACGATTGGGTAGCCATTATCGCGAAAAAGAAGTAAGCCTTAATTAGAATTCTCTTTTTGATTATCACTTTAAAGTGAGGAAGATGAAGATGCAACGATATTTTGTTAAAAAAGAGCAGATGACAGACACAGCCGTTCAAATTATTGGGGATGATGTCAAGCACATCTCAAAAGTGATGCGGATGGATGTTGGCGATGAAGTTATTTGTAGTGACAATGACTCTAGGACAGTCAAATGTCGTTTATCAAATCTTTCGGATACGGAAATCAACGCAGACATAACAGAGACCCTTGAGCCTAAAACGGAACTTCCAGTTCAAGTGACCATTGCTCAAGGGCTTCCTAAAGGAGATAAGCTCGATCTAATTATTCAAAAAGGAACGGAGCTTGGAGCTTTTGCTTTCCTCCCCTTTGCTGCTGCTCGTTCGATTGTAAAGTGGGATCATAAGAAAGCGAGCAAGAAGATTGAAAGATTAGAGAAGATCGCAAAGGAAGCGGCGGAACAGTCTTATAGGGAACGAATCCCTGAAGTGTTACCCGTTCACTCGTTTTCACAGTTAAAACAAGAGCTCCCTTCATTTGATTTAATTATCTTGGCCTATGAAGAATCGGCGAAGCAAGGAGAACAAGCTCAGTTGGCTCAGCAGTTAACGACTGTAGCGCCTGGGCAAAAGATATTAGTGATTATTGGACCTGAAGGTGGAATCACAGAAGAAGAAGTGGATCAATTAACAAAACAAGGTGTTATTGTCTGTGGTTTTGGACCACGGATTTTACGTACGGAAACAGCATCTCTTTATGTGCTTGCTGCGATTTCGTACCATTTCGAATTAATGAGGTGATATTATGCCTACTGTTGCCTTTCATACATTAGGTTGTAAAGTAAATCATTACGAAACAGAAGCAATTTGGCAGCTGTTTCAACATGAAGGCTATGATAAAGTTGATTTTGAAGCAACGTCAGACGTTTATGTTATAAATACATGTACAGTAACTAATACAGGAGATAAAAAGAGTCGACAAGTGATTCGTCGTGCGATCCGTAAAAATCCTGATGCGGTTATTTGTGTAACAGGGTGTTACGCTCAAACATCTCCTGCTGAAATTATGGCGATCCCTGGTGTTGATATTGTCGTCGGAACACAAGACCGTGTGAAGATGCTAGAATATATCGAGCAGTTCAAGCGTGAACGTGAGCCAATTAATGGTGTAGGAAATATCATGAAATCACGTGTCTATGAAGAGCTTGATGTGCCGGCTTTTACAGATCGAACACGCGCATCTTTAAAAATACAAGAAGGCTGTAACAACTTTTGTACATTTTGTATTATTCCATGGGCTCGTGGGTTAATGCGTTCACGTGATCCACAGGAAGTGATTAAGCAAGCACAACAATTGGTACAAGCAGGATATAAAGAAATCGTTCTAACAGGAATTCATACGGGTGGATATGGAGAGGACTTAAAAGATTATAGTCTAGCACGCTTACTCGAAGACTTAGAAAAAGTCGAAGGTTTGAAGCGTATCCGTATTTCATCGATTGAGGCAAGCCAATTAACTGACGAAGTGATAAATGTGATTGACCGCTCAACTAAAGTTGTACGTCACCTGCACATTCCATTGCAATCTGGGTCAAATACTGTGTTAAAACGGATGCGCCGTAAATATACAATGGAATTCTTTGGCGAACGTTTAGATCGCTTGAAAGAAGTCCTACCAGGGCTTGCTGTAACTTCTGACGTGATCGTTGGTTTTCCTGGTGAGACAGAAGAAGAGTTCCAAGAAACGTTTGATTTTATTGCAAAACACAAGTTTAGTGAGCTGCATGTGTTTCCATATTCAAAGCGCACTGGGACACCAGCTGCTCGTATGGAAGATCAGGTAGATGAAGAGATTAAAAATGAACGCGTACACCGTTTAATTGAATTATCTAATCAATTAGCGAAAGAATACGCATCGCATTTTGAAGGAGAAGTACTTGAAGTAATCCCAGAAGAGCGCGATAAAGAAGACAAAAATAGTGGTAGATTTATTGGATATACCGATAACTATCTAAAAGTAAAAGTTGCCGCTACAGAGGACATGATTGGCCAGCTTGTTAAAGTAAAAATAACTAAAGCAGGTTATCCATATAACGAGGGCGAATTCGTACGCGTGTTAGAGGAAGCGGAGACCGTACAAGTTGTAAATGGATAAAAAGACTTTCTCACTAGCAGGAAAAAGGCAGTAATGGCTTTTAGGGGTCTCTCAAATGGTTGAAAATGAACCTTTTGCGAGACCCTCTTTCACTATTTATGAAACTATAGCAAGAAGATCTATTTAATGATATGATTTATATAGAAACGATATGAGAATTACCACTAGGGGAGCCTAATTTGGCTGAGAATAAAGCATTGCTTAGACCCTTTGAACCTGAACTGTGTAATCGCAGCGTAGGGAAGTGGCCATCATTTTATCAGCTATATTTTTTTGAGAAAACATAGTTAAGATTGATGACCGCTTTCAAGATAGGAAGCGGTTTTTTTATATTAAAGAGGAGTGTTTTGCGTTGTTACCAACATACGAAGCAGTAAAACAAGAGCTAATAGATTTTATAAAACAGCCTACTGCCAGTGATGAACAATTTAATCAAATGGCTTTAAAGGTCTTTCAATTCCAATATGAAAACAACCAAACATATCGGAAATTTTGTAGAAAACGGCGCGTTTCACCAAGAACCGTCAAGCATTATCTGGATATTCCACCAGTGCCAATCGATGCCTTTAAATTGAGTACTTTATCAAGTCATCCCATTGAAGAAACGAAATCATTATTTATGACAAGTGGAACAACGAATTCCGAAAAAAGAGGGAAAAATTATCATCGTGATTTAGATGTTTATGATGTATCGATGAAAACTTTTTTTAAGTCAGCAATTATGCCTGATCTAGAAAAGGTAAAAATGTTAGTCCTCTTTCCGGAAGAAGAAGTGTTGCCAAATTCGTCATTAGCACATTATTTACATATCGCTAAACAATCATTTGGAACAAAAGATAGTCTAAATGTTTTTTCGAAAGATGAATTTCAAGTTGACAAACTAATAGATGAACTAAAAAAAGTGGAACAAAGTAAAGAACCGGTTTTAATCATTGGAGCAACGTTTTCCTTTATTCATTTATTAGATGAGTGTAAAAAAAAGAATATGAATTTTGAATTACCTCCCAAAAGTCGCTTGATGGATACGGGTGGAGCTAAAGGGAAATCCCGAGAAATCGAGCCAAAGGTGTTTAAAGAAGAGGTGGGTAAGTTATTTTCGGTACCTATAGAAAATTGCCTTAATATGTACGGTATGACAGAACTGAGCTCACAAATGTATGATGGGAATTTTCTACATGATGAATCTGACTACCTAACTCCAAAAAAACATGCACCACATTGGGTAAGAACCGTAGTGATGGATATTGAGCGAATGGAAGAGAAGGCCATAGGGGAACGAGGGATTATCGTTCATTATGATTTGGCGAATGTGAATTCTGTTTTGGGTATTTTAACAGAGGATGTAGGGATCCGTGCTGATCATGGATTTTATCTAGTAGGTCGAGCAGAAGGAGCAGACGCAAAAGGGTGTTCATTAGCGGTTGAACAATTTCTAGCTTCTAACAACCAATCAAGAGGGGATCTAGTATGACGATAACCTATACTTGTTATCATGTGCCATCCTCATGTGAGCAGGACGTTGCTTCTGCTTCTTTTCAAACATTAACATTTGAAAATCATGGGAAAAAAGTAGAATTATCGGTTCCGCAGATCACTCCCGTTCTAATCGAGTCAGTCATGGCACAGTTGAAACAGCAACAATTGAACTATGTGAGCACACTTCGTACGAATGATTTAATAGATATTTTTGATCAAGCGATTGAAAGATGGTTAGACCCCGAGTTTGAATTACGAAAGCTAGCAGAGGAACTGCTCCCGATCATTACGGGGTATGATCGGGAAATGATTCGTTTATTCTTAAGCCGGTATTTACGGCAATTTCGCAAAATTAAATTACAGCGGATGATTGATGAAGATTTTCCGAACCCTCTTGTGTTAGATGAGTTCCGCCCAAGAAAAGCAGGAGGGGTGTATCGAGCATACGGTCCAGGTGTCATTACCCATATTTTTTCAGGGAATGTTCCAGCCTTGCCGCTTTGGAGTTTGGCTGCAGGCATATTACTGAAGTCAGCAACACTCGGAAAAGTATCGTCTTCTGAGCCATTGTTTCCTGTGTTGTTTGCTAAAACCATTACAGATATTGATCCGAGGTTAGGAGATTCACTAGCTATTTTATGGTGGAAAGGTGGAAATCAGTCAATAGAAGAGGTAAGTTTCCAATCAACGGATGCCGTCATTGCTTATGGTGGAAAAGAAACGATTGAGACGGTTAGACAGAAAGTGCCCACAGAGACAAGCTTTCATGCACATGGTCATAAGGTTAGTTTTGGATTGTTAACGAAAGAGTGTTTGCAAACAACGAAAGCATGGCAAGCAGCAAAGCTAGCTGCAAGTGATGCCTCCTGGTTTGATCAGCAAGGGTGCCTATCGCCGCATGTTTTTTTTGTTGAACGTGGAGGAGCCTATTCTCCAAAAGATTTTGCACAAATGTTAGCGAATGAGATGGCCAACTTTCAAGAATCACATCCACGTGCCCATTTAACAGAAGAAGAACAGCAATCTATAGTAAAGCTACGAACATCGATTGAGTTTGAGAGCTTTGAAGATCCAACTGTTAGTCTTTTGAAAAGTGAGTCCGGAACAGATTGGACCGTGGTTTATCGAGAACGAGGAGAGGAGAATTTATTCCCATTTTCTCCTCTTAATCGATTTGTTACCGTTGTACAGATTGACAATATCACGGACATTAAAGAGTATATGAGCCAAATAAAGGGGTTCGTTCAAACAGTCGGAGTTGGTTGTGCCCCCCACTCTTTCGCATCTATTGTTCCCCTTTTAGGAGAATTTGGTGTCAATCGAATCTGTGCTTTAGGATCGATGCCTCATCCCGAACCGGGCTGGCATCATGATGGTCGCTTTCATTTAGCCGATTTAGTCCGATTTTGTGATGTGGAGTCGACTTTAGAAAAGCAGATGGATCTATTTGATGTACTTAGAGATTAAGGGGAGTGACTAGATGCCGATCATTACGTGTCAAGACATCGTCCTGCAATTTAACACAGAACAAGCACCTATATTTGATCATATACAATTAGAAATCCAAGAAGGGGAGTTTGTTAGCATTATTGGAAAAAGTGGAAGTGGGAAGACGACCCTTTTGCAAATGATTGGTGGCTTGCTGACTCCGACAAAAGGCGAGGTTTCTGTGTTAGGACAGGTGATATCCGAGCCACCTGATGAGATCACGTACGTATTTCAAAAACCCGTCCTTTTAGAATGGCGTAATGTACTAGAGAATGTTCTTATGCCTATTGAATTAAAAAGGAAATTAACTCAACAGGATTGTGATAAAGCACTGGAAGTACTTGCTTCGGTTGGTTTAGAGGATCATCAAAAGAAATATCCTCATGAATTGTCTGGAGGTATGATGTCTCGAGTAACATTGGCAAGAGCTTTTATGATGGAGCCGAAAATATTATTGATGGACGAGCCTTTTTCAGCTCTAGATGCCATGACAAAAGAACAGCTGCAACTAGAATTGATGAAATTGACAAGGAAATATAGGACGACTACCGTTTTTATCACACATGATATTACAGAGGCCGCTTATCTTGCAGACCGAGTAATTTTGTTAGGTGGACAGCCAGCCAATGTAATGCAAGAATTACACGTGCCTTTTATTAGACCAAGGCCAAAGGAAATAAAATTTGATTCTTCGTTTATTGAGATTGTGAAGGGCTTGCATAACTCGATTGAAGGGTTAGGTGGTCACTCAAAATGAAAATGACGAAAGTGTATTCCCTATTGCTGTTTCTTTTTTTACTTATTATTTGGGAAGCGGTTGTTCAAATAAAAGATATTTCAAAAATAATTTTGCCAGCTCCAACGGCTATTGGAGCCAACTTAATCCAGCATTTTCAAAGTGGATATTTCTATCCTCATATTTTTGCAACGTCGATTGAGGTGTTGGGTGGATTTTTTGTTGGGTCGCTTCTCGGGATCGGACTAGGGTTTTTAGTAGCGCAATCTAAGACAACACAAGAAATCTTACAACCATATATTATTGCTTCACAAGCAATGCCCAAACTAGCTTTGGCACCTCTTTTAGTATTGTGGTTTGGTTTTGGTTATACGCCAAAAATAGTGATTGTAGCCCTTGTTTGCTTTTTTCCGTTATTTGAGAGTACGATTACCGGGCTTTCTCATGTTAGTCGAGAGAAGTTGGCGCTTTTTCAATCATTGAAAGCGACAAGGAGTCAAACTCTCCTAAAGCTACGACTTCCAACGGCGATGCCATATATTTTTTCGGGATTGCGTGTTGCAGTGGTACTAAGTGTGGTTGGAGCAGTCATTAGTGAATTTATTGGAGCGAATAAAGGTTTAGGTGCCCTTATTATTGCATCACAAGGAATGCTCGATACAACGTTAATGTTTTCTGTATTTATTTTGCTAACAGCAAAAGGGATGATATTGTATCAGCTTATTAATTGGGTTGAGACATTCTTTTTTAAAAAATATAGTTATTCTAGGGGAGAGTTGAAATGAAACGATTTATGAAACAAATCGGTGCTGTACTTTGTTTCGCTACACTAACCGTAAGTATTGCCGGTTGTGGAGCGGAAGAAGAAAGTGAAATACAGGAGGAAGAAGCAGCAGAACAATCAATCGAAAGAATAAGAATGGCTTCGTGGAGCCAACCGATTACCGAACAAGCTAACATTTATTTAGCGGAGGAAAAAGGCTGGTTTGATGATGTAGGGATTGATTTTGAGTACATACCTGGTGCTGGCGGAGGAGATGCGATTCGTAATATCATTGCCGGTAATGCAGATATTGCCTTTGCAAATGTGGAAGCTGTTCTGTTGGCACTTGAACAAGGTGAGAAATTGAGAGTGATTTATAACATTTATCCAGAGAATGTTTTTAACTTAATTTCATTGAAAGAAAGCAATATTACAAGTATGGAAGATCTACGTGGACAAGATGTAGGAATCTACAGTAGAAGCAGTGGAACGTATCAAAATCTTCTTGTTCTTCTGCATCAAGCGAATATGACGGAAGAAGATGTGAATCTTATTGAAACAGGTGTACTTAACTTTGGCCCTTTAATGAATAAACAAGTTGTAGCAACAGCGGCAACAGACACAGGCTTGCATGATGCACAGCGCAATGAATTAGGAGAAGTTGATGTAATTGAGGTGAAAGATGTCCTTAATACGCCTGCGGATGTATTTGTTGTGACAGAAGAAACGTATCAAGAAAGACAAGAAGAGCTTATTCGTTTCCTTCAAGTATATCGAGACAGTGTAGCATATACGATGGAGCATCCAACAGAGGCTGCGGAAGTGGCTGTTACTGCAGCGATAGATGGTCAGGATGTAGATAGAAATGTTGAAATTATTAACATCCGTAATGAAACGTCAACAAACGAAGAAATTGCTGAAAAGGGATTGGGCTGGTTAAACGTAGATATTTTACAAGAAGTAGAAGAAACCTACTATGAGCTAGGATTGCTAAGTGAAAGAGTAAATATCGAAACCATTACAACAAATGAACTAGTAGAACAATTAAACTAAGGTGATATCAAATGGATATTCAATTACAACATAAAGTGGTCCTAGTTACAGGTTCAAGTCGTGGGATAGGAGCAGCGATTGCAACAAGTTTTGCACAACAAGGAGCAACGGTCATTATTAATTACTTAAAGAGCAAGGAACAGGCCGAACAACTGGCAGATCACTTGATGAATGCGTATGATATCGAAGCAATGGCTGTGCAAGGAGACGTAACAAATGAACTCGAGGTAAAAGGAATGATTGATGACATCATTGCAGAGTTTGATTCCATTGACATAGTCGTGAACAACGCCTTACATGCTTACACGTTTGATCCCGATCGGAGGAAACTTGCTTGGGACCTTGATTGGGAAGATTATCAACTCCAAATTGATGGGGCTTTAAAAGGGACATTCAATGTATGTAAGCATGTCATTCCTTTTATGAAAGAGAGAAAATTTGGTCGAATGATTAATATGGTTAGTAATTTAGTGTATCGACCGGTCGTTCCTTACCACGATTATAATACAGCAAAAGGGGCTGTCCTTACATATTCACAAAACCTAGCAGTTGATCTTGGGTCATTTGGAATTACGGTTAATTGTGTTGCCCCAGGTCTTGTTTATCCAACTGACGCTAGTCGTACGACAAAAGAAGAAGTGAAGGAACTTATCAAGAGCCAAACGCCTTTGCGCCGAATTGCAAAGCCAGAAGACGTTGTTGGCAGTGTGTTATTTTTTGCTAGTGGTTGGTCATCTTTTGTTACAGGCCAATGCATGGTCGTTGACGGAGGATTTGTGATGAAATGATTAATTAAGTGAGTGAAATGGCGAGGAAAAGAGAGACTAATAAATAACCAAGCAAATTCAAACAATTTTTCTCGTCACTCACCAGATTCTATGCTAGGCTAATGAAGGATAAAAAAGTACATAAAGAGAGGATGTTGACAATTGAGTAAGTCGATTGCAAATCTAATTGATCATACGGCACTTAAGCCAGATACGACAAAAGAACAAGTTGAAACGTTATGTAAGGAAGCAAAAGAATACCAGTTTGCCTCTGTTTGCGTGAACCCTACATGGGTGAAGCTCTCAGCAGAGCTATTAAGCGAAGCTGAAGCAGTAAAGGTATGTACAGTTATTGGCTTCCCGCTTGGAGCATCAACACCTGAAGTAAAAGCGTTTGAAACAGCAAATGCCATTGAAAACGGAGCAACAGAAGTAGATATGGTTATTAATATTGCTGCACTGAAGGATAAGAATGATGAACTTGTTGAAAGAGACATCCGTGCGGTCGTAGAGGCTGCTAAAGGGAAAGCGCTAACGAAAGTTATCATTGAAACGAGCCTGTTAACGGAAGAAGAGAAAGTACGTGCATGTGAGTTAGCTGTAAAAGCTGGAACAGATTATGTAAAAACTTCTACTGGCTTTTCTACAGGTGGGGCAACAATTGAAGATATTGCCTTAATGAGAAAAACGGTTGGACCTGACATTGGTGTTAAAGCCTCAGGCGGTGTTCGTGATCTTGCTGGTGCAAAAGCAATGGTTGAAGCAGGAGCAACGCGTATTGGTGCTAGTGCTGGTGTATCTATTGTCAATGGAGAGCAAGCCAATACCGATTATTAAATTTTCGCTCTGATTAGCGTTTTTGTAAAAGGTGTATTTTCACTAGAAGGTGAGGATATGCCTTTTTTGTATGTTATTAGTAGATGTAATGAGAGAGGATGAGGAGTCAAAGAGGAAGGATGAATCCCGAAAAAAGCGAAGGGACGGAAGAACGGGAGTCAAAGAGGAGTGATGACTCCGAAAAAAAGCGAAGGAGCGGGAGAACGGGAGTCAAAGAGGAGTGATGAATCCGAAAAAAAGCGAAGGAGCGGGATAACGGGAGTCAAAGATGAAGGGTGAATCCCGAAAAAAGCGAAGGGACGGAAGAACGGGAGTCAAAGAGAACGGATGACTCCCGAAAAAAGCAAAAGGGCGGAAGAACGGGAGTCAAAGAGGAGTGATGACTCCCGAAAAAAGCAAAGGGACGGAAGAACGGGAGTTAAAGAGGAGTTATGAATCCCGAAAAAAGCAAAAGGGCGGAAGAACGGGAGTCAATGCATGAGAACTCAATGCTCATATGGTACTCACTTCAAGGTAGCTTAAAACCATCCTCTTTTTGCGCACATACATACTCACTCTGGCTTATCTACGGACAAATTTTTTGACATCTAATAGAAAATGATAGATTCTAATTGCAGAAGGCAGGTGAAATGGATGGAAGGGATTTGGACAGTGGGTCCGTTTATCATTAAACAAGCTTGGCTTGTGTTAGCGATCCTTTTTGTAGTCGGATTATTTTTATCCAAACATGTTATAAGTAATCAACAAAGCTCCAAGGAATTAAGGGACGTGTATTGGAATAGTCTTCTTTATTTTTTTATTGCTTTTTCCTTCTCTTCATTTCTTGTGTATCCAATGATTACTCTACGTGATCCTGTCGCAGTATTAGCAATGCCAAGTGGTTCAACGGAATGGATGATAGCGTGTGGAGTGCTGTTTCTCTATGTTATATGGGTAACGAGAAAAAAAGGTGTACATAACATGGCTATTTTTCTTCATATCATGATTAGTTATCTTGTGTTGGAAACGATGTATTTTTCATTTAACCCTTTCCGTTCAGACGGACATCCTGTTAGCTTTTATCAACTAATCTTGAACCTTTTCTTAATGATATTTTTCGTTGTACAACAGCAAAAAAATGTCCGTATTCATTTCATTACTATTAGACTGACTGTTTTATATGGAATGATGGTTGGTTTCCTCTCTCTTATCTTTGAAGTTCGTATGTTTAATGCGGTCGTTCCAAGCTGGTTTTATTTCCTAATAGTTGCAGCAGGGTTAGTTGGAACAAAGAAGAAGATTATAGTAAATGAACAGCATAACACAAAGAAAACAAAAAAGAGTTTGTTCATTCTATTAGTTCTCATCTGCATAGTTGGATGGGGTTCATTCAACTCCTTCACTGCAACAAAAATTTCTGGGGACAGTCAACATTCCTCCAGGGTTGCCGTAGGGCAAATGGCCCCTAATTTTACTTTACAAACGGTAGAGGGAGAGGAGGTAGCACTTTCTGATTTTTCAGGTCAGCGCATTATGATTAACTTTTGGGCAACATGGTGTCCTCCTTGTAGAGCAGAGATGCCTGACATGCAGAGATTTTATAAAAATCATGATGTCGTTGTTCTTGCGATAAACGGAACAAACACGGAAGGTTCGAGTGAACAGGTTAAACAATTTGTTGATGATCTTGGTTTAAGTTTTCCCATCCTCTTAGATGAAGCAGGTGAAACGTATGCCCTTTACCAAATTGGTCCTAGACCCACCTCGTTATTTATCGACAAAAGCGGCATGATCACACATATCCATATAGGAGCGATGAATGTAGAAATGATGATTAGGCAGCTTAAGGGTATGCCTGAAATGTAGGTTGTTTTATGAATTTTGGGGTGTTCAAAAGAGTCAGTTTTTTGACCTTTTTGGACACCCCGAAGCAATAAACAGAAGAGTTATATTTAGTTTTTAATGTGGGTATATTTCATAAATTGCTTTTTCCGTTTCAAGTTTTAAACCTTGATTTTCTTTTGAAGTAACCACTCTTCCAAAAAGAGGAATTTCATAGGCGTTTTGTGGTAAGTTTTTCATACCTTCTGCACTTTTAATATTTCCTTCCCCATGCAGAATGAGTTCTTGACTGGGAATATAATCGTCAATATTGGAATCGTTATTAACAACAGAAATACGATCAAGCTGTAAGGTGACTTGATCAATATCAAAGATCTGTTGTAACCCAGTAGATAATTCATTTTTACGAATAAGCAATGTCTCTCCTTTATGAGACTCGAACCACTCTGATAATTCATCTAAATGTTGAGTCATAATCACCCTCCTTGGTATACTCGTACTTTTCCCTGTTTGCAATCAGTTCATTCTTTTAAGATTTCAACGTAATAATTAACCGAAGAAAATAATTGACGTTTACGTTAACGTAATGTATAGTAAAAGAAAATTCAGACAACGGGGAGTTAACAAAAGTGACATTTTCTATTTCGGATCTTGCAAAAGAGTTTGATATTAGTACTAGAACAATCCGGTATTACGAAGAAAAGGGGTTGATCAAACCAGAAAGGACATTAACGGGTCAAAGAATCTATCATAAAAAGGATCGAATTCGCATGCAGTTAATTCTTCGAGGTAAAAGATTTGGCTTTTCTTTAGATGAGATTGAAGAAATGATTACCTTGTTTGACCTAGATCGAACAGGAAAGAAACAATTAGAAAGAACCATAGCGTATGGGGAAAACAAGATTCGTATGCTAACAGAGCAAATTGAGGAGATGACTGCACTTAGAGATGAGTTAGTGGAGTATCAAAATGATTTTAGACAACGTTTACACAAAATGGAGGGGAACGAATGAACGTATCTGAATTATTAGCGAGAAATGCCAGAAAGTATTCTGATCATACCGCTTTACTTTATTTAGGAGAGGAAATGAGTTATCGTACCTTAGACGAAAGAGTAACCAAACTTGCTTCATCTCTACGTGATCGAGGGATTACAAAAGGGGATAAAGTCATTCTTTTTTTTCCGAATGTACCAGAGTTTGCAATTAGTTATTTTGCTGTTCTTCGCCTAGGTGCTATTACGGTTCCTGTTAATGCTCGGCTGACACCTCATGAGTTATCGTATATTATCGAGCATAGTGAGGCTAAGGCTTTTATTGGACATGAGATGTTGTTTGAAACATGTAAAGATTTATCCTCTAAGTTCCAACTTCATTGGATAAAAACAGGAGATCGTTTTGGTCATTGGGATTCTTTTGAAGATCTTCTCACTTATGGTTCTTCAGACGTGATACATTGTGACTTAAAAGAAGATGAACTAGCAACCATCCTCTACACATCGGGAACGACAGGCAAGCCCAAAGGAGTGCTTTTTAGCTACCGAAATATTTTAAGCGTAGCGACTATGATGGCTGTTGAAACAGAAATGAAGTCAGAATCAAGAATGCTTCATATCATGCCCTTATCGCACTCCGCCCCTCTTCACTTATTCTTTGTAGCGGGGACATATGTTGGAGCAACTCATATTCTTCATCCAAGTTTTACCCCAGAAGCACTGCTGGAATTGGTGGAACAACAGAAACCAACGCATTTCTTTGGCGCACCAGTTGCTTATTTATTGACTGCGAGCCATCCTAAATTGAAAAGTACTGATCTGTCCTCAATGAAGTGGTGGATTTATGGAGGAGCTCCTCTTTCTAAAAATGAAATCACATATATCCGAAACTCATTTAGAACGAACCAGTTAATGTGTGTCTATGGTTTAACAGAGGCGGGACCAAGTGGTACGTTATTATGTCCAAGTGAACACGACGCAAAAGCTGGAAGCATTGGTAGACGTGCAGCTTTAAATACGGAATTAGCAATTATTAATGAAAATGGAGATCGAGTGGATCAAGGAGAAATTGGCGAAATTGCTTTATTTGGAGAAGGGAATATGGTTGGTTATTATAAAGATGATATAAAAACAAAAGAAACAGTTTGTAACGGTTGGTTGTTGACGGGGGATATGGCAAGAGAAGATGAAGATGGATACATTTGGATTGTCGATCGAAAGAAAGATATGATTATATGTGGTGGAATTAATGTATATCCAAAAGAAATTGAGGATGCTTTAAAGGAATATTCGGCCATTACGGATGTAGCAGTAATTGGAGTTCCTCACTCAAAATGGGGAGAAAGTATAAAGGCATATATTGTAACAAATGATCCTATAGAAAACCCTCTAGAAATTTGTCAAACGTTTTTAGAAGGGCGGATAGCGAAGTATAAAATTCCACATATCGTTGAATGCGTTGATGACTTGCCGCGTAATCCGACAGGTAAGATTCTTAAGCAAGTCTTGAGGGGGAAGGAGGGTGCATTGAAATGAATACGCTTACAATAGATGAGAATTTAAATTTTATCGTAAACCGCTATGTTCGTAATGAATTATTACCATACGTAAAAAAAGAATTACCTAAGTTTAGAGCTATGTGCAAACAGATTGATGAACGAGCTAAGCATACCGATCGAGAAGGGCAACCAAAATTAATCAAATATGACAAATTTGGAAATGACATTTCCGAGGTTTGGGTAAATGAAGGGTATCGGCAAACGATAAAAGAAACATACAATACGGGTATTGTTGGGTATCTCCATAAAAACATACCGGAATTAAATCAACGAGGTAGTTATCACTTTTCATATGCTCAAGGCTATTTGCTTTCACAAGTGGAACCAGGGTTTTATTGTCCTGTCACCTTGACAATGGCTACAGCATACTTAGTTGAAAAGTACGCAAATGAGAAACTTAAGGAACGTTATCTTCCTCACCTTCTTTCTACCGGAGACGTCGAGCTCTATGAAGGAGCTACATTTTTAACTGAGAGGCAAGGCGGATCTGATGTAGGGGCCAACGAAGTGATGGCTAAAAAAGAAGGGGAATATTACCGAATCTATGGTGAAAAATATTTTGCTTCAAATGTAGGTATGTGCGGGGTAGCGGCTGTACTTGCTCGACTAGAAGGAGCAGAAAAGGGAACTAAAGGGTTAAGTCTATTTTTAGTTCCATGGCAAAAAGATGATGGAAGCAAAAACGATATACAAGTTAGGAGGCTTAAAGATAAGCTAGGTGTTCGTGCTGTTCCTTCAGGAGAAGTCGTATTTGAAGGAGCTACTGCTTTTCTTATTGGAGAGGCTGAGAAAGGATTTTACTATATGATGGAGGCACTAAATTTGTCTAGAGTGTGCAATGCTATTGCTTCCGTTGGAATTATGAGGAGAGCCTATGATGAGGCTGTTAACTATACACATGATCGAAAAGCTTTTGGTAGACAACTATCAGAATATCCTATGGTTAGAGAAACTTTAATGGACTTACTTGCAAGGCAAGAAGTCGAAACGAGTGCTTGTTTTAAAACCATCGAAGGATTTGAAAGCCTTATAAAAAAAGACAAACAAGGGTCAATGAGAGAGGAGGCCCTTAATCGGTTGTACATTGCATTAATAAAAATGCGTACCGCAGAAGAAGCCATTGCATTCTCTCATGAAGCCATTGAGTTACATGGAGGAAATGGGTACATCGAGGATTTTGTTACACCAAGATTATTAAGAGATGCGCAAGTATTAACCGTGTGGGAAGGGACAGAAAACATTCTAGCATTAGAGGTTCTCCGTTTAATAGAAAAGTTTCAAGTTGATGAATTGTTTATTGATGAGATGAATGATTTATTACATCAACTACCTTCTCATTTCCAAAGGCATATAAACAAGTTAAAAAAAATTATTGTGGAGTTATCAGAGCTATCTAAAGCAGTCAAAGGTACGACAAGTGACTTACAAACATTTCATGCTAAAAAAATAGCTAATTTAATGGCAGATATTTATTTATCCGTTGTGGCTCTTGAAGATGCAATGATGGACCCGGTACGAAAGTGGAAGATCGCAGACATTTTCCTAGAACAAATGTGGGGAAATGAGGGGTTTAATCCAGTTCCGGCTGTGTTAAGACATTTTGATGAATTATTGAATCATACTCAATCCGATCACCTAGTTTAAAAAAGAAGAGATCCTCTTTAAGACATTTCCTGTACCAAGTAATAAATAAACGGCTTTACCCATTTTTCCATATTTTACTAGACTGTTGCGGGTGCACTGGGATTTTCAGTGCGCTCTTTTTTTATGTTTTCTTATTACCTCCTAATTTTGGAACAACCCTTTTTAAATAACCGTAAGTAATCTGGTCCATAATAACTTTTGTCCTGAACAATCCGTTTTGGGCATCGTGCGAGTTATTGGAGGTGCATTACCATCGATGGAATGTTATTCTTCATTGTTTTTGTTCTTGTTGCTATAGTAGGTGCGCTGGCTTACTTTTTTAGAGCAAAACCTGAACCAGTACCTGCGCCTGCATATGTTGGTCGAACCGAGACAACAAATTACGATTTTGAATCATTTAAGGAGGAGTTTGCAATGGAAAAAGACACAAAAGAAATCATTGAGCATGTAACTGAGGAAGCTGAGGAGGAAATTGGACTTGAGTTGGATCCGCTAAAAGGACATTTAGAAACGATGCAGTCAACACTAAGCCAACTTCAATCAACTCAACAGCAGGCTAACTCAATGATTACTACAGGACAAGACCAACAACAAACGAATCAGTTATTACAACAATTACAACAAATTAGCAATCAAGCGCAACAACAACAACAGAAAACATTCCAAGACCTTCAACAATCGATCCAACAAGCTACACAAATGTTAGGGAATGTAAGTCAATCAATTCAATCCATTAATGTATTGAATCAAATGGCTCAGCAAATCAACCAATCTCAACAACAATTGCAACAGCAAACTCAAAGCCAGCAGCAGCAACAACAAGAAATGCAAAAGCTACAGCAAATGCAAAACCAACAAGGTCAAGGACAAGCTAGTCAGTCTTATGGCCAACAATCTTACCAAAACTAGATGACAGAAGGTACCTGTTGACTATGTTAGCAGGTACCTTCCCTTTAAGCATTTGACTTCTCAAGGTGTAACCATTCTACAAACCTTGAAAAGTATGTTACAAAAGGTAACAAAATGATTGAGCAAATAACATTAAAAATAAGGCTAGCATGCGCAAGTTGCATCATGGGTGCTGGTGTGAGACTGCTTGCCAATGCACTTAACCACCCGATCAAAGGGATAAAAAGTAATACACCAAATACATTTAACCAAATATTGGCATAGGCAACAAGTTTCGCGCTACGTCCTGAACCAATGCTAGCTAGATAGGCTGTGACACATGTACCAATATTTGCGCCTAACATGATAGCAATACCAGCAGGGAGATTTAAGACATTATCTGCCATAAATCCCATTGCAATCGCTGTTGTCGCTGTACTTGACTGAATAATTGCTGTCAGAACGGTTCCAATCCCAATTCCAACTAATTGATGTTCATTCGTTAAATCAAAAAAAGAATGGATGGAAGGAATCGATGCTAACGGATAAGCTAACGTTTCTAAACCATCCATGGCAATAAAAATGCAAGCAAGTCCAAAAGATAAACATCCTAGAGAGTATGTTTTTTTGTTGGGAATGACTAAAGAGACTAAGCCAATTACCAAAAGAGGTACGATGAACATGGCCAAATCAAGAGCAAGTAATTCTGTTGTCATGGTTGTACCAATATTTGCGCCTAAAATAATGCCAATTGAGTGACGAAAGGCAAGGAGCCCTGTAGCCACGAGGCCAACCGTCATGATGATGATGGCTGAACTACTCTGAAGTACAGCCGTGGCCATTGCACCAACCACTAACCCTTTCCAGGCTGAATTTGTTAATCGATATAAAACATCTTTAAATTTAGCTTCTCCAATTTGAAAAAGTCCTGCTCTCATTACGACCATTCCAAATAAGAATAAAGCAATAAATACAGCCAACAACGAAAATAATTCTTTAATCACTCCGATCACCTCTCTATTCAATCTATGGACAAAGGTGAACAAGCATGACAGAAATCATGAAAAAGAGAATACTTATAGTTAGAATAAATAAACGAAAAAATATATTACATATAGGGAATTTATTTGAGGGTGTTGTAAAACAAAAGATCTGTGCCTTTTATGGTATACTAGAGCCAATGATTTTTTTTATACGATTGTGAGGCGTTTACAACATGAAGGAGAAAATAATTGAAAAGAGCATTGATTTGTTTGGGAAAAATGGGTTTACTGAAACATCCATTCAAGATATTGTAGAAGCTCTTGGGGTGACGAAAGGAACGTTCTATTATTACTTCAAATGCAAAGAAGAGCTACTAATGGAAATCCACTTTCGCTATATTGACGATCTGTTAATAAATCAAGAGGAAATAGTAAACAAAGGCAGTACTCAAGAACAAAAACTTTTTGAGATGGTTTACATGCTAATGAAACACATAGAGGGACATGGACAAAGTGCAAGAGTGTTTTTTCGTGAGATGCAGCACTTAAATGACGTCCATCTTGAAGATATATTTAAGAAAAGTGATGAGTTTAAAGAAAATATAAAACGTGTTATCGAAAAGGGAATGGAAACGGGTGAATTTCGCAAAGATTTGCATAGCAATATTATTACTCTAGCGATTCTAGGAGCCGTGAATTGGAGTTATCATTGGTTTGACCCAAAAGGAGAGTTAAATGAAAAGGCTGTATCTAAAATATATATTGATTTAATGCTTAACGGGTTAAAAGCAAAATGATAGAGCGGAACTTGTTGATTTTCGGTTGACCTATCATAATGATTATATTATAATGCTAAGAGACGTGCACTCAAATTGAATGTACGTCCTGAGTTGGTTGTTTCGGAGGGAGGGAAATAAAATGGCAGAAACTCGTGTTCGCAAAAACGAATCGATTGATGCTGCACTTCGTCGCTTCAAGAGATCACTCTCTAAAGAAGGAACGTTGGCTGAGGTTAAAAAGCGTAAGCACTATGAAAAGCCTAGTGTTAAGCGTAAGAAGAAATCTGAAGCAGCAAGAAAACGTAAGTTCTAATTGAAGTGAGAGGGTGCTTTCATTGAATCTTCTTGAACGGTTAAATCAAGACATGAAGAATGCGATGAAGAACAAGGAAAAGGATAGACTCTCTGTCATCCGTATGGTAAAGTCATCGTTGCAAAACGAGAAGTATAAGCTCGGACGTGAGTTGACGGACGATGATAGCCTTACGGTGCTTAATCGCGAACTGAAACAACGCAAGGATTCCCTCCATGAGTTTGAAAAAGCAAACCGTGAAGATTTAGCTTCCAAGTTGCGTGAAGAAATTAACGTACTTGAAGACTATATGCCAGAACAGCTTTCTGAAGAAGAGGTCTCTCAAATTGTTCTAGAAACAATTGCAGAGGTAGGGGCTTCAACCAAAGGAGACATGGGTAAGGTCATGGGAGCAATCATGCCTAAGGTTAAAGGAAAAGCTGATGGTGGTCTTGTGAATCGTCTTGTGCAAAAACATTTATCATAATGACACAAACGTCTCATCTCTTGTTAGAGGTGAGACGTTTTTTCGCTTATACTAGAGCTGGAATTTGTTTTCGTGATAGAATGATAAGTAGATGGAAAGTGAATATTATAATAAAAGTGGTTAAAAAGTTGAAACCTCATTTTGCTTATATTCGTATAAGAATAAGAGTGACGATAGAAGGGAGGGTACATATGAAAAGCAAACGTTTACGTCTTATTGGGTCAATCGCGTTTCTTTTTTTAGCTTGTTTGCTCATACCGATTCAATCTTTCGTTTATAGTGATCAAGAATCTGAGAATGAATCTTTAGTTTATTATATTCCAGTTGAACAAACAGTAGAGCGTGGGCTTGAAGCTTTTATGTCACGTTCTATTACTACGGCGAAAGAAAATGGAGCTACCCATATTATTTTAGAGATGGATACACCAGGAGGAGCGGTTGATGCAGCTGGTAATATTGCACTGTTAATCCAAGAAAGTGATATTCCAATTATTACTTTTGTTAAAAATAAGGCGATTTCAGCAGGTGCTTATATCGCGCTTAATACTGAGCAAATAATTATGGCGCCAGGGGCAACTATGGGGTCAGCAGCTGTAATCGATGGTGCCGGAAATGCGGCTGAAGATAAGACACAATCATACTGGTTGTCTGAGATGCGTAGTGCTGCTGAGTTAAATGGTCGAGATCCGCAGTATGCTCTTGCCATGGCTGATCAACGTATTGATCTGCCTGAATTAGGGGCGCCTGAAGGTGAATTATTAACTCTTACAGCGCAACAAGCAATGCAGGTAGAGTATGCCGAAGCGATTGCTTCTAATCGAACGGAGCTTATTGACTATTTACAATTAGGGAGTGTAGAAGAGCGGGATATGCAAGTTAGCTTTTCTGAGCAAATTGCGCGTTTTGTCACTCATCCTGTTGTCATACCAATTCTATTATCCATAGGTAGCTTGGGGCTTGTTCTTGAACTTTACTCACCAGGTTTTGGGGTACCGGGAATAATGGGGATTTCCGCCTTGATGCTCTTTTTCTTCGGGCATATGTTTGCGGGATTTGCTGGTTGGGAATCGATGATTTTGTTTGTGATTGGTTTTTTACTCATTGTGGTAGAAATATTTATACCTGGCTTTGGGATCTTTGGTTTGTTAGGGATTGCCTCCGTTATTGGAGGTATGCTGCTCGCTTCATTTTCAACGGCTTCGATGCTGATCTATATTGCGATTGCCCTTGTGATAACAGCTGTTGCAACGGTTTTTATCTTTAAATATTTTGGCAACTGGGGTCCGATGAAGAAGATCATCCATACGGATTCAACGAGTACAGACAAAGGGTATATCTCTAATAAAACAAGAGAAGAATTGATTGGTCAATCTGGTACGACTTTGACTCCACTGCGTCCTTCAGGTTCAGCAGTTTTTAATCAAGAGCGTCTTGACGTTGTATCTGAGGGAGGATATATTGGACAGGGTAGCAAAATTGAAGTTGTGTATACAGCTGGTTCGCGAATTGTCGTTCGTGAAGTGAAAGAAAACAATTTAAAGGAGGAATAAGAAAATGGCATTAGATCCTGGAAGTATTACATTGTTAATTGGTTTGGCGATCTTGCTTATCTTGCTTGCGGTATTATTTACATTTGTACCAGTTATGCTATGGATTTCAGCCTTAGCGGCAGGAGTTAGAATTGGTATTTTTGAATTAGTTGGAATGAGGTTACGTCGAGTTATACCTGCACGTGTTGTAAACCCATTAATTAAAGCGGTAAAAGCAGGGCTTGATTTAAGTACATCTAAATTAGAGGGGCATTACTTAGCTGGTGGTAATGTTGACCGTGTTGTTAACGCGCTTATTGCAGCGCAAAGAGCGAATATTGAATTGAGTTTTGAACGTGCAGCAGCAATTGATCTAGCTGGACGTGATGTACTTGAAGCGGTACAAATGAGTGTTAACCCGAAAGTAATCGAAACGCCATTTATTGCCGGTGTGGCGATGGATGGAATTGAAGTGAAAGCGAAGGCTCGTATTACAGTACGCGCTAACATCGACCGCCTTGTTGGGGGTGCTGGTGAAGATACGGTTATTGCACGTGTTGGTGAAGGGATCGTTTCTACCATCGGTTCAGCAGAAAATCATAAAAAAGTATTAGAAAATCCTGATATGATTTCACAAACAGTTCTTTCAAAAGGATTGGATGCAGGAACGGCGTTTGAAATTCTGTCTATTGATATTGCAGATATTGATATTGGCAAAAATATTGGTGCTGAATTACAGACTGACCAAGCTGAGGCTGATAAGAAGATTGCTCAAGCAAAAGCAGAAGAACGTCGTGCAATGGCAGTAGCGAAAGAACAAGAGATGAAAGCTAAAGTAGAAGAAATGCGTGCGAAGGTTGTTGAAGCTGAAGCTGAAGTACCAATGGCACTTTCTGAGGCATTACGTCAAGGAAACATGGGTGTTATGGATTATATGAACTATCAGAATGTAATGGCAGATACAGATATGCGTGATTCGATCAGCAAAGCTACTGATGGTGATTCAACTAATCAAAAGGGTGAATAATCATGAATCCTCCCCTAAAAATGAAAGGAGGAGATGAATGTGCCTTTAGAACGTTTATTTGATTTTATTGTTCAAAATTTTGTCTTCGTTGCGGTTGTTGTTGGTGGTATCATTAGTATGCTAGGTCGAATGTCTGGTGCTGGGCAACAGCAACAAGAAAACCGTGGAACTGGCCAGAGACAGAGACAACCACAAAGGCAACCACAACCTCAAGAAGAAAAAGTGGACTGGCGAGAAATATTTAAGCAAGAAGAAGTGGAACCTGAACGAGTTCCAGCTCGACAAGAATCTAAAATGGACCAGGTGACGGTACCTGTGGAAAAAGAGCTATTGCAGCAAGAACTTCAAGACCGGTACGATGAGCTTCGTCAAAAAAGAGAAAAGACTTTGAAAAGAGGTCTTGAAACTAAAAGCGAAACAGAAGCAACAAATCAGAGTGGAGGTCTTGATCTCCGTTTAAATCGACTATCGAATAAAGAAGCAATGAAAGCAGTTGTCTGGTCGGAAGTACTTGGTCCCCCAAGAGGACGTCAGCCGCATAATACTTTTTCGAGAAAACGCTATATGAAGTAGTGCCAACTAGGCACTGCTTCTTTTTTTTGTTTGACGTCGATTCGTTGTGATATCAACTCACCATTGATCATAAAGATTAGAGGAGAGGGGGTTCACGTATGAAAAAGATGAGACAACAAATGAAGAACTGGATGACAAAGCAATTGCAATTACCTGCTGATGTCATGATGGACCTGCCGCGAATCACAATGATCGGTCAGTTGCATATATACATTGAAAATCATCGCGGTGTATTAAGATTCTCTAATCAAGAGCTCCGGTTGTTACTAAAGCAGGGGCAATTACTCATAAAAGGTGACAGTTTTGTCATTAAAACGATCTTACCAGAAGAACTGTTACTTGAAGGGCGCATTGATCAAGTCCTTTTTATAGATGATTCACGTACATAGCTAGTAGCTAGGTATACGTATGTTTTAAAGGGGGAAAAACAAAAATGAAGAATAATTGGACTAACCATTTGCATGGCTATGTACGGGTTCGGATAGATGGTGATTATCCAGAGAGGTTTCTAAATCGTTGTATTGAGGAAGAGATATCAATATGGCAAATTAAAAAGATTGGCGATAAGAGGATGGTTTGTTATATGGACGTAGATGATGCGAAGCGTATACGTCCTATTTTAAAAATGACCAATTGTAGGGTATCGTTTATTCAACGGAATGGTTTGCCTTTTTTTATAAGAAGGCTGATGGTGCGTTCGGGCTTTGTTGCGGGGCTTGTGGGGTTCTTGGCTATTATGTTCGTTCTCTCAAACATGGTTTGGGGGGTTGAAATTAAAGGAGCCTCTCCTCAGGTAGAGCATGAACTTAGACAAGTTGTAACGGAGATGGGGATAAAGCGAGGAGCTTTTCAGTTCTCCCTACCAAGTGTTGAACTTATACAAAGAGACGTTACCGAGTTAGTTCAAGGGGCTACTTGGGTTGGAGTTAGGCAAAAAGGAACCACTTTTGAATTTGAAGTAGTTGAACAGCAACTCCCTGAAGAAGCAGAACGCTATAGCCCGAGAAATTTAGTGGCTACGAAAAAGGCGATCATTCGCAAAATATTTGTTGAGCACGGCCAAGCTATGGTCAAGCCTAATGATTTCGTCAGAGAAGGAGACCTGCTTGTCTCTGGTTATATTGGAAAAAAAGAATCCGAAAATGAAGAAAAAGAGTTAGTCCCAGCTCAGGCTGTAGTTCTTGGTGAGATTTGGTACAAGTCTGAAGTGAATATCCCTTTAGATAGCCTATTTACAACATTGACTGGTGAAAAGAAATCCAAACATTACCTCTCGATTTACGGATTAGATATTCCGATTTGGGGATATGGGAAGGTGGAGTTTGAAGAATCGACAGAATCAATTCACGAAAGACCATTCAGATTTTTTAACTGGTCGCTGCCATTAACGTATAAACGATCTGATTATCTTGAAACCAAACAATTTGAACGTACGTATACAAAGGAAGAAGCCATACGGGCAGCTAGAGAACGTGCCCGCATAGATTTATCGAAGCATTTACCGAAGGATGCAGAGATAATGGGAGAAAAAGTTTTGCACGAAACTGTTGAGAATGGTAAAGTAAACTTACGGATACATTACCAAGTAATAGAAGATATTACATCGGAGCAGCCGATTATTCAAGGAGATTGAGTCTATTGTCAGAAGCGAAAACAATACAGTTAGAAGTCAAGGATGCTAATGAGACACAGGCGCTTATTGGCCCTCGTGACAGACATCTGAAGCGACTAGAAGAACATCTTGATGTGACGCTTGTTACTCGTGGTGAGGAAGTCCTCGTTACTGGAGATGTTGAAAAGATAGAAATTGTTCGCCATATCATTACAACATTAATACAATTAATTCGAAAAGGGATATCTATTTCAGAGAGAGATGTCGTATACGCTGCTCAATTAGCTGAAAATAATCGTCTCGATGAGCTACTTGAGCTTTATGATGAAAAAGTGGCAACGAATGTTAAAGGAAAACCGATTATTGCGAAGACGCTTGGCCAACGACATTACGTCTCTGCCTTAAAGAAAAAGGACATGGTTTTTGGAATTGGTCCTGCAGGTACAGGGAAAACGTACCTAGCTGTTGTTATGGCAGTTACTGCTTTAAAAGAAGGTTATGTAAAGCGAATTGTTTTGACGCGTCCAGCTGTAGAAGCAGGAGAAAGCTTGGGTTTTTTACCTGGAGATTTAAAGGAGAAAGTGGACCCTTACTTACGTCCTCTCTATGACGCTCTTCATGATGTTTTGGGCATGGAACAAACAGCGAGGTTGATGGAAAGAGGTACCATTGAAGTAGCACCTTTAGCTTATATGCGTGGACGTACACTAGATGATGCTTTTGTTATACTAGATGAAGCTCAAAATACAACTCGTGAACAAATGAAAATGTTCATTACGCGGCTCGGATTCGGTTCGAAAATGGTGATAAATGGAGATTTAACACAAATTGATCTACCGCGTGGAAAGAAGTCTGGTTTGAAAGTTGCGATTGAAATATTGGACAAAGTGAATGATATTGCATTTATTTATCTTCAACAGTCTGATGTTGTTCGTCATACATTGGTGCAACAGATTTTGCAGGCCTACGAAAAACAAGATGCAGATGAGCGAGAATTCATCGAGAAAACATAGAATTTTATTTGAAAAAGAAAGCCTGCCCTAGGAGGCGTTAATATGAAGACCCTCTTAACGAAAGAGGGTCTTTCTTTTTAGGATTAAGAAGGAAAGAAATGAGGTGATTTGTTTGAAGAGAAGGTCATCAATTGATCAACAAAAATGGTGGAGGAGATTGCGAGAACATCAATATATACGTGCAATTCTTTTTTGTACAATAGGTTTTATTCTTTATATATTACTATTAGGAAATGTTATTCCTGAAACGATTGATATTCGTCTTTCTCAAATTGCTGATAAAGATATCCGTTCTCCTATAACAATTGAGCATAAAACAGCAACAGAGGAGAGAAGGAGTGCAGCTGTTGATGAGATTGGTCCTGTGTATGACCTAAAGCGAGAGTATGCTCAAAATCAGGTGAAGAAAGTTGATGATATATTTGAAGTAGTAGATAAAACAAAGAATATGGAAGAAGACCTTATAGAGGACCGAGATTTAGAAGAAGAGCCTTTAAGTGGTGATGAACTTATTGAGCTGAGAGTTGACTATGTGAAAGAAGTTTTATCGTTAAGAAGGAATCATGGAATTACCGATCAAACTCTAGTGACATTGTTGGAAGCCGGTGATTCACAGTTACAAATAGCCAAAGAAACGACGACAAATGCTGTCCATGAAGTGATGAGTGAAAGAATATCCATTCGTGAACTAGCAGATGCAAAACAAGAGGTAAGTAACCAAATAGCTATATCGACGGTTAGTAGTAGATTGTTAGACGCAATGATTGAAGTAGCACAGTTTGCTATAATTCCAAATTACATATATGATGCTAATGCTACGGAGCAACTACGACAGGAGGCAGCGGAAAGTGTCGAGCCTGTGTTAATTCGAGAAGGACAACTCCTTGTAAAAGAAGGGGAGATGATTAGTCATGACATCTATGAACAACTTCGTATTGTAGGACTGTTAGATGGGTCTTTTAATTTCTTTCCTTACATTGGACTAGCCTTACTCGTTTTGCTTATTACAGGAATGTTAGCTTATTATGTAAATGAAGCACAAACGTCCGTACAGAAAAATAACAGTCATTTACTAATGTATACGTTAATTTTTATTGTAACAGTATCATTAATGAAAATTACTAGCCTATTAGAAGGGTTAGAAATTCAAGGAATTGGCTTTGTTGTTCCTGTTGCTATTGGTGCAATGCTAATTACATTACTCATTCATACTCGACTTGCGCTTTACACGGGGATCATGTTCGCTGTTGTTGGAAGTATAATGTTTAATAATGAAACAGTCGGAACATTCAACTTTACTTATGGTTTTTACATGTTGTTTAGTTCATTTGCAGGTGCATATTTCTTAGATAAGTCTAATCGAATTTCGAGAATTTTAAGAGCTGGTTTATTTGTTTCGGCCATTAATATGGTGGCAGTCGTTGCTCTAATGTTTATGAAAACTGTTCAAAGTGGCTGGTTTGAAATTGGGATGCATGTAGGCTTTGCCTTTCTATCTGGATTTGTTGCTGCAGTACTGACAATAGGGTTATTGCCATTTTTTGAGGCTGGATTTGGCATTTTATCAACATCAAGATTAATTGAACTTTCAAGTCCGAATCATCCTTTGTTGCGTAAAATATTGGTTGAGGCTCCTGGGACGTACCATCACAGTGTCGTAGTTGGCAACTTAGCTGAGGCAGCTTGCGAATCAATTGGAGAAAACGGATTGCTAGCGAGGGTTGGTTCTTATTATCATGATTTAGGTAAAACGAAGAGACCACACTTTTTTATTGAAAATCAAATGAGAATGGAAAATCCACACGATAAAATTTCTCCACAATTAAGTAGAACCATTATTATTGCACACCCATATGATGGTGCTGATTTGTTGCGGGAGTACAAGATGCCAAAAGAAATCATTGATATTGCGGAGCAACATCATGGAACGACACTACTTAAGTATTTTTATCATAAAGCGAATCAAGATGCAGACCAGCCTATTCCTGAGTCGCAATTTCGCTATCCGGGACCAAAGGCAAAAACGAAAGTTTCGGCTATTGTTGGGATAGCTGATAGCGTAGAAGCGGCAGTTCGAACGATCCAAAAGCCGACACCAGATAAAATTGAGGCGCTCGTTCGAAAAATAATTCAAGACAAATTAGAAGATGGGCAATTTGATGAATCCGATTTAACATTAAAGGAACTTGACCAAATCGCTGTTTCAATTCTAGAAACGTTAAAAGGAACGTTTCATCAACGCATCGAATACCCAGAAGATGTAAAAGGAAAAGGAGAAAAAGGATGAACATAACTGTTGATTTTACGGATGAGACGAATAGTATTTCTGATGAGCAGCATCAGTTGATTGAGTCTGTCATTTTAAAGACGGCAGAACTAGAAGGGTTAAAAGGTGAGGTTGAGGTTTCGGTAACTGTGGTAGATGAGAAGCGTATTCAGGAAATTAATAGAGAATATCGAGAAAAAGATCAACCAACAGATGTTATTTCTTTTGCATTAAATGAACAAGATGATGATGAACCTGAGTTTGTTTATGCAGAAGATATGCCGAATATCCTCGGAGATATCATTATTTCTTCGGTTCACATTAAAAGGCAGGCGGAGGAATATGGTCACTCATTTGAACGGGAATTAGGGTTTCTAACTGTTCATGGTATGCTCCACTTACTTGGTTATGACCATATGACTGATGCCGATGAGAAGGAAATGTTCTCGAGGCAAGAGGACATTTTGACTGCTTATGGGCTTACACGATAGAAACAAAAGAGGGTTTAAAAGGTTACTCAGGTCATTTTTTTATGCTTCACAGGGGTTTAAATATGTCCTTAAACATGAACAAAACATGCAGATTCACTTGTTAGTAGCAATTGTAACTGTATTTGCTGCATTTTTATTGCAATTTCCAGTAGGGCATTGGGTAGTGTTGCTATTAGTAATAGCTAGCATGTTTGCTCTAGAAATAATGAATACAGCGATCGAACGTACAGTTGATCTTGTAACGGAAGAATATCATCCATTAGCAAAACGGGCCAAGGATATAGCGGCGGCCGCTGTCTTCATCTATTGTCTATTTGCAGTAGCAATTGGGTGTATTCTTTTTATCCCAGCTTTACTTGAATTGTTTTAGAACTGGTTGAGAGGAGTACCCTCTACTATGTGGAAGAGATTTCAAAAGAACATTATAGCAGGCATTATCTTTTTGTTGCCTGCTATTGCAACGATTTATGTTATACAATTTCTGTTTGGCTTGGTAGACGCATTTCTTGGTTCTTTTATTACAGACGTATTAAAGGCTTTGAATATTATTACAACAGAAGAGGGTCGTATTTATTTTCTTGGAGTATATACGCCATTTTCGGAACGTCTTCTTGGTATTGGCTTTGTGTTAACGATTTTACTTATAACTTGGGTAGGAGCGATGCGTATTCAAGGAAAAGGCACGAAGGTGTTTGGGACGATTGATCGTTCCTTCCGGAAGATTCCGATCGCTAATTCCATATATACATCGGTCGAACAAGTCATTCATGCGTTTGCACAAGAACGAACGTCTTTTAAAAACGTTGTTCTAGTGGAATATCCAAGGAAAGGCTTGTATACGGTTGGATTTCAAACAGGTGAATCAAAAGGAGAAGTACAGCGTGTCACTTCAAAAGATTGTATCAATGTTTTTCTACCTACGACTCCCAATCCTACTTCTGGTTGGCTAGTACTCGTTCCTAGAGATGAGGTAATCGTATTAAATATGACGGTAGAGCAAGGACTCAAGTTCATTATTTCAGGTGGGGTCGTTGTGCCTCCTGACACAGAAGCTATAGTAAGTGAGATGGAAACAGAGTACAATGAACGGGATATGGTCGTTCATGTGCGTTCAAGAAGAAAGGATGAGGAAAATGAATAAAGAAGAATTAATCGTCGAAGCTAAGCGAGCGAGAGAACAAGCGCATGTGCCTTATTCTAATTTCCCTGTTGGAGCGGCTCTTCTGATGGAGGACGGTACCGTATATAAAGGTGCTAATATTGAAAATGCTTCATATGGACTTACGAATTGTGCAGAACGTACAGCTTTGTTTAAAGCGTATTCTGAGGGAAATAAGAATGTAAAGATGGTAGCTGTCGTGGCAGATACAGATAGGCCTGTATCGCCATGTGGAGCTTGTCGTCAAGTAATGGTTGAATTATGTTCACGTGATACAAATGTTATTTTAACGAATTTAAAAGGCGATATAACAGAAATGACGGTAGAAGAATTACTACCTGGTGCATTTACAGCGGAGGATATGGATGAATAACGAAAAAGGATTTAAATCAGGATTTGTTTCAATTATCGGTCGGCCAAACGTGGGGAAATCAACGCTATTAAACCATGTAATTGGACAAAAGATCGCAATTATGTCGGATAAACCACAGACGACTCGAAATAAAATACAAGGTGTTTATACGAGTAATCATTCTCAGATTGTTTTCATTGATACACCTGGAATACATAAGCCTAAGCATAAGCTCGGTGACTTTATGATGAAAGTGGCACAAAATACTCTAAGAGAAGTAGATCTAGTTTTATATGTAGTGGATGCTGCAGAAGCATTTGGGTCAGGCGAGGAGTTTATTATTGAACGGCTAAAAGATACGTCAACACCTGTCTTTCTTGTCATAAATAAAATTGACAAGATTGCACCTGATGATGTGCTAGGGGTTATTGATACGTATCGGACAAAATATGATTTTAAAGAAGTCATTCCTATATCTGCATTGCAAGGAAATAACGTTCCTACACTAATGGAACAAATTACAGAATACTTAGATGAAGGTCCACAATATTATCCGAGTGACCAAGTAACTGACCATCCAGAGCGTTTTGTTGTTGGAGAATTAATTCGTGAAAAAGTTCTTCATTTGACTAGAGAAGAAATTCCTCATTCAATTGCTGTGAACATTGAACAAATGAAAAAACGCGAAAATAGTGATACTGTGTATATTGGCGCAACGATTATTGTTGAACGTTCTTCCCAAAAAGGAATCATTATTGGGAAACAAGGATCGATGCTTAAAGAAGTAGGAAAGAGAGCAAGAGGAGATATAGAATCACTCCTCGGTTCAAAAGTGTTTCTTGAAATCTGGGTCAAAGTCCAAAAAGACTGGCGCAACAAACCCGCCCACCTCAGAGACTTTGGATTTAGAGAAGATGAGTACTAGAGAGTTTATGATAAAAGGCCGATCTTGCCTTTTATCATAAACTCGAAGCGATGAGCGAAGCCGCCGTCATGTTTTAAGCCTTTTGAGCGATCTTCTCAAAAGGCGCACGGCGAGTGAAGCCATCGCAACGATGTTCGCACGGAACAAGAGCCAAGAGCCCTAACGATTAATAAACCCGAGGAGCAAGAGCAAACCCGCCGTCATGTTTCAAGCCTTTTGAGCGATCTTCTCAAAAGGCGCACGGCGAGTGAAGCCATCGCAACGATGTTCGCACGGAACAAGAGCCAAGAGCCCTAACGATTAATAAACCCGAGGAGCAAGAGCGAACCCTCCTTGAAAAGGAGTTCAAATTCATATGAATTTGAACTCCTTTTTATGTTCGCTTGGTAAGGTAAATATCCCTTTTCTAACTAAACTTAACTAAGGTGTGCTTGAATCCATGGAGATAGCTGAGTTGTTAAACCATTCTCTGGATAGTGTTACTTATTGGTATAGTAAGAACTGCTTCAAAACTAAATCCGTTAGGCGTATATCCATTGTTTTTTACTGCATAATTCTTTATCATAAAAGTAGACAAACGAAACAATGGAAATAGTAAATGTCAAGCAATTACAATTAACAATATTTCCTTATCATGATTCTAGGAAAGTAGGTCATCATACAAGTATAGAGCGTAAGTCTAAGTCTTTTATAGAAAGGTGGATTCTGAAATGCTCGATTTTTCATGGAAAGTCTTTTCAATGACAGGTAATGTGGACACGTATTTATTGTTGAAAGAATTAGAGCGGGATTCAGACGATCAATTCAGTAAAGAAGACATGGAGGATATCGAAACATCCGACGCTCCAACACATTAATGTATGTTGACACCTCACAAAGGACGTGTGGTGACAAGTATGATTCAAAAAATTGAAGGTATTGTGATTCGGACAACTGATTATGGCGAATCAAATAAAATTTTAACCATTTTTTCAAGAGAACTTGGAAAGATAGGGGTTATGTCACGTGGAGCAAAAAAGCCCAAAAACCGCTTGTCAGCTGCTTCACAATTATTTATCTATGGCACATTTGTTTACCAGCAAAATCAAGGTTTAGGCACCCTTAACCAAGCAGATATAGTAGATTCTTTTAGGGAGGTTCGGAGTGATTTATTTCGAGCCTCTTATGCCACCTACATAGTTGAACTGACAGATAAATTAACAGAAGAGAGGACCAGAAATCCATATCTCTTTGAATTGTTATACCAAACGCTCTATTATTTAAATGAAGGTATTGACTCTGATGTGTTGCTTAGAATTTACGAGGTGAAAATGCTTGCTGTTGCTGGGATTAAACCAGAGCTAGACCAATGTGTGAGCTGTAGTTCTACAGATCTCCCTGTTGCCTTTTCAATTCGTCATGCTGGTTTTTTATGCAGTCGATGTTCTCATCGAGATGAGAAAGCTTATCGTTTATCTGCTCACACGGCGAGATTATTAAGGTTATTCTTTTACATTGATTTGCATCGTCTCGGACAAATATCATTAAAGAAAGAAACAAAACAAGAATTAAAAGAAGTGTTAACGGCTTATTATGATGAGTACTCAGGTTTAAGGTTAAAGTCTAAACGTTTTCTTGAACAGATGGAGCGGATGGGTGATTTATAGTTCCAATGTTGACACTTTTGCCGAAGTTTTATATGATGCTAGTAATAACATATGGTGCATTGATGGAAAGTAGTACTTATCCTCTCTTTGAGAAAGCGAACCTAGGACGGTGTGAGCTAGGGCTCTAGATGATAAGGAAGGCATTCTGGAGCACATTCGATGAAAGTGATTAAAGTCTGCTTAGACTTTAATAATTAGGGTGGAACCGCGGGAAGAGCTCTCGTCCCTATGTCAGAATGACATAGGGATGGGAGCTTTTTCTTATGCTTCATCACTCGAATGTCACCATAACCATTTAAGGAGGAAACAAAAGTGAATGTCCAAAATATGATTTTGACGTTACAAGAATATTGGTCAAAGCAAAATTGTATGATCATGCAAGCATATGATACAGAGAAAGGGGCAGGAACGATGAGTCCCTTTACACTACTTAGAACGATTGGTCCTGAGCCTTGGAATGTTGCGTACGTTGAGCCATCACGCAGGCCGGCAGACGGAAGATACGGAGAGAATCCAAACCGGCTTTATCAACATCATCAATTTCAAGTTATTATGAAGCCATCGCCACTAAATATTCAGGAGTTGTATCTAAAAAGCTTAGAGGCACTTGGAATCAATCCATTAGAACATGATATTCGTTTTGTAGAAGACAACTGGGAAAACCCGACGCTTGGTTGTGCAGGGTTAGGATGGGAAGTATGGTTAGATGGAATGGAGATTACTCAATTTACATATTTCCAACAAGTTGGAGGTCTTGAGGCAAGTCCAGTTTCAGCAGAAATTACATACGGACTTGAACGACTAGCATCCTATATTCAGGATAAGGAAAATGTGTTTGACCTTGAATGGGTAGAAGGATTTACGTACGGAGATATCTTTAAACAACCAGAATATGAGCATTCAAAATATACATTTGAAGTGTCAGATACTCAAATGCTATTCTCTCTTTTTGGAACGTATGAGCAAGAAGCTAAAAGAGCACTAGATGAGTCGCTTGTCTTTCCAGCTTATGATTATATTTTAAAATGCTCCCATACGTTTAACTTGCTTGATGCAAGAGGCGCAATATCTGTTACAGAGCGCACTGGTTACATTGGGCGAGTGAGAAACCTAGCTCGTGCAGCGGCAAAATTATACTATGATGAACGAGAGCGATTAGGTTTTCCGATGTTAAAAAAAGAGGAGGGGAAAAACAATGAGTAAACGAGACTTTTTACTAGAAATTGGATTAGAAGAATTACCTGCTCGTTTTGTCACTAGTTCTATTGAGCAATTAAAAGAAAAAGTGGAATCATGGTTAAAGGATGAACGTTTGTCATTTGATTCTATTAGAACCTTTGCTACACCTAGACGTCTTGCTATCTTCTTAGAAGGGCTTGGGGAAAGCCAGCCAGATATTGAGGAAGAAGCGAAGGGCCCTGCTAAAAAAATAGCTTATGATGATGAAGGAAACTGGACAAAGGCAGCTCAGGGATTTGCTCGTGGGCAAGGTGTCACGACTGATGATCTCTTTTTTAAAGAAGTTAAAGGAATAGAATATATATTTGCCAATAAATACATTGCAGGGCAAAAGACAGTAGAGCTACTGCCTGCTTTAAAAGAGATTATTGTATCATTACACTTTCCCAAAAATATGAGATGGGGTAGCAATGATCTCCGCTTTGCTCGTCCGATTAGATGGCTTGTTGCCTTGTACGGTGAAGAGGTCATTCCGTTTTCAATTACTGGTATTGCAACGGGTGTAAAAACATATGGACACAGGTTCCTTGGCAAGGAAATTGAGTTGCGTGATCCAAGTGAGTATGGAGTAGCGTTACTTGGTGAATACGTCATTGCTGATCCAATTGAAAGAAAAAGAGCAATACGAAATCAAATTGAATCAATGACTGAAGGGAACGGTTGGATTGTTCCGATAGATGAAGAGCTATTAGAGGAAGTGACGCATTTAGTTGAATATCCAACTGCTCTATCAGGAAGTTTTGATGAAGATTTTTTAAAGCTGCCAAAAGAAGTGTTGATTACCTCGATGAAAGAACATCAACGCTATTTCCCGGTAGAAAATGAAAAAGGTGACTTACTACCTTATTTCATTACAGTCAGAAACGGAGATCATCAACATCTTGAGAATGTAGCAAAAGGAAATGAAAAAGTCCTTCGCGCAAGACTTTCTGATGCTTCGTTTTTCTATAATGAAGATCAAAAGTTAAACATTAATGATGCGCTTTTACGTTTGGAACAAATTGTTTATCATGAGGAATTAGGTTCTGTTGGGGATAAGGTTCGACGTGTAACAAAGCTTGTTACCGACTTAAATGCATTGCTTAAAGTTGAGTCAAAAATGGCCAAAACAGCGAATCGAATTGCAGAGATTGGTAAGTTTGACCTTGTTACTCAAATGGTAAATGAATTTCCTGAATTACAGGGAAGAATGGGAGAAGTTTACGCTGAATTAGCAGGAGAACCAAAAGAGGTGGCTCAAGGGATTAATGAGCACTATAAGCCTAGGTTTGCTGGCGATACAAGCCCTCTCTCACTTGCTGGAACGGTAGTCAGTATTGCAGAAAAGCTAGATACAATTGTCACTTGTTTTGCCATTGGTCTTATTCCTACAGGTTCACAGGATCCGTACGCGCTTAGGCGTCAAGCTGCAGGGGTTGTACAAATGCTTCACGATCATAATTTAGACGTCACTCTTGAGCAAATATTAAAAATAAGTTTAGACGTTGCTGAAGATCGAAAGTTGTTAAAGCGCGACTATGAAGACATTCAAATGGAACTAGTTGAGTTTTTTAAATTAAGGGTTAGAGCACTCCTTCAAGAAAATGAGATTCAATATGATATTATTGATGCTGTATTAAGTGATGAAATAGGATATGTTCAAACAGTTATTAAAAAAGCGAAGGTTATAACGGATCAACGTCAAGATTTGGCATTTAAAAAGGTTGTCGAGGCGCTTAGTCGAGTTACCAATATCGCAAAAAAGGCTGAGGACTCGATTGAAATTGATCCAACTTTGTTTGAAAAAGAGGAAGAGAAAGCATTATTTAACCATTATCAAGAGTTGAAAGTAAATGTGGAAAAGGCGTTAGGAATGGGAGATGCCAAGCGAGCTTATGAAGAGCTTGCAAGTTCAGAACCGGTGATTAATCAATATTTTGATCACATCATGGTTATGGCTGAGGATCAAAAAGTACGACATAATCGACTACAGCAAATGCAAGAACTGTCTATGGTGATTCGTTCTTATGCTCAATTCCAGTCCATCGTATTTGCTTAATCAGGCAATGAATGACTTCCTATTTCTTTTTAAATAGGAGGTCATATAAGCTTGCGCTTTCCATATTGGCTATCATTCGTATATAATAATTATATATTAGTATGGCACTTTTAGTGCTAAGGACGGTGAAAACCAATCGAACTAACAAGTAGGCAAGAGATAATTGTTGAGATTGTTAAGGAAAGTGGCCCAATTACTGGTGAACAGATTGCAGAACGTCTCTCATTAACAAGAGCTACGCTTCGGCCTGATTTAGCTATTTTAACAATGGCAGGATATTTAGATGCTAGGCCACGTGTCGGGTATTTTTACACAGGCAAATCCGGAAACCAAATGTTAGCTGAAAAAGTTAAGAACATAACGGTTAATGAATATCAATCCAGACCCGTGGTTGTTCAAGAGTCAGCATCTGTTTATGATGCGATCTGTACCATGTTTCTAGAAGATGTTGGAACATTATTTGTCGTGGATAAGCATATAACCTTAGTAGGTGTTCTCTCAAGGAAAGATTTGCTAAGAGCAAGTCTCGGAAAGCAAGCGCTCGAGTCAATACCTGTCAGTATTATTATGACGAGAATGCCTAATATTACAGTTTGCAAGCAGGATGATTTAATTATTGAAGTGGCTAATAAGCTGATTGACAAACAAATTGACGGGCTTCCTATCGTAGTGGAAGTAGATTATGGCTCACGCTTTGAAGTAGTGGGGCGGATAACGAAAACCAATATAACAGCATTACTAGTTGATTTAGCTAATGATGAAGTAATATAAGCGGTAAGGAGGGGCATTCATGGAAGATGTTAGACAGCGACCAGTTGTCTATGTTGTTTCGGATTCAGTAGGGGAAACAGCTGAATTGGTTGTAAAGGCTGCAGCAAGTCAGTTTAGCAGTGCCGGGCTAGAAGTAAGACGAATCCCTTATGTGGAAGATAAAGAAACAATTGAAGAGGTCATTATCTTAGCACGCAAAGCGAATGCACTAATCGCTTTTACATTGGTTGTTCCTGAAATCAAAGAACATTTATTAACGTTGGCAGAGGAAACCGGTGTCGATACCGTTGATATTATCGGCCCAATGTTAGAGAAAATAGGAACACTGACGAACAAAGCTCCGCGTTATGAACCAGGATTAATTTATCGATTAGATGAAGATTATTTTCGAAAAGTCGAGGCCATTGAGTTTGCTGTTAAATATGATGATGGTCGAGACCCAAGGGGGATTATCCGTGCTGATATTGTGTTAATTGGTGTATCTCGAACTTCAAAAACACCACTTTCTCAATACTTAGCACATAAGCGATTAAAAGTAGCGAATGTTCCGCTTGTGCCGGAAGTGGAACCTCCAAAAGAGTTATTTCATGTTACACCCAAGAAATGCGTAGGATTAAAAATAAGTCCAGAGAAGCTAAATGATATAAGGGCAGAACGCTTAAAAGCACTTGGGTTAAAAGCTCAAGCGAATTATGCCAATCTTGATCGGATAAAAGAAGAATTGGCGTATTCAGAAAAAATCATGCAACGAATCGGCTGTCCCGTCATTGATGTTTCAAATAAAGCAGTGGAAGAAACTGCAAATTTAATCTCTAGTATGTTCTTAAAAAAATAACGGTAAGTATCTTGCGTCTTCGCGCAAGGTACTTTTTATTTTTAGGCTAGTCAAAGGAGCTTAAGTTGCGTATAATAAAGAATTGTGATTCTAATAGTAATGAAATTTTTGGTTATATTTTAAAAAAGAACAAATAAATTTTAAAAGTCAAGACTTTTTCTTTGTTTTTTGGTAATGATAGTAAGGATAAAAAAAGAAACACGTTAAAGTTGTTTCATTCGACAAATATCTACGAAATTCTTTAAAATGATAGCAGGATTTTTGAAGGGAATGTTGAATTCAACTACTATGAATCCTTCATTACAAACCATTTATGTGGACGCGGACGCTTGTCCGGTAAAATCAGAAATAGTAGAAATTTGTGAGTTCGTTAATTTGCCGATGGTATTTGTCTCTTCCTATGCACACACATTGACTTTACCGCCTACGGCTAAGGTGGTGACAGTCGATAATGATAAAGAGGCAGCCGATCTGTTTTTGATGAATAATGCCCAAAAAGGGGATATATGTGTAACGCAAGATCATGCACTTGCCTCAATTATGTTAGCAAAAGGGGTTATTACGTTATCTCCACGTGGTTTTATTTATCAAGAAGATACCATTTTACAAATGTTAGATACGCGTTATATTTCGCAAAAACATAGGAGAATGGGTGGGAAAACAAAAGGACCAAAGCCATTTCGACAAGAAGATCGTCAATTATTTATTAAACAACTCACAAAAATTGTTACAGAAAAAGAAGGAACATAGCAAAAAAACTCGAATTGTAAGAGAAATTGGTATGAATTAATGGTGATGAACACAATGAGCAACAGAATACCGGATGAAAAGGTTGAGCTTGTTAGACGCTCATCAGATATTGTCGAAGTAATTAGTGATTATGTGCAACTAAAAAAGCAAGGTCGGCAGTATATTGGATTATGTCCCTTTCACGGTGAAAAGTCCCCTTCTTTTTCTGTATCGCCGGATAAACAGCTATACCATTGTTTTGGCTGCGGTGCTGGTGGAAATGTATTTTCGTTCTTAATGGAACTCGAAGGACTTACATTTATTGAATCCGTCAGAAAACTTGGAGAGAGGGCAAATATTGACTTGCCTGAAGTTACTGCCGAGACCACTGCCCAAGGACCACAGGTTCTTATGCGATCAGCACATGAGCTTGCAGCAAAGCTGTACTATCATGTCCTTACGTTAACAGAACAAGGGTCTGAAGGTCGATCTTATGTGAAAAAGCGTGGTTTTACAAAAGAACAAATCGAGCATTTCCAAATTGGTTTCGCTCCAGATCGCTGGGATGCGCTTGTTACGATCTTATCGAAACGCAATTTTTCACTAGAAACAATGGTTCAAGCAAGTTTATTAGGTGAAAGGGAATCAAAAGATGGTTATTATGACCGTTTTCGAAACAGACTCATGTTTCCAATTTGGGATGGGCAAGGAAATGTGATTGCTTTTGGTGGTAGAACCATTTCAGATGAAAAGCCCAAGTATTTGAATAGTTCAGATTCACCCATTTTTCATAAAGGAAATACGCTCTACGGTCTTCATTTAGCTAGACCTTCAATTAGGAAACAAGGTTCGACTGTCTTATTTGAAGGATATGTAGATGTAATTGCAGCGTGGGGAGCAGGACTTTCTAATACAATTGCAACACTTGGTACTGCATTAACACAAGAGCAAGCCAAAGTAATTAGGCGTAACGCCGAAACGGTTACGATTTGTTATGATTCAGACAAAGCAGGAACAAGCGCGGCCTTCAGGTCGGCAGGAATATTAGAACAAGTCGGTTGTACTGTAAAAGTGGCTCAAATGCCAGAAGGACTTGACCCCGATGACTATATTCGTACATACGGTGCCGAAAGCTTCAAATCGAATGTAATAGGGGAAAGTTTGACCTTAATGTCATTTAAGATGCGTTATTTGCGTAAAGGTAAGAATATGCAAAATGAAGCAGAAAGAATGAGTTATATTGAGGATGTATTAAAGGAGATAAGTGCTTTGCCACGTGCAGTTGAGCGAGATCACTATCTCAGGCAGATTGCGGAAGAATTTTCACTTTCTTTAGAAGCATTAAAGCACGAACAGTTTCAGATTTATCGAGAAAAACGGAAGCAAGATCAGAGTCAATATCAAGCAAAAGAGCGTCCAATACAATCTAGGAAATCCTTAGAAGCAAAAAAATTATTACCTGCCCATCAAAATGCTGAGCGATTTTTACTTGCTCATATGATGAGAGATGTTGAAGTTACTGAACTTGTTCAAGAGCGTATCGGTGGGAGTTTTAATATTGATGAACATCAAGCAATTGCAGCTCATCTTTTTGCATACTTTGGAGAAGGGTATGAAGCAAATCCAAGTCAGTTTATTCAAGGGTTGCAAGATGAAAGGTTAATTAGAATTGCAACAGAGCTTGCAATGATGTCGTTAAATGATGACGTTCAAGAGCAAGAACTGCTCGATTATATGAAATTGATTGAAATCTATCCAAAAAGGGTACAAATACAACAAAAAGAATTAGAAATGAAGCAGGAAAAAGACCCGTTAGAAGCAGCAAGACTTCTGATGGAGATCAATCGTATGAAACAAGAGCTTCACTAGTATATTGGCAAGAAGCTTTGGTTGTGAACAATGGAAGGAGGGGATCGAATGGCAGATAAACCACTACGCCCACTAGCGGAAGGTGAATTGTCTATCGATCAAGTGAAAGAACAATTAGTGGAGATAGGTAAAAAGCGCGGAGTACTTACTTATGCTGAGATTACAGAGAAATTAGCAGCATTTGACCAGGATTCCGATCAAATGGATGAGTTTTTTGAATATCTAGGTGAACAAGGTGTCGAAATCTTAAATGAGGCAGACGATGTTGTTCCTAATCTCCAGCAAGCTGTAAAAGATGAAGAAGAGTTTGACCTAAATGATTTAAGTGTACCACCTGGTATTAAAATAAATGACCCAGTAAGAATGTATTTAAAGGAAATTGGTCGTGTTCCCCTTCTTTCGGCTGAAGAAGAAATTGAGCTTGCCAAACGAATTGAACAAGGTGATGAAGAAGCAAAAAGGAGATTAGCGGAAGCTAACTTACGTCTAGTTGTCTCTATTGCAAAACGTTATGTTGGTCGTGGTATGCTGTTTCTTGATTTAATCCAAGAAGGCAATATGGGTTTAATTAAAGCTGTTGAAAAGTTTGATTATGAAAAGGGATATAAATTTAGTACGTATGCAACATGGTGGATTAGGCAAGCTATTACTCGTGCGATAGCGGACCAAGCACGAACAATCCGCATACCTGTTCATATGGTAGAAACGATTAACAAACTAATCCGAGTACAGCGTCAGTTGCTTCAAGATTTTGGGCGGGAGCCAACACCAGAAGAAGTAGCACAAGAGATGGAGTTAACTCCGGACAAAGTTCGTGAAATCTTAAAAATTGCTCAGGAGCCCGTGTCTTTGGAAACGCCAATTGGTGAAGAAGATGACTCGCATCTTGGTGATTTCATTGAAGACCAAGAAGCATTGGCTCCATCTGATGCAGCTGCGTATGAACTACTAAAAGAGCAATTAGAAGATGTTCTCGATACGTTAACAGATCGAGAAGAAAATGTTCTTCGTTTACGTTTTGGGTTAGATGATGGTCGTACTCGCACTTTAGAAGAAGTCGGTAAAGTATTTGGTGTTACTCGTGAGCGTATTCGTCAAATTGAAGCGAAAGCATTAAGGAAACTTCGCCACCCTAGTCGTAGCAAGCGATTAAAGGATTTTCTAGAGTAGATCTTAGTAAGCGAATGATATAGGACAAAAGAGTCTTCATAATGGGTCTGATTCTATTGAAAGTACGTATAGTTGATCGTTAACTATATTCATCTATTGGAATCAGGCCTTTTGGCTTGCCTTTGATTCAATCTTTGGCTGGCAGGAGGATAAGATGGACGAGAATAGAAAAAAGATAATAATTAATGAAATTAGGCATTGGAAATCAACAAAATTACTCCCTGAGAACTATTGTGATTTTTTACTAACGCTCTATACAGAAGGTGAGCATGAATTAAAAGAAAGTAGCAAAAAGAAATCATTAAGTGTAACGAAATTCACATTATTGACATTTATTATGGTGCAACTGTTGTTTCTATTAACAATTCTTGTCATTTATTTTACCGATTTTTCGCTAGCAATGCAAATAACAGTTGTTGTGCCATTTATTGCTGCTATTTTACTAGTGGCAAGTAAATCAAGTCATGCACTTATTTCTTCTTATTACTTTATGATTACAGCACTTATTTTTTATTTATTAACTGTAGAAATAGTAATGGCTGCAGTTGGTCATTCGGCATACCTGATCCACCTCTCCATCATTCATTGTATAGTTTGGCTTTTTGTGGGTTGGTGGTATTCGTTACGTATCTTTGTCATAGCAGGAGCTATAGGTTTTTTAGTATCAATCTTTTTCTTGTTTTAGATAAAAGAGTGACAAAAAAAGCAAAACTCAAAAGATCCCTTTTCTTTATGGACAATATCAAGTAGAATGAGAAGGGAATCTTTAAAAGCGTCTACATAGTTGTTTGACGATATGTGTGATCCGAGACTATCAAAAGGAGGATATGATGATGAAAGGAAGACCACTATTACCTTTTGCAATTACCGCTATTGTGGGAATATTGCTTATGGTAGCACTTTCATTTGTTGGACTTGACCAACGAGCACAAATGAATGCTGATGATACAGATGAGGCTGAAGAAGTAACAGAGTTTGAAGATCCTGTGACTGCTGGTCAAGAACTTGCTCAACAATCATGTATTGGTTGTCATGGTGGAGACCTTGGTGGTGCATCAGGTCCAGCATTAACAGCGCTTGAAGGTAAATATTCAGCGGAAGAAATTACTGATATTATTACTGGTGGTTACGGAGCCATGCCAGCTATTACGAACTTAAATGAAGTGGAAGCTGATGCAATTGCTCAATATTTGTTAGCAGAATCCGAATAATATGAAGACGAGAGTACATTGACAACTCTCGTCTTTTCTATATATGTTTGAAATGGATGAACTGGGAGAAAGTACAAAGAGAAGGTAATTATTAAAATAAACGATGTGTAATAGGTGATAAAATGAACGAGAAGCATTTGTCTGAAAGGTTAATTCGAGTTGCGGAGCATGTTCCAGGTGGAGCAAAGATTGCAGATATTGGTTCCGATCATGCGTACTTGCCATGTTATTTATGTATTAAGGATCCAAACCTAACAGCTATTGCTGGTGAAGTAAATGAAGGACCGTTTCAGTCAGCTAAAAAACAAGTGGAAAAATCAGGATTAACAGCAAGAATAGATGTAAGAAGAGGAAATGGTTTGGAAGTTATTAAGTGTGGTGAAGTGAATACAATTACGATAGCTGGAATGGGTGGAGGGCTGATCACTACCATTTTAGATGAGGGAAAAGATAAATTAGAAGGAGTAGAAACTTTGATCTTACAGCCTAACGTTTCTGCTGATATGATTAGAAAATGGCTCTTGAATAATGGCTGGATTCTCAATTCAGAAGAGATTCTTGAAGAAGATGAAAAGATCTATGAAGTTTTAGTCGCCAAACGAGGAAATGACGAGTCTTTATATGAAGATAACAAAGAACTTAAGCTTTTACTTGGTCCCTTTTTAATGCTAGAAAGTAATCTTGCTTTCAAGAAAAAATGGCAGTTTGAAGTTGAAAATTGGAAGAGAATTTTAACTCAGTTTGATAAGGCCACTATAAATGAACAAGTGGAGCAAAAAAGAAAGAACTTATTAAAAAGAATTAACATGGTTGAGGAGGTATTACATAGATGAGTAAATACATTAATGGTCAAGCTCTCATTCAACATTTTGAATCATGGTCTCCTAAGTCATTGGCTGTGGACGGTGATAAAAATGGTTTAATGATCGGAACATTAAACAAAGAAGTAAAAAAAGTGATGATCGCCTTAGATGTTCTAGAAGAGGTGATTGATGAAGCGATTGAAAATGAGGTTGATCTCATAATCGCTCATCACCCTTTGTTATTTAGACCATTAAAAAAGATAGACATCGATACCCCACAAGGAAGAATTGTAGCAAAAGCAATTAAACATGACATAGCTATCTATGCAGCGCATACCAATTTAGATGTAGCAAAGGGCGGCGTGAATGATATGATGGCTGAAGCTCTCGGTCTTACTAATAGAGAAGTACTTGCACCAACTATAACTACTGCTTTAAAAAAAATGGTTGTATTTGTACCTGAGACTCACGCTCTGCAAGTCAGGGAAGCAATTGGTCAAGCTGGTGCAGGGCATATAGGGAACTATAGTCATTGCACTTTTAATACCATAGGAAAAGGGATGTTTCAACCTGAAGAAGGAACAAATCCTTTTATAGGTGAAAAAGGAAGGATCGAAGTGGTCGATGAAGTAAAGATAGAGTCCATTATCCCTTCACACCTTCAAAATAAAGTGATTAGAGCCATGCTGAAAGCTCATCCATATGAAGAACCAGCATTCGATCTATACCCATTAGACAATAAAGGAGAAGTACTTGGTTTAGGTCGTATTGGGTTGCTTGAATCTAACATGACATTAGCTGAGTTTGCAGAGCATGTGAAAACAGTTTTTGGAGTGAAAGGCGCTAGAGTGGTCGGTGATTTAACAGCAAATGTACAAAAAGTTGCTGTTCTCGGCGGGGATGGAAACAAATATATGAAGGATGCGATCTTTAAAGGCGCTGATGTATTTGTGACTGGTGATGTATATTATCATGTGGCTCATGATGCGATGATGGAAGGCTTACATATCGTCGATCCAGGACATAATGTTGAGAAAATCATGAAAAGCGGTGTGAAGAAATTTTTTGATGAGTTTCTAGAGCAATCAAAGTATGATACAACGGTCATGATTTCGGAACCAAATACAGATCCATTTCAATTCGTATAAATTTAAAGGGGGGTGCCTCAACAGGTCTGTTTTTGACCTTTTGAGGCACCCCTTTTCATTGTTTAACTTTTTGATTTGACTTTTGGTAATATCTTTTGAAGAGATACTTTCCGTTCAGGATTCCAAGCAGCATCTGCTTGTGGATCGTATTGCTCTAAAAAGGTAATCACTTCTTTGGTAATCGGTGTTGGTGTGGAAGCACCTGATGTAACACCGACGGTCTGAATTCCTTGAAGCCAATCTTGTTGGAGCTCAGTAATATCTCCAATGCGATAAGCTTTGGTCCCAGCAATTTGTTCAGAAACTTGAGCTAGACGATTGGAATTATTGCTTTTTGGATCTCCAACTACTATAACAAGATCACATTCTTTTGCTTGCTCTGCAACAGCTTCTTGACGTACTTGTGTAGCTAAGCAAATTTCATTATGGACTTCAGCACTTGGATAAGCTTCCATTGCCTTTTTCATAATATCACTAACATCCCACTGACTCATTGTCGTTTGGTTGGTGATGATAATTTTTTCCGTTTTAATTTCTAAGCTTTTTACGTCTTCGACTGATTCCACAAGGTGTACCGAATGAGGTGCGACTCCAATAGCTCCTTCAGGTTCAGGATGCCCTTTTTTCCCGACATAAATAATTTCGTATCCTTGTGCTACTTGGTCACGTATAAGGTCATGAGTACGAGTTACATCAGGGCATGTTGCATCAACAACGGTTAACCCTTTTTCTTTTGCAAGCTTTCGAACTTCAGGGGATACACCGTGTGCGGTAAAGATAACTGTTCCTTTATCTACTTTTTTTAATATTTCCACACGATTTGGTCCGTCTAGTGAAATAATCCCATCTTCTTCAAATGCATCTGTAACATGTTTGTTATGGACGATCATTCCTAAAATATAAATGGGTCTAGGCAAGTCCAAGTTTGAAGCTGCTTGTCTTGCAAGCACCATTGCATCTACGACACCATAACAATATCCTCTTGGAGAAATTTTCTTTACATTCATGAAAGGCCTCCTATAATTGGACTCATTTTTAATGAGTAGTAGGTAAATAATTAGATGGAAAAACAAGATCAGGCTGTCTCAGGGGATTTAGTCTCACGTAAGAGTGAGACTAAATAAAGGAGACAGCCTTAGTTTTCCTGCTATATAGTATAATGTAGTTTCCCTCAAGTGACAATGCTTACGCTTCTTTTAGCTCAATAAGCGCATCGTCAATGAATTCGTAAGCTTGCTCTTCTGTCATGTCATTGACTAGTACAAGCTCGCTGGCAATCATTTGTCTGGCTTTTTGTAAATGATTACGGTCTTGAATATGGAGGCCGTTTGCCCTTTCTGTTTGCTTTCTTGAAAGAGATGAAATAAGATGAGCTGCGTCAATAATACTTCCACTCTTTAAGAGGTTTTCGGTTTCACGAGAAAAATGACTTGTAGAAGGTGGGATATCTGGCCCGTTCTGCAGGGCATCTACAAGTGAATCTAACTCTGATTGGTCTATCACCTTACGCAGTCCAGAATCGTTAATCTTACTTTCTGGAAGCATAAGCTTCACATCAACGAGCGGGAAGTTAAGAATAAAATAAGAGTGAGTTTCTCCTAAAACATCCTTCTCTTCAATATCTTGAATTGTTCCTGCACCGTGATAAGGATAGACAACGTGGTCACCAACTTTAAACATGGGCATTCCTCCAATCGAGTAGTAGCCTTATTGTAACACAAAAAAATATAAAAGTAAATTTTACTACCAATGTGCAATTCTTGTCAATAAAAAAATGTCATAAATCTTTAGTTATATCGCTAGTATCTCTCTACTTTGGTTAAATATACAATTTAGGACCAGGGATTCCCTTAATGGCTTTCGGTTTAAAGGGATGAGTTTTTGTTTGATGGACGGATGAGATATTTCCCTTTATTGGAGAGCTTTGTGACAACATTGTTGAATCATCAGTCTCTTCAATATTGATTTTCGTGCTTCCTTCAGTTTCTGTTGTATCAACGTTACTGTTATCAGTAGCGTTTTCATCTGAATTGCTACTCATCATAATTTTCCAAATAGCTGGCGCATTTCGAATAAGTGGTCCATACTGTTGAATCATTGGAACTACTTGATGCGTTAACCCTAATACTTTTTGAGCATTGGTCAGCATTGAAGTTAAATTCATCCCACCACCGGCAGCAGCCGATGAAAATCCGCCCATCATAGGATTGCCTGCCATTGTGGAAGCTCCACCTAACCCTCCGAATAATCTAGAAAGAAGCCCCCCTCCTCCTCTAAGTGCCTGACTTCCTGCTCCCCCTAACGCATTTGCAGAAGGAGCGCCTTGAGCAAACATATTTGCTGCTTGTGACATTCCTTGCATAGGGGCTTGCATTGGCATTGAACCGAATGGGGGACCGAAAAATGGTTGCATGATTAAATCTCCTTTCCTAGCATGAACAGATTTAATAAGTGTACCGCCTTCTAATTTTGGGGAAAATAGAAATAAGGATACATAAACTCTTATAACAACTATATGCAAATGTGTGGTGTGCGGTGAGTTGATAAATTTAATAAAATAGATAATGCCACTAGAGTAATTCTTTTTAAAATAGTCAAGTTCTAACAATGTATGATAAAATGAAGTATTGCACAAATGGCATCGGAAGGAAGTTGAAATGTATAATGAAATCAGAAAATTTTAAGCGATTTGAACTTAAGCCTTTTTTAATTGAGGCATTAAGTAATCAAGGATTTGTTTTGCCGACAGAAATTCAAGAACGGCTTATACCTGCCATTAAAAATGGGAGAGATGTTATCGGGCAATCTCAAACAGGAACAGGGAAAACTCTTTCATTTCTATTACCGATATTAGATAAGATTAATCCTACAGTGAATGAAGTACAAGCTGTTATTACAGCACCTACTCGTGAACTTGCCAGTCAGTTATTTGATGAATTAAAAAAGTTGCTTGAATTCTGCCCAGAAAATGAGCAAATTCATGCTAAATTGTTAGTGGGCGGAACGGATCGTTCACGTGCAATAGAAAGTTTGAAAGTACAACCGCATGTTGTTGTTGGTACGGCTGGACGAATTGGTGATTTAATGGATGATCAGGCTCTCCAAGTCTATACAGCAGCAATGCTAGTTGTCGATGAGGCTGATCAGATGCTTGATATGGGTTTCATTGCGGATGTAGACAAAGTTGCATCAAGAATGGCAGAATCATTGCAAATGATGATATTCTCTGCAACGATTCCAGAAAAGCTCCAGCCATTCTTAAAAAAATATATGACGGATCCTCGCCATGTTCAAGTTGAGCCTAAGCATATAGCAGCATCGAAAATTGAACACCGAATTGTACCACTTAGACATCGTGAAAAGATCCCATTTGTTGTAGACATTGCAAAGTCAATTAACCCTTATTTAGCCATTGTATTTACAAATACAAAAGAACAAGCGGATGAAGTGGCAGATGCCATGTTAGCAGCGGGGTTAAATGTAGAACGGCTTCATGGTGGCCTGCAACCTAGACAACGTAAGCAAGTCATGAAGCAAGTGAAAGAGGTAAAAGTTCAATACCTTGTAGCTACGGACTTGGCAGCACGTGGAATTGATGTAAAAGGTGTAACTCATATTATTAACTTTAATATCCCGAAGGACCTAGACTTTTACATTCATCGTGTTGGCCGGACAGCGCGTGCCGGCTTGGATGGAATTGCCTTTACGATCTACGAAGATCATGACCAACAGGCGATTGAGAAACTTCTGAAAAGAGGAATTACATTTACGTATTATGATTTTAAGCAAGGTAGTTGGACTCAGCTTGAACGCGCTCCACTTGGTGTCCCTGGAAAGAAAAAGACAACCAAATCATCCGAAACAACTAAGACGGAAACGAAACCGAAAGAGCAGAAACGTACAGGTGGGAAAGCAGTAGCGAGACCTAAAAATGTTAAGCCTGGTTATAAGAAAAAGGCACGGTTTAAGCAAGCGAAGGAAGAGCAAAGACAAAGAAGAATTAAAAAGAAAAAGTAAGTAGGAGAGAGGAAATTATGACGGTAAAACTTGGTTCTCATGTTTCAATGAGCGGGAAAAAAATGTTACTTGGAGCAAGTGAAGAAGCAGCTTCATATGGATCAAGTACATTTATGATTTATACAGGAGCACCACAAAATACAAGAAGAAAAGCGATTGAGGAATTAAATATTGAGGCAGGATTAGCACACATGAAAGAAAATGGGATGTCCGACATCGTTGTTCATGCCCCGTATATCATTAATATAGCAAATACGACAAAACCAGAAACGTTTGAGTTAGGGGTACGTTTTTTGAGATCGGAAATTGAACGTACAGAAGCTCTTGGTGCTAAACAAATCGTTTTGCATCCTGGAGCACATGTAGGGGCTGGAACGGAAGCGGGAATTCAGAAAATCATCGAAGGGCTCAATGAGGTATTTGAAGAAAAACGTGATGTTCAAATTGCTTTAGAAACGATGGCAGGAAAGGGCACGGAATGTGGTCGTACGTTTGAGGAACTTGCAGCTATCATTGAAGGCGTTACGCATAATGAGCGTTTGTCTGTTTGCTTTGACACTTGTCATACACATGATGCTGGTTATGACATAGTTGCTGATTTTGATGGTGTCCTCGATTCTTTCGACCGTATTATTGGAATTGATCGATTAAAAGTCCTTCATATTAATGACAGTAAAAATGAGAAAGGGGCGGGAAAGGATCGTCATGAAAATATAGGCTTTGGTCATATTGGATTTAAAGCATTACACTATATTGTGCATCACCCACAATTAAGTGACGTACCAAAGATTCTTGAGACACCGTTTGTTGGAGAAGATAAAAAGAACAAAAAAGCACCTTATAAACACGAGATTGAAATGATACGTTCAGGAGAATTTGATGCGGACGTAAAGTCAAAAATCGTCCTGTAATAACAAAAAGCAGAAGGGATATCAAGAAGCATTGAAGGAAACACGTCCTTTGTTCATGCCATCGAGATGACCTCTGCTTTTTTGTCATACAGTTTATGTGTAACGGTCTATGTTATTTATTATGTGAATTAAAGGTACTGACTAAATTGTTGAAGCAATTGTTGAATAACTGAAGATACGTAAGGGTCTACTTCTGTTTGAAGACGTTGGATCATTCTTTGGACTTGAGCTTGGTTAGCAACATCAATTTGCTCTGATCTTAGAATGGCAATGACTTTTTCTGCTTGCTGCTTACTAAGGTTAATATTATACTGACTTGCTAGGTTTAATAGTTCATTTGCTGTTAGAGAATTAACCTTATTATTTACCAGTTGTTGCATAATTGCATTCATAATAGCACCCCTTTAATCAAGTAACATAATGACAGTGTATGAGTTACTTGAAGAAAATGTGCAGAAAAAAAGGAAATATTGGTAGACTTATCGAATAAAGGATTGATAAAGGAACGATTAGAATCTAACTCATGTTTGAATATGTCATAAATTGCTACAAGAAGAGGGGGGTGGGGCATTATGGAAAATAAGCACCTAGACGAACAAATAGCCCCAAATAGGAATAACTCAATGTCAATGAATTCTTCAGTAACAAGTCAACTCTCGCACACTCATTCATCGACACTTACGGAGGAAAAAATGATTGAACAACATTTTCTCATTGAAGAATTAGGTATTCCTTACTTAAAAGTAGATCAAAATTTACATATATTAAAGTGGAATCAAGCTTTTTTAGAAGTAACTAACATAAATGAGTCACAATTGCGTGTTTGTACTTTGGAGCATTTAAGTATCGATAACCCGTTTATTTTATTTTGCTTAGAGCTTGTTCAAAGAGCATTAATGACAAAGAGTAAACAAGTAGAGGACTTTGAAGAAGATGAAATGGTTTATCGTATTAGAGTGATTCCATTTGCGGAGGATGGAATGGTTTATCTTGTATATGAAGATCGTTCGCTACAAAGGCAATTTGAAAATCTGCTAACCTTTCATCATCAAATGGAAGCAGTATCACATATTGCTGCAGGGGTTGCTCATGAATTACGTAATCCATTATCGGTAATTAAAGGTTTTTTGCAATTGGCGCAATTAACGAATGATCATCAAAAGTATTATGACACGATCATGTCGGAAATGAACAGAATGAACAGCATTCTTGAGGATTTCCTTTCCGTCTCTCGCAAAAAAATGGAGCGGAGATGGCAATCACCAGTACAGATTATGAATTCTTTAACTGAAATTATGAAAGCAGAATGCCTTCTACATGATGTGGAATTTAAACTTGAATTAGCAGAAACCGAAAAGCAGATCTACGTGAATGAATCAATGGTGAAGCAAGTGATGCTTAATCTTTTACGAAACTCCGTAGAAGCATTTGGAGAGTCGAATTCAAATCGAGTTCTCTCAATAGAAACTAGGGTCCAAGAGGAAAATTATATTATTCAAGTAATGGATAATGGTAAAGGCATGCCTGAATCTGTCCTAAATCAATTAGGAAAGCCTTTCTTTACGACAAAAGAAAGAGGTACAGGAATAGGAATACCGTTATGTAAGAAGATCATTGAAGATCATGGAGGAAGTTTTCGAGTAGATAGTACGTATAGTATTGGTACAAATGTAATTGTTTCATTGCCATTAGGAACCTGAGACCTATTTTAATTAATAGGTCTCAGGTTTTTTTATGTATCATTGTTAAGGAATTCAACAATTATCAGCTTTTTGCTCTGAGAGAAAAAGAAATCCTGTTACACATTTACATCTTTGTAAGAAAGGATTATAATAAATAATATGAAAAAGTTTACTTAGGGAAACTTTTATGCCCTGTCCTAAGTTTGCACCCTTTTTATAAATTATCCATAAGATGTTGTGATCATGTATGAAGTGGGCTATGAATTCTGACTAGACGATGTCTTCTATAATACTTAAGTCCAATTGTCCATTACTAATAAGGGAGTTTTTTCTCGTAAAAGTTGCTCTATTGCAACACTAAAGACTATGTTGATGGGAGGAAAAGCTAGTGAATAAAATTTTAGAAGTTGAGTCACTTTCTGTTTTCTATGAGAACAATCAAGCCGTTAAAGATATTAGCTTTCAAGCAGACAAAGGAAGACTAATCGGGATTGTCGGTCCAAATGGTGCAGGTAAATCTACATTAATTAAAGCCATTTTAGGATTAGAAAAAGCACAAGGAAAAGTGACGGTCTTAGGTGAAAAAGTAAATGAAGTTAGAAAGCAAATATCATATGTACCTCAACGCAATCAAATTGATTGGGATTTCCCTGTTTTAGTTGAGGATGTTGTCATGATGGGAAGGTTTACGCATATTCCTTGGTACAAAAAAGCTGGAAAGAAAGATCAAGAAATTGTTATTGAATCTCTTGAAAAAGTAGGAATGTTAGATTATCGAAAGCGGCAAATCGGGGAGCTATCAGGGGGGCAGCAACAGCGAGTCTTTATTGCGCGTGCACTAGCACAGCATGCTGAGTTGTTCTTTTTAGATGAACCTTTCGTTGGGATTGATGTTACATCAGAAGAAATTATTATCAACCTCCTTAGAGAAATGAGGGATAACGGGAAAACGGTTTTTGTTGTTCATCATGATTTAAGTAAAGTCGAGCATTATTTTGATGAATTATTGTTAATTAATAAAGAGCTAGTTGAATTTGGGGAAGTAAAGGCTGTTTATAAACCTGATATTCTTTCAAAAACTTACAAGGGTAGCATTACCTTGTTCGGGCAAGATGAAAACATAATGGTGGTGAGTGAGTAATGAGTAACATTACAATGTTCATTGATCAAGTAATGAGGTATTCTTACTTGCAACAGGCGTTAATCGCTGCAATTTTGGTTGGTATTATTTGTGGCGTAATTGGGTGTTTTATCATTTTACGTGGGATGGCTCTAATGGGGGATGCGATATCGCATGCTGTTTTGCCAGGAGTTGTCATTGCCTATATGATTGGAGCTAGTTTCTTTATTGGAGCTACAATTACAGGTGTACTTACTGCGCTTGCTATTGGTTATGTATCTCAAAATAGTCGAATAAAAGATGATTCTGCTATTGGCATCATGTTTACCGCAGCTTTTGCGCTAGGAATTGTCTTAATTACAGGACTACGTGGAACAGGAGTAGACCTTTGGCATATCCTCTTTGGGAACGTGCTTGCGGTCTCGAGAGCCGATCTTATGGTCACGGTCGGAATTGGAGCTTTTGTGTTATTAATGATTGTCATTTTTTATCGTCCACTGTTGCTAAGTACCTTTGATCCTGTTATGGCTAAAGCGACAGGGGTGCCTGTTCAACTCGTTCATTATTTGTTGATGCTTTTATTATCACTAGTAACCGTTGCATCACTTAAAACAGTTGGAATTGTTCTAGTTGTCGCTATGCTTATTACACCAGGAGCTACAGCCTACCTGTTAACTGATCGCTTGCCAGTCATGCTTTCATTATCTGCATTGTTTGGTGTGATATCAGCTATAGTAGGAATGTATTATTCAGTCATTTATGATGTAGCATCAGGAGCTTCGATTGTATTAGTTGCTTCTGTATTATTTGGCTTTGCGTTTTTCTTCTCACCTAAACAAGGAGTTCTAACAAAAAAATGGCGTGCTCGGAAAGTTCAAAGAGCATAACACTAAAAGTCAGGAACTATGTGGCAATGTGCGCCTTGAGAGGTGAAACTCTCTCCTATTAAGAGGCATTTTTTAAATGTAGCGACTCCAACACATAGCTTCGGGGGCGTCCCAAAAATGATTCGTTTTTGGGACGCCCCCTTTGTTATGCCTAATCTTATTCTTCGATAATTGTAAAGCGTGAAGCTAGTTCATGAAATGTAAGCTGACTTTGAATTGGCTGGTCATGAGTTGGTCGCGTAATATATTTGTAGCTCCCATCTGATTTTTGTTGACGCGCTTTTGTATTATCTTGAAGGGTAATGGTTAAAATCTCTTTCACACGCTCTTTGTTCCTCGAACTTACAATAGGAAATAAGATCTCAATTCTTTTTTCCATATTTCTCGTCATCCAATCAGCTGAAGACAAGAAAATTCTCTCCTCACCATTATGGTGAAAATAAAAAATTCGGCTATGCTCTAAAAAACGATCAACAATACTAAACACTCGGATATTCTCACTCACATCTTTGATTCCAGGTCGTAAACAACAGATGCCCCTAACAATTAAATCAATTTGTACGCCGGCTTGAGAAGCTTCATATAATTTTAAAATAATTGGCTTATCTGATAGGGAGTTCATCTTCGCAATAATTTTGCCATTGCCATTTATTTTATGATTTTTAATTTCTTCATCTATTAAATGGAGGAACTCTTCTCTAATTTCAAATGGGGCAGTTGAGAGGTAATGCCATTTTGGTTTTTCGCTATAACCACTTAAATAATTAAAGAAATTCGTTGCATCTTCTCCATACTTCTCACGAGCTGTAAAAAAACCAAGATCGGTATAGAGCATTGCTGTAGAATCATTATAATTTCCGGTACCTAGATGAACAAAACGTTGAATTTGATCTTCTTGGTGACGAACAACCAAGGTAATTTTACTGTGAGTTTTTAGAGCAGTAATTCCGTAAATAACATGAACACCTGATTTTTCAAGCTTTTTTGCCCACTGAATGTTATTTTCTTCATCAAAACGTGCTTTTAATTCAACTAGGACGGTAACTTGTTTACCATTCTCTGCTGCAAGTGCTAATGCGTGAATAATCGGAGAATCCCCACTAACACGGTATAGTGTTTGCTTAATGGCGAGAACGGAAGGATCCTCAGCTGCACGCGTAACAAAGTCTATCACGGGTTGAAAGGATTCATATGGATGATGGAGAATAATGTCACGTTTTTGAATTGCTTGAAAAATATCTTCTTCACCAATTAAATCTTCTGGAGGCTGTGGGATTAACGTCTCATTTGCCAAATGTTCATTTTCTTTTGCAAGTTGTCCATATAGTTTGAATAAAAAGCTTAAATCAAGTGGCCCTTTATAGGAATAGACGTCATTTTGATGCAATTCAAGGACATCCAGTAACAAATTGAGGACGTTTTGATTCATTTGGCCCTCTTGCATCTCTAATCGAACAGCGGCTCCCCATTTACGCTTCTTGAGCTCCTTCTCAATTTCACTTAGCAGGTCACGAGATGCTTCCTCATGAATCGTCATATCAGCATTTCTTGTAATACGAAAAGGAGATACAGACTTAACGGTAAAGCCATTGAATAGAGCACTAATAAAATAACTTATGACTTCTTCAAGTAAAATAAACTGGTCCTTTTGACCTTCTGATTTAGGCAGTCTAATAAACCGAGTTAAGACAGAAGGAACTTGGACGATCGCTAATTGATCTTTTTCAAATTCATCATTTCCTACTCGTCTTAAAATAACTGCTAAATTTAAGCTTTTATTTAATAGCATAGGAAATGGTCGGTAGGCGTCTATGGCCATTGGAGTTAATACAGGAAATATATAATTTTGAAATCGTCCTTCTAAATAAGTAAGTTGTTCATCATCGCAATCTTCCATCGATACAAATTGAATACCTTCATGATCGAGCATCGGAATAATTGTTTCCGTATAAACCGTATCTTGTAAATGTACAAGTAAATGATTCTTGTCAGAAATGTGCTTTAATTGTTGTTTGGGAGTTAAGCCGGCTTTGTTTTCGGGCCGGTTAAAACCAGCCTTTACTTGATCTTTTAGCCCAGCAACACGAACCATAAAGAATTCGTCTAAATTAGAGCTGAAAATCGCTAAGAATTTCAGTCTTTCAAAAAGAGGATTGCGTTCATCAATGGCTTCTTCTAGGACCCGCTCATTAAAAGCGAGCCAGCTTAACTCACGGTTGTTGTAAAAGGTTGGGTTATTAAGGTCAATGTGTTTTTGAATTAACTTATCCTTTTGCATGGGACTCAACCTCTCTGTTAAATTCTACATTTCAATTTTAACAGCTGATTGTAAATTCTATGTTAAGATTCTTATTTCAGAACCTCTGCAGGCATATATCTAAAATCAATTGTATGTTTAATTACACGTTCTAAATGCTTTTTATGTTTCGTGGCCTGGGTGTCTTCAAAAAAAGCATCCGTTTGGTGGTATAGATAAATGGATAGTTCGTCTTCATGTTGTTCAACTTGTCCAATATTGGTAATTACTTTTCTTCTCGTTCGGTCTAATGAGTAAGCTAATTTTAAAATGGCACCTAAGAATTCATAGTATTTGAGTTCCTTTTTAGTAAGTAACTTGTCAAAGGCCTTGGCGTATTGATTCATTTGTGATTTTGATTTATAGGATGAAATCAAAGCAATGGCCAAGCGCTCTCTGTGTGTTAAGCCCTCAATGGTCATATTGGTTAAAAGATAAAACGTATTTTGACTGCTAGCTTCGTTATTTATATACTCTCCGATATAGAGCAACCTTGCACTCTGGTTTAATAGTGTGATTGCATCGCTTGAGTTGTGTTCAACAGGACAATAGTTATACAGTCGTGTATATAATTGGTTTGCAAGCAGGGAGATGTGGTTAACATGTTCAACATTTAATTCATAGCTATTTGATAATTGATATAGACTCTCTTCTACTACATTAGGAAATCGGCTGGTTTCCATAGCTTTTAACAATTCCTCATAAAACACTCCGTCACGAAGACCTTTTCGACTTAGAATAAAAGTGTTCGCTTTCACATGGCTTACAATTTGAGCAATCACCGTAGAAGCTGGAACGATAATATCGACACGGTCCTTTGATAATCCATCTAATTCAATGCGTTCTTCTATAGTAGAATGCTGTAACATTGTATTAATATCGAGTAATTCCTGCTTAGAAATTTCATATTGATGAAGGCCAGCTAAAGGGTAATTCTCTTTTCGTTGGTGAATTAGAGCTAAATTTCTAGCACTGCCTCCAATGCCAATTACAGGGTAAGCTTTTTTTTCCTTTAACCAAGGAAGAGTTCCTAACTGGTTTATAATATACTTTGTAAGTCGAGCTAACGTTTCAGTTTCATCTAGGTCCTTTTTAAAAAATTGCTGATGTAACGTAATGGCTCCAAAAGGAAAGCTGTGATAATGCTTTAATTCCCTGTTTTCAAATAAAGTAATTTCTGTACTTCCTCCACCAATGTCAATCGTATAGCCATTTTCTAAATTGGTTGAATTCACAACCGCTAAATAGCCATAATAAGCTTCTTCATATTCCGAGAGAATGCGAATGTCAAATCCTATTGTTTCTTTCACTAACTTTACAATTTTTTCTCGATTTTTTGCTTTACGCATGGCTGCTGTCGCGATCACCATAACTTGCTGAACGTGATGAAAATGAATCATTTCTTTAAATCTCGCAAGAGTGTCTAAAATCGTTTGAATTCCGATTTCAGATAAGTTTCCATTCTGGTCAATATGGGCACTAAGTCTTGCTACGGTTTTAAAGTTATGCAATTCATTATAATATCCATTGCTGTCAATTTTATTAATCACTAAACGAATGGAGTTAGACCCCATATCGACTATGGCTACATGTTTTTCTATCATGCCTTTCACCTCTTTATGTTCAGGAGTAAGTTAATTATAGCAAAATTTGTTACTAGAGCCTAAAGGTAGACAGATTCAAAATAACCTTTATAATAGGTAAGGACATATAACAAATCGTAATTGTTCTTATAAAAAGGGGGGGACAACCGGTGAATGAATCAGAAACAAATAATGCTGTTTTAATAAACAATCTCTCTTTTCAGTATGGTAATCAAAATGTACTGGAAAATGTATCTTTACAAATAAAAAAAGGTTCATTTCTTGGATTGGTTGGACCGAATGGTTCAGGAAAATCAACATTAATAAAATTGATATTAGGGTTAATACCCCTTCAATCTGGAGAAATAACATTGTTTGATCAACGTATTTCAAAATTTAAGCAGTGGGAAAGAATTGGTTTTGTTTCGCAAAAAGCGAATAGTTTTAATTCAGGATTCCCTGCTACGGTGTTTGAAGTCGTTTCGATGGGGTTATACGGGAAGGTAGGTTTGATGCGTTTTTTAAACCGTAAGCATAAGCAGCTCGTCCGAGATGTAATAGAGCAAGTTGGAATGACTGAATATATCCATAAAAATATAGGGGAATTATCTGGGGGACAACAACAACGAGTTTTTATTGCTCGTGCACTTGTAAGTGAGCCAGAATTGCTTATTCTGGATGAGCCAACAGTTGGAGTCGATGCAGCTAGTGTAAAACAGTTTTATGATATGCTTGACCATCTGAATAGGGACAATGGAATTACTCTTATTCTTGTGACTCACGATATTGGTGTAATGACAGATCACGTTACTGACGTAGCTTGTCTAAACAAGACGCTTCATTTCCACGGAAATACGGCAGATTTCGAGGCAAACCAAGATTTATCGTCATTTTATGGGCATGATGTCCACTTAGTTACCCATAATCATCACCATGGGGGGCATTGAATCATGATAGAAGCTTTTTTTCGGTATGAGTTTTTGCAGAATGCATTTTACTCTGGATTGCTTATTGGACTGTTAGCTCCACTATTGGGTGTGTTCCTAGTTGTCCGTCGCCTCGCTCTAATCGCTGATGCTTTGTCGCATATTACTTTATCAGGAATTGCGGCAAGCTTACTGCTAGCTAAGCATGTTGTCTTTTTTCAAGGACTCAATCCTTTATATATGGGATTGATTTTTTCTGTTGGGGGTTCATTATTAATTGAGCAACTCCGAAGTGCCTATAAATTCTATAAAGAAATTGCCATACCGATAATTTTATCAGGAGGAATAGGTCTTGGTGTTGTGTTTATATCTATGGCTGATGGATTTAATAATGATTTGTTTAATTATTTATTTGGAAGTGTTATTGCTGTTAGTCGCTCCGATTTAGTGGCTATAAGTTTGATAACAGTGGTCGTGTTATTTGTTCTAATACTTTTTTATAAGGAATTATTCCTTTTGTCATTTGATGAAGAACAAGCGAAAGTCTCAGGAATTAATCGCAAATTGGTTAACTTTCTTTTTATTATTATGGTTGCACTTGTTATAGCTGCTTCGATGCGAATTGTTGGAATCCTTCTGGTCTCCGCATTAATGACGTTACCTGTAGCGGCTGCTATGAGATTGGCAAAAGGATTTAAGCAAATGTTTTTTTATTCTATTTTTTTTGGCGAGATAGCAGTAGTTACAGGTTTGATTTCTTCATTTTATTTAGATTTGGCACCTGGTGGAATGATTGTGATGATTTCAGTTCTGATTTTACTTATTGTCATTGCGGTAGAATCGGGCACTAGATCAATTCGAGGACTTAGAATGCAAAAAATGAGCTAAAAATTTAAGAATAGGGGCTCTAATCGATGGAATTTTTATTAAATCTTACGTTTATCGAAAGAGGAATTCTGGCCGGCGTGATTATTGGTATAATAGCCCCGCTTGTCGGATCCTTTCTACTCGTTCGCCGAATATCAGTCGTAACAGAATCCATTTCCCATATTACACTAACAGGTATTTCTGCAGGAGTCTTTTTAGGGACATTAGGACCGTTATTTCAAAACATGAATCCAATGTATTTAGGAGTGGTTTTTGCTTTAATTGGTGCATTAATTACTGAGCGTTTACGAGAAATGTATCGCCATTTTCAGGAGTTAGCTGTGCCGATTATTTTGTCGACTGGAATTGGAATGAGTGCTATCTTTATCAGTCTTGCGCGGACAGGATATAATGAATGGTATTCTTATTTATTTGGGAGTATTGTAAGTGTAACCGTTAGTGATGTACAATTTATAATGATTACAGCTATTTTTGTTTTGTTTATCATTGTTTTGTTTTATAAGGAGTTTGTATTGACATCATTTGATCAAGAGTTTGCGCAGGTATCAGGAATTTCAATGAAATTCGTGAATTTTATCTTTGCGTTATTAATTGCTATGGTTATTTCAATGTCAATGAAAGTCGTGGGAATCTTACTTGTTGGAGCTCTTGTGGTCATTCCTGTTGCAGCAAGTATACAAGTTTCAAAAAGCTTTAAACAGCTTATCTTTTTTAGTATAATATTTGCTCAAATTTCAATATTATTTGGATTATATTTTTCATATCAATTTAATATTGCAACAGGTGGTATGATTGTATTAATTAGCATATTGGTGTTACTACTTGTTTTATTATTAAAACGTTTAATGCGATAATTGAATGGAGGGCTTATCATGAATGTGGAAGAGGCAATGGAGCTCTTAAAGGATAAAGGATACAAACATACAGGTAAACGGGAAGAGATGTTGCATTTTTTTGCAGATGAAAAGCGATATTTGTCTGCTAAGGATGTACTAGAGCGTTTACAAAGTAATTATCCCGGTATGAGCTTTGATACAATTTATCGAAACTTATCTTTATTTGCTGAGCTTAACATCCTTGAAGAGACTGAACTTGAGGGGGAAAAACGTTTCCGCTTTAGTTGTTCTACAAACAACCATCATCATCATTTAATTTGTTTGGAATGTGGCAAAACAAAACATATTGAAAACTGTCCAATGGATTCAATTAATCAGCAATTTCCAGATTTTCAAGTTACAGGGCATAAGTTCGAAATATATGGAAAATGTGAAAACTGTAGTAATTAACAAAAGTGCAAAAGTAATCCTGTACAAGCTAGCAATGGTTTGTAAAAGGAAGGCTTTGCACTTTTTTATTTTTATGGATGCCATATTTTGAATGACATGAAATTAAAGTATTGTTTTATCCTAAATGTAGGAGGGGATGATACCATGGCAAAGCCAATTGTAAAATGTAATGTGGCAAACTGTTCTTTTTGGGGCGAAGGCAATAAGTGTCAAGCTGAATCTATTCTTGTTGAAATAGATGCACATGCCAATCGTGACTACTCAATGGAAGCAGGCGTTGAGCCTTATGAAAAAGCTGAACATCAAGACTCTGCTCATAATATAAAAGAAACTTGTTGTCATACCTTCCGTCCAAAAGAGTAAAGGAAAGGACTGACTGTCTTGTAGTAAAGGCAGCCAGTCCTTTTTTACATCGTTTCTTTTAACCAGTTGTCCACCCATCGCTTTGCTTCTACCCAGTCATTTGCTCTAATCACATTATTAGGGGAGGGAAGACGGTTATATGGTGTATCCATTAAAATAACAGGAATGTTAAATTCTTCAGCTATTGCGACTGCGTTATCATGCTTGTCTTCAAAAAAGATATCTAATTGATGTTCTCTAACTGCATCGAGCTTGTCGTGCTTTCCTACAAGTTCAATGTGGTCATAAGGAACAGCTTTTGTCATAAACCAGTTCTGTGTAATCTCTGCTAAGTGAGATCTTCTTGCTGTGATATAAATAAGGTCATGATGTTTCGTCCACTCATGAAGTGTCAATTCTGCATGCGCAGCTAATTCGGCCTCTTTATAAATGAGACCTTCATGCTCGCCCATCCACTTCCAAAATTGTTCTTCAGTTATATTGAGAACAGATGTTAAATCATATTCCGTTAAATCATCTAACGTTAATGATTTCTTGAAATGTTTGTTTAAATAAGGGATAAATGTATTCGGATCAGTGACAGTACCGTCAATGTCCAATCCCATTCTTTTTTTTGTCATTTTTCGTCACCTCAACAAAATTCCTTTTGTATTCTTTACCTTACACGAAAGTAAGCGGTTGGTCTAGTTAGTTTCCTCTGTATGAAAAGATTTACACCGATAATTCTTTCTGTCTGTTGCCATACTATAACTGTTCCCCGAAAAAAAGAAAGTGAGGGATTCGTATGGCAGACCGAGAACATCCGAAAGATGAACCAATCAGGTTGGTTGATGAAGATGATCGTTCCTTGACACTGGTTAATAACCATGTTGAAGGTGGACGATATGAAAACGGGAGAGATGATTCCCGTGACCTTTCATTAAGAGAAGAAGAAAAAGATGAACCATTCGTGACAAATTTCCAAGAGGAAACAGCTGCAGAATATGCAACTATGAACGGAATGGCTGAACGGGATGAAACAGCAGAAGCAAACGTAGATGATGCTACGGCAGGTCGTGGTGTAGGTACATTTGCGATTGTGCTTTCCATTTTATCTTTATTCTTCTTGCCAGTATTGCTTGGGGCAGCTGGTATTGTAATAGGTTTTGTTTCGCGTCGTTATGGCTCCACTACGCTTGGTAACTGGGCAATTGGTATTGGTGCCGTTTCGATTCTCATGACAGTCTTTTTCTCCCCATTTTTCTAACGAGATTAAGGGGTGAACGGGGAACACAAACAGAGAAAAAGCATAAGCTCATCGCTTATGCTTTTTCTAATTCACGTTGCTTTTTGAAATGTTCCTCAGCAATTTTATCAATTTCAATTTTTAACTCTTCAACCATCGTTTCTTCAGGGACCTTTCTAACAATTTCCCCTTTCATGAAGAGCAAACCTTCTCCGCGTGCACCAGCTATCCCGATATCGGCTTCACGTGCTTCACCAGGACCATTGACAGCACAACCAAGTACAGCTACCTTTATTGGTGCTTTAATGCTGGCAATATATTCTTCAACCTCATTAGCAATGCTTATAAGATCAATTTCAATTCGACCGCACGTTGGACAAGAAATCAGTGTAGCTGCATTGGCTGCAAGGCCGAACGACTTTAACAATTCACGAGCTACTTTTACTTCTTCAACAGGATCGGCACTTAAGGAAATCCGAACGGTGTTACCAATTCCCATATTTAGAATAGCACCTAAACCAGCAGCACTTTTAATGGTGCCTGCAAATAGTGTACCGGATTCTGTAATTCCCAAGTGAAGAGGGTAATCAAATGCTTTTGCTGCTTTTTCATAGGCTTCAATCGCTAAATTCACATCTGATGCTTTCATGGAAACAATGATGTCATGAAAATCAAGTTCCTCCAATATTTGGATATGGTGAAGGGCGCTTTCTACCATGCCATCCGCTGTTGGGTAACCGTATTTATCAAGGATTCGCTTTTCAAGAGAACCGGCGTTAACTCCGATGCGAATAGGAATTCCCTTTTCTTTTGCTGCTTTAACAACGGCTTCAACTTTGTGACGTTTTCCGATATTTCCTGGATTGATTCGAATTTTATCGGCTCCACCTTCAATTGCTTTTAGGGCAAGTTTATAATCAAAGTGAATGTCAACAACAAGAGGTATATTGATCTGTGCTTTTATATCCGCAATAGCTTCTGCTGCGCGCATATCAGGACAAGCTACACGGACAATTTGACAGCCTGCTTCTTCAAGCCGCTTAATTTCAGCAACTGTTGCATCAACGTCATGTGTTTTTGTCGTAGTCATACTTTGGACGATTACTTCATTATTGCCACCGATAGTCAAATTCCCTACCTTAACGGGGCGTGTTTTTGTACGATGTATTATTTCGGTCATTGACCAATCGCTCCTTTATTTTGAAGAGTTACTCTTCACCTAGTCTCAAAAAGAGAATCGCCTTCATTTTATCAATGTCCACAATTGTTTGGCAAGGATAAAGTGAAGACGAAGGTAACTTAATGATAAATGGGAAAGAAGTATTTTTTTCCTATTTGAATTTCCTCTGGTTTTGTTCCCCCATTTAATTCTTGAAAATCATGAACGATTTCTTGTATTGATGCTGAGATAGGACCTTCGTGTAAATGTTCTACAATCGATAAAACCGTATGACCAGGTTCAACGACCATTTCTTTAAATGGTTCAAATTCTTCTGCCATTGTTTCTTGAAGCTCTGCAACATCCAATTGTTCTATTGAATCAGCTTGAGGGTGAGAAGCTGTATGGGAAAGTCCGTTGGGTAATGTTCCAATAGTTAGATCATAATAAGTGCTGTATAAAATAACGAGGATGATGAAAAAAATTCCGATACGTTTCATTAGCTTGTCCTCCTTTAATAACGTGTCATTTCATTTAAGAGTATATGTAGTTTAAGAATGAATATGACAAATTTAAGGAAGAATTTTCTAAAACATAATTTGAAGGGAGTGAATACATTGGACGGTGCTCGGTCAACGTATATTCTTTTTTTTGTGGGGCTTCTCCCTTTTATAATGGCTATTGGTAATTCCATGTTTATTCCACTCCTACCCCAGATGCAAGTAGATATGGGGTTAACATCAGTGGAGGGTGGGTGGTTATTAACTAGTTTTTCCATTCCGGCTTCCCTTCTTGTTCCCCTAGGAGGCATTTTTTCTGATCGTTATGGGCGAAAAAGAATTGCTCTTATTTCTCTTCCGCTTATTATAATTGGCTGCATCATTAGTGCTTTTGCTGGAATGATGGGTAGTGTAGCAGGTGCTTTTGAATTAATGATGTTTGGACGGGTTTTACAAGGGGTTGGAGCAGGTAGTTTGACCCCTTTAGCTATGGCGTTTATTACAGATTTATTTGAAGGGGAACGAAGAAATCGAGCCTTAGGAACGGTTGAAGTATTTAATGGAGCAGGAAAAGTTATAAGTCCAATTGTCGGTGGGGTGATTTTATCTTTTTCTTGGTACTTTAGTTTTGTATTTTATTTGGCCATTTCTCTTTTTGCTTTCATAGGGATCATGTTTTTTATACGTACAAAGAAAACGCCTTCAAAAGAGGTGGAAAAGAACATAGAGAAATGGAGGAGGTTAATAGATTTATTTCATACTCATTGGAGATGGCTCATCCCTATATTTACATTTGGATTATTCGGGATGTTTCTTTTATTTGGTTATTTATTTTATTTTTCGTATTTACTCGAAATGAGCGGTGATTTTTCCTCCCTTATCAATGGACTATTGCTTGCAGTCCCCCTTTTAATGCTTACGGTTCTCTCTTTTGTAACAGCACGTAAATTAAAAGGGAATGAGAATAATTATAAACGAGCTTTTATTTATGGGGGATTAATTATGACAAGTGGTTCTGTTATGATGGTGGTACAACCTGAATTACATTTGTTTGTTCTCTCAATGGCCATTTATGGCGTGGGGTTTGGTATTGTACTCCCGGCAGCCAATGCTGCTTTGGCCTCCATTATTTCAGTAAAGGAACGAGGGACGGTATTTTCTTTCTATTCTATGCTGCGATTTTTGGGAGTTGCTCTAGGTCCGCTTTGCTTTGGTTATTGGATAAGTAACGTTGAACAAATGATGTTTACCGCATTGTTCTTTGTCACCTGTACTATGGTAGTATTGTTATTTAGCTGGAAGTGTTTTCCTTTGGGGAAGGAATGTCATGTCACGGATCTTTCACGTATTTAAGTAAAAATGAGACTAAAGTACCTTTTTATTCTTATAGAAAAAGTGTTTCTTATTTAGTAGAGCTCTCGTCTCATTGATGAGAACCGACTTAACGATCAAAATCGTTGCAGTCATAAAAGGAGAAGATGAAAATGAAATCAATTTGGAAGAAATGTTTAGCACTTACGCTAGTTTTTGCTCTTGTATTACCCGTGTTTGCTGCAGCTGATGCAATTCCAGGGGATGTGATTATTACTCTTGGTGAAGATTTATCTGAAACACAAAAGCAGTCAATCTTAAATGAGATGGGTGCAACACAAGATGATACGATCATTTATGTAACAAATGAGGAAGAGCATCAATATTTAGGGAACTATATTAGTGCATCAAGAATCGGTACCAATGCCCTGTCCTCTTCAAAGATTACCCTCGGAGAAGAAGGAGCAGGAATAGCAGTTGAATCCAATAATATCAACTGGGTTTCAGATGAAATGTATTCTAATGCATTAATTACAGCGGGCGTTGAGGATGCAGATATCTATATTACTGCGCCAATCGCTGTCTCAGGAACAGCAGCTTTAACTGGTTTAATTAAAGCATACGAAATTGCTACGGAGATTGAAATCCCAGAAGAACAAAAGCAAATTGCAAATGAAGAATTGATACGTACTGGTGAATTAAGTGATTCGATCGGGATGGAAGAAGCAACAGAACTGATGAATCGAATTAAAGAAGAAATTGCGAATAATCCTGTTGAAACAGAAGAGGATCTAAGAGAACTGATTCGGCGTGTTGCTGCAGAGCTTGGTATTACGTTAACGGACGAAGAATTAAATGGCCTAGTGTCACTATTTATGCGTATGAAAGACCTTAACATTGACTGGAGCCAGGTTCAAGATCAAATCTCAAGAGTTCGAGATAATTTGGATGAATTTTTAAATCGAGAAGATACTCAAGGGTTTATCAAGAATTTTCTTGATTTAATTAATCGACTAATTGATTCCCTTCGTGGTTTATTTAGTTCATAATGGGAGAGGGGAGAATCCTCTCTCTTTTTTATTTCTAAAATTAATGAAACGAATGTACGATCAAAAACGTAAATGACATAGAAAGGAGGAAGGGGAATGGAATGGTTAGATTCACCTAGTATCGGATTTGTTGTTGTTTTTTTAGGGACTCTATTTTTAATTGGTGAGTTATTAGTTCGAGTTAAAGGGCTATTTGCTATTTTAGGAATTGCAATAATGGCTATGTATTTCTCTTATCACATTACAGGTGATGTAGGCTTATGGGTTGTCATATTATATATAGTAGGCCTTGCGTTAATTGTTATTGATGGAAAAGTAATTACTGATGGTACGGTAGCGTTATTAGGAGTCGTTTTAATGATTATTGGTTTGGCAGTACCGGCCCCAACTTTCATATATGGGGTTTTAGTTTCAATGGGATTTATTATCGGTGGATTTAGTTCAGCTTTATTTTTAAAAGTGTTTCCATCACGTAATTTATGGGCAAAAATGACATTAAAAGATAAACTAACGAATGAGTTAGGGTATAACTCAATAAATGAGCAATATCATCAACTTGTTGGAAAAAGAGGAAGAACGATTAGTTCATTTCGCCCAACTGGAACAGTTGAAATTGAAGGCGAGCAATACAGTGCAACAAGTGGAGGAAGTTGGATTGAAGCAAGTCAAGATATTATTGTCGTGTCGGTGGACGGTACAAGAATATTAATTAAACCATTAGAGAATGAGGAAAATACGGATAGTTGAGGCTTACTCAATTGAAATGGAATCAAATAAAGGGGATGCCCCAAAAGGTCAACAATAGACCTTTTGGGGCATCCCCTATTGATCTTATTTGGACCTTTTTGGGATAGGAATAGACGTAACGGCTGCTAAAACAATGATAAACGTTGATACAATAAACGCAGTAAATGGGATAGGATAGATAAGAATATCAATCCAGTATAACAAAATAACTGGCAATGTGAGAGAGTGAGCAGTAATTAGCCACATATGACGATATTCTAAATTTCGTTTTCCTTTAAAAAGAAGGGCTAGAAAGGCAAGTATAGAAATACTGATAAATCCTAGACCTGCAAGTGCGACATACAGCAAGCTCGTTATAATCGTTAATAAAATTGGTAAGAAGTTTAATAATAAGCTTATACGATGAGAGAGGTCTTCTTTAGAAACCTCCTGTAAACCGAGTAGTAAGTAGGATATAGACTGAATTTCCCCGTTTGAAACAAAAAGAAATTCCCTTTGTTGTAGTGCAATCCCTTCATCTAGCTGCAATAATTCTTTTTGAGATAGCGTATTATAAGGATCAATGAGGAAAAAACCATCAAGTACTTCTTCGTTATAGTAAACCTCTTCATCTTCCGCTGTTAATGTCCCATCGCTCAAATAAAAGTTAGGTAAATCATTTTCTAAAATGCGATTGAGCTGTTGAATGCTTGATACGGTTGTAACATTTAACGAAATAAAATAAGGGATGCTAGCGATAAATATAATCATTAAAACAAAACCAATGGTTGTTGTGATTGGTCTGAAGCGACTATATGCTATCACTTTTCTATTGTAAAAACTTTTATAAAACCATTCCCAGTAATTCATAAACTCACCTCTTTCATTCTTCGTTATTTTAACGAATTAAGGTTGAAATTGCTATGATTGAATTTATTACATAGGGTCTTTTGTAAGAAATTCATCAACTGATTGAAATAATAATGTTTTTTAATAATTAATTGTTTACAAATCCTTAATAAATGCTTAATAATAGACAGGGTGTCCATGTTGATGTTTGTCGAAAATTGGATTTGACTTATGAGATGAAGGGATGAGGATTTGTGGATTTACAAACGCTCTTGTTCATGTTTTTTGGTGGACTAGGTATTTTCCTTTTTGGTATTAAATACATGGGGGATGGTTTACAAAAGGTAGCTGGTGATGGCTTACGTGATGTTTTAGATAAGTTTACGACTAACCCTGTAATGGGGGTATTTGCAGGATTATTTGTAACCGTACTTCTTCAAACAAGTACGGGGACTACGGTTTTAACTATCGGTCTTGTTAATGCGGGTTTTATGACTCTTAAACAGGCGATAGGGGTTATTATGGGGGCCAATATTGGAACTACTGTAACAGCCTTTATTATAGGAATAAAAATATCCGCCTATGCATTGCCAATCATTGCCGTTGGGGCAGCGTTAATCTTTTTTATAAAAGCGAAAAAAGTAAACAATTATGGACAAGTTGTATTTGGATTTGGAGCATTATTTTATGGGTTAGAATTAATGGGTACAGGTTTAAAGCCATTACGTGAGCTCGAAGCGTTTGCCGAACTTACAGTAAGCATGAGTGAAAATCCATTACTCGGTGTACTTATAGGAACGATATTTACGGTTGCTGTTCAGAGCTCAAGTGCGTCGATTGGATTGTTGCAGCAATTGTATGAACAAGGAGCAATGGGGTTAGATGCAGCATTACCTGTTCTGTTTGGTGACAATATTGGAACAACAATAACTGCGGTTCTAGCGGCAATTGGTGCATCTGTTGCTGCGAAAAGAGCGGCGTTAACTCATGTGATTTTCAATTTAATTGGAACGATTATTGTTTTGATAATATATCCATTCTTTTTCCAATTTGTTAGTTTTCTAGCCGTTGAGCTTGGTCTTAATCGACCGATGACAATTGCGTTTGCACATGGTATTTTTAACGTTTCTAATACGATGATTCAACTGCCATTTGTCGCTTTGTTAGCAATCATTGTAACTAAGTTAGTACCGGGTGAGGAATACAGTATTGAATATAAGGCAAAACATCTTGATCCTCGATTTATTGGGAGTTCACCGGCTATTGCTCTTGGGCAAGCGAAACAAGAAGTATTACGAATGGCTGAATTCTCAGAAAGAGGGCTTCATGAAGTGAGCCAATATCTTGAGAATGGTCAGAAGCGACATGCTGAAATGTCTATCCAGTTTGAAGAGGCCATTAATAATCTTGATAGGAAAATTACAGATTATTTAATTCAAATTTCTTCTCGGTCATTATCTGCACATGATTCGAAGATGCATTCGATGCTAATGGATACAGTACGTGATATCGAACGTATTGGCGATCATATTGAAAATATCGTCGAATTAAAGGATTATCAAAAAGTAAACAAAGTTCATATATCAGAGAAAGCACTTGAAGATTTACGTGAAATGTCGGAATTAACCCTCTCGACGTTAAAAGAAGCGATACAGTCTTTAGAATTATTAGATGGTGATTTAGCGCGTTCTGTTTTGGAGAAAGAAGAAAAAATAGACAAAATGGAAAGAAAGCTTAGAAAGCAGCATATTCAACGGGTGAATGATGGCAAATGTTCAGGTTCAGCTGGAATTGTCTTTGTCGACATTGTTAGCAATTTAGAACGAATTGGCGATCATTCTGTAAATATTGCTGAAGCCGTTATCGGAGAAGATCACTAAGTTTCATTGTGGCTCAAGGTCCCTTGCTGAGGTAAGAAGGGACTTTGTGTTCTCTGAAATTGCTTGTTTCTTTTTGGGGAGTATGATAAGTTATAGCAGGATTCAAGTTCTTAATGCGCTTTTGGATAAAATGTGAAATAAAGTGTTGACGTAATAGAATAAGCGTGTTAAGATAATTCTTGTCTCTTAAGTAATATTCCACAGTAGCTCAGTGGTAGAGCTATCGGCTGTTAACCGATCGGTCGTAGGTTCGAGTCCTACCTGTGGAGCCATTTTGGCGGCGTAGCTCAGCTGGCTAGAGCGTACGGTTCATACCCGTGAGGTCGTGGGTTCGATTCCCTCCGCCGCTACTTTAATTATATGTTTTACGGCGATTGTGGCGAAGTGGTTAACGCATCGGATTGTGGTTCCGACATTCGTGGGTTCGATTCCCATCAGTCGCCCCATAGGGACCCTTAGCTCAGTTGGTCAGAGCAGTCGGCTCATAACCGATCGGTCGTAGGTTCGAGTCCTACAGGGTCCACCATTTAATTTTATTCAGCCAATATGGAGGAATACCCAAGTCCGGCTGAAGGGATCGGTCTTGAAAACCGACAGGCGGGTTAAACCGCGCGGGGGTTCGAATCCCTCTTCCTCCGCCATTATTCATACATATTCAAAGGACCTTTTTACAGGTCCTTTTTTCATTATATAAACTTCCATGTGATAACCCCTAATCCAATACAGAAAAAAGCAAAATAAGTTAACTTTGTATTTTGTAACATCGAAATAAACCATTTAATCCCTATTAATGCAAATATAAATGATGATATAAAAGCAGTAGCTAATGAAGGAAAGCTTATTTGCGAATAATGTAAATCAGGTATTTTCAATAAAGTCATTCCTAGAAAGACAGGTATAGAAAGGAGAAAGGAATAGCGAAGGGCGGTATTTTTACAAATCCCTAAACAAAGAGCGGTAAATAGTGTACTTCCTGTTCTAGATATACCTGGAATTAAGGAGAGTGCTTGTCCGATACCAATAATTATTCCATCCTTCCAGTTTAACATTTTCAACCTTCTCGTTCCATCATTTAACCCGTGCTCTATTAACACTAGTGAGAAACCTGTAATAATAAGTGAAAATCCAATGGTGACGGAATTAGTAAAATGACCCCCCATAATTGATTCTAGCGTTTTTGCGGCTAAAAGGGTTACGAGTGTCGACATAATTAATAAAAGCACGAATCTGTAGTTTGTTTGTGCTTGATCTTCCTTAGTTCGAATATAGATAATGAAATCGTGCAGGATCTTATGTAAATCATGACGAAAATAAACAATAACAGCTAAGACAGAAGCGATATGTAAAAAAGTTTCAAATGCCAATTTCGAATTATTTTCAATAGAGATGTTTAGTATTCGTTGAGCCAACAACATGAGGGCTGTACATGAAATTGGCATAAATTCTGATATTCCTTGAATAAAGCCAATAATTAATGCTTGCCACCAATTCATACGGTTCCTCCATTTTTTATTTAAAGGTTTGTACATGTTTATGATTTTGTACGTTTGTTATGACGTTAATGGTTTAATTCGACTGTTGTAAGGGTAGAGTAAATGTGGTTACATTATTAAAAATACTGAGCATAATCATTGCAAGAATGTTCAAATTTTGGTAATGTATGAATTGAAAGACTTATGAAACATAAATGTTGCAAAAGTCCTTGTTTTTTGGAGTACATACTCCGCCAATAATCAGATTCATATTTGAGGAGGAATTTAACATGGCTTACGAATTACCACAATTACCTTACGCAGCAAACGCATTAGAACCTCATATTGATGAGGCAACTATGAATATTCACCATGGTAAGCACCACAATACTTACATCACTAAATTAAACGCAGCATTAGAAGGTCATGATGATCTTGCTAGCAAAAGCATCGAAGAGTTAGTTTCTAACTTAGATGCAGTACCAGAAAATATCCGTGGCGCTGTCCGTAACAACGGTGGTGGACATGCTAACCATAAGTTGTTCTGGGAAATCCTTAGTCCAAACGGTGGGGGAAACCCTACAGGTGAACTTGCTGATGCAATCACTTCGACATTTGGTAGCTTTGATGCTTTCAAAGAAGAATTTGCAAACGCAGGTGCTAACCGCTTCGGTTCTGGTTGGGCTTGGCTAGTTGTTGACGGAGGTAAGCTTGCTGTAACAAGCACTCCAAATCAAGATACTCCATTAATGGAAGGGAAGACTCCAATTTTAGGTCTTGATGTTTGGGAGCATGCATATTACTTGAACTACCAAAACCGTCGTCCTGACTACATTAATGCTTTCTGGAATGTTGTTAACTGGGATGAAGTTGCAAAACGTTATAATGAAGCTAAATAAAAACCTAAGGTAATCACTTAGGTATACAAAAAGACCCTTAAGGTACCCACCTTAAGGTCTTTTTTGTGTATAAGCGGTTTTGCAAGTGACACACTACTTGTGAGGGTGGTGGAGTCGGTGAATAAGGTATTCGTTAAGAAAGTAATTGGTGATATAGAAGTGACAAGGGACTTAAAGCTGTTGCTTATTATTGGTGGGCTATATGCGCTAAGTATTGCTTTGTCAAATACTTTCGTCAATGTTTATTTGTGGAAACAATCAGGTGAATTTGTCGATATTGCTCTTTATAATTTGGGCTCGGTTGTTATGCAACCAATAGCGTTTATAATAGCTGGAAAAATAGCTAAGAAAATAGACCGGGTCATTGTGCTAAGAGTAGGTGTAAGTGCACTTGCTATTTTTTTCTCCACGGTTTTATTTCTAGGTAAAGATGCTAATGAATACTTAATTCTTTTAGGAGTTTTAATTGGAACGGGTTTTGGTTTTTATTGGCTCGCTTTTAATGTATTGACATTTGAAATAACGGAGCCTGAAACAAGAGATTTCTTTAATGGCTTTTTAGGCTTATTAACGTCTTTTGCAGGAATGATAGGGCCAATCTTATCCGGATTCATTATTACAAGAATGGAGCAATTTACCGGATATACAATCATTTTTACCGTTTCTCTCGCTCTCTTTCTGGCTGCTGTTCTCACAAGCTTCTTACTAAAGCGCCGGTCGGCGGAAGGACAGTATTGTTTCAAACGGATTTTAAAAGAGCGTAAAAACAATCCGAATTGGAGACAAATAACGAGGGCCCATTTTTTTCAAGGCTTAAGAGAAGGAACCTTTGTCTTTGTTATTGTTGTTTGGGTGTATATTGCCACGGGTAGTGAACTGGCTATTGGTACGTACGGGTTAGTAGCTTCTGCAACTCAATTTGTTGCTTACTATGTTATTACTCGAATCATTAAACCAACGATTAGAAAAAAATTAATTCTAATGGGCGGGTTAATCCTCTATGGAGCCATTTTCATTATTGTGCTAGGAGAATTAACATTTACAAAGCTTATAACATATGGTGTAGTTGTTTCAATCGCTTATCCAATGTTACTCGTTCCTTATGTTTCTCTTACCTTTGATGTAATAGGCAAAGGTTGGAAGGCTGCTGAGATGAGAGTAGAATATATAGTGGTCAGAGAATTATTTGTAAATTCAGGTAGAATTGTGTCTGTATTGGCTTTTTTAGCTACAGTAACTCTTTTTTCAGAAGAAAAAGGGATCCCTATTTTATTACTGGTTCTTGGTGCTGGTCATACGGTCATTTACTTTTTTGTTAAGCAGGTTCATTTTAAAGAGAATAAGGGGGGAGAAAGCTATAGCTTTGCTAGACAAAAAGGTGGAGATGGTGATCCTTCAGGCGGAAGTGGGACGAGTGTGTAGTTGGTTCCCTTTCCCTTTTGACAAAAGGATTGTGTATGCTATAATGAAATCAATCAAACGTTGCCTGCCGTGTTAGTCAGCTTCTCCTTGTTTCGAACCTTGATTTTTTTAAGGGAGTTCTATATTGAAACACTGCCAACAAGCCAGCCTGTTCTGGACGTTGAAAGTGATTCTGCGAACACCCACCTACGAGAGTAGGTTCATGAAACAACTGAAGCAACGGCATACGCGGGTTACGACTTTCGAATTTTAGAGTAGGCACCTTTTTAAAAGGTGCCTATTCTAATGTATTTTAGAATTATTTAGGAGGAACATGAAAAGGTGGTAAGAGCATCAAAGCGTAAGAAGAAACATCATGTTCCAACTCGGTTGAATGTCCTATTCTTTGCTGTGTTCGTATTATTTTCTGTTCTAATTCTACGTTTAGGTGTTGTCCAGATTGTTGAAGGGCAAGAATTTGTAAAGGAACTTGAAGGAACTAGTAATACGACAGCAAGAATCGATGCACCTAGAGGACTGATGTATGATCGGTTTGGAAATGTTGTTGTAGATAATGAACTTGAATTATCAGTAACATACACGAATCCATCTCGTTCTACAAGTTCAGAGACCATGCTTGGCATTGCCAAAGAGTTAGAACAATTGATTGATGTTGAAACAGACCGGATTACAGAACGTGACAAACAGGATTATATCTTAATGCTAATGACTCAAGAGGAACGTTTTGAGCTTGTTAGTCGAGAAGAACGAAATGAGTTAGAAAGTTCTACTGAAGAATACCAACTAGAAGTGGAGAGAATAACAGAAGAGCAAACGGATGGGTTAACCGAAACAGATTTACGTGTGCTTGCTATTTATCGTGAAATGTCCCGTGGCTATGCAAATTCGCCACAACGAATTAAACGTGGGATTACAGAAGCAGAAGCTCATAAATTAAGTGAAAATTTATATCGTTTACCAGGTGTCGATATTTTAAGAGATTCTCGTAGAAACTATGTTTATGGAGAGTCTCTACGTAGTGTATTTGGATCCACGGGAACTATCCCAAGAGAAAAAGTGGATTATTATTTGGCTAGGGGCTATGACCGCTCGGATATAGTAGGAACTAGTTATCTTGAGTTACAATACGAAGATGTGTTAAGAGGTCAAAAAGCTGTTGTAGAAAGCATTACTCATTCAAGTGGTGGTACTACAGTAGACCATACTGTAAATGAACGACTTGGTCAACGTGGAAATGATTTAGTGCTAAGTGTAGATATGGAATTGCAGCAAACGTTAGAAGGAATTATATCTGAAGAAATGAAAAAGGCTGGTAATTCCTTTATCTTAGATCGGTCGGCTTATGCTGTCATGATGGATCCGCGTACGGGTGATATTTTGGCAATGGCTGGATTCAATGACCCTGCTGGACAAACAAGAGAAACAAATGCGGACCATATCGGAAATGTAACGAAAGCTTTTGAAATGGGATCATCCGTTAAAGCAGCTTCTGTCTTGACGGGATTTGAAGCTGGAGTTGCTCATCCAGGTAAAAGCTTTAATGATCGGCCAATCAGGTTGCCATCAACTCCTGAGAAGAAATCCGTACGAAATTATGGCTGGGTCAATGATATACGAGCGTTGGAAGTTTCATCCAATGTCTATATGTTTGAAATGGCAATGCTAATGGCCAATTGTAATTACCCTAATAATTGTAATTGGAACAATAATTCAGTTGCAGAGGCTTACAATGAGATTAGATATAGTTTTAGTCAGTTTGGTTTAGGATCTGATACGGGAATAGATTTACCATCGAGCTCAACAGGCTTATCTGGTGGTTCTACGATCTATGGGAACTTACTAGATTTAATGATTGGACAATATGATACGTATACTACACTACAACTCGCTCAATATATATCTACTATAGCTAATGATGGGCTTAGAATGCAGCCTAGGTTAGTTACGGAAATCCGTGAGCCTGTTTCGAATACAGATGAGCAAGGTGCGGTTATTCAAAAGTTTGAACCACAAGTTTTGAATCGTATCGATATGAGTGAACAATATATTTCTCGTGTTCAACAAGGATTGCGTGGAGTAATGACACGTGGTACTGCAAGTAGCCGTTTTGCTAATAAATCTTATCAGCCTGCTGGCAAAACAGGAACAGCCCAGGTACGCGTAGCAGTTGGTACAGGTGATAATCGTCAATTTATTGATGGAAATACTCAGACTCTTGTAGGTTATGCACCTTATAACAATCCTGAAATTGCCTTTGCAGTTGTTGTGCCGAATGTGAAGTTAGAAAGAAATGGTGGGAGACAAGGCATGGCTCAGGAAATAGCGAGTCAAGCATTAGATGCCTACTTTGAAATGAAGGATGTAAGGAATGGACCTGAAAAAGCAGAACGTCCAATCCTTGAACAACCTGAAGAATAAAAAAAGGTGTTTCAAAGGTCCATGACCTTTTGAAACACCTTTTTCCAATTGTGGAATATTTTTTTGTCAGAAAATGTTTCGTACCAACGGTCTAATTACTAAGTCTATGTTATTTTAATACATATAAACTCCTCTACATTCCTTTCATTTTAAATAGCAAGTATCAACTTCAAGAGTCATTATCATTCGTGAATTCTTTCATGTTATTTTGTAAATGAATTGGTTTATCATTACTTATTAACAATTCTTCTTCAAGTACCCGAATCTTTTTTTTCAATTGGTAAATTTCTTGCATGTAAGTAATAGACATTTGATCTAATTGTTTTTCTACCTGTTCAATTCGATCTTTTCGGAAGAACGATAAAATAAAAAGGAGAATAGCAAAAGATAGTAAGATAATAATGGAAATTTCCACAATAAAACCTTCTTTCATTTTTTTCAAATAGAATAGTACTAGTTTATCAAGATCTAAGCTGAAGTCAAATTCAAAGAAAGTGCTCCCGAATTCGACATCTATTTAAGAATACGCTTACAACAAAACCTTTTTTAGTATTTTCGCCAAAATACGACCCGAATATTTGACAAAAGTAGATGGCGAAAAAAGGCGAATAATTTTTTTTGTGAAGCAATGGCTTTAGTAGCCTTGACCTGACAAAAAGAGACAAAATGGGCTTCTTGTTTGCTGAAAATTTGAATTGTATGATTAACATAACAAAAAATAGTCATACTTTGTAAATTACTCACGTAACGTAACTAATTGTTCCAAAAAAGTATTTTTAGTTGTATCTGGAGGTGAATATGTTGATTGAAGAAATACTTGCTTTAAGAAAAAAAGGATATTCCTTTCGAAAAATAGCAATAGAATTAGATACTACAGTTGGGAAAGTACAATACCGGTATCAAAAACACCGACAACAACAAGAAGAAAATAAGGAGATTGACGAAATGAATTTAACTCCAATTGTACCCTCGAGTTATGAACGAGATGAAATTACTTTGCTTCCGCAAAGTCCATCTTCCATATATTCCTTTTGGGAAATTAGCTCATCGTTAAAACAAACCATTGAACACCAAACAAGACTTCCATGGCATGAGTTAACTAAGAAATTAAGAATCTATGATTGTACTCTGATTGAGTTTAATGGGCATAATGCTCATCGTTTTTTTGATATCTCTCTTCCTGAGATGACTAATAATTGGGTTGTCAGGGGTTTAGATCCAAATCGTACATTTATCTTTGATTTAGGCATTCAAACAAGACAAGGATCATTTTTATCATTTTTAAGATCGAATGCAGTAGATACACCACGGAATGAAAAAGCAACACAAGGTTTACATATTGACGCTGTGAATCAATGGAAAACGGGAACCCAAGATGAACCCCAATGGCTCGAGCATTTTAGTACTTATTCGTATTATGAAACCGTTAAATAGGAGGGATTTTTTTGAAGGAAGGGTATTATTCTTTAGTTTTACATGCGCACCTTCCTTATGTTCGTCATAAGGAAGAAGGCAGGCTGGAAGAAAGGTGGTTATTTGAAGCGATTACAGAATCATACATACCTTTATTATGGGAATTAAATAATGATATTCCATTAAAAGACGTTCTAACCATATCATTTTCACCACCAGTATTAGAAATGTTGGCAGATCGCACTATTCAGGAACGTTATTTAGATTATATCATCAAGACAGAAGAACTATTAAATAAAGAAATGAAATTGGCTGAAACGAAAGAAGAGGAAGATTTAGTCACATTTTACATCAATCGTTATCAGAAAATTAAAAATACATTTGTTGATTATAACAAAAACATTCTTTTGGGGTTTCGTGAATTATTCGAAAAAAGAGTGATTACGTGTATAACAAGTGCAGCAACTCATGCATTTTTGCCGTACTTAAAAACTAAATCTGCCATTCGTTCTCAAGTTGTTGAAGCTATTCGTTGTTTTGAACAACATTTTGGTGTGAAGCCTCGAGGCTTTTGGTTACCCGAGTGTGCGATTGCACCAGGGGTGGATCGGATTTTGGTTGAAGAAGGGATTGCCTATACATTTGTCGATGAACATGCTGTCTTAAACGCAGAACCGAGTCCATCTAAAGGTAGTGGAGCTCCCGTGTATTCACCGCACGGATTAATCTTGTTTCCAAGGCATACAACATTATCCAGCAAAGTTTGGAGTTCAACTTTAGGATACCCTGGTGATGTTGATTATCGAGAATTTTACAGAGATATAGCTTACGAACGAGATTGGGATTATATAAAACCTTATGTCCATGAGGACGGTATTAGAATAGATACTGGAATTAAACATAAGAGAATAACAGGTGTAGGAGAAGAAAAAGCAATTTATGTCCGTGAATGGGCTGAAGGGAAAATACACGCTCATGCTGATCATTTCATTCATTCCATAGAAAATGAAATTAATGATTCTGGAGAACAGTGTTATCCACCATATTTAATGGTTACTCCGTTTGATGCAGAATTATTTGGGCATTGGTGGTTTGAAGGTCCTGAGTGGATAGGACAAGTCATTAAAAAAGGGCAAGAACGAATTCAATTTGTTACTCCTGAAACCTATATTGACAGACACTATAAAGATTTTGACACTGCTCATATATCATTTTCGACATGGGGACGTGAAGGGTATGGTGATGTTTGGATAAATGAGAAGAACCAATATCTCTACCGTCATCACCACCGAATGGAGACGGACCTAGCAACAGTTGTGGCACTATTTTCTAATCCAACGGATGTAGAAAAACGTTATTTAAAGCAGATGGTACGTGAATGGATGCTAGCAGTGAGCAGTGACTGGGCATTTATTATGGATGGTCAAAGTGCCGTTCAATATGCGCATGAACGGTTTGCAACACACCTGAGTCGGTTTGATGTAACAAAAGAGAAGTTATTAAATGGATTCGTTCAGGAAGAATGGATAATGAAAATGGAACAGAGTTATCCTTTTTTACAGGAAATCGATGAGAAAATCTTCTTTTCTCCTCATGATGCATACATTCAAACACAAGATAAGGTTCATGTAGAAAGGAAACGTTGCATCTTAATGCTTAGCTGGGAATTTCCTCCGATGATGGTCGGCGGGTTGTCTCGACATGTATTTGACCTATCAAGGGCAATGGTCAATGAGGGTCATGAGGTCCATGTTGTTACTTCACATGTAGCTGGTTATCCAAATTATGAAATGAATCAGGGGGTACATGTTCATCGTATCAAAGGTTTACAGCCTGAAGCAGACAACTTCTTTGATTGGGTAGGAAGTTTAAATATTGAAATGACTCGCTATATTAAAAAGCTAGCAAGGAAAAAACAATTTGATATTATTCATGCTCATGATTGGTTAGTTGGCGTAACAGCAGGAGCTATTAAGAGATCTCTTCAACTTCCACTACTTGCCACCATTCATGCAACGGAACATGGCAGAAATAATGGGATTCATAGCGAATTACAGTATGAAATCAATCAAAAAGAGTGGGAACTATCTTATGAAGCTGATCGGGTGATCGTTTGCAGTGACTACATGAAAGAAGAATTATTGAAGATCTTCTCACTTCCTGAAGAAAAGCTTTCAGTTATACCAAACGGTGTTGATATCGATTTACTTCGTCCATATACCGGATCTGCTACGATCGAAAAAAGGAATGAGTTTACTTTATTCTCAGTTGGAAGAATGGTCAAGGAAAAAGGGTATCAAACGGTTATTGATGCAGCAGCAGTGTTAAAAGAACGAAATGAAAAAATTCGGTTTGTCATTGCTGGAAAGGGTCCGATGCTTCATGCCTATCAACAGCAGGTTTTTGAGAGGCAGTTAGATTCTCATGTAACGTTTCTCGGTTTTGTTAGTGATGAAGAGAGAAATGAGTGGTTTTCTCGTTGTGATGCAACGATCTTCCCAAGCTATTACGAACCTTTTGGGATTGTCGCATTAGAAGGCCTTGCTGCTGGGAAAGCAACAATTGTTTCTGATACTGGTGGATTAGCTGGCATTATTCGACATGAAGAGAATGGTTTGAAAATGATTCCGGGTGATGTCCAAAGTTTGGCTACTCAAGTCCTTTATCTTTATAATCATCCAATTACAAGAGAAGCATTAGCAACTCAAGGGCTGCGTGATGTAAAGTCTCAATTTAACTGGGAGACCATTGCCAAGCAAACTGAAGAAGAAATAGAAAAATGTCTAGTTGGAGAGTTAGAACTTACTATTTAATTTTAAGGGAGGCAATTATATGAAGGGTGTCATCATGGCAGGAGGAAAAGGTACGAGATTACGTCCATTAACTTGTAATGTACCAAAACCAATGGTTCCACTAATTCAAAAACCAGTTATGCAATATAGTATTGAACTATTAAAGAAATATGGAATTACTGAAATTGCTGTAACCGTTCAATATTTATCAGATGTCATTAAAGAGTACTTTGGAGATGGCTCTGAATTCGGTGTGAAATTGCATTATTTTGAAGAAACTACTCCCTTAGGCACAGCGGGGAGTGTGAAACAAGCGGAAGAATTCTTAGATGAACCTTTTGTAGTTGTAAGTGGTGATGCTTTAACAGATTTTAACCTTCAATCTGGAATTAATTTCCATGAGGGAAATGATAGTTTAGTTACTATTTTTATGAAACAAGTAGAATGTCCACTAGAGTTTGGTGTGATTATGACAGATGAACAAGATCAAATTGTTCGTTTTCTAGAGAAGCCGAGTTGGAGCGAAGTATTTAGTGATACGGTGAATACAGGTATCTATATTATGAATCCGGAAATCTTTTCATATATTAAAGAAGATTCAGTAGTAGATTTTAGTAAGGACGTCTTTCCAAAGTTTTTAGAGGATCAATCACCTTTGTATGGATATTCTGCTGAAGGATATTGGTCAGACATAGGTAACCTCAAGCAATATCGTCAAGCTCAAAGTGATTTATTAAGTGGAGAACTTAATGCTTCCATTTACGGAACGGAGGTTCAACCAAATGTTTGGATTGGCGAGAATGTGATTATAGAAGAAGGAGTCAAAATCGAAGGTCCTGTATCAATTGGAGCGAATTCAGTTATTCGGTCTGGGGCTCACTTAGGAGAACATGCAGTTGTTGGATCAGGTTCAACTGTATCCAATAAAGCTTCAATTAAGCGATCCGTTTTATGGGATGGCACATATATTGGAGACGAAAGTGAATTAAGAGGAGCTACAATTTGTCAAGGTGTGACTGTTGGAACTAGAGCAACCATCTTTGAAGATGCTGTCATTGGACATCATACAGTTATTGGGGGAGCTGCGACTATCCAACCAGAGGTAAAAGTTTGGCCTTATAAAAGAGTAGAGGAAGCCACAACAGTACCACAAGCCTTTGTTTGGAATGAAGTTGGTGCTAAATCATTATTAAAAGGACATCGTGCTACAGGTGTTGCCAATATTGAAATGACCCCAGAGGAAGCTACAAAATTTGGTGCTGCTTACGGTACCTTACTTAATCAAGGGTCACAAGTATTAGTAGCTAGCGATGGGCATTCGTTCAGTCAGGTGATGAAATTATCTCTTATTCAAAGTTTACAAGCATCAGGTGTTGATGTTGTTGAACTTGGACAAACCATGTTGCCTGTACTAAGATTTAGTGTCGAGCATAGCGAGTCTAAAGGCGGTATTTATATTCGATTAGTAGATAAAAATCAGGAAAAGCAGTTAGTCATTGAATTCTATAATGAAGATGGCTTGCCGGTGAGTTCTTCTGAGCAGCGTGAGTTGGAACAAGTCATAACATTTCAAACTTACCGTAGGGTAGCATTTGAGTATGTTGGTCAATATGAGGTTAACCATCAGTTAGAACAAAATTACGTAACTAATTTGATGGAACATATTCATGTTAAAAATATTAAAGCTAGAAATCTTCATGTAGTCGTTCATGAAGAGGGATCAAGTAAACTGCCATTATTTACAACAATGTTAGAACAATTAGGTTGTTCAATTCATCATTTGGATGACCATGTAGACGTTGCTAGGATGAGGGAGGCATTACTTGAATTTAATGCTGATTTTGGAATTTTGATTGGGGAAAGTGGAGAATTCATAAGTTTAATGACAGAGCAAGGTCATTTAGTTTCAGAAGAAGAACAATTATTGCTGTTTATATACATGCAACTTGAAAAAGGTATACGACAAGAGCTTGCTGTTCCATTATATGGTGGAAGTGCACTTGAGGAAGTAGCAGCGAGCTACGATAAAACACTAATCAGGACAAAGACTTCAGCTCGGGCAATGATGGAAACAGAAGGAACGGTACAAATGATGTCATATGATGGTCCCTATGCGATCGTTCAACTTTTAGACCATGTGGTCGAGAGTGAGAAAACTCTGTCAGAAGTTTTAAATGCACTACCTGTACAATCTATTTATAAACAAGAAGTCACTTGTAAAACACAACAAAAAGGGATCGTCATGCGAAAATTATTAGAATCATTAAAAGGAAAAAACGTAGAATTAATAGATGGAATGAAGGTAAAGCATACGGAAGAAAGTTGGACATTTATTGTTCCAGACCAAGAAAAAGGAACATTTACTGTGTATGCTCAATCAACAGATGGAGCACATGCAAAACAACTGGCAGGTGAATACATTGAACAAATTAATTTTATTAAACAGCAAACATCCTAATATGATCACAATCCAAAAGAACAATCACCACTTTTTAAAGAGATTTGGCGTTTGGTTAAATGGAAAATGTTCTTGGTTAAATAGCGATGAGTGGGAAATGTCGTCCAAGCAAGAACGTGGGTCAGACCTGTCCATTGTTGTTGCTTTTCATAAAGAATGGAGGATTCAACTAACAATTTTACAAGAGTTTAAAAAAGAGGAAAGTAGTTTTGTTTATACATTTGTCTTTAAAAATCAATCTGAAGAACTGCGCAATATTAAATTTGTTGTGCATCAACAAAGGTGTGGTAACGTCTCGTCAAAAGTTGCGTTTGTTTCTCCTTTGAAACAAACGATTATGCATTATGGTAGCCCGATTTTAACCCTCCTAGCAGCGAATTTTTTTCGTAGTAAAGTAAGTCAATTAGCTGTAGGAAAAAGAGAAATAATTTGGTCAGAAATAAGTGGGAATTTGGCTGTTTCACCATTATGCCAAACTGGTCATGAAAGCATGATGGTAACTAGTATTCAATTAGACCCATGGCAGGAGACATATGGACGGATCTGGGAAATTAATGGAACCTCAGAAGAGGAAGTTATGCAAAGACACGATCGACAAATTCGATCTGAGCATCTAAAGCAAGTGACAAAACAAATCCTGTAAAGAAAAACCACTTGATTGAACGGGAAAGATTTGCTATCATATTCAAGTATGAAGTAAGCACAGTTTGGAGGGATAGCAAATGCGTGTACAAGTAACTCTTGCTTGCACTGAAACAGGAGATCGTAACTATATTACAACAAAAAATAAACGTACCAATCCTGAGCGTATTGAATTTAAAAAATACAGCCCAAGATTAAAGCGTCATACGTTACACCGTGAAACAAAGTAAGCAGCTGGATTCTCCGCTGCTTTTTTCTATTTAAAAGGCTGTTTTCGTAAGGTTGGTTGCTATTAAATAGTTTTACCTGGTCGTGAAATGGAGTGGAAGTCACTCGACTCCTGCGGGATGCAGAGGTAGGGGCGAGACCCCACAGCAGAGGAGGATCGGCACCTCCTTGTGGTGAGTGACTGGAGCGCAGGTGGAACGAAAAGGAGATACGTAATCCATAAAAACAACAAAACATGCGAAAACAGCCATTTTAAAAGAGTTTTTTGATGGCGCATTCATCAATAGAATGAGAGTGAGTGAAAGCTATGGTTACAAAAAGGGACATTAGAGATGAAGTAAGCGGAAAATTAGAATCGATGTCTGATGAAGAATGGAGAGGTTGGTCTAAGGAAATTGCAAAACACCTTATTTCTTCTAGTCTATGGAAAAGAGCAGAAGTACTTGCACTTACTATTTCGCGTGGAAAAGAAGTAGATACATATTTTTTAATAGAAACAGCATGGAAGCAAGGAAAAAAAGTAGTCGTTCCTCGGACGAATTTCAAAAATAGAGAGATGGCATTTTATGAATTAACCAGTTTTGATCAACTAGAAGATGGTCCATATAATTTGAAAGAGCCGAATTTAAGGAGATGTTCTGCTATCGATCCAAAAAAGATTGAATTAGTGATTGTTCCCGGACTTGCTTTTGATAAAAACGGATCTAGACTTGGGTTCGGTGGAGGGTTCTATGATCGCTTTCTTCCACAAACCAAAGCACAGAGAATTGCGTTAGCTTTTCCGTGTCAAATTGTTCCATTAGTCCCAACCGAGCCCCATGATTGTCTAATTGATCACATAATCAATCCTGACGGGTTTTTATCATGACTATAATCTTGTTTATAGCGATTATTCTCATTGCATTCATTGCTTATAAAAGAAATAAATTAACCATTGGTGGAGCTATTGCTGCTGCGTTAGTTGGTTGCGCAATCTCTTTAGGACTTGGAATATTTGGATTACTTTTACTTGGAATTTTCTTTTTTAGTTCTATATTGGTTGGGTCGTTCCCACCTAATGAAAATGAGCTTGGAATTGTACAAAAAGGCCAACAAAGAGATACGAACCAAGTATTTGCTAATGGTGGGGTTTCTGCTTTGTTGGCCTTTATCTATTTTCTTAACCCTTCTGAGATCCTCATTTGCGGGTTCGTTGCCAGTTTGGCTGCAGCTAATTCAGATACGTGGGCATCGGAACTTGGTTCTCATAGCAAAAAAAAGCCATATCATCTTATGAAAAGAAAACATGTTAGCCCAGGTATGTCTGGAGCTATTACATCCCTCGGTTTGGCTGCCTCCATTGCTGGAAGTTTCTTAATTGTTATCTTCTCAATCATTTTTTGGTGGGGACCGTCTTATGGTAGTCTAATCTTATTGCTAGCTTTGACATTAGCTGGATTTCTAGGTAATTTAGTTGATACAGTGCTAGGAGGAGTTTGGCAAGTTGTATATCGTTGTCCTGTTTGTTTAATTGAAACGGAACGTGAAAATCATTGTAATCGGAAGACAGAACGAATTAAAGGTAAGAAATGGATGGATAATGACATCGTTAATATAGGCTGTACGGTTTTTGGAGCAGCTGTTGGTTTGTTTACAGGTTGGTTGTTGCTATAAGGAGGAGAAAGATGGAACAAAATTCTTTGGAACGTTACTCTAGACAAATGCGTTTTTCGCCAATTGGCGAAGATGGTCAGAAAAGCTTGATGAATAAGTCAGTCTTAATTGTTGGTGTTGGTGCTTTAGGAACAGTGTTAGCCAATCACCTGGTTCGTGCAGGAGTAGGGTTAGTAAGACTCGTTGATCGTGATTACGTTGAAATGAGCAATTTACAAAGGCAAATGCTTTTTGACGAAATAGATGTACTAGAAAGTTTACCAAAAGCGATTGCGGCTGAAAAAAAATTAAAAGCGATTAACTCTAGTATAAAAATTGAAGGAATCGTTGCTGATGTGACGAGAGAAAACTTACCTGAATTATTGGAAGGGATAGATCTTGTTTTAGATGGAACGGACAACTTTCGCACCAGATTTCTCTTAAATGATCTGTGTTTTAAGTTAGGGTTGCCTTTTGCCTATGGTGGAGCTGTAAGTGCTAGAGGGATGTCGGCTTTATTTATTCCGGGAAAAACGCCATGTTTGCGTTGTTTTATCAATCCGGGAGAAGGAGCAGGACAAACGTGCGATACAATTGGTGTTATTAGTCCGGTTGTAGATATTGTGGCTTCCTATCAAGTGGTAGAAGTTTTGAAATATTTAGTAAGTGATGATCAATCACTGAGAGGAACTTTAAGAAGCTTTGACTTATGGAAAAATCACCAATTTGACTTGAAAATGGAGAAATCAAAAAAGGAATGTCCAACCTGTCAAAGAAAAGAGTACCCATCATTAATGGAAGAAGAGGATCACGTTACAACTTTATGTGGGAGAGAAACGGTCCAAATTCAACGTAATGAGCCTATTGATTTAAAGGTTTGGGCAAAGAAATTAGCTGCGATTGCTGAATTAAAAGTAACTCCATTTTTACTTCGAGTGCAGCTACAAGAGGGAGAGAGGTTAGTGTTGTTTCCGGATGGCCGAGTGTTAATCCAAGGAACGGAGGATCTTTCAAGAGCTAAAACTCTGTATAGTAAATATATTGGTGGGTAAGGCTTTAGAAAGATGTTAGTTAGCGTATCTTCAAAAGAAAGGTGCTGTTATGATGGAGAAAAGAGGAAAGGGAACAAGGGTAGTAATAATAGGAACGGGTTTTGTTGGTTCGAGTTATGCCTATGCTCTTCTTAATCAAGGGGTTGTAGATGAACTGGTATTAGTTGATTTGAATAAGGAGAAGGCTGAAGGCGATGCGATGGATTTAAATCATGGAATGCCGTTTGGTTCACCAATGAGAATTTGGGCAGGTACATATCAAGATTGTTCCGAAGCAGACCTTGTTGTCATTACTGCAGGTGCCAATCAGGGACCGGGTGAAACAAGACTTGACCTTATTGAAAAGAATGCTAAGATCTTTAAAAACATTGTCGCATCTGTGATGGATAGTGGGTTTAATGGCATTTTTCTAGTAGCCACCAATCCTGTCGACATCCTCTCTTATGCCACGTGGAAGTTTTCTGGTCTCCCAATGGAAAGAGTTATTGGTTCTGGAACCATTTTAGATACAGCACGTTTTCGCTTTTTACTTGGTCAATATTTTGATGTGGACTCTAGAAATGTGCATGCCTATATTATGGGGGAGCATGGTGATACCGAGCTACCTGTATGGAGCCATGCTGACATTGGAGGAAAGCCAATTTTAACGTATGTGAAAGAGGATAATCATGTCGAAATGAATGAACTAGATACGATTTTTACTAATGTTCGTGATGCTGCTTACCATATTATCGAACGAAAAGGTGCAACGTACTATGGGATAGCAATGGGGTTAGTTCGCCTAACTAAAGCCATCTTACGAAACGAAAATTCAGTTTTAACGATTTCGACACTTCTGAAAGGCAAGTACGGTCTTGATGACGTTTATATTGGTGTACCTGCTATCGTTAATCGTCAAGGGATTCGTGAAGTGTTAGAACTAAATTTAAGTGAAGAGGAACATAAGAAATTACATCATTCAGCTTCAGTCTTAAAACAAGCGATGAAACCTGTTCATGATATTGTATAGAGATCAAATTGATCCTTTTCTTTTAATCGTGGATAAAAGATTCGTTTCACAGCCACATTAAGATTAGGAGGGATGACCATGTTTCAACGTCTCATTTCAATTTTATCGTTAGTTTTTTCAATGTATTTTGCTTATAAGTATCGTTATCGCGTGATCAACGCCTTTTTGAGTCGTAGAATGCTAAGGAAGCTAGCCGTTATGTTTGCGATGCAAATTCCGTTTATCCGTGATAAAGTACTGGGTTCGGTTTTTCAATCAAGCCGTCCACAAGAAAATTTTTAATCCAACTTAGGGGTCCGTCTTCTAGGTATATTGTATCTAAAGGCAGACCCTTTATTTTTATTATAAGAGTCCTTCTATTTAAGGAAATAATTGCTATACTGTTTAATAAGAAATAGGAGAGAGGAGGATGTTATGGATCGTTTGCAACAGGATTATTTTTTCTGGAGGTTCGCCCATTTTTACATTTTTAATAAAGGGTTTAGAGTTCTTGACCAAAGTTCAAGAGAGATCTGGTTAGAAGATGAAGAGTCAAAGCCCAAGAAGATTCTTCGGATTGTGAGAGTTGACATAGATTTTTCTAGCTGGCTCAGAAAAGATGTGGTTCAATCAGTCAAACAATTTGAACGCATCAGGCGTCATATGCGATGTCGTAAACTAGTAGGAGAAAATATTTATATAAGCTTGTATCCACCAGTGGATGACTGGGAAGATGTAAGAACGGCTTATTTTGAGAGTGAAAAGAAGAGAACGACTGTTCATTCAAATGTCATTGACAAAACAAAAACTCATGAGACAGAAGTAACAGATTCCTCCTCTTTAGAAACGATTGAAGACATTGAAATGATTATTTTACATCTAAAACAGCAAATTAGACAAGCGACTAAAGAGCGGGAACATAAAGAGAAATCGTTATTCTTTTACGGTAAGCCTATAGCAACGGTGGCCCTTTTAGTTATAATTGCATTTATGTTTTATATGTTAGAACAAGTTGGAAGCAGTACTTCTGTTTTGACATTAATCGAGTTTGGTGCTAAATACAATCCGCTCATTATTGGCGGAGAATGGTGGCGCCTGTTCACGGCTATGTTTTTACATATCGGCTTCCTTCATCTCTTTATGAACTCATTAGCATTATTTTATCTTGGGAGTGCAGTTGAGAGGATGTACGGTACCTGGCGTTTTTTGTTTATCTATTTCGTAGCTGGGTTATCGGGATCGATTGCTAGTTTTGCTTTTAACGAACAAGTAGCAGCAGGAGCATCAGGGGCAATTTTTGGTTGTTTTGGTGCACTGCTATATTTTGGTACGATTTATCGAAAGTTGTTTTTTCGGACGATGGGAAAAAGTTTACTAACAATATTAGTCATTAATTTAGTTTTTGGTTTTGCTGTTCCAATGGTCGATAATGGTGCGCATATTGGTGGTTTAATTGGAGGGTTCTTTGCATCTGTCATTGTTCATTTACCAAAACATAAGAAGTCTTTTAGACCGTTCCTCTTTTTAATGTTTACAATTTTATTTTTGCTAAGTTTGTTTTGGTTTGGAATGAGTAATGAACATAAAGCTCGTTCGCCTGTCTTAGAATTACAAATTGGCCAAGAATATCTACAGCAGGATGATATTGAAGCTGCATATCCTTTTTTAAAAAGAGCTGTAGAAGAAGGAGCTGAGATTCCTGAAGCGTCCTTTTTATTAGCTTATGCAGAAGCGACGTTTGAAAATTATGATACGGCTAAAGAGCTTCTTGTGCAAACCATTGATATGAAAGAAGACTTTCATGAAGCTCATTACAATTTGTCTTTAGTTTATATTGAACTTAATGAGATTGAGGAAGCTCGATATTCAATCGATCGGGCAATACAAATATATCCAGATGAAATGTACCTTGATTTGCAAGAGAGGTTGAGTGAGTCGCCATTGAAAAAGGGGGTAAAATAAAGATAAGTTGAGAGGGGACTGAAAAAGGGTAAAAAATTGCTCCTTTTTCAGTCCCTTCAGGCGATCTTTTTTTCTGGAGCACTCTGTTATTAACGTGTATTCCAGGATTGTGCTATCTCAAACTTGATATTTATGTGGAACTAGTTTGTTATGGTTTGTAAAAGTTGAACCGGTTCTCCATCTGAGGTTCGAAAAAGGATGAAAAAATGATCAGCTGTATCAGGAACTAGAATTAAGGGTACCGTACTTCCAATGGGGCTAACTGTAGTCCCATCTTGCTTTGTAATACCTAATACATAGTTTTTATATAGTCCTTCCCAAAGACCACCGAGAAATTGTGCGGTCTTTTCTTTGGTTAATCCGGGAATCGACTCCTCTTCGTATAGAACTAAGTCGGTAAGAGGAATGCGCAAGTATCGATCTTTTGGGATGTTGTAATATTCAAATAAGTCATCCCAGTCATAGTCTTGCTGTTGCTGTAAGATATAATCCAATATTCGTTTGCTTTCCTTTTCTTCTTCGGTTTTTGGAGTTCGAAAAGCATGTAATGGACTTAAAGGTGAGTCAATTACATAGAGCTGATCAAAACTAAGTTTTTGAGCACTTTTGATTTCATCATTAGGATAGTGTAACTCAGCATGATGAAATGTTACTACACGGTAATGACCACTATCATCTGATTTTACATCTTTTTCTATATTGATTGTGTCTGTGTTTTCTCTCCATGTTGATAACGTATCTTTTAAATAACCGTCTTCAAACAAAAGAGAGACGTCTTGCCTTAAATAAGCGGATTGATTTAAAACCGACGTAACATTCCAATCTAAAATATACTCGTCCTCATCTTCCATTGCGAGAAAGTCAATGTGTGATGTCGCTTCATCAAAAGTAGCGGTTGGATCAAGCGGAAAAAAGATAAGAGCGTCGTTTAAAGGCTCGGGTTTAATCGTAAAAACAAGAAACAATCCCACACAAAAAGACGTGATAAGCATGACTATTGCAAATTTCCATTTGTTCATCGTTCTGCCTCCAGTGGACAAACAGTTTGTCACATTTATATGTGAATGCAATCGTACTTATGCATGTTGTTATGAATGGAAAAAGACATAGAAGCAAATAATGTTAAGGAATGGGAGGTGATGACACGTGGATAAAAATAAAGTGAAAAATCCTGTCACAATTATTTATAATGACAATGTTGAATATCTGAAAAAGGAACTAGCGGTCGATGCAAGCTTTGATTTAGTGCACCTTGAGTTAGAGCATGGAGAAAGAGAAATGTCACTCTTTCTTGTGGATGGATTTGGAAAAGATCAGGCGATTACTCAAATTCAACGTGAGCTAATTCGAATGAAAGGCTCCGATTTAGCAGATAGACCATTAGATAGGTTAATTAAGCACCATATTCCATATGCGGAAATAGAGGCGACAGATGATTTAGACGAAGTAGTGGATCAGGTTCTAGCGGGTCCTGCTGCGCTTGTCGTTGAAGGCATTGATCAAGTCATTTTGGTTGACACAAGGGAGTATCCAGTTCGAGGACCAGAGGAACCTGATACAGAAAAAGTGATTCGTGGTTCAAAAGATGGGTTCGTTGAAACGCTCGTGATGAATGCCGCTTTAATACGAAGACGAATTCGTGACAAGACGATGAGGGTTGAGTATGTTTCAGTTGGACGGCGTTCCAAATCAGACCTAGCCATTACGTATATTGCAGATATTGCTGATCAAGAATATGTGCAACATATAAAAGAGGCGTTAGAAAAAATCGACACTGACGGGTTAACTATGGGTGATAAAACAATAGAAGAATTTATATTTGGACATCATTATAATCCATATCCAATGGTCCGGTACACGGAGCGTCCTGATGTTGCGTCGAGTCATTTATATGAAGGGCATGTCATTATTATGGTAGACGGTTCGCCCAGTGTAATGATTGCGCCTACTACTTTTTGGCATCATATGCAGCACGCAGAAGAATATCGTCAAAAGCCGATTGTAGGAACAAGTTTGCGAGTGGTTCGTTATGCAGCAGTTTGGGCTTCTTTATTTTTGTTGCCTCTTTGGTACTTACTTGCTACAAATGAAGAACTTGCACCTGCAGCATTAAATTTCATTGGGCAGCAGGAAGAAGGGACTGTTCCTTTATATGCCCAGTTTCTACTTGCAGAAGTAGGGATTGAAATGCTGAGGATGGCCGCCATACATACCCCCAATGCATTAGCTACAGCACTAGGTTTGGTCGCAGCGCTTTTAATTGGGGAAGTCGCTATTAATGTAGGTCTTTTTTCTCCTGAAGTTGTGCTCTATTTAGCGGTGGCTGCTGTAGGGACGTTTGCGACACCAAGTTATGAAATGAGCTTGGCGAACCGGTTAATTAGGGTTGCCTTATTAATTGCATCTGCTCTATTTGGGGTAGCTGGATTTGTTGTAGGGATAACGGTTTGGTTACTAATGCTTGTTCATTTGAAATCATTAGGTACCCCTTATATGTGGCCATTTATACCATTTAATGGATCGGCTTTAAAAGACGTACTATTCCGGACAGCAATGCCGTTAAAAAAACAACGTCCTAGCGCAGTACATCCCAATGATCCTGACAGGTAAACACAGGTCATAAAGAAGGGAGCTGGACAAGGGAAATTACCTTTTATTCAAGTCTCTTCAGCAAATTTGAGATAGTCGCAAGGCCACTGAAAAAGGTAAAAATCGTACCTTATTCAGTGGCCTCTATTTTTCATTTTTATTTATTTATTTTAGAGATTGATCGACTCATTCATATCTAACTCATATAAATCATCTTTCACAAAAATGTCGTTGCTATCTATTGCTTTTGATTCATCTGCTAAAACGAGTCCAAAGGGTGTCTCCTTTTGCGGAGTTACAATCGTAAAGCGAATTCCTGCCTTGTTTGCTTCCTGAATATAATTTGAGTAATTACCGTAATTTAAATGTCCATTTAAATATAAGTGTAGATTGTTTTTGTCTTTCATTAACTTGATTACTTCCGCATACATTCCTCTTTGAATGACTTGCTTTTTGGTTAAAGCTATATGAATTCTTTCCAAAATAGTCGATAAAAATAAATTTCTCTCTTCTGGTTTAATCTCTGGAGTTCCATAAAGTGCTCGGTCAATGATATCTTTTACTTTTTGGTCCATCTTCCGCTCCTCATTTCATTTTTTACTTGAACAAGTTTGATCTTGTCCTTCTTATTTCTCTATTGAATACATATCATAGCATAAGAAAGAATTTCAACATAACGTGACTTTAAGATGTACGAAAATTGTTAATTAGAAACCGTTCCCACAAGACGTGCTGCATAATTTGAGGACTAAAAAGATTTTAAATCGCCTTTTCAGTGGCTTAAAAAGGATGTGTATAGCATGTGGTTTATTATTATCATCATGATTTTTGTTTTTACGATTGGTCTTACAATAGGTGGCCTGTTAACGGCTCCGCGTGACCCAATTAGACCTATTCACTTTTTATTATTTTCTTTATTTTTCTTGTTTCTATGTTACATTGGTATGATTGCTGGAATGTTAATAACAGGATGGGTTGGCGTACGAATTATTGAAATTCTTTTATCGATTCTTTCTCTGTTGTTTATTGTGGCTTGTTTTAGTCGTTTTCATCCTACACTTGGTTTTTTTCATCCAGAAGATAAAGTTTTGTTATTACTTTTGACCATTCTATTCTTTTTAATGGGAATGGAATGGGGATTACTTGAGTTTAGAACGTTCTTTACGATAGCAGCGTCATTTTTATTTACGGCGGCATTAGGGATTGGAGTTTTTGTTCAAATGCAAATACGGCAAGCCTTTTGGCGTTATTCATTTATTTCCTTTACACCACTTGTTTGGCTTCTTTTCGTGGCAGTTGTAAAGCTGTTATAATGGTTATTGAGGTGAATGTGTTGAAAACGATGTATGAAGTTAGACAGCTCTTAAAAAAACATGGTTCCATTGTCTATACCCGCGACCGTTCAATAGATCTTGCCTTAATGGAAGATGAATTGAAGGAACTGTATGAATGGAAGATGATCGATAGGGAAACGTTTCAGCAAGGGCTTCTTATTTTACGCAACGAAACTAGGTCATTAAATTAAAAGATCAACCTTATAAGATTGGGAGGAACTTATCATTATTGAATCTATAATGATAAGTTCCTCCTATAGGAATTCGTAAGAAGGGGGTAACTTGTTCACATTAAATATTGCATTACATAGAATAATAATGGACAATCATTGAAGTAATATAGAAGCAAACATCAAAAAAGGAGACAAATGTGAATGATAGAATATCGTACGGAGCGCGACCTGATCGGGGAGAAACAAGTGCCGAAAGAAGCTTATTATGGAATTCAAACTATGCGAGCGAGGGAGAATTTCCCCATTACTGGTTACCCTCCACACCCTGAGTTAATTCGTGCGTTTGGGTACGTAAAAAAGGCTGCTGCTATGGCAAATCGTGATGTAGGGGTTCTCACTGTGAATATTGCAGATGCTATTATTGCAGCGGCTGACGAAATTATAAATGGTAAATTTCAAGATCAATTTATTGTAGATTCAATACAAGGTGGCGCAGGAACTTCATTTAATATGAATGCAAATGAAGTGATTGCAAATCGAGCGATTGAAATACTTGGTGGCAAAAAAGGCGAGTATATGAGGGTTAGTCCTAATACTCATGTGAATATGGCGCAATCAACAAATGACGCCTTTCCGACGGCGATTCATATTGCGGCTCTTCGGTTAGCTGATGGGTTAAAAAAAGAGTTAGCTGAATTGATTCAAGCATTAAAGCAGAAAGAGAAAGAGTTTGATGATGTTTTAAAAATGGGTCGCACACATTTGCAAGATGCTGTACCGATTAGACTCGGACAAGAATTTGGAGCTTATCAGCGTGTGCTCAGTCGGGATTTAGGTCGAATAGATAGATCTGTTGGCCATTTATATGAAGTGAATATGGGAGCGACAGCAGTTGGTACAGGCTTAAATGCAAAGCCTGAGTATATTAAAAAAGTAGCAAATTACTTAGCCGATATTACAGGATATCCATTTGAAACAGCAGAGGATTTAGTTGATGCAACTCAAAATACAGATGCTTATACGGAAGTATCAAGTGCTCTTAAAATTATGGCTATTAATTTATCGAAAATGGCTAATGATTTGCGTTTAATGAGTTCAGGGCCTCGTACTGGAATTAATGAGATTAACTTGCCGGCAAGGCAACCGGGCTCCTCTATTATGCCTGGGAAAGTAAATCCTGTAATGTGCGAAGTTGTAAATCAAATATCATTTCAAGTCATTGGAAATGATCATACGATTAGTTTAGCTTCTGAGGCTGGGCAATTGGAATTAAACGTCATGGAACCTGTGTTAGTATTTAATTTATTACAATCGTTTTCTATTTTACAAAATGGAATAAGTGTCTTCAGGAAATATGCTATTGAAGGAATGACTGCTAATATTCAACATTGCCGTCAGATGGTTGAAAAAAGTGTAGGGATTGTAACAGCAATTAATCCTCATGTTGGTTATGAGGTCGCTTCTAGAGTAGCAAAGGAAGCGATTCAATCCAATCGTCCAGTACGAGAAATTTGCCTTGAAAGAGGAATTTTATCAGAAGAGGAATTGAATGAAATCCTTGATCCAAAGGAGATGACGAATCCTGGAATTGCAGGTTCAAGGTTCATAGATGGAGAAATGTAAATTCATGAATTAAAGGGAGAGAGCATTGAAAGGTGAAAACCACCTTTTCAATGCTCTCTATTTAATTAGCTAGCTAAAACATAGTACAAATCTATCTCTTTCTGCTATAATGTAGTAATTTAGTGGGTCGGATGATATGAGTCATCTTTCTTTTTTTATGTGAAAAAATTTGAAACGTTTAAGGGGTTATTTTCGTCTAATAATATAGACTAATGTGACCGAGAGGGAGGGACAAGATGAGGCGAGTGATATTAGGTATTTGTTTTCTTTTTATAGTTTCAGCCTGTACCCAAACTCCGATGGAGAGTCAACCTTTACCAAAAAGTTCAGAATATCATTCAATAAAGCGAGATGTTTCAACCTCCTTCTTTACTGGATCAGATATTTCACCTATTCCAAATGAACAGAATGTTGCCGAAATACTAGGTTGGTATGATGCTCATACGGTCTTGTATTTGCAAGAGCGAGAAGAACGCTCGAGTCTAGTTAAACATCAGCTTGCAACAGGTGAATCGACGAATTTTTTTGAAGTGGATGGGTGGATTACAGATGTGCGTCCTAATGCAGACTATTCTCTTTTTGCCATATCGCAGGTAACTTTAGATAACGAGACTTTATTAGTAATTGTTGATCGAGATGGTACAGTAATACAGACAATTAAAGATTATGGAGAAGAATATACTGTCTATTGGAATCCATATAAACTGAATACGTTTATAATGATTGCGTTTTTACCAAATTGGGATTTTGAAACCTACGTAGTTGATGTAGAGGAAGTGAAAGTGAGAAGCATTGATTTAGAACAATCTTATGTACAATGGATATCAGCTACAGATGTAGGTTATTTGAAATGGGAAGAGCTCGAACCTGATTTTCAAGCTCCTCTTTATGAAGTCAATGTCGATAGTGGGGATGTGAAGAAATGGAAGGATGCTGTCATTGCATATATGAGCTTTTCGGATGGTCTCTCGCTCTCCGTGACAGTGGAATCTGTTTATGATCTTTATTCAACATATACGTTTTATGATGAGCAAGAACCTTTTAGGCAGATTGAAATGCCAATTCTTAACACATATTCGGAACAATGGTGGATCCCTTATTATTCTTATGATGAAGACAAAGGTATTTTTTATTATTTAAGACCGCAATATAGTAGTGATTTCTTTAGTTATACTGATGGCTTTGAACTAGTTGCCTACGATGTACAAGGAGATGCGGAGGAAAAAATAACTTTACTTGAGAGGCATGTTCCAATAAGTGTTTCTCCTGAAGGCTCTTTTCTTCTATTTGGAGACCGTCTTGAGCGTGTTTTTGATCTAGCGGAAGGGGCAATTGTTCCGCTTATAGAAGAATAAGTGTTTACTTGTGAGACTGCTGAAAAAGTCCATTTTAGTAATTTCGAGGAAGCAGCAATGGCTCCACACGTTGCGCGCCAGCTACAAGAAACCCACTCATAGCAGGCTTAAAACAAAGCAACGGTTCCTCTCATTGCTTAAAGGCCACTGAAAAAGGTGAAAATCGTTCCTTTTCAGCGGCCTTTTTACTTGTCCTCTTGCTTTTTTTAGTCATTATGTCATAATAAATGTATAACTAGTAAGAATGTAAAGACTAGGGGTGTCCACAAATGTGGACTGAGAAAAAGGTTGTCCTTTTACCCTCATACCTGATCTGGATCACGCCAGCGTAGGGAAGTCATCTGAGCCGTATTCCGTATGTTCGGATGCGGCTTTTTTTCGATTTTATGTATAAAAGGTGGGTTACCCATGAGAGAGTTTAAGTTATATGCGATTACAGGTGAAGAGTTCCATCAAGGTAGAGACCTTGTAGAAGTTATGGAAGAAGCCATTCTTGGTGGTGTCGATATTATTCAGCTACGAGATAAGAAAAGTAGCAAAAGAGATGTGCTAAAAAAAGGCAAAATCTCTTCGTGAATTAACAAAAAAACACGATGTGTTGTTTATTGTAAATGACCATATAGATGTTGCTCTTGCAGTGGATGCTGATGGGATACACATTGGCCAAGATGATTTGCCGCTAGCTGAAGCAAGAAAGATCATGGGAGAAGATAAAATAATTGGTCTTTCTACTCACAAAATTGAAGAAGCTCGCGAGGCTGAAGCACTTGGTGCAGATTATATTGGTGTTGGACCAATTTTTCATACTAATAGTAAAGTGGATGTGGTCGATCCTGTTACAACGGAATATATTAAGCAAGTGGTTTCAGAAATTAAGATACCATTTGTGGCCATTGGCGGAATTAAGTTGCACAATGTAGATCAAGTATTAGATGCAGGGGCAACTAGAATTTGTATGATCTCTGAAATTGTTGGTGCAGACGATGTAAAAGATGTTTGCGAGCAATTCACAAATATTTTAGCTGAAAAAGGGTGAAGAGAATGCAATTAATAATAAATGGAGAAGACCACAATGTGGATGCTTCTAACCTTGAAGAAGTGGTGTCGAATTTTGAACTCGAGCCACATCTTGTCGTAGTAGAGGTAGATGGAAATATTATTGAACGTGCAAATTGGAAAGGAACGGAATTAAAAGAAGGCATGAGAATTGAACTGGTTCAATTTGTTGGAGGTGGTTAATATGAAGCAAAATAAATTAACGATTGCTGGAAAAGAATTATCTTCGCGTTTCTTTCTTGGGACAGGAAGGTATCCAAATCCATTTGTACAAAATGAAGCAATAAAGGCATCTGAAACTGAGGTCCTGACCTTTGCTATTAGACGAGTCAATTTAGGAGCTCCGAATGAGGATGCGATTTTACAACATCTAGAGGGAATGTCGTTTACTTATTTGCCGAACACTTCAGGAGCTAAAACAGCAGAAGAGGCGATTCGGATTGCAAGATTAGCGAAGGCTTCGGGCTTAAGTGATTGGATTAAAATTGAAATCAGTGTCAATGAGAAAACATTACTCCCTGACCCAATTGAAACATTAAAAGCAACAGAAGTTTTGGCAAAAGAAGGATTTGTCGTATTGCCGTATACATCGGATGATCCAGTTCTTTGTCAAAGATTAGAGGAAGCCGGGGCAGCAGCAGTTATGCCAGGTGGTGCTCCAATCGGAACGGGATTAGGCATACTGAACCCATATAATTTAGAACTCATTGTTGAGCAAGCGAATGTACCAATTATTGTTGATGCAGGTCTTGGTTCTGCGACCGATGTTGCTCTGGCGATGGAATTAGGTGCGGATGGAGTTTTAATGAATACACCTGTAGCCAAAGCAAAGGATCCTATTAAAATGGCTCGAGCCATGAAATGTGCAATTGAAGCGGGGAGGCTTTCCTACGAAGCAGGAAGAATTCCGAAGAAGAAGTATGCTACAGCAAGTAGTGGGCTAGCATCATTCGTTTCAAAGTAGTAAGAGCAGGGGGGAGTTTTGTGCAAGAGAAAGTTATAATTCTAGGAGGGGGCGTCATAGGTCTAGCAACGGCATTTGAGCTTAGTCGACGTAACTATGATGTAACCGTATTAGAAAAAACTAGTTGTGGAGGACAAGCATCGGGAGCGGCAGCTGGGATGCTTGCCCCTTATTCGGAAATTGGTGAAGATCCCGATGACTTTTTTAGATTATGTTTAGATAGTTTAAGGATGTATAAGCAATGGCAAAGCGATGTAAAGAATGTTTCAAAAATGGACTTTGAATATTCGGAGAGCGGCAGTCTTCATGCGGTTTATCATGATGCCGATGTTCTCGCACTTGAAACAAGGCAGTCTTGGCAACGTGAATGGGGAGCAGAAACTGAATTGATAACTGGAAGTCGACTATGGGAAATGGAACCAACACTTTCAAAAGATATCAAAGCGGCAATGTATTATCCAGAAGAAAGTCATGTGTTTGCACCAGATTATGTAAAGGCACTTGAGGCTGCTTGTCGGCTAAATGGTGTGGAAATTGAAGAGCATCTTGAACAAGTAACCGTCGAAAATTGGAAACAATCGGTTACGTTGCAAGCGAAAGATGGTCGTCAATTCACAGGAGACCGCTTAATTATTTGTTCAGGTGCTTGGTCAAGTGAGTTAGAGGAAGTGTTTGGAGTTCGTATTCCAGTCTATCCAATTCGCGGGCAAATTTGTGCGTATGATCTCCCAGTGAATCATGTGAAGCATATTGTTTATACAAGTCAGGGTTATCTTGTTCCAAAAGGAAATGGAACGTTGGTGAATGGGGCTTCAGAAGATATAGCAGGTTTCAAGACAGATGTTACAGAAAAAGGTATCCAGAGACTAACAAATTGGAATAAGCACGTTTTTCCTTTTTTAGGAGAAAGGACTCCTTTTCATACGTGGGCAGGGTTGCGACCTGCAACCCAGGATGGTTTTCCGCTTATAGGTAAACTAGAGGCAGCACCACATGTCGTCTTTGCAACAGGACATTACCGTAATGGAATCTTATTAAGTCCAATTACCGCTGTAGCAGTTGCAGATTTGCTAGATGAAAAAGAAGCCTATGCACCACTTGTATCTTGTAAACCTGAACGATTTACATAATGCTTGAACGAATGAAACGGAGATAAAGAAAGGAGGTCTTTCTATGACTTTAGCAAAAACATTAACTATAGCTGGATCAGATAGTGGTGGTGGAGCCGGAATTCAAGCTGATTTAAAAACATTTCAAGAATTAGACACGTTTGGAATGAGTGTGATTACAGCCTTAACAGCTCAAAATACACTTGGGGTTCATGGGGTTTATCCTCAGACATTAGAGGCGATTGAAGCCCAACTGGATGCGGTCTTATCAGATATTGGTGCAGATGCGGTCAAGACGGGAATGTTGTTTTCTGCGGATATTATTAGCCTTGTAGCTAATAAATTAAAAAAGTATGATGTGAAAAATATCGTTGTCGATCCGGTGATGATTGCCAAAGGAGGAGCATCTCTTCTTCAAGAAGAAGCAGTAAAAGCACTGACTAGTGAATTGCTGCCAATTTCAACAGTTATCACCCCGAACTTGCCAGAGGCAGCGAAATTGCTAGGAAGACCAGAAATGAAATCGCTAGAAGAAATGAAGCAGGCAGCGGTTGATCTCCACTCACTGGGTCCTAGTTATGTTGTTTTAAAAGGTGGCCATTTAACAGAGGGACCTGCTGTTGATTTGCTTTTTGATGGAGAAGTGATTCATGAACTCGAAGTAGATCGGATTGATACGAAGCATACGCACGGCACCGGTTGTACATTTGCAGCTGCAATTGCATCTGAGCTAGCAAAAGGAGCTCAAATAAAAGACGCAACCGAGACAGCCAAAGCTTTTATTACAGCTGCTATCTCGCATTCCTTAAACATTGGAAGTGGAATTGGCCCAACGAATCATGCGGCATATAAAAATAAATAAACGAACATTAGTAGTCAACTGGAGCTTTATCTAGTTGGCTCTTTTTAATGATTTGTTTTATGACTTACCCGTTTACTAGATGTACATGAATCGTTTAATATTATGGGTAGTATAGTAAATTGACTTGTGTGAACAGGAAGGAAGAATAGATACTATGTTTCGTGGAAATAAACTTGTACTCATCTTGCCAGCAATATTAGCTATTGTTATGTTAATAGGAGGATATCACTTTTTAGAAAGCTCTGAAGCTATTACGAATGAAGAATTGCAAGATGTTATTGAACTTGATCTGAATACAAATAAGACAGCACATGGAATGAAAGTAACAGCTAATTGGGATTGGACTGTGATGCCTGCGGAAGGTTTATATGGTGAGGATTATATTGGAATTGTCATTATGGAAAGAGATACGATGACGCCGCGTACCGATATTGAAGTGGAAGGTGCAGTGCTAGAATTATTGTATGCTGATCGAACGATTGAACAATCAGAAGGGACAATGGTAGAGAATGGCATTATTTTTCCTTTCTCAAATAAAATTGAGGAACATGAAAGTTTTGGGAATGTAGGGCGACTGCAAGTTGAGATTTTTGGGGAAGACATCGAAGGTGGAGACGTGTTCTTAACTTTAATACATACGTGGACTGAACATGCACCACTTGAAATGACAGATGCATCTTTGTCATCGCCGACTTTCACAGGGGCAGCGAATGTTCCTCATTGGAGTTTGAGGGTGAGCAATAGGGAAGAGTAACATAACAGAAGGAAGGTATGTGCATGAAAGTAAGGGGGCTCTCCTATCAAAATGGTATTTTTTATATAGGGAAACAACATGTTGCATGCGCGTATCATGAAAAGGGACGTTTAAATAGTTGGCTTAAACCAGTAAATGCAACGACAATGGCTGTCATGATGAAACAAATTGTTTGGTCGATGCCATTTTGGTTTAAGATATTAACTGCTTTCTATTTAAGTTTGATTTTTGTTCCGAAACTGTTGGCTATTTGGTATCCTATGATTTGGGGTGGATTACCCTTTTACTTTTTGTTCTATTACATGTTCGGAACTCATTTTTTATTTCCAAAACAGTTAAAAAAATATCATGGGGCTGAACATAAAGTATTTAGTGATAAGGGAATTATTCGCAGGGCTCGATTATATCAAATTGGAAAAGCAAGTATTACGAATCGCTACTGTTCAACAAATGTAGTTGTTATCTACTTTTTAGGTGTTCTATTATTTTCGATGCTTTTAACGGGAATTACTGGGAGAATAAGTTTGGCAATTGAAGTAGCATCCTATGGCAGTCTTGTACTTGTTCCAATTATTCAAAGAGTAATGGAAGGTAAAGGATTTGGAATGATAAAAAGGGTGGTGCTGGCGATTTCTTATTGGCTGCAAGTTCATGTTACAACGATGGAGCCTGAGCGAGCACATATGATTGCTTCAATCGAATCATATCGTAAACTCGCAGCACAAGAGTTTCCTGACAGAATAACCGTAAAGCGTCCAAAACCAAAGGAGGAGAAAAAACATATGGCTATTGTTGATGTAACCGTCATTCCAATTGGGACAGACACGCCTAGTGTAAGCAAATACGTAGCGGAAATTCAAGAGGTATTACAGACGTATGAAGGAAAAGTATCATACCAATTAACACCGATGAGTACGTTAATAGAAGGAGAGCTACCTGTTTTATTCGAGGTGATTCAAGCGATACATGAAGTGCCTTTTAAACACGGATTAAAGCGAGTGGCAACAAATATCCGCATTGATGACCGGCGTGATAAGGAGTCGACAATGACTAAGAAGTTAGCTGCGGTTCAAGCGCATATGAGCCAAGCAGAAGTAGAGGTAGAGCCTGTACACCATAAAGAATAAAAAAGAAGGGGTGCCAAGGGTCTTATTTTGACCTTTTGGGTACCCCTTTTTGATTAATATAATGATTTAGTCATAGCAACGTGGGGAATTCCAGCATCTAAAAACTCTCCAGAAATGGTCTCATAGCCTAGTTTGTGATAGAAGCTTTGGGCTTGAACTTGCGCATTGAGTTTTGTTTTTTCTGCGCCTTCTAAGCGAGCAGCTTCCTCGATTCTGTTCATCAGTTCTCGACCTGCACCTGTACCACGAGCTTCTTTGGCAATACATATTCGTTCAACTTTGCCATAACCGTCAACAAAGCGAAGACGACCTGCTCCTATGGGTCTTTCTGTATCATTATACACGACAAAGTGGAGTGCTTCGGCTTCATGTTGATCTATTTCTTCTTCCATTGGAACATGTTGTTCATTAACGAACACTTCTGTACGAATGGTGTATGCATCCTCTAGTTGATTTTCTGATGTGACTTTAATGACTTTCATAAATTATTTTAAACGTCCTTTCCAAGATGAAATGTTTCATATACAGTCCATGAACCATTTTCTAATTGATAAAGCAGCTGTATTCGATTGATCGTTTCTTGGTGTTCAATTTTTTTCATTTTTAATTGTCCGACAATATCGGAATGCTCTTGACTTGAGAGGTCCTGCCCAATCGTAACGTGTGGGATGAATCCATATTTGTCATTTGCAGAAAAGGGATCATCATGTAATGCCTGATACAAGTTTGTTAGTGATTCATGTTCACGAATCTTAAAGAAGATTGTATTTGATTGTGGATAAAAGGTGTCAACTTTATAAATATCTATAAAAGCAGGTTCTGCATTTTTAGCAATCTCTCTTAACGTGGATACGATTGAAGGAAGTTCATCTTCGCTGACCTCAAATGTTTCTTTAATAGTGATATGAGGCGGGATTAAAGAATAATGACTGTCATAACGCATCCGGTAAGAATTGGCATGGTCTTGAAGTTCTTTGGATGGAAACAAAGCAATTCCATAATTCATAATAACACATCCTCTATTATAATTGTTTCTGCTATGTTAGTAACGTAGTTAAGCCTTTTGGCAAATCTTTTTGCCAATATGTCCAAGTGTGATTTCCATCAAATTCTTCATAGGTATAGCTAAATGGCTTTTCTTTTAACAAAGCATGTAATTTGCGGTTTGGTGTTAAAAAATCCAACGTTTGCCCATCTGTTGTCTTTACAGATGTTTCCTTTTTTCCAATCACATGATAAATCGTTATGTTCTCTAACTTATTATAATCTGTTACGTTTTGGATAACTGTCTCGTTAACATATGGAGAGTGTATCATCACTTGCCCAAATAGACTAGGGTATTTTAAAGATGTTAGTAGAGATACAGTGGCAGCAAGTGAATCTCCGGCTAAAGTACGAGAGGAGGCAAGCTGGTGAGTTGGGTACGTTTCATCAAGGAATGGAATCATCTCGTTAGCTAAAAAACGAATATAGGATTCAACTTTTTCACCATCAGGATGATAACGTTTTCTTCGTTCGGTAACAGATGGATAAGGAATCCCTACTACAATCGTTTCTCTTATTTCCCCTTCTTCGATTAATTGTTCAACTTGTCTCGGGATCCGACCGAGCTGAAAATAGTCGTTTCCATCTTGACATATTAAAACATCATATGTTTGCAAAGGTGTGAAATTTGGCGGTGTATAGATAAGTAATGGTATGTCCGCTTGTAGCTCTTCGCTTCTAAAGCTTGTTTCTGTAATTGTGCCTTCTAATGATTTTTTGCTCATATACTTTATCTCCTCTTACTGAGAATTCCTTTTTTTATTTTACCTAATGATAAGGAAGAATGCCATGATAAGCAACTCGCTCTTGTAGGGATCTAGTTAAAAATACCTCTCGGATGATTTGATCAAAAATTGTAAATAAATACAAATAGACAGTTTGAACAAATTGTGTAGTTGATTAATATTTTGTACTATATAGAAAAAGTAAGAAAGGTATGGGTGACAATGTCTCAAATTCCAAGGTGGATTTATTATAAACAAGTATTCAGGTCGAAATTTCAGGCCGGTTGTGTAAAAGCAAAAATTGAAGACAACTGGACGAACGGGTATGAAATTGGCCCCCTTGTAGAAATTAAGAAGCTTCGAACGGATAAATATGTGGTCCGATATACGTATGATGAAACAATGTAGTTCATACTTCGAAAATAACAAAGAGGTTGTCTCTCAATAAAAGTTCAACCCCAAGGGAACATAATATATGTGACTAAATACAATAAATGTACTTATCTATACCTCATGAGGGGAGAGCTTATGAGACAACCTCTTTTTATTATGAATCAAAAAGCTTTTGATACAAACTGTACCCTTCTTTTTCTAAGTCAGCCTTTGGAATAAATCGCAGTGCTGCAGAATTTATGCAGTAACGTAATCCATTTGGTCCTGGACCATCATTAAAGACATGACCTAAATGTGAATCCGCCTCTTTACTACGGACTTCTGTTCGGATCATTCCATGGCTAAAATCGTCTTTTTCAATGATCTCTTCAGCAATGATTGGTTTGGTAAAGCTTGGCCATCCACATCCAGCATCATATTTGTCTTTAGAACTAAATAGAGGCTTGCCTGAAATAATGTCAACATATATCCCGTCTTCATCATGCTTATAGAAGTCATTTTGAAAAGGTGGTTCTGTGCCGTTTTCTTGTGTTACGGCATATTGCATCGGTGTGAGGCGCTTTTTTAATTGCTCTTTTGATTCTTTATTCATGGTTTTGCCCCCAATGTAAATTGATAAATGATTCCCTTCCTGATCCTTTGCGGTATCTTGTATAATGGATAGGATTTTTCTTATAGTAATCTTGGTGATATTCTTCAGCAGGATAAAATGCTTGAGCTGGTAAGATTTTTGTTGCTATGGATGTCGAGAATTTCTTGCTTGCCTCTAATGACCTTTTTGACTCTTCGGCAAGTTTCCGCTGTTCTTCTGAATGGTAAAAAATCGCCGTTCGATAAGAATCACCCCGATCAAAAAACTGTCCGCCTGGATCAGTAGGATCAATTTGTTGCCAGAAGATCTCTAGAAGTCTCTCGTATGTAAAAACGGTTGGATCGAATATGATTTGGACTGCTTCGTAGTGTCCCGTAGTTTCAGAACAAACTTCTGTGTAAGTAGGGTGTTCAGTCATTCCACCCGTATAGCCTGAGATGACCGACTTGATTCCCTCAAATTGATCAAATGGCTTTACCATACACCAGAAGCAACCGCCAGCAAACGTTGCCTTTTCTGTAATGTGCTTATCCAACTAAGACCCCCCTTTTTATTGTTATTATATCAATTATTCTTTTCGTAGGAAAATGATTAGGGTTTTACGTTTGGGGACTAGCTTTCAGTGTTCTTAAAACGATGGCTCTAATTATTAATCCAATAAGATAGCCACCTAAATGAAAGAGGATGGGGAGCCAAATAACACCCGCGATTCTCCCGAATATTTCCATTGTTGAAGAGAAGACAACACCAATGGTTCCAGCATAAGCTGAGACAACAAACGGAATAAAGGCGTAACGTATATGTACACCACCAGCGTCGCGATATGCATCATACATTGAAAATAAATAAAGACAAGGATAAAACATAATCCACTGATAATTAACAGAAGCGTTAGCAGTCTCTCCTAATCCATAAAAACTGGGGATGATGGCTAAATTTAATTTAGCTTGAACATTAACTATAAATTCTAAGGTAACAAATAAGAATCCTTTGGCATATTTCTTGTTTAGAAATTGACCGAATCCAGGAAAGGCAATACTCCAAAAGATAATCTCAGCTCTTTTTTCTTTATTCATTAGCACCGACCTCTCTACTCTAGTATCGTCTCGTCTAGAACAAGTAAATTTATACGTAAAAGAAGATCAAACCTAAATAGTCACTGCAGTTTAAACTTACATATCGCTTAGTTTATCTATAAAAATAGATTCTAAACTGTAAAATTTTTTTACAATTATTGGAATTGGTGAAGCGATAAAAGAATAAGATGTCTGAATATAACAGAAGATTAACAAGAAATAGGTTTATCGTGTTATGGATTTGGGGTAATATTAACTTTTAACTATCTACGTTGATTATTTGTTTTTGTTTAGGGAGGTTATTATGGATCAAGGAAATGAATCAAAAAAAGTAAGTATGGTTCTTATTATATCGGCAATATTAGTTGGGTTGTTTGTTATTTGGGGTGCGCTGTCGCCAAGCTCACTTGATTATGCGGCAGGACAAGGTCTTAATTGGATGTTAGATACCTTTGGTTGGTTCTATATGTTAGTTACTGCTTTTTTTGTATTATTTGTGATTGTTTTAGCTATTAGTCCGCTTGGAAGTATGCGTTTAGGAAAGCCAGGAGAGAAACCGCAGTATTCGTGGTACTCATGGATAGGGATGCTTTTTGCTGCGGGAATTGGTGTAGGGTTTGTGTTTTGGGGAGTAGCTGAACCAGTTCTTTATTATTTTGACACACCTAGTGGTTTTACACCTGAAACGCCAGAGGCAGCAGTTGCTGGACTACGTTATGCAGTTTTTCACTGGGCCCTTCATCCGTGGGCAATCTTTTCAATCGTTGGCTTAACATTAGCATATGTGCAGTTTCGTAAAGATCGTCCTGCGCTAATTAGTTCTGCGTTTTACCCGCTAATTGGTGATAAGGTTCATGGATGGTTAGGCAAGTCGATTGATATCCTTGCTGTCATAGCAACTTGTACAGGTGTTGCGACTACGTTTGGTCTAAGTGCACTACAAATTACAGGAGGACTCTCCTATATTTCTCCTGTGCCAAATACGGTGGCGACTCAAGTCATAATCATTGCGGTCGTTACATTTCTTTTTATGTTTTCAGCTGCTAAGGGAGTAGATAAAGGGATAAAGAGGTTAAGTAATATTAATTTAGCCGTTGCAGCTATTTTATTGCTTTTTGTTATTGTTGTGGGACCGACGTTGTTTATTGCTGAGAGCTTTGTGACCACGTTAGGTGGTTACATAACAAATGTTGCCTCAATGAGTTTGACGATGACGCCTTTTATTGAAAGTGCGTGGCTTGGAACAAATACTATCTTCTTTTGGGCGTGGCACATCGCTTGGGCTCCTTTTATGGGGATTTTTATTGCTCGGATTTCCCGTGGACGTACCATCCGAGAATTTATGACAGGTGTCCTAGTGGTACCATCCATATTAGCTGTTATTTGGTTTACAACTTTCGGAGGAACGGCATTAAGTTTAGAAATTGCTGGAGCAGCTCCGATTGGAGATCTTGTTATGAATAATGTAGAATTAGCACTATTTGCTACACTTGGTGAACTGCCTCTTAGTAGCATCACTAGTTTCATTGCAGTGATACTCATTCTAATCTTTTTTATTACATCGGCTGACTCAGCTTCGTATGTATTAGGTGCGATGACCTCTCATGGTAGCTTAAATCCTAGTTTATTTTCAAAAATGCTCTGGGGGATTTTAATTGCAGGGACAGCAGCTGTACTCTTGATCAGTGGAGGAGGGGGCCTTAGTGCACTGCAAACAGCATCAATTATTGCGGCACTCCCATTTGCAATTATTATGACACTTATGGTTGTTTCGATTGTAATTATGCTAGGAAGAGATTATAAACTTGAAGGAAGAAAGCGTCGTAAGAGAAACAGAAGAGAAATAAAAGAAGAAATTCGGGAAGAAATGTATGAGGAAATGAAAGAAGAAGTAATGGAAGAAATGAAAGAGGAAATGTATGAAGAAATGAAAGAAGAAATAAAAGAGGATTTAATAGAAGAGTTGGATATTGAACATGATAATAAGAAATAAATAATAAACCATAACAGGAGGCCGTAAAAGATTTCTGTTTTAGTGCCTCCTGTTTTTTTGAAGTGTTTTAAAGAAATATATTCTTTAAGACGCTTTTTTTATGCTCTTTTGCGGTAAGCTTTTAGTTCAATGCTAGATTTATTACTAATGAACTCCGCAACAGTCTAACACATTGCTTCCGCTTGTATCATATTCTAATAATGCCATTCGGCTATAAATGAAAGGAAGAGAGGAGCGGTTATAATGAGCAATTATCAGCAAGAGCTTATGGATATAATGGTGAAAAAAGTTCTGAGCAAGCATAATGTGAAACCAGTATCTGAATTATCAAATGAGGAAAAAGAGAAAGTAAAGAAAGTGGTAGGAGAAATTCAATCAGAGGTAGAGAAATTTCTTGAAAACCAAAACAAAAGTATAAGCGAGGAGGATTTTAAGGAAAACAATCCTCCTCAAAACGTACAGGAAAAAGAACCAGTTCAAGCAAACCCAGTTATTGAGGAATCATTAAAAAAGATGATGAAAAGCAACAATGACTTATCGAATGTAAAAACTTTTTTTAATAAGTTTTCCTAAGAATGGATTGAAGCAGTGCTAGTATTTCCCAATGCTCTGAACAAATATCATTCATCACAATAAAAATAGGCGCAATTATGGAGACAAATAACCAAGCAAATTTAGTTAGAAGACAATAGTGTAGATTAGAGAAGGAAAGGAGGAAGGAAATATGAGTCAAGATGTAATTCAAACAGCTGGTCAAGTAGATAAAACATTTCAACAATCTGAGGAGTATATATTGATTAGTGATTCTTGCGATATTACAGTTAGTTCAACGGATACAAAAGCAGCCGTTTCATTGCAAGCTTCATTACAAGCAGCGATCGCTTTAATTGTTAGCATCTCTGTAGCAAGTAGTGACGATGCAGAGCAAATCACTCAAGAATTAATCCAAAGTTCAAAAATAAAACAAATGACGTTCCAGAAGACCGTTATTGAAAACTCCAAAAATGTAAATGTAACAACAACAGATACGCAAATTGGGGTTAACATTCAATTGCTATTACAAATTCTCCTCGCGTTACTTGTTAACTTAGATATCCTTTAGAGGAGGACGCAATGGTTTTTGTTCGTTGCTCGCCTAGAGAGAGAGAAACAGCTCTTCTCTAGGCTTTTAAAGTTGTCATGATTTTAAGCTTTGGTCTGGGTTGTCCCTAAAGTTATCGTAGGACATTTTTGATAACTCCGAAAACTTTACAAGGAATTTTGAAATTAATCAGATGAACCGAGGCAAATGACCAAGCAAAATCCGCATTAAGACATAGTGTAAATTAGAAACGGAAAGGAGGAATTGCAAATGAATCAAGATGTATACTATTCATCAAAAAAAGAAGATACAACAAGGTGGTCTGCGCTTGACTCGAAAGCTTGTCACCCATTAGACGACGACACAGAAACGCAAGGTGCCCAACAAGTAGATAAGACATTTCAACAGTCTGAGGAGTATATTATTATTAAAGACTCTTGTGATGTAAATGTAAGTTCAACAGACACAAAAGCAGCCGTTTCATTACAAGCATCATTGCAAGCTGCAATTGCATTAGTTATTAGCATTTCCATCGCAAGCAGCGAGCAAGCTGAACAAATTACACAAGAGTTATTACAGAGCACCAAAACAAAGCAAATGACATTCCAAAAAACAGTAATCGAAAACTCAAGAAATGTCGATGTCACTACGACAGATACGCAAATTGGAGTAAACATTCAATTATTGTTACAAATTCTCCTCGCGTTACTAGTTAACCTTGATGTTCTTTAATAGAACGATCATGATTTTGTAGAAGGCAGGAAGTATCCTGCCTTCATTTCAACATGCATAATATTTAAATTATAATTGGGATATTGTAACCTGCTGATATCTAATCGAATAGTGTAGCTATGAACAAATAATTAAAATGTATGGAGGTTGAAATCATGTTTTATCATGTTGATCAATTGCAATACAATGCAAAACCATCTAGACCGGATGCAGTTTACGCAAAAAAGCTACAAGAAATATTAGGCGGTCAGTTTGGGGAGATATCAGTAGCGTTACAGTATATGTTTCAAGGGTGGAACTTTCGGGGGGAAGAAAAGTATCGAGATTTATTGTTAGCTACAGGAACGGAAGAAATGGCCCATGTCGAAATGTTAGCAACAATGATTGCTCGTCTTTTAGATAACGCACCAATTGGGGATCAAGAAGCGGCAGCTAAGGATCCTGTCATTGGGGCTGTTCTCGGGGGGATGAATCCACAACATGTCATTGTTAGTGGACTTGGAGCAATGCCAGCAGATAGTGTCGGAAATCCATGGACGGCTGCCTACATTAATGCAAGTGGGAATTTATTGGCTGATTTCAGATTAAATTTAACGTCAGAGTCACAAGGTCGCTTACAAGCTGTAAGACTGTATGAAATGACGACAGACCCTGGGGTAAAAGATATGCTCTCCTTTTTAATTGCACGTGATACGATGCACCAAAATCAATGGTATGCGGCGATCTGTGAATTAGAAGAAAAGGAAAACATCGTTGTTCCAAGTACATTCCCACGTGCTTTAGAAAAGCAAGAAGTTGCTTACGATTATTATGATCTCTCTGGTGGAACAGCAAGCAAAGCGGGGCGCTGGGCTTCTGGCCCAAGTATGGATGGATTGGGAGAATTTAAATATTATCATAATCCAAAGCCATTCGGGAAAATTCCAAAATTAAGACCAGCACCTCCTTATGTTCATAATACAATGTTGCCAAAAGACCCACATATGCCACCTCACATGATGTAGAAATAACTATAGAAAAGTCGACTAGGAAAGCTCCATAAGTCGGCTTTTTTTATAGATTATGAGAAAAGTCACTTGTTTTTGTCGAATGATATAAGGTAAGAAAACTGGAGAAAAAACAGGATTTATAGGGATAACGGCGAATCTTATCGAGAGGAATAGTTTGCCTAAGTTAGGAGAATGGATAGATATGAATGGTTCGATTGTTTCTTCCTGTTTAGAGGCGTCGTTACAAGGACAAGCCATTGTAAATGAACATGGTGAATTTCTGTTCGTTAATACAGCATTTTGTGAGCAGTTAGGTTATACAAAAGAGGAGATTCAGTTATTAAATATAGATTCTTTTTTTATTTATAAAGACCATCTAGATCGACAAAGTCCAAATGAAACATTGTTGAAAAAGGGGCGAAAGAACTGTCAAATTGAAAAGTTAGTATTACATGGAAAAGGGTACCTTCAGACCATATTATTTACAGTTACAGATGTTTCTATAGAAGGAGAGATCTGTTTCCATTTTCAACTTGATCGACTAATGGTCATGGGCAAAGAAGGAGAAACCTCGTTGCTCGAAACAAGCCTTCGAAATCGAGATGAAGTTCGATTGCCGAAAAAAATTCTCGATGGAATAAAAGATGCTATTATTACCATTAGACTAGATGGACAATTTCTATACGTAAACGAAGAAGCTGAACGAATGTTAAATATGTCTTGGAAAGAATTACAAAGAAGTGATTTTTGGGAAAGTATAAAACAGGATAAGAAAGAAACGTTAACAAAGCAACTTTATCAATTGCTTGTTGGTGAGGAGTATACACAAGTGGAATATTTCCACGAACATCATGAGCAATGGTTTGATGTAAGAGCCTATCGTTCAGATGAACAAGTTACGATGTACTTCATTAATATTACTGAACGGAAGAAAATGGAGAAGGAACTTCGGATTAAAGAAGAAAACTACCGTAGCTTGGTAGAGAATACACCCGAGACGATTATGGTTCATGATGGTGTAAAACTTATCTATGTGAACCCAGCAGGGGAAGAGCTTTTTGGTTTTATTCATCCACAAAAATTAATTGGATTAAAATTAAATAGTCTATTATCTAATTATGATAGGGCGAGAGTGAGAGAGGATAGCCGGCTGTTACTTCTAGGGAAAATATCTGTGGCTAATACCATTTACTGCCTTCAATTGGAACAAGGGAAGACGCTAGAAGTAGAAGCCACGACAACGGTCATTAAATTCCGCGGGAGATCTGCTTTTCGGACGATATTAAAGGATATTTCAGAAAGAAAAAAAGTAGATGATATTATAAGGAAATCAGACAAGTTATCCGTAGTAGCTCAACTTGCTGCGGGAGTAGCGCATGAAATTAGAAATCCATTAACGACGGTGAAAGGTTTTTTGCAATTGTTTCAAAAAGAACAACAGTACAATCCTTTTTATATCAATTTGGTTATGGAAGAGCTAGAGCGAGTAGAAGCGATCATTTATGAGTATCTAACGTTAGCTAAGCCCAATTTTGATAATCAATTGGAGGAACTAGATATTTTAAATCTTGTAAATCAAATTTTGACCCTAACCAAAACGCAATCAAATATGAATAATGTTACTTTAGAGTTTGAATATGAACAAGTTCCATTTATTTATGGTTTAGAGAAACAGTTAAAACAAGTGTTTATAAATTTAATTCGTAATTCAATAGAAGCAATTGGGGAGAATGGAAAGATTACAATTCGTATATTAAATCATCCAGATAATCAAATATGCATTCAGGTCGAAGATAATGGGTGTGGAATCCCAAAAGAAAGAATAGAGCGTTTAGGTGAACCATTTTATTCGACAAAGGAAAAAGGAACAGGTTTAGGTTTAATGGTTTGTTATAAAATTATTGAGCATCATAATGGGGTTTTTAATATTTATAGTGAAGAAGGCAAGGGAACAAAAATGGAAATTATCTTACCTGCCCAATTAGAAATCAAGAAAAACGAAATGTTACCTTTATAGGGAGTCCCCAAAAGTCTTTTTTTGACTTTTGGGACACTCTAAAAGCCAATGATTAATTTTTATTTCACTTCTTTTGCATATTTTTTTAATTCATTTAATAAAGAAGTGCCTTGGTCTTCGTTTAGCTCAAACTCAACTCCATACTCAAACGAGTATGTTAACGCCTGTTTCCAAACAACAGCTCCATGCAGCAATAATATCTCAGAGTTTAATTGCAAACTAATTTCAAGTAAGACAGTTGCATCCTTTGGATCTGGTAAGGCTAGAGTAGAATTTCCTCGTAAGCCCCCTTGACTAATATCAACTATTTTTAAGCTGCCCTCTGAACTTGCAACTTCTTTATCAGCAACTTTAATGATTTTAAACTTAGCATCGATCGGGTGCTTAAATACATAACGAAAAGCGTCATTACGTCGATAAGGCATAGTTAATCTCTCTCTTTCTTCTGCATAGTTCATATCGTTAGTATACTGAATTTAAAAGAGATACACACCCATAAATTTCGCATATGTAAAGAGTCTGTGAATTCTAAAAAAATAAGTTAGTAGATTGTGATAATATCAAATGAGTTTGTGAAAATTTGTAAAAAAAGGCAATATGCTTCTAACGGCTGTGGTAGTTTAGTATGATGGTTACAGTTGGAAGCGCATCATAATTCCAACTCAACGACAAAGGAGGAATTTGCGATGAGCAAGAAACTACTTTATACGGTATTAGCAGGAGCACTTTCTATCAGTGTATTAGCAGCTTGTGGAGAGCCAGTGGATGAGGATGCACCAGTGGATGATCCAGCAACAATTGATGAGCCTGCAGAAGATGATGCAGAAGCTACAGATTAAAATACTTACGTAACAATTGAAAACTAGTATTAAGAGCGACCGAAAAAAATCGGTCGCTCTTTTCGTTGACTTTCAATAAAATATTGAGAAATAGCAAATATTACTGTTAGGTAATCTACTTCGAATAATTGAAAAGCAATGAATATTCTGCTAATAATAGTAATGATGATTTTGCGAAAAAAGTTATTTTCAACAACTAAACTATGTGTTAATATGCATTTACGAGAATAAATATTATATTGAAAAAGATACAGGGGGTTATTTTACAATGAAAAAGAGTTGGTGGATGTTAGGGGTATCTGCTGTAATGTCAGTGGGATTACTAGCTGGATGTGGTGGCGATGATGCTAATCAATTAGTAAGCTTTGAAGTACCTACAGAAGGAGAATTAGGGTCTGCTATTGCTTTTCCACAAGGAAGTGAACTTGTTGAACCGTTCAATGAAACGTTAAATGAGTTAATGGAAAGTGGGAAAATGGATGAACTAGTATTAAAATGGTTTGATGCTGGTGAAACTGAAGAAGTAGATTCAGAAGAAACAGAGCAGGCTGATGGAGAAACTACATTAATTATGGGAACATCTGCAGATTATCCTCCGTATGAATCTGTTGACCTTGCAACAGGAGAAATTATTGGTTTTGATATTGATATTGCTAAGTACATCACTGAAGAATTAGGCTATAGCTTACAAATAGAAGATATGGATTTTAATGCATTAATTCCTGCAATGGAATCAGGTCGAGTTGATTTCGTATTAGCTGGTATGACGCCTACTGAAGAACGTAAAGAAAATGTGGATTTCTCTGATATTTATTATGAGGCAACAAATCTAATTGTTTCAAAAGAAAGTACGAATCTTTCATCTCTTGAAGATTTAGAAGGATTAAAAGTTGGAGTTCAATTAGGTTCAATTCAAGAAGAAGAAGCAGATGAACTTGCTGAAGAATATGGATTTGAAGTAGTGAAATTAAATCGTATTCCTGAAATCATGCAAGAATTGCAAGCTGGACGTATCGATGCTATCTTAATGGAAGATACTGTTGCAGAAGGTCATATGGCGCAGTAAAATAAAAGTTATTTAAATCTCACCCGCGCGCAAATTTTTGCCGCGGGATGTGTTATGTTTTACAAGAATGTTAATAGGAAGGATAATTGGGCATGAATTTGGATTTTAGCCAAATCGTGCCCCATATCCCTTTTTTACTACAAGGGATCGGGGTCACGTTACAATTTGTATCAGCAGCATTAGTATTAGGTTTAGTGTTAGGAATCATTTTGTCCATTTTTAAAATTGGTCGATTCCGAGTGCTCCGTTGGTTTGCAGATGCTTACACGTCAGTATTCCGTGGAACACCATTGATATTACAATTATCAATAATTTATTTTGGAATTCCGCAGTTTGGGATGGATATTTCGGCGTATGTGGCTGGGGTATTAGCTTTTGGATTAAACTCAGCAGCCTATGTTTCTGAAATTATTCGTGCAGGTATTCAAGCCGTAGACAAGGGGCAAAAGGAAGCTGCAGAGGCACTTGGTATTCCCTATCGTCCTACGATGTTACGAATCATTTTACCTCAAGCATTCCGAAATATATTGCCTGCATTATTCAATGAATTTATTAACTTAACAAAAGAGTCAGCGATTGTCTCTATTATTGGTGTTATGGACCTTATGCGCCGTGCTCAAGTATTAAATGCACAAATTTATCGATATTTTGAGGCACTTTTATTTGTTGGGCTGATATACTATTTACTTGTGATGGTATTGACGATCATAGGTCGACTGATTGAAAGGAGATTGCAGCGCAGTGATTAAAGTAGACGATTTATATAAATCCTTTGGAAAAGTCGAAGTTTTAAAAGGCATCTCTACCGAAATTAATAAGGGAGATGTGGTAGCAATAATTGGTCCTTCTGGTTCGGGGAAGTCGACGTTTCTAAGATGTATGAATTTACTTGAAAAACCGACATCAGGTAAAATCTATGTCGATGGGAAAGAATTAACGAGTCCAAAAACGAACGTCCTAAGTGTCAGACAACAAATTGGAATGGTATTTCAACATTTTCACTTGTTTCCGCATATGACGGTTTTGGGCAATTTAACATATGCACCGATGACTGTAAAAGGACTATCTAAGCAGGAGGCAACAGAAAGAGCGGAAACGTTACTTAAAAAAGTAGGGTTACTTGAAAAGCGTGATGAATACCCTAGTCGTCTTTCGGGAGGACAAAAACAACGTGTAGCCATAGCGCGTGCACTTGCTATGGAACCAGAAGTTATGTTATTTGATGAACCGACATCAGCTCTTGACCCGGAAATGGTAAAAGAAGTACTAGCGGTTATGAAAGATTTAGCAACAACTGGGATGACAATGGCTATTGTTACCCATGAAATGGGTTTTGCTAAGGAAGTTGCTGATCGTGTTCTCTTTTTAGATCAAGGAATACTAATGGAAGATGCGCCGCCGAGTGAATTCTTCCATGCGCCAAGTTCTGATCGGGCTAGAGAGTTTTTGGAAAAAGTACTATAGTTGAAGCGACTGCAAAAATGTAGTCGTTTTTTTCTTTTCATGAAGGACATCATATAAAGATGACATATATGGTAAAATGACTTAAAAATAAATTGTACATAAGAGAGGGAACTCATGTCATTTAGAATTGGCTATCGTACCTTAAAAACAGCAGTAGGGGCTGGACTTGCCGTTGCAATTGCTCAAGGACTTCATTTAGATTTTTACGGATCTGCTGCTATTATTACGATTCTTTGTATTTCTGTAACGAGAAGAGATTCACTTAAGGTATCTTGGGCTCGTGTCGTTTCGTGTTTAATTGGGATGATGATAAGTGGTGTTTTATTTGAGGTGATCGGTTATCACCCATGGACGCTAACCTTAATTATGATCGTATTCATTCCAATTGTTGTACGATTAAGAATGAATGCAGGCATTGCTACTAGCTCAGTCATTATTCTTCATCTTTATACAGTGGGCAACATGTCATTGGCGTTGATTTTCAATGAACTGTTGATCATTGTTATTGGGGTTGGAGTTGCTTTGTTAATGAATCTCTATATGCCAAATAGTGATCAAGCTTTAAGAATGTATCATAAAGAGATTGAGGAGCATTTTAAGACCATTCTTCATGAATTATCCGTTTATTTACGATATGGAGAAAGTGATTGGGACGGGAAAGAAATACCAGAAACAATTGAGCTACTACAGCAAGGAAAGAACCTTGCATTGAAAAATATTCATAATCACATCTTGCGATATGATGATCAATACTATTATTACTTTAAGATGCGCGAGAAACAATTTGAAATCATCGAACGGTTGATGCCATTTGTATCACAAATTCATCAAACAGTTTCTCAAAGTGAGACGGTAGCCGATTTTATGGATGAACTTAGTCAGTCTGTCAGTCCTGCTAACAGAGTCCCCTATTTCTTGGAAAGAATTCGTTTGATGAGAGCTGGATTTGAAGAAATGCCACTTCCAAAAACGCGAGAGGAGTTTGAAGTCAGGTCTTCTCTCGTTTATATCTTACATGAACTTGAGGAATATTTGCATATAAAGGATCGTTTATGGAATCATGCGGATAAAAAGAAGTTGTAGTGAGAAACTAATCAAAAATATGATGAGCACAATTGCTAAAAGTAAAGGGAGGATTATGAATGAGACTCTCGCTTCTTGCAATGTTATTTTTCTTACTTGCTTCTCCGATTTGGCCAATTGGAGAAAATCCAATCGTAGGAGATCCGTTTCTTATCGTAAATGTCAAAAAGAATGAACTTGCCTATATTCACGATGGAAAAGTGGAAGAAGTGTATAAAGTTGCGACCGGTAAAACAGGGGATGAGACCCCACTTGGTACCTTTACCATTATTGTGAAGGCAAAAGATCCTTATTATCGGAAGAAAGATATCCCAGGTGGAGATAAAACTAATCCACTTGGTTCCAGGTGGATAGGCTTTGATGCAAATGATACAGACGGTAGAACGTTCGGGATCCATGGAACAAATCGTCCTGACTCTATTGGCTATTCCATTACAGCAGGCTGCATTCGATTGCCAAACCAAATTGTTGAGGAGATATTTGATGGGATTCCTTTAGGGACAAAAATATATATAACCGATCAAGATGAACCATATATTGAAATAGCAAAAGAGTTTGGAGCCATAAAGGAAAGCACCTGGTAATGTATATACCAGGTGCTTTCCTTTTCATTATAATGAGCTTGCTTTATCGTTTTGTTTAGAAAAAAGATACACCCATTAAAAGGGTACCAAGAACCATAGTTACAATCATAATATAAATAATAGCTTTTTGAAATTTACGTGGCATGTGAAACCCTCCTCTTCAATACCAATACCTTGTTCTATTTTATCCTCTTATACGTTTTTGGACTAAGAGGAATCTAGAAATACCAGATAAAAGAAGGAATCTTAAATTGAATAAAGAATAAAAATGAAACGATGTTTTAGGAGTGATAGTTTGACCATGAATAGGCCAGAGAGAATTGACCATATTGGAATCGCCGTTCATTCAATTGATCAAGTACTACCTTTTTATAAAGACCATCTGCAATTACCGTTGCTCGGAATAGAAGAAGTCCCATCTCAAGGTGTGAAGGTTGCTTTTTTAGCAATTGGACAATCAAAGATAGAATTACTTGAACCATTATCCAAGGATAGTCCGATTGCAAAATTTATTGCTAAGCGAGGAGAGGGTGTTCATCATGTAGCTTTAGGTGTGACCGATATTAAATCTCGAATAGCAGATATTATAAAAAATGGGATAGAAATGATTCATGAAACACCGGTTGAGGGTGCTGGTGGAGCAAAAGTAGCCTTTTTACATCCGAAATCAACAAATGGTGTTTTATATGAATTTTGCGAGAAGATGTAATGGAGCTTGTTGTAGAACTTGCGCTTTATGAAAGACAACGGTACCATTTATATAGGTCGTAAATAGGGGGTCCCTTTTTAACGATTGACTTTAGTAGAGCTTACAAAGAGGAGGAGTTTCAACCCACACTCTGCCCTTTGCTCTTAATTGAAAATGGAGGAATATACATATGGTAAATGAACAACGTTTAGTAGATGAGTTTCTAGAACTTGTACAAATTGATTCAGAGACAAAGCACGAGGACATTATAGCCCCAATTTTGAAAAAGAAGTTTGAAGACTTAGGAGTGTCTGTTGTTGAGGATGATGCGGCTAGTAAAACAGAACATGCAGCAGGGAATTTAATTTGTACTCTTGAGGGAACGAAAGAAGGTGTCGAAACAATTTATTTTACTTCACATATGGATACCGTTGTACCTGGGAATGGTGTAAAGCCATCTATTCAAGACGGCTATGTTGTGACAGATGGAACGACCATTCTAGGGGCAGATGATAAAGCTGGTATTGCAGCTATGTTTGAAGCAATTCGTGTACTCAAAGAAGAAGAAATAGAGCATGGTACGATTCAATTTATTATAACAGTCGGGGAAGAATCGGGCTTAAATGGTGCTAAAGTTCTAGATCCTGCCCTTTTAAAAGCGAAGTACGGGTTTGCTTTAGATAGTGACGGTCCTGTTGGCGATATCATTGTTGCTGCGCCTACTCAAGCAAAGGTAAAGGCGACAGTTCTTGGAAAAACAGCTCATGCAGGTGTAGCTCCGGAGAAGGGAATTTCTGCAATAACTGTAGCTGCAAAAGCAATTTCAAATATGCCTCTTGGACGTATTGATGAGGATACGACGGCAAACATTGGCCGTTTTGAAGGCGGAACACAAACGAACATCGTTTGTGACCACGTAGCTATTTTGGCTGAAGCGCGTTCGTTAATTGCCGAGAAAATGGAAGCACAAGTTGAAAAGATGAAAGAAGCTTTTGAAGCTACTGCCAAAGAGATGGGCACATCGGCTGAAGTAGAGGTTGAGATTATGTATCCAGGGTTTAAGCTTGGAGATGGCGACGAGGTCGTTGAAGTGGCCAAAAAAGCGATGTTACAAATTGGTCGTACACCAAAGCTGCTTCAAAGTGGGGGAGGCAGTGATGCTAATATTTTTGCAGGACATGGGATACCGACTGTAAACTTAGCTGTAGGCTATGAGGAAATTCATACGAAAAACGAACGTATGCCGATTTCTGAACTCGTTAAGCTTTCAGAGGCTGTAGTTGCAGTGATTAAAGAAGTATCGGTGAAATAATTTAGTGCAGGGGGATGTTCTAAAACTTAGGACATCCCGTTTTTTATGGAAAAGGAAGGGTTTATTAGATAAATTAATGGATATTGGTGGGTGAAGTGGATCTGCCGAGCTCTAAGCATTCTAATATATGTTCTTCTGAGTCACCAACAAGGGTTGCTAGTTCAGCTATAGTTGGTGATCTTCTTTTTTCTCTACGAGTGATGTTTTCAAGGAGTAGTATGTTTTGAAGAAGATCAGAGTGGCGTGATTGATTATTAGAATTCTTTTTCTTCATAACTTATTACTCCCTCCTACTAATTGGTAGTTAAAACTTTACCGTAATCTGATTCGTCTTGCAACTATGGGCTTTTTTTGTAAAGACGAACGTATTTTCGTATAATGAGGGTAAGGAGGTCAGGTAGATGAATCGTGCTCGTTTGATATTTCATTTGGATATGAATAGTTTTTTTGCTTCGGTGGAAATTGCCTATAACCGCTCATTAGTAGGAAAACCAGTTGCTATTGCCGGAAATCCAGAAGAGCGCCGAGGTATTATTATAACAAGTAGTTATGAAGCAAGAGCTAAAGGGGTGAAAACAACGATGCCAATTTGGCAAGCAAAAAAGTTATGTCCTAGTCTTATTATTCTTAGACCAAATGGTGATCGGTATCGCGCAGCTTCGAAAGCTCTTTTTGAGCTTCTTTTTACCTATACTCCTCTTGTTGAACAAGTATCTATTGATGAAGGGTACTTAGATTTAACGACATATTTACATAAACAAGATCCAATTCAACTAGCTAAAGATATGCAAAAACGTGTGTTAACAGAGCTGGACCTTCCTTGTAGCATTGGAATTGCACCGAATAAATTTTTAGCTAAGATGGCTAGTGACATGCAAAAGCCAAATGGGATTACAATACTACGAAAACGCGACATTAAGCAGAAGTTATGGCCACTACCAATAGAAGAGATGCACGGAATTGGGAAAAGAACAGTAGAAAAGTGGAAGAAAGTAGACATTCTGACGATCGGTCACTTAGCATTGGCCCCAAAAGAATTAATTTCGAAAAAATTTGGGGAGCGAGGGTTAGAGTTAAAAGAAAGAGCAAACGGAAATGATTGCAGAATTGTTAACCCTCATGCTTATTCTGAATATAAATCAATAGGGCATTCAACAACATTACGTAAAGATACAAAAAACATACAAGTAATAAGAGCGACCTTGGATGACCTTGCTAAACGGGTACACCAAAGATTGCGGAAAAAAGACATGTTTGCTAGAGGAGTGCAAATCACGATTCGATATTATGATTGGAAAATGATTACGAGAAGTCATAAACTTGTAAACCCGGTTCAATCTCACGAAGACTTAATGAAAGAGGCAAAGGCGCTTGTAGAGAAAGCATGGAACGGAAATGCGATCCGGTTATTAGGGATAAGTACTTATGATTTACTTGAAAAACAGCATGCGTACAAACAACTGGACTTATTTACTTACACAGAGGAGATCAAAAAAGAAGAAATAAATGAGACAATAAATCAATTACGTGAGCGGTTTGGTGAAGGCGTTGTTCAAAGAGGTTGGAAAAAAGAAGAAGAGGAACAGTAGTAAAGATTCTCTCAAATGCAACCGATAATAAAAGTAGAATGAAGATGAGCGGAGCGTGAGAGGATGCAGATTCAACCACCTTTACATACAACACAGCAATCGGAACGAGCGATGCAACTCAGAGAGGGTGACGTGTATCGGGTTACCGTGAAAGAACAAAAAGGGAATCATGAAGCATTGCTTTCTGTTAGGGGAAGAGAGATGGTAGCTAAGTTTGAAGGTGCCATGCCGAAAGGTGAACGAACAACGGTCCAGGTACTTGGTTCAGAAGCAGATCGCATTCATGTAAAGGTGATTCATGATGAGGGTGTGAGAGGGACTCAAGACTCTCGAAATCAAGAGCCGGGACGTCAGCAAGGTGTTAATCAAACATTACGTCAATTAGGAATTCAACAGCCAACTCCTGAGTTAAGGCAGGCTGCTACTACAATACTTGATAAAGGGGGAGCCTTATCAAAGGAAGCTGTTAGAGATTTACAAAAGTTTTTAAACGAAGGCGATTCAAAACGACGCCTGCAATCCGTTCAAGCATTAGCGAATAAGCGACTAGAAGCGACCTCTACGCATCTGCGTTCTATACATGAAGCCTTACATGGTCGGCCGGTCCATAATGTATTAACAGATTTAGCAAAAGAAATAGATCGTGACTTCAAGGTAGAGCCTGTTGCAAGAGAGCGGATTGAACGTCAAAATCAAACACTTAATTCGAGCATTCGCGAAGTACGCCAAGATGTCCAAACGGCAAGAACGGTCGAACAAGTGAGTGAGCAAATTGAAAGAAGATTGATCCAAAATAATCGAGTGAGCCGTGATCAGGCCGATCAATTAGAGCGCGTCGTACAGCAGGCAAGAAGTGATGTTACCAGAGGCCGAGAGGGTGCTGGGCTGGAGCGGATAGTTCGGACTCTTAATCAGATGGAGAGAGACGTAAGAGGACCTCAAGAACGAGGACAAGTAACCGAAATCCCTGCAGGAAATAGATCGCAAGTGGCTGATCAAATTGCGCAAACACGAAACGAAATTCAGCGTGAGTCAGTCCAAAAAGCAACTGATCGAGTGCTTCAATTAGCGAATTTGGTACAAAAAGATCCGGAATTTAGCAAGGCGATTGAGCGGGTACTAGCTGAAGTACGGAAAGCAGACCGTGTGATGACCGATCGAATTTCTCAAGCGCTTTTGCAAGTCGAGCGAATTACGAAAAATCCAGCAGAACGCCAAGCTTTACGAGATATCCGAATGTCGTTAGAGCAACAAGGGTTGACGCAAGCAACGAGAGAAAGAGTTGAGACGATTAGAGGAGAGGCTCGTACTCCGGTACATGAACAACTAATACGTGAAATTCGTCAAGCGAATCAAGTTCAGCAGGTATCGAATGATCGTTTAGTTAGGGCAATTAATTCAATTGAAAGCCAGGTTCAACGAGTACATGTGGAACAACCAACTCAAACTGGAGCCCCCATTGATCGTGAAGGACGGCAAGATGTACAAGGAGCAAGAACGGTGCAACAAGCGAGTGGACAAATCGAAGGAAGATTGACCCAAAATGAACGAGTGAGCCGTGATCAGGTGGGCCAGTTAGAACGCGTTGCACAGCAGGTAAGAAGTGATGCTGCAGGAGGGACTCAGAATCGAGGTCAAGCTCAATCAAATGAAGGTAATGGATCTCGGATAGTTGATCAAATTGCACAAGTACGAAATGAGATTCCTCGTGAATCCATCCAAAGAGCTGCGGACCGAGTGCAACAGCTTACGCACGATCCTCAAATAGACCGAGAAACTAGCCGAACTGTTAACCGCGCACTAACTGAATCAAGACAACTAGATCGAATTTCTCATGATCGTATGAACGCAGCTTTACAACAAACAGAACACTCTATTAAGAATGAAGAAAGACGCCAAGCTCTTTTGGAGGTTCGGCAACAACTTGCACAAGGTGGGTTATCTCATTCTGTGAACGAAAAAGTAGAAATGATTATTAGACAAATAGCCAATTCAGATGTCCAAATAAGCCAACAGCTTTCTAAAACATTGCTTCAGGCAAACCAATTACAAAATGTCGCTCATGATCGATTACAGCAATCACTAAATGCAATGGAACAAAGTATTCCATCGAAACAAAGGTCTGATGCAATTTTGCAGGTAAGTAATTTAGGGGAAGTGGCGAAAGAAGCAGAAACGGCGCTTCAAAGGGAAGCTTCTTTAGAGCGTGCTATCAAAAAGGTACATTCTTTACTAAGTGGCCATCAAGCTCTTACTAAAGAAGAGCAAAATAAATTTAGACAATCAATTAACGAAGCAAATGAGCTGCAGCAACAGGGGAGAGAATTAAAGTCTCGTCAAGAAGTAGCCAATGCAATTGAAGATATTAAGCAAATTAATCAAATAAGGCAACAAGAGATAACTACGTATACACAAAATGAAGGGCTCCAAACAAGTGTGGATCTGTCCAGTAAGTCAATTGCGGTTACAACGGTTACAGAAAAAATGGCAGAAATGGCAAGCGACTTTAAGAAACTTCAACGAGATATTACTCGAAATTTAGACCTGATTAACCGGCAAATTGAGCAATTTCGAAGTCAAGCCCATCCTCAGGCCAAGCCCTTACTTGAAACGACGATAAAAAATTTAGATAATGCGATTTTAAAAAGTGAGATGATGTTGTTAACGGATATGAAGACAGAACGGCAATTGATGCAAGCTAGCAGTCAATTAGCTGAAGCAAAAAAATTGTTAACACAAGGGAAGCATCATGAAGCAAATGAAATTGTTCGAGATGTGAAGCAGCAGGTCGAGAGATTACAATTCCAACCATCAGAAACGAAAGTGAAGCTTTATACCGCAGCAAATGAACAAGTTTTACGTGAATGGCAATCACCAAATCAATCTTTTGGATCAAAATATGCTGAAACTGTCCGTGGACCTATACAAGAAGGTTCTCCGCGAGCAATGTTTGAAATGATCAGAAATGCAGGATTAAACCGTGATAGCGAGATCGCTATGCAATTAGCCTCTGGACGTGAACAACACGAAGCCTCTGATCGAAATTTAAAATCAATTTTAATGCAATTAGCGCGCGGAGAAGAGGAAGGTACTCGTGTCCAACAGCTTGCAAGTCAAGCGCTCTCCAATATTACTGGACAGCAACTATTAAGTAGATCAGATCAACAAAATAATTTACAAAGTTTGTATTTTCAACTTCCGATGCTATTAGAGGATAAAGTAGAGAATTTACAAGTATTTGTTAATTCGAGAAATGAAGGTGAGCAAGTAGATTGGGAGAATTGTAGTCTTTACTTTTTAATGGAAACGCCCAAAATGGGCGAAATTGGGATAGCTGTATCAGCCGCAAAAGGGCACCTTTCTGTAACGTTAAAAAATGATAAAGGAGATTTTGAACAGAAAATGACCCCTCTTGTTGAAATGGCTGTCGCAAAGCTTTCTGAGATTGGTTATTCAATAAATGGTATTAATTTTAGTAAACTGTCAAAAGGTGAAGAGTTGATAAAGAAAGAAGAACGAGAAACATCTCAACAACCTGTGTTTGGTGAGAAAGGGTTTGATTATAAAATATGATGGTCACAAGACATTTTAATCATAAACAGCGCAAGAAGATTAATGGTCCAACAGCTGCTGTTATTAGATATGATGAGAATGGAGAAGCGCCGAAAGTTGTAGCACAAGGGAAAGGACAAGTTGCTACACAAATTATGGAGTTAGCCAAGAAAAACAATGTTCATATGCAAGAAGATGCGAAGCTAGTTGAAAATTTACTTGATATGGACTTGGGGGATAACATTCCACCACAACTTTATTCTGTTATGGCAGAGATTTTACTTTTGATCGAGGAAATGGAAAAAAACTATTAAACTATATTCGACAAGATCCGATATTAAGTATATGGAAGAATGGACAATATGGAGGTGGAACGCTTGACCACAAGCCTTACGAACGAGACACTTTATCAAAAATCTCCTCAAGAGCTGACCGCATTGCTGTACGAAGCATGCGTAACGAATTTAGAAAATGCGATCATTTTTATTGATCAAAAGGACTTTATTCAGGCTAATGAAAAGCTAAAGTTGGCAAGTGACATTGTTCACCGTTTAGGTGCAGGATTAAACTATGGTGCTGGAATTATTGCAGATCAACTTGAACAAATTTATAACTATATGGCTGACCGTTTAGTTGAAGCTAATATAAAAAAAGACAAGAAAATCATCAATGAGGTTATTCATCTGTTAACTGAAATTATGTCATCATGGAATGAATCAATGAAAACGAAACCGAATTCAATGGCAAAAAGAACAACGGCCAAGGTAAACGTGTATGAAACCAATTCACTCTATGAGAAATGAAGGGATAAAATCACATGAAAATTAATAACAACATCCAAGCATTAAACTCTTACCGTAATTTGTACCAAAACCAAGCAAGTACGTCAAAAAATTTAGAAAAGCTATCTTCAGGTCTACGTATTAACCGCGCTGCAGATGATGCTGCAGGACTCGCAATATCAGAAAAAATGCGTTCACAAATTCGTGGGTTAAAAATGGCTGAAAGAAATGCGCTAGATGGTATTTCACTTATGCAAACAGCGGAGGGAGCGATGCAAGAGGTTCACTCAATGCTTCAGCGTATGCGAGAACTAGCCGTTCAAGCAGCGAATGATACGAATACAGACGATGATCGTGTTGAAATTAATAAAGAAATTTCTCAGTTGATTGAGGAAATTGATGATATTTCTGAGAAAACGGAGTTTAATACATTAAATTTGTTAAATGGAGATGGTGGTGCTGGGAATTTGACATTGTTTTTCCAAATCGGTGCCAACGGTGATCAAAGCGTCGATTTTGATATCTCAAAAATGGATAGTACCGAGTTAGGTATTAACAATATAAGTGTAACTGATAGAGATGGTGCTGTAGAAGCAATTGATTTACTAGACGCTGCTATCAAAACCGTATCAGGTCAGCGTTCCACTCTTGGTGCGATTCAAAATCGTCTTGAACATACGATTAACAACTTACAAGTCACTCACGAAAATTTAACAGCTGCTGAATCACGAATTCGTGATGCTGATATGGCACTTGAAATGACTGAATTTACTCGTAACAACATCTTGAATCAATCAGCAACGGCAATGCTTGCTCAAGCAAATCAATTGCCACAAGGTGTTTTACAATTGTTACAATAATATTTTTTTAGAGGTGCCTCATAGGGATTGTTTGCCTAATGAGACACCTCATTTTCTAAGGAATTTGTGGTAAACTACAAACATGAGACTCGCTTAGAAAGTAGGTTTATTATGGATGTGCAACGTATAGCCAAAACAGGACTGGGGCGTTTAGAACCAAAGAAGACGGGGCCCGAGGCAAAGGTGTCCTTTCAAGAAGTAATGGGCAAACAACGAGATGAAAAAGCTTATGAACGGCTCTCGCAACTCATGAGTAAAATTGACGATCAAGGAAAAGTCCTTTCCGAAACGAGAACTGTCGATGAGTTGCGCAAATACAAGGCACTTGTCAAAGAATTTATGGAAGATGCTGTTCAATTTGGTTTAAGTTTAGAAGAGCGTCGAGGATTTAACCGCAGAGGGCGAACGAAGATTTATAAAATTGTTCAAGAAGTTGATCGGAAGTTGTTAGACTTAACAGATGCGGTACTTCAAAAGGAGAAAAAAGGGTTAGATATTCTAAATATGGTTGGGGAGATTAAAGGACTGTTAGTAAATATCTATGCGTAAGATGGCTCAATAACACCTAGGGATTGAGTCATCTTTTTATACTAAAGGAAAAACGATTAGCAAAAGAATATCGAAAAAAATGTGGGAAATAATCGGGACAAGAATGTTTCTTGTCTTCAAATATAGAATGGACCAAAGTAAGCCTCCAAATAGAGCAGCTAGTACTAACAGGAGACTTCCGGTCATAAGATGTGCTCCTCCGTATAAAAGCGTACCGAAAAAGCCGCTTTATACATCGTTGTTTTTTTGCTGACTCGCTCCACAATAAACCCCCGCCAAAACCATTCTTCCCCAGGGATGACTACAATAAATAGCCAAATATAATGAAGCAAATCACTCGGCTTAACTAATTCATAAAGGGCTTGCAGTTGGTTCATTAGTGGAATGTCGGATATCTCTATAAACCATTTTCCAAAAGCAAAAAGGAGATAAAGAAAGAGGCCACTTGATAGTGAGAGTAGCCAATGTAAGATATGGAGTTTCTTTACTTGTGGCTTCTCAAATGTCCAACTGTAAATAGATAACGAAAAAAGTGAAAAAGGAAAAAGAATCCAAAAATAACTGGGAATAATCATAAAGCTGACTGCTAGTAGCATAACTGCCAAAAGAATAACCAAAATAAAAAATGAAATCTTCTTTTACCATAGATAATCCCTCTTAAAATGATAGTAAATTTGCTAAAGGTGGTGGGTACTTGCCATGGGTTCACTTGTATTTACATATAGAACAATAATTGATGCACCAATTGAACAAGTATGGGCCTTTTTTTCTACTGCAGACAATTTAGCTAAGATTACAACTTTTCCTAAGGTAACCATTTTATCCAACCCAGAAACCGTTGAGGGAAATATAATTCACCTGAAGCTTCAAGTTGCTTTGTTAAGTGTAAACTGGACTTCGCGGATAAGTAAGGTAGATCATCTAAGTTGCTTTCTAGATCAGGGCGAAGATCTCCCTTTTCCATTTACGGAATGGAGCCATCTGCACAACTTTACTAAATTTGGTGCACACACAATTATGGAAGATGTGGTTAATTTTAAAGCAAAAGTGCCGAGTTGTGTTACCAGGCCCATTTTACAAGTGCTATTTAAAGGACGTGAGTCTGCCATTAAAAATGAGTTACGACAAGGAAAATGATCGCATTTAAATAATAGAACATTCCAATTTTACTTTCTTAGTTTAGCATGAATCAATTACAATCATAAACTCTAACCAGTAGTTTTAACTTGTTTTAATCTGGGGAAAGCTAATAGCCAAAGGGGTGGCTATATATGCATTCAAAACAGACGGTAAAATACATTTGTGAGTCATATCCATCCGGAAATGACTATTATTATAAAAAAGAATTAATTACATATGACTCTTGGGAAAACATTGATTCATTAGGGTGGTCTAGAGCTCGACCGATTTCTAAATCAACATTTCTCAAAAGGAAAAAAGAAGGTTATAAAATTGAATATATTTCCATTGTTAAACCCCCAGCTGAAGTCATTCCATTTTTGAAAAAGTGACTAAATCGTGAATAATCGTACTTTCTGTTTATAATTATTGGCTTGTGCCCGGAACATTCTGTACACTTAACTTGGAAACTGGCATGCATAATAGACAGGAGAGAAGAGAATGAACAAAATAGTAAGTGCAGGACTACTTGTCTTGGCAATTTTTGTTATGACAGGGTGTAATATTGTAACGTATGAGAATGAAGAAATTTTCACATTGGATTCAGAGGGATTAGAGGCTCTTGTCATTGATCAAGATGAAGGAGATGTGACCATTACGGGTGTTGAAGGGCTTGAGCAAATTCAAGTAACAGCGACGTTTGCAGCCATGAGTGATCAAGACATTGAACAGGCTAAAAGATTTAGTGAAAATAACACTTCACTCGTTTTGGAAGCGAGAGAGGGAAACGGAGAGCTACGCACCTCTGTGAAACGTGGAACAGATATTGAACAAGGCTTTGTTCATTTAGAGATCGAAGTGCCAGATCACTTACCTTTAGCTTATCGACAAAATGAAGGTCAATTAAAAATCTTATCAATGAAGTCGGATATAAAATTACAACATGGGTCTAACAACCTTACGTTACAAGATATTGAAGGGGATGTTGAGATTACTGACGGAGCAGGGCATGTGACGTTAGAAAATGTACGTGGAGCCATTTCGATTAATAACAATGCAGGAACAACAAATATTTCCGGATCATCGGGTCAATTGAAACTTATAGCGGGGTCAGGGCATGTTGATTTTCAGGATCATATTGGAGATGTTCTGATTAGAAGTGGTTCAGGTAACATTAACATTGTAGGCGTAAATGGTGATGTAGAAATTTTGGAAAGTCGGGGCGGAGCCGTTAATATTGAAGATGTGACAGGGACTATTACACAACCTTAAAAAATAAGGAGAACACTGAAAAAGGGAAACTTCCCCTTTAATGTGATACTCCTTATTTTTTTTGTCTTCTTTTTAGGCGGATATCATCTTGACTTTTTTTGGAATGCTGGATAGAATACTATTAAACTAATAAATCATATCAAATTACAAGGAATTAAACTTCCTCGTTTTAAATAACGGTAATTGAGGGAGGTTAAGGTTACGATGGGAAGTCAACAGGAATTCCAACGAATAAGTAAACAACTACAAGAGCTATTAGATGGTCTGAAATATGGCTCTGTAACGTTAATCGTTCAAGATGGAAAAGTTATTCAACTGGAGAAAAATGAAAAAGTACGAATTAAATAAGGCGTGCTGACTAGAAAACTAGAGGCGACGTTTGATTAGGATTACTTAATCTTCGTCGTTTTTTATGTTTCAAAGAGGGGTGAGTGTATGGATATTAACTATCAAGCGTTAATCAATGAGGATTATGAAAGGTTGAACAAGGAGTTAGAACATAAGGATTCGTTAGAAGTTCTAAAATGGGCATATCGTGAATTTGGAGAGAACTTAGTTTACTCCTGTAGTTTCGGTGTCGAAGGAATGGTATTAATTGACTTGATAAGCAAAGTAAAAAAAGATGCCACGATTGTTTTTCTCGATACCGATTTTCATTTCAAAGAAACTTATCACTTAATTGATAAAGTGAAAAAACGTTATCCTAGCTTAAATATTGAGCTAGCAAAACCAGACCTTACGCCGGAAGAACAAAAACAACAACATGGAGATCGCCTTTGGGAGCGTGACCCTGATGCTTGCTGTAATATTCGAAAAATGGTTCCTCTTGAGAGGGAGTTAAGCCGTTATGATGCATGGATTTCAGGTTTGCGAAGAGAACAGTCTCCAACACGTGCCAATACACAGTTTGTCAATCGAGATAACCGATTCAAGTCCATTAAAATCTGCCCATTAATTCATTGGAAGGAAGAAGAGATTTGGATGTATGTGAAACTTCATCAATTGGATTATAACGAATTACATGATAAAAGTTACCCAAGTATTGGTTGTGAATATTGTACCAAGCCAGTTGCAAAAGGCGAAGATCCTCGAAGTGGACGCTGGGCCAATTTAGCAAAAACAGAATGTGGATTACACAAATAATAACGGAACTAGAAAGGAAGATGTTACATGATTCAAGCACATGGAGGAACACTAATTGATCGTTTTGACCAATCTTATGACACATCAGCTCTAACGAAAGAAATTGAACTAGATTCGTTTTCTCTGTCAGATCTAGAACTAATAGGAATTGGTGCATTTAGCCCATTAACGGGATTTTTAGGAAAAGAAGACTATGAATCAGTCGTACACAACATGCGCTTAGCGAATGGAACGGTTTGGAGTATTCCTGTTACGTTGCCAGTTTTAGAAGAAAAGGCAGCCACTCTTACTGTTGGTGAAAAGGTGAAGTTAGTATTTAATGGTGAGGTTTATGGTGTCATTGAAATTGCTGACATTTTTACACCAGATAAAAAAGTCGAGGCTAGCAACGTATACCGAGCAAGTGATGATGCTCATCCAGGCGTGAAAAAAATGTTTGAACGTCCAAATGTTTATGTCGGTGGAGAAATTACGTTGATTAAACGTGTGCAGCATGATCGTTTTGAGACGTATTATTTAGACCCAAAAGAAACAAGAGCGAAATTTGAGGAATTAGGCTGGAAGCGAATTGTCGGGTTCCAGACTCGTAATCCAGTTCACCGTGCACATGAGTATATACAAAAATCAGCTCTTGAGATTGTTGACGGTCTATTTTTAAATCCATTAGTTGGTGAGACCAAATCAGATGATATTCCAGCTAATGTTCGAATGGAAAGTTATGAAGTGTTACTTGATAAGTACTATCCAAGAGATCGTGTATTTTTAGCGGTATTCCCTGCGGCAATGCGTTATGCTGGTCCACGTGAAGCCATTTTCCACGCGATTGTTCGTCAAAACTACGGTTGTACACATTTTATTGTTGGTCGCGATCACGCTGGTGTTGGTGACTATTATGGTACGTATGATGCGCAATTGATCTTCTCTGAATTTGAAGAAGGTGAATTAGCGATTAGCCCGCTATTCTTTGAACATAGCTTTTTCTGTAAAGCGTGTGGTAACATGGCTTCAACGAAAACATGTCCTCATGGAAAAGAAGATCATGTGGTTCTTTCTGGAACTAAAGTTCGTCAAATGTTATCTGAAGGTGTCGTACCACCGCCAGAATTCAGCCGTAAGGAAGTAGTTGAAGTGCTAATTCGTGGAATGCAGAAAGTGCACGCTTAAGTAGAACGAGTGGGAATGGGGATGATTCTGACTTCCATCGCTGTCGAATTCTCCATCATTCTCGCTGAGCTTAATATGTGACTAGTTCATTACAACAACTAGAGCACCAATTAATTGGGTGGGGCAGAGGTCTTATAAAAGATAAATATTAGAAGTTTTTAGAGGGGGAGAAATGATGGCAGGTCACAATATTGTTTGGCATGAGACAACAATCAAGAAAGAAGAACGCCAAGAGCGAAACGGTCATAAAAGCGCGATATTATGGTTTACAGGGCTATCGGGTGCTGGGAAGTCAACATTAGCTAACGCATTAGAACATCAGCTGTTCTTGGAAGGAAAAAACAGCTATGTTTTAGATGGAGATAATGTACGTCATGGTTTAAATAAAGGTCTTGGCTTTAGTGATGAGGATCGAAAAGAAAACATAAGAAGAATCGGCGAGGTGGCCAAGCTTTTTGTTGATGCAGGAACGATCGTTTGTACGGCCTTTATTTCTCCTTTTAAAGAAGACCGCGATCGTATTCGTGACTTAGTGGAAGAAGGAGAATTTATTGAGGTTTACGTGCGTTGTTCTTTGGAGACTTGTGAAGAACGTGATCCAAAGGGGCTTTATAAAAAAGCTCGTGCTGGAGAAATTCCTGAATTTACAGGAATTAGTTCGCCTTATGAGGAGCCTGATGCTCCAGAAATCATCGTAGAGTCGGATAAGCAGACTGTCGAAGAGTCAGTCAATGTAATAGTAGCTTACTTAAAAGACAAGAATATTTTATAAAAACATATTTAGGAGTCAGACCCCTCTGTTGATCTTCACCGTATTAAAAAGCGGTCGATTGCAGAGAGGGTCTGACTTTTGTCATTTAGCTACTAAAGTTTTTGGGTGTAAAAAAGGAAAGGAAGGGTCAGACTCCCTCCTTAACATTGGTAACGCAATATGGACTAGTTCTAGTTTGTTAATTGGCTATGGATTTTAACGCGGCCGCTATATCGATTTCGCCATATCCATAGTAAGGGTCACGTCCATCGGTACCGAGGTCTTTAGCTGTTGACCGCATCACTTCATATACTTCCTCATTGGTTAAATCAGGGCGTAGAGAGCGAATGAGCCCAGCCAAGCCAGCGACATGTGGAGCCGCCATTGATGTCCCTGACATGACTACATAGTTGTTGTCAGGAAACAAGCTTGGAATATGCTCACCCGGAGCGGAAATATCAACATGTTCTCCGTAATTGGAAAAGAATGCACGGTTTTTTGCTTCATCCACTGCAGCAACAGTGAATACTTCTTCATATTGAGCTGGATACATAGGGTCTTCGACATTGTCATTTCCAGATGCGGCAATTAAAACAACATCTTGTTCATATGCATAACGAATGGCATCATGTAACAAATCAGACGAGTAGTAATCACCAAGGCTCATGTTAATCACATCTGCCCCTTGTTCAACAGCCCAGTATATCCCTTTAGCGACTTCAAATGATGAGCCTTCTCCTTCATCGTTTAATACTTTAACAGGCAAAATTGTGCTATCCCAAGACACACCAGCTATCCCTGTTACATTGTTTGTTAACGCAGCGGCAACACCCGCAACGTGAGTTCCATGTCCATGTGCATCAGAGAAATCGGATGAATCATCAAACGAGTTGTATCCCGGTCCTAACTTCTCGGCAATATCAAGGTGATTAGGATCAACGCCGGTGTCTAATACGGCAATTTTTATCCCTTGACCTCCTGACAAGTTCCACCCTTCATCTATCTCAATTTGATCTAAGTTCCACTGATATGGTTCAAAAAATTCATCATTCGGTTTAGTTGTTAACACATTATGTTGGTCCTCTTCATCTCCGGCACGGCTTCTGTTTTGTTCTCTAGTGGTTTGCCTTGGAGGAGTGTGTCTTCTTTCATTTGGATCTGTAGAAAAAAGAATAACTTGTTTCGATATTTTATAATTTGGTTCTGCAATCGCTAAATCATATTCCTTGCGTAATCGTTGGATTAACTGTTCGGTCGATTCCGTTTTGGATTCAACCACAAACAACGGATTGTTATCTTCTAGAACGAGCAAATCTTGATTTTCAGTAAACCACGTTGACGCAACTTCGCGTTTTTTAAATTTTATTACAGCTTGTTTCTCATAGAAAGGCTGTTGAAATTGTTCTGGTTTATGATTATCAGAATGAACAACGATTTGCCAACCTAATTCTGGTACGGTTTCAGCTTCTAAATTTTCAGGGATATCTTCAGTTGTTTCCCATTCGACCTCTGGGTCTGCGCCCGAAACAAAAAAGGTTCCAGTTGCATCGGCTACAGAAGCAAGGCCTTTTACGAAGGATTTCACAAAAGATAAATCAATTTCTCCTAATACCGTTCGACCATCTTCAAGTGTTTCCCCCATTAACATGTATTGCTTTCCATCAATTGAATAAGGGTCAGAAAAGTTACTTTTCATATGACGGTGCGTTAGCTTTGTTACATCCATTCGTTCAATTTGACCAACTTGGCTGATAACCTTTTCGTTTTCTAGTATAGCAAAACCGTGAAAATGAGGATGTTCTCTTACTTCTTCTTTAAACTTAGTTTGTAATTCTTGATCCTCTAAGTCTTGATTTGCCCATCTTTGCATTTGAGAGGAGAGCTGCTTTAAAAACATTGATGTGGTCATAGATAGATCTTCTGCCATTAAGTGATTCATAGCAGAGACTTCTAAATCCTCTGGAATCTTTTTGGATTGAATTGTATACCCATTGTCGTCAATAAGAGCTCTTCCAATAATGGCTAGCCCGATACCGACGAGCCCGACGATTAACACTGATTTTGCCATTCTCCATAACATTACAATGAATCCTCCTTTCTATTACGATTAAAGAAATAAGCCATCCATATCTCGTCGTCATACGTCCCATTAAGATAGGCTTGTTCTTTTTGTATGCCTTCAATGACGAATCCAGCTTTTTCATATAAGTGCGTAGCTACTTTATTTGATGAGAAAACAGTAAGGCACAACTTATGCAACTGTTCTCGTTTACACCAAGCAAGCGTGTATTCCATCACCTTTTTCCCAATTCCTTTCCCTTGAGCTTCTTCATGAAGCCATGTTCGGAATAGGCCAGTATGATGTTTCATTTGAAGTTCTCCACGGAGAACTCTCGCAATACCTCGAGCTGCTCCATTCACTTCAATGACGATGTACATATTGCCAGCCTCTTTCATTTCCTTGATAAATGCTTCTTCCTCTTGAATGGTTCGAACTCGTTCTTTTTGGATATATGTTCCTTGATTAATGATAGAGGTAACAGAATAGATAATATCTTTCGCATCATGTTTTTGTGCAGGGCGAAGGATAATTTTTGATTGATCTTTGGCTGTAAATGTTTCACTTGCTTGGTGCTGGGTAAGTGTTTTCATCTTCATCCTCCATTTCTTTAGGCTGCCAAAAATGCATAGGATCTTTTTCTATGTTTGTTTCTAAAAGATGGGATGCTGGAACAATCTTTACTCGTTCTTTTGTAAAAGATGGAAGGGTTGTTAAAATACCTTCAAAAGTCTTGTGTCCATTGATTCCTACATGCCCTATTGCAATCGCTTTTTTATTTGTCTTTGCTATTTTTAGTAATGACGACATTTGCTTCATAACGTGTGCTTTTGAAGAATGAGTATCGTCGATGAAAATATCTCTTGTTGCGTAAGGGATGTCCATTTCTTTTGCCAACTTAGGAATGACCGAGGAAGAACTTGTTCCACTATCAATAATGTAAAGACCCTTTTGTTTAGCTATCTCTAAAATAATACGAATAATTCGTTCATCTTCTACAATTTTAGAACCCATATGGTTATTAATCCCTTTTGCAAAAGGAACATTCTCAATAGCGGCTAATACTCTTTTTTGTATTTCTTTATCCGACAAGTCGCTTGTTATGGCATTTGGTCCAAGCCAAGAGGCTTTCCCCTTTTTAGGTTCCATGGGCATGTGAATTATAACTTCTAGACCTGCATTGTGAGCAAGCTTAGCTTGTTCGGTTGATTGCTCCATAAATGGCATAACTGCAACGGTAACAGGAATATTTCCATCTAAGAAAGATTGAACTCCTCTCACATCCCCCCCGAAGTCATCAATAATGATAGCAACTTGTTCATTCTCGTTTGCAAATGATGTAGGAATGAATGCTGTTAATAGTAAGGCTATACTTAAGAAAGTACGAACTACGAACCGTAATTGCATGGTTAACCACCTTTTCTCATCACTTTGTTTTTGTTAGTTTGTCAAAGGACTTTACGTTCTATGATAAAAAGATAAAATAAAGATAAGCTATTGAAAAAAGGTCAAAAAAAACCATATATAACGATTGCTCGTTATATATGGTTTACTTACGAATATTAAATGCGGCGTTAAGTTGTCCGCGAAGCATACGATCGCGTACTTCTTTTTTCTGCAATTGTTTCTGTTCCATTTTCCGAATCTCAAATGTTTGCATGCCATCTTCCATTTTATTGGCAATATCTAATAATCGCTCAACGTCTAGAAATGAATATTTTCGTGTTCCGCCTTTTGATCTTTCTGGATAAATGAGTTTTCTCTCTTCATAATAACGAATTTTTCTCTCAGAAAGACCGGTAAGTTCACTGACAATTCCAATTGTAATTACTTTTTTATCTTTATATGTTGACACCCATTCCACCCCTTATTAAGTTAGAATGTTCAGATCTTTTTACCATCATATCACACTATTATGTGGTAAGTGACAGGAAATGTTAGATAATCTGACATTGATTATTGGGATTTAACATAAAGTGGAAGATTAAAAGTGAAGTAAGACTAACATGAATTTATTTTAATTGAGGTCAAGCCTACTATATAATATAATTGATAAAACATATAAAAAAAGTCGGGAATGAAATGATCTAGATTTACAGAGAGATAAAAGGAGAAATGATCATGTATAAAGGATATGTATATTTAATTGGTGCAGGCCCAGGTGATGTTCGTCTAATGACAGTGAAAGGGCAACAATGTTTGGAAAAAGCCGATGTTGTTTTATATGACCGTCTTGTAAACCCTCTACTGCTTGAGACTACGAAGCCGGGAGCAGAATTAGTTTATTGTGGGAAACTTCCCGATCGGCACTTACTTAGACAAGAAGCTATTAATGATTTGCTTGTGAAGTATGCACTAGAAGGTAAGCGAGTAGCTCGGTTAAAAGGTGGAGATCCAAGTGTATTTGGACGAGTGGGAGAAGAGGCAGCTGCACTTGAAGAAGCCGGTGTTTCCTATGAGATTGTACCAGGAATTACTGCTGGAATTGGGGCCGCTACTTATGCCGGTGTACCGGTAACGCATCGAGATCATGGAGCATCATTTGCCGTGGTAACAGGGCATGATAAATCGCCTGCTGGACAACCAATTATTGATTGGAAAGGGCTAGCGACTGGAGTAGATACGATTGCTTTTTATATGGGTGTAAAAAATTTACCATATATATGTGAGCAGCTGATTGAACATGGGCGAAGTCCGAAAACACCTGTATTACTTGTACAGTGGGGAACGGTAGGAAGACAAAAAACGTTGACTGGTGACCTTGCTACAATTGCAGAACTTGTTCAAAAAGAAAGTTTCTCGAATCCTGCTATTACGTTAGTAGGCGAAGTAGCTAAACTTCGAACGAAAGAAAGTTGGTTTGAGCGACAGCCCCTTTTCGGAAAACATATTTTATTTGGAAGGACAACGGAAGGACCAAGTGAAATAGCAAGTGAACTGACAAAATTAGGGGCGGATGTATTTGAGTATCCTCGACTTTTAACAAAGGAGGATCAATTAGATGCGGATATCTCCTTCGAGCAGTACGATCAAATTATTTTTCATTCACCGAAATCAGTCGATTGGTTCTTTGCGCAGCTTAGGAATAAACGAATTGACATTAGGTCTATTCATGCACGTTTTTATGGTGCATCGAAAAAATCAATAAAAGCCATTGAATCGTTTGCTTGTCTAGGGTTTGGAGTCCATGAAATGATTGAATCGGATCGTAGACTTGTTATCGCTTCTAAAAATTGGGAAACGCGTGAGAGAAAACGGTATGACCTTTATAGTGAACATGACTTTTTCGTGTCTCATACAGATGAGGTTATTGAACAGTCTAATTTTACTTGCCAACGTATTCTAGATGAGGATCGAGTGGATACGATCGTTTTTCCAAGTGCAGAAGCAGTGAGAATGGTGACAGAGCAAATTTTAGCATGTCAGGAAACGCCCGAAACATTATCAAAACGAGCTGAAGTGATTTGTTTTGGACCTGAAACAGCTAAAGCTGCAATTGAATTAGGGTATGAAGTTCAACATATGTTACAAAAACCATCCAAGGAAGAGTTAGTAGACATGTTAAAATCCAATGTAAAACAAAGTAGGTGATCCAATGCAAGCAATCTTATATGTTGGGCATGGAAGTCGTGTTCAAGCTGGGAACGAGGAGCTTCTTTCTTTTGTTAATAAAGCAAAAAAAGAACACGCAGATGTAAACATTCAGGAATGCTGTTTTCTTGAGTTAGCTGAGCCGACGATCAAAGAAGGAGTGCAATCCTGTGTTGAGCAAGGCGCAACGAAAATTGCCGTTGTTCCCTTGCTTTTATTGACAGCTATGCATGCGAAAGTTGATATCCCTGAAGAAATTGATAAGATGAAGGCAATGTATCCTCATATCGCGTTCTCTTATGGACGCCCTATTGGAATTGAGTTAACAGTGATTGACATTATTCAAGATCGATTAAGAGCTGTTGGTTTTGACTTTGCGAATGAACGCCCCAGGTACGAAGAGCGTCAACCGGTTTCCATTCTATTAGTTGGAAGGGGGAGCAGTGATCCTGATCAGACGAGTGACTTAATGAAGGTTGCTCGACTTCTTTGGGAATATACTCCAGTAAATGAAGTCGATGTTTGCTTTCTAGCCGCTACAAGGCCAAATGTCGACGAGGGATTAGAACGAATGAACCGTTTGCCAAATAAAATTGTGTATGTCGTGCCTTATTTGTTATTTACTGGTGTGTTAATGAAAGGCTTGCAAAAGCAATTAGATCAGTGGTCTAAACAAACAAATAAAGATTTTATTTTATGTGATTATTTAGGTTTTGACGATCAGTTAATTACCATTTTAGGACAACGTGTACAAGAAGTATTAGATGAGGATGTAAAAATAAATTGTGACACTTGTTATTTGCGTACAAGGTCTAAGCAAACGTCGGGTGGAAAAGCGTGAGTTATCTTCCGATTATACTGAAGCTAACTGGGAAAAAGGCAGCTGTTATTGGAGCTGGGAAGGTAGCAACTCGACAGATTCCTAAATTACTTGAGGCAGGCATCAGTCAAATAGTTGTTTATGCACCAACGCTTCATCCAACTTTAGAATGCTATTTGAATGAGCCTCGATTTAGATGGGAAAAAACAATGGTGGACCACAAATCAACATTTAATGAAGACTTGCTGTTTTTTATGACAAATGACTCAGCACTTCATCTATCCCTTTATCAGCAGAGAGGGCCATTTCAACTCGTTTACTTTGCTGATCATGCTAATCTAAGTGATTTTCACTTCCCGATGACTGTTCAAAGAGGCCATTTGTCTGTTTCTGTATCCACTAGTGGAGCTAGCCCGACGTATGGAAAGAAACTGATGGATAAAATAAGTAAGGTTATTCCTGATTCCATTGAGGAAGATTTGCTATTTTTAGAGCATGCAAGAAAACAAGTACATAGTAGTGGGTTAGAGCAAAGTATTCGGAAGCAAATTCTACGGCAATGTGCTATGCCATACTTTTTGCAAGATCCGAATCGCGAACAGCTCTTGCGTGAATTAATCGATCAAGCATAAAAAAAGGAGAACCATTGTTAAACGCTAAATGGTTCTCCCTTTTTATTTATTTCGTAAAAGAAAGTTTCGCAATGGCATCGTGCTGGTGAATAGATTCTTCATTACGACACTGAACTTCAAATGAACGAATGGCTTCATGTTCATATAAATCAGCTGCAACAAGACGAACAAGATCTTCAACAAAGCGTGGATTTTCATACGCACGCTCAGTAACGGCCTTTTCATCAGGACGCTTTAACACTGGGAAAAGAATAGAGCTTGCATTGCTTTCGGCAGCTTCTAACAGAACTGCTTTCCAATCCGCCTCAAATGCATCATCTACTGTTACAGTCATTGTGACGAAACTTCGTTGATTGTGGGCGCTGTATTCACTAATTTCTTTTGAGCATGGACAAAGAGTCGTCACAGCTCCTGTGAGTGTTATAATAGAAGTATAGCCTTGGTCCTCATCAAATGAAACATCATATGTGATATCAGCATGGGCCATTCCTTCTTTTTGCATGGCTGGGCTTGTCTTTGTAAAAAACCATGGAAACGTTACGCGTACGTTCGCTGCTTTTTGTTTCATTTCACGAGCAAGAATAGCAGTAAATTCACGTAATGTTTGATCGGTTAGCAAATGAGATTGGAAAAATAGATGAAGTTGCTCCGTTAGGCGACTCATATTTATTCCTTTAAAGTCTTGTTCTAAGCTCGTTGTTAAAGCGAATGTTGCTGTTGTTGTTTGTGTTGTTGGTGCTAATTCTGATTCAATCATGACAGGGTATTTTACATCAGAAATTCCTACTTGCTGGATAGGAAAGTAAAAATCATCTGGTTTATTTTGAAGGTCTGGCATCTTCTCTTTGTCTGTTGGTTTCGTTCCTATAACGGGATCAACAGTACCAAAATGACGATGACGCTCGGCCTTAGGGGGTAAAGAACGTTTCATCTTATTTATCACTCCTGAAGATTAATTCTATTTTCTATGCGTGCTTAAACAATGATTTCGACTCATTGTTTTCTAGCTGTTCAAGAACAACTAGAAGGAAAAATTCTAGCATATGAAAATATCCACAACTAACATAGGATGATGAAAAATAGTTGCGGGTTATGCTTACTCCATATTACACTACAAAGGGAAAAGGAAACAAGAAAATCGATTTTTTTCTACAAAGAGATTAGAAGGTAAAGAGTGGAAAGAAGGTATAGAATGAAAAAAGGGACAATTCTTTGGATAACATTAGCAGGATTGCTACTTATCATTGGTTTGGTAGTGCCAATAACGGTCACAGCACCTGATGATACAAGAGTTATTTTAGATCATACAAATAAAGTGTACAGTGCACCAGCATGCTTTGATCAAGCTGATCTAACAAATAATCTAGAAGAGACGACATTAAAGTTTGCACAAGAGCTTGAATATGTAAGTGAATCCTCTTGCACAGAGGAGCAGTTGAAAGAAACCAAACCATTTTTAATAGGTATTTTTCAATAATGAGAGTGAGTGGTGGAATTGAGGAAATGGATAGCTAGTCTTATGAGTATTTTGCTTTTAGCTGGTTGTGATTCGCTTATTTCTTCTTCAATTGATCGAAATGAGAAGGTAATGAAGGAGATCACTTTATCCGAAAATGAAGAAGTGATGTTTTCTTTGCTGGCTGATCAAATTTATTATTTTGAATTTCAAGATCGGCTGAAACAGTTTCAATCAGTCGAAATAGGTGTCGATTATTATCATTATGGTGAACTTATCGATAGTATGGGTGGTATGAAAATCGGTGCAAATCATCCAGAATTAGAAGGAAAAGACGAACGAGCTAGATTTCTATTTACTCTTGACTCTTTGGAAGAAGGTGAAGATCTCACCTTTTCTGGGACGCTCAAAGTTCTGTTTGATAGTGGGAGTGCAGGATCAACAGGCTATTCATTCAATCGAGAAGGGGTAAAACGAGGTGCCTCTTCTTGGGGGTATTTGTTGGATCAATTTGATGATGTTCCTATAGGAGAGAAGGTATATACTGCCTACTTTGTTGAAAATGTAGAGTCAGAACATTTAAGAACGCTTAATTACGAAGAAGCTATCCAGCAAAATGATGAATATGAACATCTATTTTTGTATTATGTACAAATTGAAGATGAACCACTTTAGAGTAGGGGAGATTACATTCACCTACTCTCTTTTTGTACTCAAGAAAAGGTTGAACGGGCTAATGCTTGGTAAAAAGACGGTATATCAGAACAGAGTATGGATCTGACTAAAAGCGATTTTAAGGGAATGGGAGCCATTGCCAAGAATCAAGGAGGATTGTATGGAACAATGTGGTGAGAATTACTCAGGAAGATTCAGGAGAGTATGTAAGCTTATAACGTGTAAGAATCGTTTTGCAGAACCTAGTTGATTATGCTATATTGGGAATGTTCAAAAAACTTACAGATGAAGAGAGAAATGAAGAATAAGGGAGCTGGAGACATAAGATGAAGGTAGCGAAATTTGGGGGAACATCAGTCGCAAGTGCGGAGCAAATTAAAAAGGTAGCTTCCATTGTAGCAGAAGATAAAGAAAGGAAAATTATTGTCGTTTCCGCACCAGGAAAAAGAAGCAGTGATGATACAAAAGTAACCGACCTTCTTATCCAACTTGGGGAAACGCTCTTAAAAGGTGAAGATACAGAAAATGAATTACAAGCCGTATTGAATCGTTATGAGGACATTGCAGAAGGGTTAGGTCTTGGAAAGGAAATCGTTGCAACGATTGAGGCTGATTTGCGAGAGCGACTGCAGTTTGATCGAAATCGTCCTGGGGCGTGCATGGACTTAATTAAGGCAAGTGGGGAAGATAACAATGCTAAATTAATTGCTGCCTATTTCCAAAGCATTGGATTAAATGCTACATATTTAAATCCAGAAGATGCTGGTCTTTTTGTTAGTGATGAACCAGGGAATGCACAAGTCTTACCAGAAGCATATGAGCATCTGAAAGCTTTACGTGATCGTGACGAGATTATTGTGTTTCCAGGATTTTTTGGCTATTCAAAAGAAGGATCGCTCGTTACTTTTTCAAGAGGGGGTTCAGATATTACTGGTTCGATTTTAGCTGCAGGCGTTAAAGCAGATTTATATGAGAACTTTACAGATGTGGATTCCGTTTTTGCTGCCAATCCAAATATTATTGATAACCCTGTGAAAATTAAAAAAATGACGTACCGGGAAATGCGTGAGTTGTCTTATGCAGGTTTTTCCGTGTTTCATGACGAAGCTTTATTTCCAGCATTCAGAAATGGAATTCCTGTTTGTGTAAAGAATACAAACAATCCTTCCTCGTCTGGAACAATGATTATTGCTGAACGAGAATACTTTATGAATCCAGTTATAGGCATAGCTGCAGATGAAGGGTTTGCAACAATTTATGTTCGTAAATATTTAATGAATAGGGAAGTAGGGTTTGGTCGGAAATTGCTACACATTTTAGAAGACGAAGGGTTGTCTTATGAGCATATGCCATCAGGAATCGATGATACATCTGTAATCCTTCGCCAAGAGCAATTAACAGAAGAAATTGAGGAGCGAGTTGTTGCTAGAATTCAAGAGGAGTTACAAGTCGATGATGTATATGTTGAGCGGGATTTTGCCATGGTTATGATTGTGGGAGAAGGAATGCACAATACAATTGGGATATCCTCACGTGCAACAGCAGCTTTGACTAGAGCAAATGTAAACATTGAAATGATTAACCAAGGGTCTTCTGAAGTTAGTTTGATCTTAGGTATTCATGCTTCTGATGCAGACCGAACAGTTGTTGAATTGTATCATGAATTTTTTGGTGGAGCTGAAGAAACCGTTCAATAGAATACTTAATTAGTAAAAGAGGAGTTCCATTTCTTAAGAATGGAACTCCTCTTTCACTATCATGATCTAACATGAAGGCCTTGATATGCACTTAGCTCCGTGCTGGCACTTCTATTCGTTTATTTCCTGTCTGTTAACGTTTGGATCATCGCTTTCATTTCTGCAACCTCTTGTCGGAGTTCTTTTAATTCTGCATTTTTGTCTGCCTCTTCTTCCTCTTCATTAGCTTTTTCAACATTGTTTACGATAACCCCGATAAAGAGGTTAAAAACAATGAATGTGCCAACTAAAATAAAAACAACAAAATAAATCCACGACCATGTAACTTCAGCAAAGATGGGTCTCATTACACCACTTGCCCATGATTCTAACGTCACAACCTGAAACAATGTTAGAAGAGAGAGTTGGAGATTCCCGAAATACTCAGGAGCAACACCAGCAAACAACATCGTGCCTATTACCGCAAAGATATAGAAAATGATACTCATCAATATCATAATATTACCTAGGGCAGGAATCGTCATTAATAAGGCATCTACAAGGCGGCGCAATGATGGGATCACAGATATTGCGCGCAACACACGAAGTACGCGTAATATCCTAAGTACTGTGACAAAGTGGGCGCCAACAAAAATATGCCCAGCAGCTACAATCAAAAAGTCAAACCAATTCCAACTGCTCTTAAAGAAATCTTTTGTTGGACGTGTGGCAATAAAACGCATCGCAATTTCAATCGTGAAAATCCATAAAAGGATATAGTCAATCAAGTAAAACCATTCGTAATAAGCCTTGTACAAATCAGGGTATGTCTCAAGACCAACAATAATAGCATTAATAAGGATGAGAGTTATAATTGTTGATGTGAACGCACGGTGAAAGACTATTTTCTGAATAGTACGTACAAAGGGTGATTTAGATAATTCATTCGTTCTATTTTCCATGGATGTATAGCTCCTTAAAATACAAATCTACTTATTTATTCTACTAGATTTTCAGTTATTGAAAAAGTGTTTATAACAATAACGAACGATTCAATACGTCAGTTGACAGAAGGTTCAATAAAAAAAGGTAAACACTTAATTTGTGTCTACCTTTTACTAAAGGAATTATTTTGTTTTTGTGAACACTTCGCCTAACTCTTTTGATCTTGAGATAGCACGAGTTACTGCTTTACACATGGCTTCTTGAGTCTTTTGTGCTTTAAGAACATTAATTCCAGCTTCTGTTGTCCCGTTAGGACTCATCACTTCTTCATATAACTCTTTTGAGGATTTGCTAGTAGATTGAAGTCTTTTTCCTACACCTATAATCGTTTGAGTGATGAATGCAGATGCTTCATCAGCTGTCAAACCAGCTTCTTTTGCGGCTTGTTCCATCGCTTCAACTAAATAATAAAAGTATGCTGGCCCGCTTCCTGCAAGCCCAGTAACAGCATCTAATTTATCTTCCTTTACAATTGTAACCGTACCTACAGAAGAAAATAGTTGTTCCACTTCGTGAAGCTGAATATCGGTCGCATGCCGGCCTTTTGTAATCGCAGTAGCAGAGGCACCAACCTTTGCTGATGTATTAGGCATTGTTCTAATGACACCGGCCTTACTTCCTAATAAGTCTTCAATATAAAAGGTAGGAATTCCGGCTAAAACGGAGACAAAAAGCTGATGGGAATTAGTCGCTTGCTGAATGTCCTCAATCGCTTCTTTCACGTGTTTGGGTTTCATCGCTAAGATGACAATATCTCCTTGCCGGATTGCTTCGCTACGGTCACTTGTCGTTTGAATTCCGTACGTATGTTCAAGGTAGTTTAACTTTCCTTGATCACTTAAGTTTGTGGCAATAATCTGTTGTGACTCGACCACATTATGCCTTACCAGTCCGCCAATGATTGATTCGGCCATTGATCCTGCACCTAAAAAAGTGATGGTTTTGTTTTGTAGCAACGATTTGCACCTATCCTTTCACTTGTCCCGTACCATGGACAATATATTTCGTTGATGTTAAAGCTTCTAGTCCCATTGGGCCACGGGCATGAAGCTTTTGTGTACTTATACCGATTTCAGCACCAAATCCGAATTCAAACCCATCAGTAAAACGTGTGGAAGCATTGTGATAAACTGCTGCAGCATCCACTTTATTCAAAAAGCTAGCAACATGTTCTGCATCTTCACTAATAATGGACTCAGAGTGTTTGGTGCCATACTGATGAATATGTTCAATTGCTTCGTCCAATGATTGAACGACTTTTAAGGCGACTTTTAAATCGAGAAACTCATCAGCCCAATCCAGTTCTTTGGCAGCCCCAATTCGTGAGTCATAGGATCTTGTTTTATCATCGCCAACAAAGGCAACATTCTTTTGGGCTAAAGCTTGCAGTAATGATTCGAAATGTTCATTCGCCCATTTCTCGTTTACAAGAATTGTTTCAACAGCATTACAAACAGAAGGACGCTGTGTTTTTGCATTCACAGCAACGGAGATAGCCATGTCCGCATTTGCATTATGGTCAATGTACAGGTGGCAATTCCCGACCCCTGTCTCTAGGACTGGTACCGATGCATTTTTGACAACTGACTGAATGAGTGACGCACCACCACGAGGGATAAGTACATCCAAATATTCATTTAAAGTAAACATTTCTGTAGCTGTTGCGCGACTAGTATCTTCAATGAGTTGAATGGCTTCAACAGGAATGCTTGTTTGTTCTAATGCACGTTGAACAACATTCACTAGTGCAGTGTTTGAATGAATGGCAGATGAACTTCCGCGAAGTAAGACGGCATTACCTGCCTTTAAACAAAGACTTGATGCGTCAATAGTCACGTTTGGTCTAGCTTCATAAATCATCCCGATAACTCCAAGTGGAACACGTACTTTCTGAATTTGTAATCCGTTTGGACGAAGTAGCGTTGTTAAATTCTCCCCAACTGGATCTGTGAGTGAGACCACCTGTCTAATTCCTTCTGCCATCTCTTCTAATCTTGTAGAAGTTAATGTTAATCGATCAATAATTCCTTCATTTGTTCCATTATCTCTAGCTTTTTGAATATCTTTTTTATTTTCATTTAGCAAGTATTCTTCTTCTTGTAGTAATTGTACAGCTATTGCTTCGAGAGCTTCATTTTTTTCAATGGTTGTTTTTGTGGCAAGTTCGCGTGCGCATTCGGCTGCTTTTTTGGCTTTTGTTCTTAATTCGTTCATCGTTTCATCGTCTCCTTTATATATGGTACCCATTCATTGCGATGAATGACAACAGGTTGTTTATGTTTTATGGTTGCTTTCGTTGTATCTTGCAGTCCTCGGAAATGGTTACATTCCTCTAGTGTCATATTGGCTTTTCCTTTACCAATAAGGGTGCCATTTTCGTTGACCACTTCAATGACATCACCAGTTGTAAACTGCCCCTTTACAGAAACGATGCCAACAGGTAGAAGACTTTTCCCACGATTTAAAAGAGCTTGTTCTGCCCCTTTATCAATCATTAGGCTGGCGGATATTTTTGAATGAAGTGCAATCCATTGTTTGGTTGTGGGCATAACCGTTTCATGTTGAAATGAGCCAATATATGTCCCGTTGCCCTTGCCTTCTAATATATCAATGAATGTATCTTGTTGTACGCCCTTTCCGATAAAGACGTTTACACCTAAAGTTAAGGCAGTTTGTGCTGCGCTCACTTTTGATTTCATTCCACCTGTCCCGACTTTTGAGGTTGGTTCCCCAGCAAGAGCGAGTAGTTCGTCCGTAATATACGGCAAATAGTGAATCTTTTTAGCATTTGGATTTGTTTGGGGGTTATCATCATAAAGGCCGTTTACATCGGTCATGATACATAACGTATTTGCATGAATTAACCCACTGACAAGGGCAGAGAGCATATCATTATCTCCAAATGTCAATTCCTCTATTGAAGTTGAGTCATTTTCATTAATAATCGGAATTGCCCCTCGTTTTAAGAGTTCCGTTAATGTGGAGTAGGCATTTCCATAGCGAGTTTCATCTGAAAAGTCTTGTCTAGTTAATAGAAGCTGAGCGGGTGTGAGCTGATGAATTCCAAATTGTTCGATATAGGCTTGCATCAGCATCGCTTGCCCCACCGCCGCGGCCGCCTGTTTGCCTGCAATTGTGACAGGGCGACTTGGGTAACCTAACGCCTTAAATCCAGCCGCAACTGCGCCAGAAGAAATGACTATTACTTCATGACCGTCTTTTTTAAGTTGTGCGATGGCTTTGACAAATTCAGTGACTTTTTCCATACTTAAAGCACCATGTTTTGTTGTTAATGAACTACTACCAATTTTAACAACGAGACGTTGTCGACTCATGATTCTCTCCTCATTTCAATTAATTAACTTTATAAAAAAATAAAAGCTCCCCCGTCCTTAAAATAAGGACGGAAGAGCTTAGTTCCGCGGTACCACCTTAGTTGGCAATATTGCCCACTCTTACCCGTATCGTGGGGAACGGTCAAGCTTAATAACATACAAATTAGAAAGCTGACTAGCTCAAGGGCAGGTTCTATGTCATTAGAGGTGATGACTCTTTCAGCCGGTGGAGTCACTCTCTATACACGTAATGATCATTTACTAATCCCTATCAGTGCTGTTTATCATGTTTTTTTCCATTATATGAGGGTGGCGCTTCAGAGTCAACTCTTACTCTAAAAAAAGAGGATTAGAATTTGAATTTTTAGCAAAAAACAGAAAAATGAATAAATTAGTGAATAGTAAGGAGTAGAGTATGAATACAAACAAAACCATTTGGATAACAGGGGCGTCAAGTGGACTAGGAAGAGACTTGGCAATTGAAGCAATAAAACAAGAATATACCGTTGTTTTACTAGCACGAAATATAAATAAATTAAGGGAGTTGAAAGATGTACTTAAGGAAAAAGGAGGTAAAGCATTCGTCTACCCGCTTGATCTTAGTCGTCCATTGATGGTGGAAGAAGTAACAGAACAGATCATGAAAGAGGTAGGGCAAGTTGATGTTCTAATTAATAACGCAGGGTTTGGAGTGTTTGACAAAGTTGAGGAGGCAAACATAAATGATGTTCAAGAAATGTTTTCTGTTAATGTCGTTGGTCTTATTGCATTAACGAAAGCGGTTCTTCCCTATATGGCAAAAATCAATCAAGGTCACATTATTAATATTGCCTCGCAAGCAGGCAAGCTTTCAACTCCGAAGTCCAGTGTGTATTCAGCGACAAAGCATGCTGTATTAGGGTTTACAAATGGATTGCGAATGGAATTAATGGATACAAATATTCATGTTAGTACGGTTAATCCTGGACCAATCAAGACCCCTTTTTTTGAGAGGGCGGATAAGGAAGGTACGTATGTTAATAATGTGAAACGCTGGATGCTAAATTCAGAGGATGTCGCTGTTAAGACAATTGAGCTTATCAAAAAACCGAAAAGAGAGCTGAACTTACCTAGCTGGATGAATGTAGGTTCAACTTTGTATCAAGTTATGCCTGGAGTGATCGAGAAAATTGCGGGAAGAAGATTGAATCAAAAATAAAAGGGGGAGACTTATGACGAATCGATATCATTGCTGTGCAACATGTACGCATTTTGGTGCAGAAAAGAAAGCAGGAAGAATGCAGTATCATTGTGTTCGGTTAGGTTTTGAAACAAAACCAGTTTATAAGTTTAATTGTTGGGAACCAAAAGAGCATGTGAAAAAGCTGATGAAAAAACGAAATCACTTTTATTTAAGTTGATGATTCTATAGTATATAAAAAGGAAGTTGACGTGGCTAGTTCATGCTTTTAAAATTGAAACTACCAAACTATTAACTAAAACCTGTTTAAGCACATAAAAAACACCTTAAACAGGAGTGGACTTTTCTAGAGGAAACTCTATTTTCACCACACTTTGTCATAGCACAGAGTGTGTTTTTTTTGTTTGAGTCCATTAAGAGAGGGAGATTGAAGATGTGGCATTATGCATGTTTTGTATTTTTAGCTGGTTGCTGCTTTGGGATCTTATCAACCTTTGTAAAGTTAGCGTATGAAGCTGGATTTACAGTTGGGGCAGTGACGGGAGGACAATTTTTGATTGGAACGGTCCTGATTTTCGTTTTGTCCTGTTTTACAAAAAGAAATAAATTAACGTTTAAGGAAATGAGAAACCTGCTTTTGACGGGTATACCAATGGGACTAACGGGAATTTTCTATTACCATTCATTACAAACACTAGATGCGTCATTGGCTATTATATTTTTGTTTCAATTTATATGGATAGGAGCTTTATTGGAATGGATTCTTGAGAAAAAAAGGACTTCACGTGAAAAAAAGGTGGCAATCTGTATTTTGTTAATAGGATCTCTATTTGCAACTGGCCTTTTGGTTGAAGGAAATGTTAGATTTTCGCTGAATGGGGCTTTGTGGGGAATACTCGCAGCTTTCTCGTTTGCAACATTTATATATGTAAGTGGTACGGTAGGAAGAGCCGTACCACCAGTACAAAAGAGCTCCTTTTTAGCTCTTGGTGGCTTTTTCATTGTTGCTGTATGGTTTCCACCTGTGTTTCTCTTAGAAGGATCAACAGTCATGGGGGTTTTTCCTTATAGCTTCGTCTTAGGATTGTTTGGTGTGGCGCTTCCTCCTCTTTTGTTTTCGATTGGAATGCCGCATATTGGGGCAGGACTTGGAACGATTCTATCTGCTTCTGAGCTACCTGTTGCCATTATTCTCTCAACAGTTGTATTATCCGAAACGATTCACTGGACCCAATGGCTTGGAGTGTTTCTTATTATATTAGGGATTGTTGTAGGAAACAGTAAACTTAAATTTAACAAGCCTATTACTGAAAAAGAGGAAGCGAGTCTGTAATACCAGAAACACTATTTTTTATAATGCAAAGAGCCGGCTAAAAGCAAGTTTTATTAAGAGACTGTTCTAGCTGGCTTTTGTTGCGCATTTTTAATAAAGAAAAAAATCATCACATTAGCCCAAGTTTCTGAATAGGATAGTTTATGGGTAGAGGGCCTAGTATGGACATTACAGAGAAAAGCTCGGTAGTAGTAGGAAGTCGGATTTCCGCTCTACTTGAGCACGAGAAAACTTCCCAAAAGGGGCTGATGATATATGTGTGGTATTACAGGGTGGATTGATTGGCGTCAAGATTTACGAAAAGAAGACAAACAAGTACGAAAAATGGCAGAGACACTTCATCGTAGAGGGCCAGACGATATGAATGTTTGGACATCGCCTCATGCTGCTTTTGGGCATGCACGTCTCGTAGTTGTTGATCCAGAAAATGGGATTCAACCAATGAGTCGTACTTACAAAAATAAAACATATACGATTGTTTATAACGGAGAGCTTTACAATACTGAAGACATAAGAAAAGAGCTTCTTGCAAGAGGGCATGATTTTAAAGGACACTCTGATACAGAAGTACTATTAAAGTCCTATATTGAATGGGGCCATCAATGTTTAGAGAAATTTAATGGCATTTTTGCTTTTGCTATTTGGAATGACAAAGATGAGAGCCTATTTATGGCTCGCGATCGTTTAGGGGTAAAACCACTCTTTTATACGGTGCGTAACGGCTGTTTACTTTTTGGTTCTGAGTTAAAAGCACTGCTTGCTCATCGAGATATTGAACCGATAGTCAAAACGGAAGGTCTTGCTGAAATTATGGGGCTCGCTCCATCAAGAACACCAGGTCATGGAGTGTACGATGATATTAATGAATTACGACCTGCTCATATGCTTATCTATGACCGGAATGGAGCGAAGATTAGTCGCTATTGGACATTAAAAAGCAAAAAACATATCCATACTGTAGAAGAAACTGCTGATCATGTTCGCTTTTTATTAGAAGATACAGTCGAACGACAACTATTTGCGGATGTACCAGTTGGGATGTTCTTATCAGGTGGGGTTGACTCAAGTGCGTTAACAGCTCTTGCTGCAAAAGTGTATGAAAAACAAGGAAAGGGATCGATTAAGAGTTATTCTGTTGATTATGACGAGAATGACAAATACTTTAAGGCCAATGATTTTCAACCAAATTCAGATGCACCATGGGTCAAAGTTGTCTCAGATGCACTTGGGACAGAACATTATAATAAAGTCATTTCCATTGATGAATTAGCTAATCGGCTAAAAGAAGCTGTTGATGTTCGAGATTTGCCGGGTATGGCGGATATTGATTCATCGTTAATTTGGTTTTGTCATGAAATTAAAGAAGATGTGACGGTTGGATTATCAGGTGAGTGTGCAGATGAAATTTTCGGGGGGTATCCTTGGTTTCATAAACCTGAAGTCATGAATATTGACGGTTTTCCGTGGATGCGCTCCATTGATGAACGGGAAAACCTATTAAATGATAAATGGAAAAAGAAATTAGACTTAAAGCAATATGTGTATCAACGTTATAAAGAAACGATTCAAGAAACTCCTACTTTTGATGAAGATACACCTGAAGAAGCAAGACGTAGAGAGATTTCGTACTTAAATATTATTTGGTTTATGACGAATCTTCTTGATCGAAAAGACCGAATGAGTATGGGGGCTAGTTTAGAAGTGCGAGTCCCATTTTCAGATCATCGTCTAGTTGAATATGTTTGGAACATCCCGTGGGAAATGAAGCAATTAGCTGGACGTGAGAAAGGAATTCTTAGAAAAGCACTGGAAGGCTTGCTACCAGATGATGTCCTATACCGTAAGAAGAGTCCGTATCCTAAAACCCATCATCCAAAGTATACGGCAGCTGTACAAAAAGGGATGAAAGAAGTGTTAGCTCAAAAAGATGCTCCAATTTTTGAATTTATTAATAAAGACGCTCTAAGAGAGATTGCCGAATCTGGAGGATTCCCTACAGGTCAGCCTTACTTTGGTCAATTGATGGCAGGGCCTCAGCTTCTAGCTCACTTTATTCAAATGGATTATTGGCTAAATACGTATAATGTTAAGATAAAAGAGTAAGTAGAGGCTACAAAAACTTCAGAATACGGGATGTCCCAAGGTTAAACAGACCATGAGACACCCCGTTCTAATTTGCAGATCCTTCTATCATTCTGTAGTAGAACCAGGAGAGACAATCGGTTTATATGAATTTACAAACAGCAAAAGGTCAAGCTGAAGATAAGCAAGAAATGTTTAATAATGGGGCTGATGCCATTTTAATTAAACCATTTAGTCCCCTTGAACTGATTGAAATTGTAAATGATCTATTGAAAAGCAGTAACTTAAACGATTAACGAAAATTAGTTAGTTGCATAGTGTATAAGAGGAGTTAAGGTGTGGCCGAGTCTTAATTCCCCCCTAGGGAGTCAGAACGACTAAAAAAGGTATTTCCTTTTTTAGTCGTTTTCATTTTTGTTATAGAGAAAGCTTACATTGTTCCAATTATGTCAAAAGAGGGTAAAATAGATGTAAAGTAAGTACATACTAATCGTGACTTGGAGGTCTAAGTTGATGGCAAATCGTACGGTAATCGTAACAGGAGCTGGACAAGGAATAGGGGAAGCAATCGCAAAAGCATATGGAGCGAATGGAGATCGTGTAATTGTGACAGATGTTAATGAAATGAAAGCACAAGAAGTAGCCACGAATATAATAGAAAATGGAGGAGAGGCTCATGCTCGATTCTGTGATGTAAGAAATGAAGAGCACATTTTAAAAATCGTTGCTATGGTTGAACAACAATATGGGGAAATTAATATCTTAATTAATAATGCTGGAGTTTCAAAGTTTAAGTCGCCCTTTGATCTAACAATAGAAGAGTGGGACGATATCCAACATACCAATGTTCGTAGTGTGTTTTTGTTTTCGAGAGAAGTGGCAAAAATCATGCGTAAACACAAGAAAGGATCGATCATTAATCTAGCATCAACGCGTGCAGAAATGTCAGAGCCTCATTCAGAAGCGTATGCGGCATCTAAAGGAGCCATCGTCGCATTAACCCATTCTCTTGCAGCTTCCTTTCAAGAGGACCGGATTCAAGTGAATTCGATTAGTCCAGGTTGGGTTCATACAGGAGAAAAATCAGAATTAAGACAAATTGATCATGACCAACATTTTTCAAAACGAGTTGGCGAACCGGATGATATTGCACGTGCCTGTCTTTTCTTAACAGATGAATCAAATCATTTTATTAATGGAGAAAATATTACGATTGATGGTGGAATGACACGGAAAATGATATATGAAAAATAGCAGGGTATCCCAAAAAGGGTACCCTGCATCAGTTTAGGTCTTTTGAGTTGGCCTCTTCTGTTCGGTTAAGCGATTTTTTTAGTTCCTGTATTTGCAGAATTGATTTGTTTTTCAGAACGTTGTTTAAACGAAGCATAACCAAAGAATACAGCTACTAACAGATATCCAACAGCAAAATCTCCAGCTGCATTAAATGCTAAAGCAGGTGCATGCATAAAGCCAATAAATGATAGGAAAGCAGCAATACAAGAGAAAATAATGGCTTGTTTAAAGTTCTTATCAATAATAGCTACCGTCATCGCCCCAAGTAAAATTGCAGTAAACATCGCCCCTTGACCAAGTGGTACAATTCCTTCAGAAATTCCGGCTACAACTTCACCTGCAGCGTTATTAAAACGAGTCATAACATAGTTAGCGAGGTAAGGTAACATGGCAATAGCAACAGCTGGATAATACTTCTTGTCATTAGATAGAAACGCTGTTCCAACCATAGACATTCCAACGAATACTAAAATTGGAGCAACAGCTGCAAGTGGAATAATAGCTGAGAAGGCTGCAATGACTCCAGTTATAGCTGCGAGCCCAAATACAATTGCATTTAAAATACTGTATCCACGACCCGCGCCCATTTGTTTTGAACCTACTGTTGCAATATAGACAGTTGTAGGGAATAAACCTCCGAAAAAGGCTCCAATCATTGTCCCGACACCATCTACTGCTTGACATTTACGTACATCATATGAATCACCAGCAGCTGCCATTGCATCAACATTGTTCATCGTCTCGATGGCATTATATAAAGTGATTGGAATAAGTACAGCCATTATCCCGATTAAGGCACCAAATAAATATGTCATGCCTTCAAAAGGAGCGAGTGTAGGTAGAATTGGATAGAAACCAATATTAGCTAGTCCATCTGTGATTTGACTTGGAGACTGATAACCAAGAGCAAATGCTAGAATCGTTCCTGTTAACACGGCAAACAACGATGCAGGGATTTTAAAAGGCATGGCAATTTTTGCTACAATTCCTACAAGAATTATTGCTAATGAAACAAGTCCTACTACGGGAATCGAGAACGTATTAAAGAGCATTTCACCTGCCACAAAGGTTAAAGCCACACCGGCAATTGCTCCAAGCATCGCAGCACGTGGCAAACGGTCACGTACCCAATTGCCACTAAAACTAACAAGCACTTCAACAAGTCCACTTAATAACGCTGCAGCAACCCCGATTTTCCAAGCAAGCTCAGGATCGCCAGTTAATGCATTTGCTGGTGCTAAGACCCCAAATAAAAATACAAACATAACTGGTGTACTTATACCATAAGAAAGAGCTGTCACGTCGGTTCGGCCTTCTTTTTCGGCTAATTGTTTTGCCATGTAAGCATAATACAAATTTCCGATCATAACAGCAACAGCTGCTCCTGGTATCACTTTTCCAAAAACAATACTAGCCGGGAACCCCATTCCGAGCATTGTAACAGCAATTACAACAAAGTTAGCTAAGTTATTTTGAAATAAAGCAAAGAATGCATCGGTATCTTCTTTTTTGTATAAAGGATAATGAATTGATTTTGTACTCATGGTGTCAGCTCCTTAGTTGTTGTTTGTAACAAGCTCGTCAACGAATGTAACATGTCCAGCTTTTAATTCATGAATTCTTGCTAGTGATTCTACACGATAGCCATCTTTTTCTAATTTTTTTCGACCGTCTTGAAATGACTTTTCAATCACAATGCCCAGACCAGCCACTTTTGCACCTGCTTGTTCGACAATGTCAATAAGCCCTAATGCAGCTTGCCCATTTGCTAGAAAATCATCGATGATCAAAACTGTGTCATTTGCATTGATGAAGTCTTTTGATACAGTAATGTCATTTGTCTCTCTTTTAGTAAAAGAATAAACTTGGCTATTATATACATTCTCATTCATAGTTAGTGATTTTTTCTTTCGTGCAAAGATCAATGGCGTATTAAGACTTGAAGCAGCCATAAAACTAGGCGCGATCCCTGATGATTCAATGGTTAAAACTTTTGTAATTCCATCTTTTTTAAACAAACGGGCAAACTCCTCACCTACAGCGGCCATTAGATTAACATCTACTTGATGATTTAAGAATGTATCGACTTTTAGTACCTCGGATGAGAGAACGTTTCCTCTTTCGCGTATCGCTTGTTTTAATTTTTCCAACTAATTCAACTCCCTAAAAATTCAAATAAAAAAACGGATACCAAGGCATCTGTTGAAAAACGAGTGACCTTGATATCCGTCTTATTTAATGGATAGAAAACGACATATCTTTGCACTCGTAGTCAAGCCATTTACGGCAGCCTGGTAGAAACTTTTGGGCCATATCCCCAATTTTATACGAGTTTTTTATTTGATTGTTTGTGTCTACGGGTAAGTATAGATGAAATGAATAAAAATTGAAAGAGTTTTTTTGATAATATACGAATAAACATGTTGTTTTCTGGAGATTCGTTCGTTTGATGGGCGAAATAAGGAAGGGGAAGAAATAAATGTAAAGAAAAGTAGATAGAAATGCTTGTAGTGAGGGAGGAGAAAAGTGCCAGGGTAGGTAATTAGTGTAGCTTTGTAAAAGCACGGCGTTCGGCATATTCTAGACATTTCTCACATACATAGATTAAGTCGGTCGAATTTTTTTGATATTTTCGCATGAATGGAGTGGTTTCCTTGCAAAAATAGCAAGACTTCTTTCTGAAAAAACGTAGAATATTGTTAAGCACAAAAATCACCTCAGCATTTTAAAGAGTAATATTACTAAAGGATAGTATTTGATTGAACGTCCTTTAATAAGCCTCGTTTGATTAATTCATCTTTTAATAATGAGATAAATTCTTCATCTAATTGTAAACTTACAGATTGTTTATAGGCTTCAAGAATGATCTGATCTTCTAATAGCGTCAACATGTAATACCTTCCTTTGCTATTTGATTTTTTTTACTTTGTCTATAAGTCATATTACCCTAGTTATAAAGGATTTAATAGTTACTTTGTCGGAATTTTTAACATACAAAATTTTCCTTATGTAATAGTTCATCATAACAATGTCGAATTATATAGGTCTATAGACTCATATGGATGATTGGGAGATGCCTCTCTCTAGCTCACTTAACTTAATAAGACATTATAGCTAAGTGAGGAAGCCACTGAAAAGGGAAACCCCTTTTCATCACCCTCAGAGAGAGGTACTCTTATATCAAATTAGCAAACGTAAGCAGATCCAACGATCACTAGTAGAATGAATAAAACTACAATTAATGTGAATCCTCCGTAATTTCCGTAACCCATAATTGTCATCTCCTTTCTTCCTGTTCATCACATCATATGAAAAGAGATAACGATGAGTATAGGTATACGCGGAGAGAACATAGATTAACGAAATATTTTTTGTTTGATTCGTTATCGATAAGGGTAAAGTATGTATACCTTCTATAATTTTCTTTGATTGACAACCATAATTATGTCATAATAAAATAGGTGAGAAAAAGAATATGTAAAGATTGTTACTGAGATTGTCAGGCAAGACTTAAAAAGTTATAGGGGTCCTTAGTTAGGGTATCTCTATGTTTTTTAAGTCTTTTTTTATTTTAAACGAAAGCTATTATAAAGGAGAATAAAAAATGTTAAAGAAATTATTTGGAATTGGAAAAAAAGATGCAGAGCCTGTTCAACCACAACAAGAGGTCATCATTGCCCCAATTACTGGAAAACTTATTTCGATTGAAGAAGTACCAGATCCGATGTTTGCTCAAAAAATGATGGGAGATGGTGTTGCTATTGAACCAACAGAGGGCAAGGCAGTGGCACCGGTAGCTGGAGAGATTGTACAAGTATTTCCAACGAAGCATGCTATTGGGTTAAAGACAAAAGGCGGGATTGAACTTTTATTACATATTGGTCTTGAAACCGTTAATATGAATGGCGAAGGATTTACTGCACATGTAAAAGAAGGAGATAAAGTTAATGTTGGTGATACATTAGTAGAGTTTGACTTAAACCTTATTACTGAGAAAGCAACAAGTACCATCACACCAGTTGTTATTACTAATATGGAAGCAGTGGCTAGCCTAGAAAAAGCAACAGCAACAGAGACAGTGGCAGGAGAAACGCCTCTTTTAACGCTGAAACTGTAATGATGTGGGGAGTTCGTACAAATGAGGATTAATAGGGTGCTAAATAACAATGTTGTTGTGGTAAAAGAAGGAGAAGAAGAAATCATTGTTATGGGTTCAGGTATAGCTTTTGGTAAAAGGAAAAATGACATAATCAGTTCTGATAAGATTGAGAAGGTCTTTGTTATGAAGGATAAACATGAATATGAAAAGTTCACTCAAATTATTGATCAACTACCGGAAGCACACATTGCCATAGCAGAAGAAATTATCACTTATGCGGAGAAGGAACTAAATACAAAATTAAACGAACATGTACATGTTGCATTAACTGATCACGTGTCGTTCGCTATTGAGAGGATTAAACAAGGGTTTCAATTAAAAAACAAATTGTTAAATGAAATTCGCGTTTTATATTCTGCAGAGTATGAAGTTGGTCTTTGGGCTCTTCAGTTGATTGACCAGAGGCTTGCTGTACGTTTACCACAGGATGAGGCGGGCCATATTGCTCTACACCTTCATACAGCTAAAATGAATGCACTGACAATGGATGAAACGATAAGCACAACAGTTGTTCTGAATGAGTTAATTGAAAAGATTGAACAGCTCCTTCATGTAAAAGTAGATGAAGATTCTATATCATATCAGCGGCTATTAACTCATTTGAATTTCGCACTCAGAAGAGTATCCGAAGGACAACCTTTTGATGATGTCGATTCCGATATGCATAAATTAGTGAAAGAAAAGCATAAGTCTGCTTATCATACAGCTACAGAGTTAGGACGTTATTTATCAGAAGCACATCAGTACGAACTACCTCCTTCTGAACTTGTCTATTTAACATTACACATTCAACGAATCGAACGTAATAAAAGTGATGAGGTGTCATAAGTGAAAGGAATTATTTGTTTAGGAGAAGCGTTAATTGATTTTATTCCCCTTGATCAAGAGAATATTTCATATCAAAAAAGTCCAGGTGGAGCCCCTGCCAATGTGGCAGTGGCTGTATCAAAGCTTGGGGCGAAGTCGAGTTTTTTGGGAAAAGTGGGAAATGATGTCTTAGGAAAATTTATGCAAGAGACGTTAGAGCAACATGGAGTGGATATTACAAATATGACGCTAACGGACGAGGCTCGAACAGGTGTCGTGTTCGTTACATTAGACAAGAACGGTGAGCGTAATTTCAGTTTTTATATCGATCCAAGTGCCGATCGTTTTTTAACAACGAATGACTTAAATGAATCAATATTTTCACAAAACAAAGTGTTACACTTCGGTTCGATTTCAATGATTAGTGAACCAAGTAAAACAGCAACGGTAGAGGCAGTGAAACGGGCGAAAGAAAGCGGTCTATTGATTTCTTATGATCCTAATCTCCGACTGAGCTTATGGTCTGGTGCAAAGCAAGCAAGAGAAACAATTCTATCCATGTTTGCCGAAGCTGATGTAGTCAAAATTTCTGAAGAAGAGCTGGAATTTTTAACAGGGGAAAAAGAGCTTGAAAAAGGAATTTCAAAGTTGTCATCTTATCACATTCCAGCCCTTATTGTTACATTTGGTGCAGAAGGAAGTTATGTTCATGTGAATGGAGATACAATCCATATTCCAGCTATGAAAGTAGAGACGATTGATACGACAGGTGCAGGTGATGCATTTGTCTCAGGTGTTCTTTATAACTTGAATGAAGAAGAAGGAGATGTACTGCAAATTTCAACTGAACGATGGAAGGAAATCTTAACGTTTGCATCCGTTTCAGGAGCGTTGGCAGCATCAACCCGTGGAGCTATGACCGCATTACCTTCAATGGCCGAAGTAAAAGAATATTTAACGAAAAAGCAATCATAGAAGAGCTTAAAGGATACTAAAAAGGGAAAACCACCTGTTTTAGTATCCTTTTTTCGTTTGTTAGATTTAGAGAAAACTAATGCAAAGCGCTTGTATAATCTTACCATTTCGTTATAATAAAATTAGTTTAAAGAATTGTGTGAATATTCCTACTAAAACACTTGACAAGAGAATATGGTTGATTAAGGAGGTGGGAATGAAGAGTTCATAACTACTTGATTATTTATGAAGTAACTCACTTTGAAAAAACGGAGATTTTCGAACATGGATGAAGAAAGCAAGGTGGTTGTACATGACTGAAACACAAGTAGAGAAATTTATTAATCAAATGGCTAATCAATATACGGTTCAGTTCAATGTATATCGAGGTGAAACTATTGGCGATATGCCGTTGGATTTCTATGCTGAGTTTCAAAGACGCGATGAAAAATATCTAATGTCTAAATCTGTAAAGGTATGGAGTGTTGAAACACAGCAGTATGCGTTCGTTAAACAAGCAGACAACCTGTCAAAGGAAAAGCTCCAACTTTTTGCTAACGTTTTAGATTCTCGTATTCCGTCGTTTGTCCCTGAAAAACAAGAGCATATGTCAACGTACTTTATCGGTGTGATCGTCACAAATGACTCTATTGGAGAGGAGCTGAAACGTTATGTACAACGAGCTAGAAAGCTTCGATTTCTAAAGTTTGGTTGGCATGGATGGGCTGATCGGTATCTTGCGATTGTTAGCATGAAAGATAAACGTGTTTACGTAAATCGAAAGGGAAAAGAGTTTGTTAAAACATTTGAAGAAGCTTTAATGAAGGGGGACGAAAGATCATGAACTTTATAACATTAATGATGATATGTGGAGTGATCCTTTTATTAGCTTACCGAATTTATGGAAGGTTTCTTGAGAAAGAATTAAAAGTAGATCCGAGCAGAACGACGCCAGCTGTTGAAGTCAATGATGGAGTTGAATACGTTCCTGCAAAAAAACCAGTCTTATTAGGTCATCACTTTGCAACAATTGCGGGTGGAGGACCAATTACCGGACCGATTGCTGCCGTGGTATTTGGGTGGTTGCCAGCGGTTATATGGATTATAGTAGGAAGTATCTTTGTAGGCGGAGTGCACGATTATACCTCTTTACAAGCATCAATTCGTCATAAAGCACAATCAATTGGAAGCGTTATCAAAGAGTATATGGGCGGTCGAGGCCAGATCTTATTCTTATCTTTTTCTATTGCCACACTAATCTTGATTGTTGGTGTATTCATGATATTAGTAGCGAATACATTTGTTGCGGTTCCTGAAGCTGCGACCGCATCGATCTTATTTTTAGGTGTTGCTATTATTTTTGGCTTCTTAGTCAACCAATTACGAATGAATCTAGCTGTGGCAAGTATATTAGGGGTTGCGGCTATGCTTATATCCATTTGGATTGGAATTCAATTTCCGATTCACTTAAGTGCATCCACGTGGTCTCTAATCCTTCTTGGATATGCATATGTTGCCTCTGTTATGCCAGTATGGCTCTTACTGCAACCGCGAGATTATTTGAATGCGTTTTTGTTATATGGGCTCATAATAGGAGCAGTTATCGGGATATTAATTGCTTCACCGGCGATGCAACTGCCAGCCTATACTGGTTTTAGACATGAAACGATGGGCTTTTTATTTCCTATTCTATTTATTACTATTGCTTGTGGGGCAATTTCAGGATTCCACTCACTTGTTTCCTCAGGTACGACAGCAAAGCAATTAGATAATGAAAAGAATGGAAAGTTTATCGCCTATGGAGCAATGTTACTTGAGGCATTTATGGCGATCATTACAATTGGTTCCGTGGCGTATTTAACACAAGCAGACTTTGCGGCGAGATTAGATGCCCTTGGGGGTCCTATTGGAACATTTGCAGCTGGGATTGGCTATTTTATGTCATTTTGGGGCATTCCAGAAGCAACAGCTGTGACATTTGCAGCATTAACGGCTTCAGCATTTTTATTAACGACGCTTGATTCAGCAACTCGCTTGATGAGATATGCCGTTCAAGAGATCTCTGAAAACCGCGCACCAAAGATGTTCCAAAACTCCCATGTGGCAACAACTACAGGATTAATAGGGGCTGCAGCACTTGCATTAACAGGTACGTGGGAACAGATTTGGCCATTGTTTGGCTCGGCTAATCAAATGCTTGGAGCGTTAGCATTACTAGCTGTTGTAGTCTGGCTGAAGAAAACAGGGGCCAGAACATTTTATGTTGTGATTCCAATGATATTTATGTTTATCGTTACGATTTCAGCACTTGGTGTATTAATGTATAACAATTTTATGGCTAGTAATTATTTCTTATTTTTCTCAGCTTTTGTATTATTTATTCTATGTGTTTTTCTTGCTATTGAAGGCTGGAGATCGCTGGCCGATGATAAATCAGATCGAACAGTAAAAATGTAAATCTTGAAAAAGGGTCTAGGTTACATGTTATAACCCCAAAAAAGAACGGTTGCCATTATAGGCAGCCGTTCTTTTTTACTAAAAGCTAAAGCGAGGAAAAACATATGGGCTTTCAGGTTGATCAATGACTTCAATTTCACGTAGTTGAATGAGAGGAATACGAAAATCATTGAACTCTGTCTGATCTAAAATTCCTGTCACTCGAACCCAAGTATCATTTTCAAATTGACTTGCTTCATTTGCTTCAACCATCGTTCCGTATACAGAAGCATCTGCCACACAGCATGTCATTCCGAAGCGAGCAACGACAAGCTGATTGTCTTCAAACTCAGGCTCACGATAAACAAATCCTACAATTTCAATTGGTTTTCCGATAAATTGGTCTAGTTGAAGATCTAACATCGTCATCATGTCTAAGTAATTCTCTTCAGTCACAATGATTTGACCTTCTTGAAGGACCTCTTCTGCTAGTTCCTCATAATATTGATTAAAACCTTCTTGAGTGTAATACTCATCAGCAGTTATATGATCTTCATCCGAAAGCTCAGAACCTGATTCAAGTTGATCAAGATATGCATCTGGATCATTTAGATAGGCTTCTGCTCGAGATGTGGATTCCTCTTTTTGTTGCTCAGCATTTGCTTGATCAGCTAAGATCCCTGAACCATATTGAATGCCACGGTTAGCAGCAACGGAACTATCTAGTAGTTTATCAGGAAGAACAAAACCGAGAATAATTGGTGCAACAAAGATGGAATAAATTACTAACTTAGTGACTGGCGAACCTGTTACATTGTGGTCAGTTCCACAATCACATAGTTCCTCTTCCTCCTGACCTTTGCTCGTACTTCGAATGATTTGAATGACTCCAAGAATTAAGAAAACGGCTGTTGCAAAATAAATAAATGGCATCATCGTTGGGGCAATATAATAGACGATATTACCTGTAATGATAAAGGCGAGCATGAGTAGTGCGAAGCCAATTAGAATAATGCCACGGATGTAAGCATGGAAACCTAAGTCTGATTTCTTCTCCATATGACTACTCCTTTCTTTAAATAATGGCAAGTAGTTGCAGGGCAACAACCGCAATAAAGACAATCGCTGTAACAACTCCAATAAAGACGAATACAAATTTCGCTTTAAAGAAAGCAAATAACATAATTGTATTTTTTAAATCGATCATCGGACCATATACTAAAAAGGCAATAAGAGACCCTGTTGTAAAGGTATTTCCAAATGATGCAGCAACGAATGCGTCTGCTTCAGAACATAATGATAGAAGAAAAGCAAAAGCCATCATCACAGCAGTGGAACTGTACTCATTGCTTCCAATGGCTTGTAAAAGGCTACGATCAAGAAAAGTTTGGAAAAGGGCGGCGATAAAAGCGCCTAAAATAAGAAATTTCCCCATTAAGAAAAATTCATCTGCAGCGTGATATAACGTTTGTTTGAAGCGATTCATCTTTCTTGGTGCAGTTGCTCCTGTTTCTAAAACGACTTGACGTCCAACAAGTTCTTCTTTTGTCCATTTTAATTGATCACGATTTTTGAAGACAACGTATAATATCCCTCCAATAATAATTGAAAGAACAAAAGCCAGTCCCATTCGTGCATAGAGCACGGTTAGATCGGTTCGAAAAGCAAAGAAGGTGGAAGCTGCAACGACCGGATTTAAAATAGGGGCAGCAACTAAAAAGACAACACCGACGTGTAAAGGCATGCCCTTCTTAATTAGTCTACGAACAATGGGAACAATTGCGCATTCACAAATTGGAAAAATGGCACCTAAAACGGCAGCAGGTAAAAGTGCTGCATATGCATTTTTCGGTAAATATCGATGAATGAGGTCTTCTTTTACATAGATTTGAATGAGTGCTGAGACAAAAACGCCAAGTAAAATAAAAGGAACAGCTTCAATTACTATTCCAAGGAAAATCGTGTTTACATTTAACCATGAATCGGGAACAGTAAAACCAGCACGTTCAGCTTTGAACGATTCAATATTAAAAAACAGAATTAAGAATATCAAAAGTAGTAAAAACCCTAAAAAGTCTTTTCCAAAAGAGAGGAAAAAATGTTTAAATTTATTCATCCAAAGTCTCCTTATTTTACTCTATGAAAGTTCTTTCGCTATTTTACCATAGATTGAGTGAATGAAGTGTGAAACTCGTTTTGTAAAAATGATGAAATGTTTGACAAAATTACAAAAAAATCGTTTTGAAATTATGGTAGCTTATAAGGAAATTTCCTGTTACACTACGATAGTTATCATAGTTAGAAAGTAGGTGGCATATATGCTTCAAGCGTTAATTATCTTTGTTGCACAATTAATTTATGTTCCTGTCTTAACACTTCGTACGATCACGATGGTAAAAGGCATGAAAGGAAAGGCATCTGCTTTAGGGACTCTTGAAGGAGTGATTTATGTAGGGGCAATTGCCATTGTCTTTAGTGATTTATCTAACTACTTAAATATGGCTGCTTATGCCATTGGATTTGGTGTTGGTTTATATATTGGTCAAATTATAGAGCAGAAATTAGCAATAGGTTATGTTTCAATTGAAGTGAATTTAATGAATAAAAATGAAGCCCTAACCAATCGACTTCGTGAAGTAGGATTTAGTGTGTCGACTGGAGAAGTGGAAGGGATGAATGAAGCTAAGCGTTATCGTTTAGATTGTACCGCACGAAGAGATCGTGAACAGGAGTTTATACAAATTGTCAGTTCCTATGAACCAAGTGCGTTTATTGTGTCCTATGAACCTCGTAACTTTAAAGGTGGTTATATTACAAAAGCGATGAAAAAAAGAAAAGAGAAATTCTTGAAAAGCAAAGAAAAAAGCAATGCTACGCTGTAATATGTTCAGGAACGACTACAGGATGAGTGTAGTCGTTTTTTCTATTTTATTTAAATAAGAACGTTTCCTATTTGTAACTGTGTGAATTGTATGCTATTTTTAAACTAAAAGGAGTGACATATGATGAGCCGAATTCCTGTTTATATATTGACCGGCTTTTTAGGAAGCGGGAAGACGACTGTTTTAAAGAAAATGGTACAAGAGATTAAAGATCAAGGTAAGGAACCTGCATTAATAATGAATGAACTCGGTTCTGAAAATGTGGAAAAGGAACTATTTGAAGGTGATGCAATGATTGAGCTCCTCAATGGTTGCATTTGTTGTACCATCCAAGATGATATGAGAATTGAGTTGACTCAATTTCTCAAACTAAATAAAGATATTGATGCTTTATTAATTGAAGGAACGGGCATTGCTAATCCTGCAGAGGTCGTTGAGTCTCTTACCCACCCGGATTTAATTGATCAAGTAAACATCCAAACGATTATTGGAATGGTAGATGCTAGCCGCTATTTGGAATATCAAAGCTTATTCCAAAGTTCAAAAGAAATTAGAATGATGCTGAAACAACAAATTGTTTCAAGTACCTTATTAGTTGTAAATAAAACCGATCTTATTGATAAGAAAAAACTAAATAAAGTAACTTCGAAATTAGAAGAACTTAAAATGGCTAATACTGAAATGGTCTTTTCTCAATATGGAGATGCCCCGATGGATACATTGTTTGAAAAACGCTTTTTAACAAAGACGGTTCCAGTTACTGATTATTCAAGCCATCATAAACACCACGATCATTCGCATCCGTTTCAGGCGATCAAACTTGAGGGGGTCGAGGTAATTGGTCAAAAAGAGTTTGAAAAATGGTTGAAAGAGCAAGGTCCGAATCTGCTAAGGGCAAAAGGCTATATTGTGTTTGAAGGTGAACAGCAAGTTTTTTCATTTCAATATGCGGCGAATCGACTTGACATTCAGCCTATTAAATCAGCAAAGAAAACATGTGTTATTTTAATAGGTACAAGCTTGGATCTGGAGCAAATTCGTCAGTCATTAAATGAGTATGTAAGACAAATCATTTGATTCTAGTTTCGGTTTGCTTCAAACTTGTCATTATCATCACCAAAAGAAGGGATCTTATGTACCCTTTTAAGTCCCTCGAAAAAGGAGTGTTCTATAGTGAGAGTGTTAGTTATAGGTGCTAACGGTCAGGTTGCACGTCAAACATTAACAAAGCTGAAAGAGGCTGGGCATACTCCCGTTGCAATGCTTCGTCATGCTAAACAAGAGACAGTTGCAAAAGAACATGGAGCAAAAGAAACAGTAGTAGCTGATTTAGAATCTAACTTTGATCACGCATTTAATGGGATTGAAGCAGTGATTTTTGCTGCTGGATCGGGAGGACATACTGGGGCAGATAAAACAATCTTAGTTGATCTTTGGGGGGCAATAAAGGCAATCGATACAGCAGAGCGACTAGGGGTCAAACGTTTTGTCATGCTAAGTTCTATGGGGACGGTCGATCCTGATAAAAGTGAGCGAATTCGTCATTATCTAGTTGCAAAGAAGTTAGCTGATGACCATCTGAAGCGTTCTAGTTTAGACTATACGATCGTTCGTCCAGGCAGTTTAACAAATGAACCAGCCAAGATGGACATCAAACTAGAAGAAGAAATTCAAGTTCGTGATAATACAATAACAAGAGAAGATGTAGCAATCGTCCTTGCAAAGACTGTGGACTTACATACTTCTTATGGAAAAACGTTTGAAATATTAAATGGCGATACACCTATCCAACAAGCATTAGAGCAATTATAGGAAAATTGAAGGGAGTGTATCAAAAGGTCAAATTCAGCCCTAAACTGTACCCTTTTGATACACCCCTTTTTTTTCATACATTTTATAGAATCGTGATATAATTCAATGTGACCGTTTATTGATATTTAAATCTGAAACTTGATTCAAGGTGTAGGGGGAATAAGATGAGCGCTATATTGGGATTAGCTCAAGAGATGTTTGTTTTATTAATGATTGGGCTAATAGGATTTGTGATGAGAAAGACGAATATTTTACCGAAAGAGTCTAATTTTGTCTTAACCCAAGTCGTTTTATATATTACTCTACCTTGTCTCATTATTTATTCAATGGACATTAAGATGTCGGTTGATTTGGCGCTGGATATATCGTGGTTAGTAGGTCTGTCTGTTTTTGCTTTACTCTGTACAACGTTAACAGGTTATTGTTTAAGAAAAAGAGCATCGTTACCTGAAAATAGAAAAGGGGTCTATGAAGCAGCAATCATTTTTGGGAACCAAGGGTTTATCGGATATGCCATTGCTTTTTTGTTGTTTGGCGAAATCGGTGTTTTGTATACAGCTTTTTTTATGATTTTTTTCTTGTTTTATGTCTGGACGTATGTTGTGTACGTTGTCGCAAGAGCTGGGCAGAAGATCTCGTGGAGACAGATTATACTTAATCCAGGTGTCATTGCTACATCAATCGGATTCCTTGTGATGGTTCTTCCTGTTCGTTTACCCTCTATACTTGGAGGAGTTCTTGAAGATATAGGGACAATGACATTGCCACTATCTATGATATTAATTGGTAGTTTATTAGCCAGGATAGGTGGGAAGCAGTTTAAACAATTAATAAAAAACCGCTACATTTGGTATGCTACAGGAGCAAAGTTACTGCTGCTCCCACTTTTTTTAATTCCTTTTTTATGGTTTCCTGTTTCCACAACGGTGATGGGAGTTGCAATCCTAGTAACGGCCACTCCAACTGCGCCAACTGTACCCATGTTTGCTCAGAAGTATAGTGGTGATGTAGAGTTTGCTACGTTTACAGTGGCAACAACAACCATTTTATGTGTGCTGACCATTCCACTTTTTTACGCTTTAATTTTGTTTGTTCGATAAAGTACTACTAGAGCTGGTCCTGTTTCACATCGTCAAAAAAGCCGCATTTGCGGCTTTTTATAATTCAATAATCATGCTGTTGTCTAGGAAGAAATAAACAAAGATTGCTGCTACAAAGCAATATATCGCAAAGTAAATAAGTTTGCTTTTCTTTAAGAAGTCAATTAGCCAAACAATTCCAAGCCAAGAAAAAATGAAAGTAGCAATAAAAGAAACAACTAATGCAGGAATTCCCACTTCTGCAACCATCGCTCCGTCAGTAAAGTCTCCGATTGCTAAAACACTTGACCCAAGAATGACAGGAATAGATAGTAAGAAGGAATAACGAACAGCTGTATCGCGATTTAATCCAGCAAATAAAGCCGTAACAAGTGTTGCACCAGAACGAGAAATGCCTGGGAACACGGCTAGCGTTTGGCCAAGCCCTACAAAAATGGAATCTTTGAATGTCATCTGTTCTTCTGTACGGTCGCCATATCGAACGAATCGTTCAATAATAATAAGGAAAAGTCCCGTTACAGCTAAAGCGATGGCAATAAAAGGCGGAGTTTTCATGGAAGCCCCAATAAAATCCTCAAGCACTAGTCCAAGTACCCCTGTTATAAGCGTTGCAACAATGATGTAGATTCCAAAGAGGAATTGTGTCCGGTTGTCTTTTGAACGGTTGATCACGTAACCGATGAATCCAAATATAACAACCATAATGTCTTTTCGAAAATAAATCATAACAGCAAGAATTGAAGCAAAATGAAGGTATATTTCAAACCCAAATCCTGGGAATTGATACCCTAATAATAGTTGTGTTATGACGATATGTGCAGTACTAGAAATTGGTAAAAACTCTGTAATGCCTTGAACAATTCCAAATATTAAAGCCTCAATAATTGACATGAATTCAATCCGTCCTTTCTAATATGTGAGCCGCTAACCTTATTATTCTAACAAACTTATCATTTTCAGGGAAGATTCATTTTGTACATGACAAGTTTTTATTTATAGCTCCTTTACTTGCGTTTTCAAGAAGTACCTCTCTATAATACGAAGTAGAAAGTAACGATGGTATAGGGGAGACGAATAAATGAAACGTAGAGTTACGATTGCTGTATTAAGTCTAGTAGCCCTCTTGATTATTGGAATCGTCTTTTTTCAAGAGCGTCAGGAAATTGGTAATGAACCCGGTATGATTGCCGAGAATTTCTCACTTCCCATGCACACGCAAGCCCAAGGTGAATTATGGGATTATCGAGATGATGTGATCATTTTAAATATGTGGGCTTCATGGTGTGAACCTTGCCGTGATGAGATGCCTGATTTAATGGATTTACAGGCTGATTATGAGGAGCAAGGCTTACATGTTGTAACGGTGAACATGCAAAAAACAGAACGGACATTACAGGATGCCCCAGATTTTATTGATGAAGTTGGAATCACATTACCTGTTTTCTTTGATGTAGATGGTGAAGTTGCCGATCGCTATAAAATATTTGCCATGCCTATGACATATATAATAGATAGAGAAGGTGTGATAAAACATGTCATTCGTGGTGAAGTCGATTATGAAGGGCTTGAATCTTTGATTATCCCTATGTTGTAGAGGAGCCACCTCATCTTATGACTATATCCAATCGTTTTTTTGGCAACACTAATGAAAGGTAGTTTGTTTAACCTAATAAGCCACTAGTAAGGCGTGAGCGTATGTATAAAGAATTAAAAGCGAAAGTTCTGGATATTTGTTTTGAAGATCAGTCCATTCAAAAATTAATCACAGATAATGGAAGCAAAAAAGCGATTTTATATAAGTCATTCACAGCACGAGCAGAGGTCGGAAGTCAGATTCTTATTAATACAACAGCAACTGACTTAAGGTTAGGGACTGGTGGGTGGGATATTGTCAGGTCCCACCTAAATAACGAACAGTGGCACTCAAATGATGGGAAAGGCCATATCATGAAAGCTCGTTATACGCCTATTCAACATAGTGTTGCAGCTGTTGAAGCGCAAGAAAGTGATTTTCATCCATTTTTTAAGAAACCCTTTACCTTAGAGGGAAGTCCTGTTTGGCTGGCAGAATTACATAGTATGGTCCCTTTGTTTTATTATGCATCACAACGAATGACCCCTGGAGTTAAATGCTGTGTTGTTTTTGATGATCAAGCCTCGTTACCTTTAATGATGAGCGACCAATTACGGCATCTGAAAGAGCAAGAACACTTTTATTCAATTAGTGTTGGTCAAGCATTTGGTGCTCAGTATGAAGCGATTACGGTTGCCTCAGCTTTGCAATTCGCTAAGCAAGTACTGAAGGCAGAGATCATTTTAATATCAGTTGGACCAGGGGTCGTTGGAACAGGAACGCGATATGGTTTTACGGGAATGGCTTTATCACATTGGTCTCATACGGTGAGTGCCCTAAACGGGACCCCTATCTGGATTCCTAGATTGTCGTTTGCTGATGAGCGATCACGTCACAGTGGCATTAGCCATCATACATTAACACCATTATGTGAATTTACATTTAAGCCTGCAATCTTGCCACTACCTTATCTAAACACTTATGAGCGTCAGAAAGTTTGTGAACAACTAGAATCATATCAGCCTTTTCAAACCAATCACCATGTGTATCATGCAAAAGAGGATCTTGTTTCATTACTAGTGGAGCAAGTTGTAAATCATTCTACCTTGCCCATTCTGACAATGGGACGTAAATATGAAGATGATCCAGTTTTTTTCTGCGCAGTTGCTGAAGCGCTCAGAGTAGGTTTAGAGTTAGAGGAATGAACAGTATCAATCCATTGTTCCAATGTATCAAAGGAGTTCTGCATTTGTTTTAATTTTGCTTGAATCTCCCATGCTTTTCCAGCCATAATGACACCTTTGTTATGAATGTACACTTTCATCTAGGCTCGTCCTTTCGAGTAGAGTATGATACACGTCTATGAAGGAGAATGTAGAAAAAGAACAGGAAATTATACGATTTGGAGGAGAAAATGAATCATTTATATGAGAAGACAGTAAAAACTACGGAGATCTTTAAAGGGAAAGTAATTGACTTAGAAGTACAAGAAGTAGAGCTACCAAATGGAAAAATGAGTTCTCGTGAAATAGTCAAACACCCAGGAGCTGTAGCGGTGTTGCCGATTACAAAGGAAGGGAAAATTGTACTTGTTAGGCAGTACCGAAAAGCTTTAGGGAAAACAATTGTAGAGATACCTGCAGGGAAGCTAGAAAAGGAAGAGAATCCACTTGATTCTGCCGCAAGAGAGCTAGAAGAAGAAACTGGTTACAAAACCGATAAACTAGATTTCCTACTATCTTTTTATACGTCGCCGGGCTTTGCAGATGAGCTAATTTATCTTTATATGACTGATAAGCTTGAAAAAGGAACGACAAATATGGATGAGGATGAATTTTTAGATCTACTAGAGGTCAGCCTTGAAGAGGCAGAACAAATGGTTAAGGATCAAACGATTCATGATGCAAAAACAGCCTATGCGATTTTATATTTGCGGATGAAAGCGGGTTTTGGTTCATGATAGAGTTACGAGATTATTTAGCAGATTTACATATTCACATTGGTAGAACTCGTTTGGGAGCAGCGGTTAAAATAACTGCTGCTCCTTCTTTAACAATGAATGCCATCATTCAATTTGCAACAGCGACAAAAGGGGTTGATATGGTAGGAGTCATTGATTGTCATGTCAAAGAAGTTATCCGGGAATTAGAGGAGAAAATTGAAAATGGGGAAGCATTTCAATTAGAGGATGGTGGGGTGCAGTTTCCTGGAGTAACATTGCTACTAGGAACGGAGCTTGAGTTATACGATGAAAGCTGCAAAGGTCCGATTCATGTGCTTGCCTTCATGCCTACAATTGAAAAAATGAAAGAGTTTAGCGAGTGGTTAGCTGATAGAATGACGAATGCCAGTCTAAGCTCGCAACGTATTTATGAAAATGCAAAGATTGTCCAATTAAAAGTCCGAGAACTACATGGGCTGTTTATTCCTGCACATGTGTTTACTCCTTTCAAAAGCTTATATGGAAAAGGAGTGACATCGAGCTTAACGGAAGTATTTGACCCAAAGTTAATAGATGCTATTGAGCTTGGCTTGAGTAGTGACACGAATCTGGCTGATCAAATAGAAGAGCTACATGCTTACCCATATATAACCAATTCCGATGCGCATTCATTAGAAAAAATTGCACGAGAGTATCAGATAATTAAAATGAAACATCCATCATTTCAAGAATTCAAGCTTGCCTTACAAAATAAAGAAGGAAGGCAAATTAGTAGCAATTTCGGTTTAAATCCCCTACTAGGCAAGTATTATCGAACAATTTGTGCAAAATGTTCAGGTCAAATAGAAGATAAAGAATGTCCGAATTGTCAAACCCAAAAAATAGTGAAAGGTGTTTTTGATCGGATACTAGAGTTACGATCAGCTAATGAAAAAGAGATAGAACGTCCGCCATATATCCATCAAGTACCATTGCAATTTATACCGAAGTTAGGAAAACAAACGTTGAAGAAACTTAGACAACAATTTGGAACAGATATGTCAATTATCCATTCTGTTTCTAGGGAGGAATTGGTGCGGGTGGTTTCAGAACCTATTGCACAGTCGATTATTGCAGCAAGGGAGGGGACTCTCTCCATTGATGCTGGTGGTGGAGGTGTTTACGGGAAAGTTGCACAAAAAAAGATGATCAAAGAGTAACCTTTTTCAGTGGTCTCCCTTTTGGAGATAGTTTCTATTGAAATGTTAGAGCTTACTCGTATTTGATAAAAATCTATAGAAACATCATTGTCATAGATTTGCTTTTTATCTCATAGAGTGAAGTAAGAGCAAAAGAGGAGGTCTTGGCATGATGAAGTACGGTTTCCGTGAAATGATAGCTGCCCATTTAGAAGAGAACCGAACGATCTATGTGTTTACCATTGTTTTGTTTTTAATAGGGATCGTTTTTGGAGCCATTGTTGTTAATAGCTTGAGCTTAACGCAAAAGCATGACCTATATACTTATTTGAACCAGTTTTTTGGACATGTTCAACAAGGGGAATTGGCACAGTCATCTGCTTTGTTTAGTCAGAGCTTTGCTCATTATGCAAAGTACTTTGGGCTTATGTGGATTTTGGGCTTGTCCATTATTGGGTTGCCCGTTATCCTTGTATTGCTTTTTTTAAAAGGAGTTGTTGTTGGATTTACAGTGGGGTTTTTAGTGAATCAAATGGGCATGTCGGGTTTCTTTTTAGCATTTGTATCGATCATGCCTCAAAATTTCATCCTCGTGCCTGCATTTATTATTGTTGGGACAGCGAGTATTTCATTTTGTTTGAAAATGGTTCGTCAGCAATTTATGAAGCGTACGAATGTGCCGATTTTTCCGCAATTTCTTAAATATTCACTTCTTATTTTATGTGTAGGATCTGCGCTTGCTTTTGCTTCTGCGTTTGAGGCGTATGTATCACCTGTATTAATGAAGTGGGTGATTGAATCAATGGTGTGATAATAATTATTATTTAATAGTTATTATATCTCTATAAATAATAATCATTATCGATTGACACTGTTTTTTTGAATGACTATAATAAAAGGAGGGAAAATGCGCGAGGGGAGGCATAACGAATGGAGAAAAGACTCGAACGTATTAAAAAGCATCTGCACTCACAAAGTTATAAGCTTACACCACAAAGGGAAGCAACAGTTCGTGTTCTACTTGAACATGAAGAGGATCATTTAAGTGCAGAGGACGTTTACCTCCTCGTAAAAGAAAAATCACCAGAGATTGGACTAGCTACAGTATATCGGACGTTGGAGTTACTGGCTGAATTAAAAATAGTCGATAAAATAAATTTTGGAGATGGTGTATCTCGTTTTGATTTAAGGCAAGAAGGGGCAGCTCACTTTCACCACCATCTTGTATGTATTGAATGTGGAGCTGTTGATGAGATACAAGAAGATTTATTAGGTGATGTCGAAGAGGTTGTTGAACGAGATTGGAACTTTAAAATAAAAGATCATCGTTTAACATTTCATGGGATCTGTCATCGATGCCATGATAAAGAAAAAGTAGAAGAAAAATAACAAAGCATAAAGCACCCTCAGGTTCTTGAATCTTGGGGGTGCTTTTAAATATGTACACCATTAAACGTAAACCCATTTTATTTCCTATTATGAATGATTTATAGGTATATTCCATATGGTTTTTGGCATAGCTTGTAAAAAGGGGAATCGTACAAGAAGTCATATGCGGAGGTATGTCCCATGAGATCTTGGTTTCGTTTAGTCATTCAAACAATAAAAGTGTTTCTCTTATTTATGGGATGCACACTTCTCTTTTATTATGGTATTCTATGGGTGAGTCAAGAATATGAGAGTTATCATCGCTATGATGAGCCGCAAGGAAAAGCTGTGAAGGTTTTCCAGATGGAACAGAACGGAGGAAATTCTGTTTCGTGGATTGACAGGCTTATACTGTTCTATCGAGAAGGTGAATAAGCGGGGGCTCTTAATGTAAGGTGATTAAGATGGAAGAGGAAAGAAAAAAGTTTCTACAATACATACACCTAGAACGTGGGCTGGCAAACAATACAGTTCAATCTTATGAGCGTGATTTGAAACAGTACGAGCTCTATGTTACGAAAATCGCAAAGAAAAAGAGCATTCATGATATTGATCAATCTATGATTGTAGAATATTTGCATTTTCTAAAAGAGCAAGGTCGTGCCGGTACAACCATTGCTAGAACCGTTGCATCAATTAGGGCATTCCATCAATTTATGTTGCGAGAAAAAATGTCGAGTTCTGATCCATCCGTTCATCTTGAAATTCCAAAACGGTCCAAAAAATTGCCACAAATTTTATCTTTGCAAGAAGTTGAATCTTTGCTTAATGCTCCTTCAGGAAGCGATATGTTCTCCATCCGGAATAAAGCGATGTTAGAAACGTTATATGCAACGGGCATGCGTGTGTCAGAGTTAATGAATTTAACAGTCACAAATACCCATTTAGCAATGGGGTTTGTTAGATGTATTGGCAAGGCCGAAAAAGAGAGAATCATTCCCCTTGGACAGGAAGCTTCGAAGGCTTTGGAAAAGTATCTTGAAACCAGTCGTCGAAACCTTATGAAACAAAAGGAGCATGACGTATTATTTGTTAATCATTTAGGAAACCCATTATCGAGGCAGGGTTTTTGGAAGGTATTGAAGCAACTTGCAGTGGCTGCATCCATTAATAAGCCGTTAACACCTCATACATTGAGGCATTCGTTTGCTAGTCACTTGCTTGCAAATGGCGCTGATATCAGGGCAGTTCAAGAGATGCTGGGGCATGTGGACATCTCGACGACCCAAATTTATACACAGGTAACAAAAGCGAGAATGAAAGATATCTATGCTCAGTATCATCCAAGAGCATAGAATTTTTATGTGTACAGAGGTCAGACTTCTGACGACTTCACTTCATTCAAGTTGACTCTATAATAGGGCATAGTATGTAGTAAAAGGAGGAATTTAGTAGTGAGTAATTATCGTTATGATCGAGTATTTTTAATTGTCATGGACTCTGTTGGAATTGGCGAGGCTCCAGATGCAGCTGAGTTTGGAGATGTAGGATCTCATACACTAGGGCATATTGCTGAAAAAATGAATGGGTTAGCTATGCCAAATATGGCGGCCCTTGGGCTAAGTCATATTCGGCCAATTCAAGGGATTGATAAAGTAGACCGTCCACTAGGACATTACGGGATCATGCAAGAGGCATCAAGTGGAAAAGATACGATGACAGGCCATTGGGAGCTAATGGGCTTACATATTAAAGAGCCTTTTCAGGTTTTTCCAGATGGGTTCCCACAAGAACTAGTTGAAGAATTAGAGCGTCAATGGGGAAGGAAAATGATTGGAAATAAAGTGGCTTCAGGTACAGAAATTTTGGATGAACTTGGAGAAGAGCATGTAAAAACGGGTCATTTAATTGTCTACACTTCTGCCGATTCCGTTTTACAAATAGCGGCACATGAAGATATCGTTCCAATTGAGGAGTTATACGATATTTGTGAAAAAGCACGGAAGATCACTCTGGATCCAAAGTATATGATTGGACGTGTAATCGCGAGGCCATTTGTCGGGAAAGAGGGTGTGTGGAAGCGAACATCTAACCGTCATGATTATGCATTAAAGCCTTTTGAACGAACGGTTATGAATGAGCTGGCTGACAACGGAATTGATTCAATAGCGCTTGGGAAGATTTCTGATATTTATGACGGCGAAGGAGTAACTGAAGCAGTTCGAACGGTATCAAATGATGATGGTATGGAGAAGCTGCTTGAGGCGATTCGTAAGCCATTTTCGGGTCTCTGTTTTTTAAATTTAGTAGATTTTGATGCCGTATATGGCCATCGCCGTGATCCAATTGGCTATGGAAAAGCGCTCGAACAATTTGATCGACAACTTAAGCAGGTAATAAAGGAACTGAAAGAGAATGACTTATTAATCATTACTGCTGACCATGGCAATGATCCGACCCATCATGGGACAGATCATACGAGAGAATATGTACCATTGATTGTCTATAACAAGAATCAAATGGATGCAAAAGATCTTGGTGTGCGTACAACATTTGCAGATGTAGGTGCAACCATTGCTGATAATTTTAATGTTCCCCTTCCAAAGAAAGGGGTAAGCTTTTTAGAAGAACTTTAAATAGAGGAGGAATTGATGTGACAATTATTACAGAAACGGCATCATATTTACAGGAGAAAATGGGAGAAAACCCTACCATTGGTTTAATATTAGGTTCAGGGCTAGGTGTACTAGCAGATGAAATTCAAAATCCGGTGAAAGTTCCGTATAGTGAAATTCCTAACTTCCCAGTGTCAACGGTTGCGGGGCATGCTGGGCAACTTGTATTTGGAATGCTAGAGGGAAAGCAAGTCGTAGCGATGCAGGGACGTTTTCACTTTTATGAAGGATACAGTATGGATGTTGTTACGTTCCCCGTTCGAGTCATGAAAGCATTAGGTGTCGAACAAATCATCGTAACGAATGCAGCTGGTGGTGTGAATGAATCATATGAGCCAGGTAATTTAATGATCATTAAAGATCAAATTAACAACATGGGACAAAATCCATTAATTGGCCCAAATGATGAAGCTTTTGGAGTACGTTTTCCGGATATGTCTAGTGCTTATTCAGAACGTCTTCGTGCGCTTGCGCGAACACAAGCGGAAAAAATTAATATAAGCGTACAGGAAGGTGTGTATGTAGGAAATACGGGACCTTCGTATGAAACACCAGCTGAAATTCGTATGCTGCGTACGTTGGGTGCTGACGCTGTTGGGATGTCAACGGTTCCTGAAGTGATCGTTGCTCGTCATGCTGGACTGGAGGTACTCGGTATCTCATGCATTTCCAATATGGCAGCAGGTATCTTACCACAGCCTCTTACGCACGATGAAGTGATCGAAACAACAGAAATGGTAAAATCAAATTTCTTATCTTTAGTAAAAGCAATTGTGAAAGAAATGTAATGGGGAGATTTATTTAGACTTAATGATTAAGCAAATGCTTGGGCAGGAAATCGTCTCAACGGTCGAAAGGAACTTTTTTTATTTGAAAAAGGATGTGACGTAGATGCGAATGGTAGATCTTATTGAGAAAAAAAGAGATGGTCATGAGTTATCAAAAGAAGAAATTCGTTTTGCTATTGAAGGTTATACGAATGGGGATATTCCAGATTATCAAATGTCAGCACTTGCGATGGCCATCTTTTTTCAGGACATGACAACAGACGAACGTGCGGAATTAACAATGGCGATGGTACAATCTGGTGATCAAATTGATTTGTCTGCAATAGAAGGTGTAAAGGTAGATAAGCATTCAACAGGTGGAGTAGGCGACAAAACAACAATTGCTTTGGCGCCTCTCGTTGCTGCAGTTGGAGTTCCTGTTGCGAAAATGTCCGGGCGTGGCTTAGGCCATACTGGCGGAACAATTGATAAGCTAGAAGCTATTCCTGGGTTCAGCGTTGAAATAACCACCAATCAATTCACTGAATTGGTGAATAAAAACAAACTCGCTGTTGTTGGCCAGACAGGCAATTTAACACCTGCTGATAAGAAACTTTATTCATTAAGAGATGTAACAGCTACAGTTAATTCAATCCCTCTTATTGCTAGTTCAATTATGAGTAAAAAGATTGCTTCAGGAGCCGATGCCATTGTACTAGATGTGAAGACTGGCTCGGGTGCATTTATGAAAGAATTGAATCAATCAAAAGAATTAGCACAGGCAATGGTGAATATAGGTAAGAGCCTTGGGCGTGAAACGATGGCGATTATCTCTGATATGAACCAACCGCTTGGAAATACGATTGGAAATGCATTAGAAGTAAAAGAAGCGATTGAGATGCTACAGGGCGAGGGACCGGATGATTTGCGGGAGCTATGTTTAACACTCGGAAGTCAAATGGTTTATTTAGCTAAACAAGCAACGTCTATAGACCAAGCGCGTCAAATGCTTAAAGAAGCAATAACAAATGGAAAAGCACTTGAAGCTTTGAAAGTATTTATTGAAGCTCAAAATGGAAATTCTTCCATCGTCGATCATCCAGAAACCCTTCCAGAAGCGAACTATAAATTAGATGTTCAGGCAAAAGAAGCTGGAACCGTTTCGGCCATTGTCGCTGACAAAATTGGAACAGCTGCTATGCTACTTGGAGCAGGGAGAGCAACGAAGGATTCGGAGATTGATTTAGCGGTAGGGATTGTTTTACATAAGAAAATCGGTGATTATGTTCAAGAAGGGGAAGCGATCGCAACATTACATGCGAATAAAGAAAATGTAAGCAACGTCATTGAAATGGTGCAAGCTGCGTATTCATTTTCTAGTGGTGATGTGGATAAACCGACACTGATTTATGATGAGATTTATTGAATGATTCTTATGTTTTGAAGAAGAGGCTCTACACGTTGCTTAAAGGCCACTGAAAAAGGTGAAAATCATACCTTTTCAGCGGCTTTTTTTGAGTGTGCTCTTTTATTTTGTATGAGTAACTTTTAAAAGGAAGATCAACATAAAAGGACATGAAAAGGGTTGGCTTCTTCATGTCCATTAAACGTCGATTATTTTTTTGTAACAGCTTCAAGAGCTACTTCCATCATGTCGCTGAAGGTTGTTTGGCGTTCTTTTGAAGTTGTTTCTTCACCAGTTAAAATGTGGTCGCTTACTGTGAGGACAGAAAGCGCTCTTCTATCAAATTTAGCAGCAAGGGTGTAAAGAGCTGCTGTTTCCATTTCGACAGCTAAAATGCCATATTTTGCCCATTTTTCTAACTCAGCATTGTCATTATAGAACATATCAGCCGTAAAGACATTTCCAACTTTTAGATTCAATCCTTTTTCAAGTCCAGCATCATAGGCTTGCTTTAGTAAGTCAAAATTTGCTGTAGGAGCGAAGTCAACTCCACCAAATGTTAGACGGTTCATTTGTGAATCGGTTGAGGCGGTCATGGCTAAAATTACATCTCTTACTTTAACATCTTTTTGAATGGCGCCACATGTACCAACACGAATTAAGTTTTGAACATTGTATTCTTGCATCAGTTCATTAACGTAAATAGAAATGGACGGCACTCCCATTCCTGTTCCTTGAACAGAGATTCGCTCGCCTTTATATGTACCGGTAAATCCTAACATGCCTCTTACTTCATTATAGCAAACCGCATCTTCTAAAAAAGTTTCAGCAATATATTTCGCTCGAAGCGGGTCTCCTGGAAGAAGAATCGTTTCCGCTATCTCACCTTGTTTTGCTCCAATATGTACACTCATATTATGCCTCCTATGACCTTCTTGAAGGTAGGTTTTTTTCTTTCATTACTATAACATAAACCATCACCATCTCAAATCTTTTAAGGTTGGAATATGTACTTTACTCATTTTGTGATAAAAATGAGCTTGCAATGGACGATATCCAGTGCAAGCTAGGGTGTTAACAAATATCTTCTTCTGTTTCCTTTGAAGCAATCGATGTTAAAGATCCAGTACGTGTATTTACAGTAAAAGCTTCTATTCTAATGCGCTCTGGGATGAGTGGGTGTTTTTCTAATAAAGAAAGACTTGCTTTTAATACGTCGTCAACGTTCTCAGTTGGACCCTTTAGCCATGACAGAACATCTTTTTTTACAATACGACTATATTCAATGGTCTCAAGAAGGTCTTGGTCAATTCCATCATGCTTCAACTGATTTAGAAGAATTTGTTGATTAAACTTAGGAGTGCCCTGTTTTTCAGGTGCTATCAGGTATATTTGATTTATACCTTGCTGGTAGATAGCTAAAATAATGTTTCGGACCATACAACCATAAGGCTGTGTTACAGCAGCACCTGCGCTTGAAAGAACGAGTAATTGACTTGTTTCAATGTTGAGCCATTGTGGGAGTCTTTGCGTGAATTCATGTTCACAATCAGCAATAACTAGTATTTTACTGCCCAATTTATTTTGGTTTAGTCGTTTTAACATTTGAATTCCCCCTTAAAATGAAATGAACCATTGAGCAAGTTGATAATATAATGGGATTCCGATAAGTAGGTTAAATGGAAACGTAATACCGAGTGCAAGGCCTAAATAGATGGATGGATTAGCGTCAGGTACAGAAGTACGCAAGGCTGCAGGTGCAGCAATATAGGATGCACTTCCTGCAAGCACACCCATTAAGGTAATTCCGCCAAGAGAAAGCCCTATGACAGTTCCGACAAGTACTCCTAAAATCCCTCCAACGACAGGCATGATGATTCCAAAAAGAAACAGTTGTAAACCATGCTTACGTACTTCAGGTAATCGTGCACCGGCAGTTAATCCCATGCTAAGGAGAAAAAGAATTAATACACTGCCATATAGATCAATAAATAATGGTTGAACTGTGGGCAGTGCTTGCTCTCCAGCAACGAGACCAATGAGTAGGGCACCAAGTAAGAGCAAAATGCTTTTTCCAAATAATGCTTCTTTTAGTACTTCTTTATCAATCCAAGTTGTTAAAGGGGAGGTAAAGGCAACGGTTTTTGATGAAAAAACATGTGCCTCCGATTTCTTTTGTTCCATGATCTTCAAGAGGACTAATGACACGATAATAGCAGGACTTTCCATTAAAACAACCATGGCGTTCATAAACCCTTCATACGTTGTTCCAATTTGATCAAGAAACGATATAGCCGCTCCATACGTGACAATACTTACGGATCCATAAGTAGCTGCAAGAGCAATGGCATTCTTTTTATCAATTTTGATTGTTTTTAAAAGAAGCAACGTTACAATAGGCAAAATAGAACCGAGAAATAAGGTGCCAATTACTGGTGAAATGACCTCTCCTAATGAGTATTTGGATAGTTCAATTCCTCCTTTTAAGCCAATCGCTACAAGTAGAAAAATGCTTAATGTTTCACTAAGAGCACTTGGGAATTTTAAGTCTGACTTTACAAGAGCGGCAAATAAACCAAGCACAAAAAATAAGACAACAGGTGATAATATGTTTTGAATCATAATTTCGTACATTGTTAAAAATCCTCCTTTTTTGACTATTTGAATATAAAAAAACCGCCAATTAGAAAGTTGGTTTCGTCTGATGTAGACGCTACTGCTTTCGTAATTGGCGGTTTATCTTTAACGAGCAATTGCTTTTTAAAGATCTCCCTTATTCATTTAAGTTAAGGTTTTCTCTAAGTCGGTTGTTAATTTAAATACCATTAATCTTTCGCCAGTTTTTGTACTTATATCTGTATGTAGCGTCATGACTTCAATTCCCACTAAATCTTGGATAAGCTCACCTAATGCATCACGACCAGACTCCACAAGCTCACAGCGAATTTTTTTGATTGATAACCGACCCTCATCTTTTTTGCAAAGTGCATATTCAGCTGGAGTCAATACCCCTTTAAGTGTCACAATGACCATATCTCGAAGGATATCTGTTTTTACGGAAACGGAGCCACGTCCTAAGAAATCTTTTTCCCATTGAGTTAAAGCTTTCGAAATAGCAGCTTCCAGTGATCCTTTTGTTCGTACCATGAAGGATACCTCCTAAAATGTGTAAAAGAAACAATGCTGCAAAAAAGGCATATCCCTTCAAAGAGAACAATGAAGAAATACGCCGATTTACCATAAATGTCTAAGGTTGAAGTTGTTTTCCCCTTTTTCATCATATCGATTTCTTATCAATAAGACGCTAAAGAGAATTAAGCTTCTTCCCTTCTCCATTTGATCACTCGGATCTAAGTTATTATAAATCATAGCTTGATATAGAGGAAGTGTCAATATTATATTTTCAGAATCTTACAGAGAGGTAGAACAATTTTCTTTTTGTAAAATATTTTTTTAAAAAAAGAATTGTCTAAATAGTAATAATTCATTATAATGATGAACAATAAGTTAAAACCAACTCATTTTCTTGGTTTTGTCAGCTAAAGAAACAACATATAAGGAGGGAGGCGAACAAATGGTGAAGAACATAAAAGTGCAAGCATCTCCTAGCTATTATGCCTGTGAAATAGGAGTATACGATCGTCTGCCTTCTCTCTTGATAGAGGGAAAAGTGAAAAGAGCATTGTTCATTCATGGGAAAAAGTCACTTGAAGCTGCTAGAGAGCATCTGCCTTCTTTTGATCACATAGAAACTTACTTTGAGCAGTATGTTGAAGAATGTTCTATAAGTGAAATTGAACGTTTAACCAAACTTGGTTCAACAAAGTGCTGTGATGTCATTATCGGAATAGGCGGCGGAAAAGTAATGGATTTAGCCAAATCCGTAGCGAATGAGATGAATGTGCCTGTCGTTTTGCTACCTACGCTTGCATCACAATGTGCAGCATGGACACCTTTGAGTGTTATTTATTCGGATACAGGTGATTACATTAAATATACGACCTTTCTGAAAAATCCTTGGATGGTACTAGTGGAACCTACTATTATCGCTTCTTCACCTGTCTCATATCTACGGGCGGGAATTGGAGATACTTTAGCCAAATGGTATGAAGCAAAGGCGTTAACAAAAGGATTAGATTACATGCGTGTGCCTGTAAAGTTATCACTTCAAACGGCAAATCTATGCCAAGAGCTTATTCTTAAGGAAAGTGAACAAGCATTAGAAGCATTAACAAAAAAAGAAGTTACACCTTCTTTATTAACCATTATTGAAACGAATATAATGGCGGGAGGTCTTGTTGGAGGACTAGGCGATGATTATGGTAGAATAGCAGCCGCACATTCGATTCATAATGCATTAACACAATTTGAAGAGACACATCATTTTCTACACGGAGAAAAAGTTGCTTATGGTATTCTTGTTCAACTTGCACTTGAAGGTGAGTTAGAGGAAATGGAGGAATTGCTGTCTTTCTATGAGCAGGTTGGCTTACCAGTTTCTTTAAAGGAACTAGGCTTAACAGAAGATGATGAGCTCCTTGAAAGAATAGCAAGCAAAACACTTCATCCAAGTGAATCGATTCACTTTATGAATCAATCGTTCACAACAACTGAGGTTGTTCACGGAATTCAAACCGTTGAAACATATAAAAAGATAGAGAAAAAAGAGTGGGGGAGAGATTAAAATGAAAAAAGTATTATTTTCTATGTTAACAGCTTTATCAATGATAGGCCTTGCAGCTTGTGGAGGCGGTGGGGAAACGAGTACTGGTGAATTATCTGAAGATCAATTAAAAGTAGGAGTAACAGCTGGTCCTCACGAACAAATTATGGAAAAAGTAATTGAGTTAGCAGCTGAAGAAGGCCTTGAGATTGATATGACGGTTTTTACTGAATATGTTATGCCAAATGTAGCGCTAGATGAAGGGGAATTGGATCTGAATAGTTTCCAACATAAGCCATATTTAGATAACTTTAAAGAAGAACGTGACCTTGATTTAATAGATGTTGCTACAACTGTTAACTTTCCTATGGGAATCTATTCTACTGGTATTTCCGATGTAGCTGACTTAGAAGAAGGGGATAAGGTAGGTTTACCGAATGATCCAACAAATGGAGCACGTGCGTTAATCTTGTTCGAAATCGCTGGTTTAATCTCTCTTGATCCTGATGCTGGGGTTACAGCAACAGTTAATGATATTACAGAGAACCCACATAACTTAGATTTTGTTGAGCTTGAAGCATCCCAAATTCCACGACAACTAGATGAATTAGCAGCAGCTGCTATTAACACAAACTTTGCCATTGAACATGGATATGTCCCAACAGAAGATTCGATTTTTATTGAACCAAGTGATTCACCTTGGGTGAATGTACTTGCTGTTCGTACAGAAAATGAAAATGATGCGGTAGTTCAAAAGTTTATTGAAATCTATCAATCTGATGAAGTAAAGCAATTCATTGAAGAAGAGTTTGCCGGTTCAGTTGTATCATCATGGTAAAGTAATCTGAGAGTGGTGACGATGGTCACCCTCTTTTTTAATTAAGGAGTTGACGAAACATGATCGAATTAAAGCAGGTATCAAAAACATTTGTGTCAAAGAAATCAACGGTTAAGGCGTTAGATAATGTTTCTATCCATGTGAAAAAGGGTGAAATTTATGGAGTGATTGGTTATAGTGGTGCCGGGAAAAGTACACTCATTCGTTGTGTAAATATGCTAGAAAAGCCGAGTGAAGGAGAAATCGACGTTAACGGGGTATCCATGACTAAATTATCAACGAATAAACTTCGTGAAGCGAGACAAAACATCGGAATGATCTTTCAAGGGTTTAATCTTTTGAAAACAGCTACTGTCTATGAAAATATCGCGATTCCATTAAAGCTAACAGGGATTGCAAAAACGGAAATTGATGAGAGAGTGAAAAAGTATTTAGCTGTTGTTGGTCTAGAAGCGAAAGCTGATTCGTTTCCTAGTCAGCTTTCAGGTGGTCAAAAGCAACGAGTGGCCATTGCCCGAGCTCTTTCCCATGAGCCAGATGTCTTATTAAGTGATGAGGCAACGAGTGCTCTTGATCCAGAGACGACAGAATCAATTCTTTCATTGCTTTTAAAGATAAATAAAGAATTTGGAATTACGATCTTGTTAATTACACATGAAATGCATGTAGTTCAAAAAATTTGCGATAGGGTAGCTGTAATGGAGAATGGAAAAGTCATTGAAGAAGGAAAAGTTATTGATATCTTCTCGAAATCAACAACAGATACAACAAAGAAGTTTATCAATAGCCTATTTCCAGAAGATATTCCCACTGAGGTGCTTAATTCATTAAATGAACAAGGCCCTGTGATTCGTTTGTCCTTTGTAGACCACTCCACAGGGAAGCCAGCTCTTGCTGAAGTGGCTAAGAAATTTGAAGTGTACACCAATATATTATCTGGAAACATCGTTCAATTGAAAAACGAGCCGTATGGTCGAATGGTTATTCACTTACAAGGAATACAAGAACAAACGGAGGCGGCCATAACTTATTTAGAAGCAGAGGGTGTGCACGTAGAAAGGGTGAATTTATAACATGTTTCAAATAACTGAATTTTTAGATCGTTGGGGAGATCCTATATGGAAAGCAACCATTGAAACGTTTCAGATGGTTTCAATTTCATTAATCATTTCTATTGTTATTGCCTTGCCTTTAGGAACACTACTTGTTTTAACAAGACCTAATAAAAGTTTAGAAAATAAATTTGTCTATCAAGTATTAAATATTGTTATTAATATTACACGCTCGATCCCATTTATTATTTTACTGTTCTTTATTTTACCTTTTACCAAATTTATTGTTGGAACATCAATGGGGGTTAAAGGGGTAATTGTACCACTTGTTGTGTACACAGCTCCCTACATCGCAAGATTAATGGAATCAGCGCTGCTTGAAGTTGATAAAGGAGTATTAGAAGCCTATGAAGCGATGGGAATTAAAACGAGGCATATCATTTGGCATGTTATGGTCCGAGAAGCAAGACCTTCTCTTATTTTAGGTTTAACGATTGCCACTATCGGGTTGATTGGTGCAACCGCCATGGCCGGACTGGTTGGTGCTGGTGGACTAGGAGACTTAGCCTACCGTTTTGGACATTTGCGTTATGAACCAGAAGTGATGTACGCAACAGTCATTATCCTCATTATTCTAGTACAGGGTATTCAATCATTAGGAAACCGAGTTGCAGCTAGGTTGAAAAAAGATTAGAGAGGAAGGGACAAAAAATGTCACAAACTATTGGTTTTAGATCTCCTGAAGAGTGGGAACGAGTTGCTAAAGAGCGTTTAGAAAAAGGCGCGTTTGAATACATTCAAAGTGGTGCCGGAATAGAAGAAACTCTTCAAAGCAATACGGAAGGATTTAAGCAATGGAAAATAGTCCCTCGTGTTTTACGGAATGTATCAAAAGTGGACTTGACGAAAGACATCCTTGGAACAGTTTCTCCGGTTCCCTTTGCTCTAGCACCAGTAGGATTTCAAACAATCATTCATCAAGAAGGAGAATTAGCTGCAGCAAAAGCTGCTGCAATTCATCAAGTTCCGTATACCGTTAGTACGGTTTCGACGAGTTCAATGGAAGAAATAGCAAAAGTGATGGGAGATGCTCCGCGTTTCTTTCAACTGTACTGGCCAAGTGATGACGATATTGCTTTAAGTTTTGTGAAACGCGCGGAGAAATGTGGATATTCAGCTATTTTTGTTACAGTCGATACCCCGATCCTTGGCTTTAGAGAGCAGGACAAACAAAATCAATACTTTCCATTAAGTAAAGGACAAGGCTTAGGGAATTATTTGACTGATCCTGTTTTTAAAGAGAAGGCGAAGTTAATCACTGAAGAAACGCAAGAAGCGATTGCGGAAGTCTCCTCTCGTTTGTTTAATCCATCATTAACATGGGAAAACGTTAAGTGGCTCCGTTCGAAAACCAACCTACCTATTGTCCTAAAAGGGATTTTACATGCAGGTGACGCAAAGTTAGCTATGGACCACGGAGTTAATGGAATTGTCGTTTCAAATCACGGAGGAAGACAACTAGACGGTTCAATCAGTAGTATTGATGCATTGCCAGCTATTGTTGATGAGGTGAAAGGCCAAATCGACATCCTCTTTGACGGTGGCATACGTCGTGGTTCAGACGTAATCAAAGCGCTTGCCCTAGGTGCCGATAGCGTTTTAATTGGTAGGCTTTTTGCTTACGGACTCACAAATGGGCAGGACGGAGTAGAAACGGTCATTACGCAATTAATAGCTGAAATCCAATCAGCACTTGCATTATCGGGTGAAACAGATTTATCTTCTCTGCAACAAATCGAAGTAGTAAAAACGTAAATAGAGATAAGAGTGTTTTTTTATGAATCAATTATGAGATATCAAATGTCCATGGTTGAGTTGTGAAGAGGCACTCTTTTTTGAAGTTAGCTACTATTAAAGTTTTGATTGATTATGATCAAAGCTATCTAGTTGATTCAGGTGAACAAAGGTAAAGAACACAGATGCATCGGTTTTATATGGATGATCGATTTAAAACTTTTCCTATAGTAAAGATGCATACGGAAAAGGGTCAATTTGATCAAATACAGGCGTACAATGATGAAAATGACACAGCTGAAGACAGAGGGGATTGAAAAGGGCGGGGAAGTCTTTTTAATCAACGGTCTCAAAGAATTATTGGAGAATGTGGTATTTTAACTGTTCCGCGTATTAAGGGTCATCTGTTTATTTCTTTTAAGTCTAGTATTTTTCCTTTTCAGTTCCTTCGCTGTCCAAAAGGTATTTTTTGACCTTTTGGACAGCCTGTTCGTAACATTATTTCTTTATTTAGAGCTTTCAAAAGCTTCGAAAGCAAGTGTGACGATCGTTCGGTCATCCATTGGCGGATTATGAAGTCCGGCCCGAACATCACGGTAGTAGCGTTGGATTGGATTTTCTTTAAATAAGCTTTGAGCCCCGACAACTCGCATCGCTCGGTCAACAATGTTTACCGCACTATTAACAACTTGATATTTCACTGCACTTAGTTCAGATTGCATCGCTAGGCGCTCATTTTGAGAACTTGTATCCCATTTTTTTGCAACTCCATATAAAAAATATCGTGCTTGAATTAAATCCGCCTCATTTTCTCCTATTTTGACTTGGACGTTTGGAAGGTCTTTTATCGACGTAGATAAACTATTGGGAGAATAGGTTTTTGCGAATTCAACCGCAAAGTTTTGAGCAGCTTGGGCTATTCCTAAATAACAAGCCGGAATATGCAAAAGCCAGCCAGCTGGACTTTTTTTGCCAGGATGAATGATTTCAAGGAAATGATCTCTTGGTATACGGACATTTTTTAAATGGAGATCATGACTTGCTGTTCCTCTCATGGCAATAGAATTCCATGTTTCCTCAATTTTTACTCCCAGGTCTGTGTGATGAATTAAAAAGTTTCCTACCCGGTCGTCTTCCATTGTTGCTGAAACGATAAAATAATCGAGCGCTGGTGCCATAGATGTAAAGCTCTTTCTACCGTTAATGACCCAGGCATCTTTTTCTCTTTTGGCTATGGTCGTAGGCTTTCCACCCCGAGTTGGACTGCCTGTTTCAGGCTCTGAGGCTGCAGCATTTAATAATTTTCCTTCATGTAGCACTTCATAAAGAACGCGGTCTAGAATATTTTCAGGCCAAGATCGATTTTCAGTGATTTGAGTAATGATCCCCATATGCCATCCAATGGATAAGGATGTTGAACCATCATATGTAGCAATCACTTCTTGTAAAGAAAGCCAGTCAACTAATGGGAGACCTACTCCACCAAATTCTTTTGGAATCGTGAGGGTGGTATAGCCAATTTCTTTTAGCTCTTGAATGTTTTCCATTGGAAATGTGTTTTCTTCATCATGCTTTTGTGCACGCGACAAAAAGGCTTGAGCAGTTTGGTGAACGATCTGCTTTCTCTCTTCGTTCGTATCCACTGTTTGAAGATTCATATATCCTCCTCCGTTCACTTGTTTTTACCAGTTTATCACAAAGGAGGATAGATTAAGAATGAATTGCATGCAAAGGAATTGCTTCATAATAATAAGGTTGTTCAAGCATGGCAAACTAACCGTTGTGATGTTAAGGCCTGATGAATACAGATGTACCTATTGGGACGGTGTGAGCTAATTCTTCAACATCGTGATTAAACATTCGAATACAGCCTCGTGAGACATAATGTCCAATTGATTGAGGATCGTTTGTACCGTGAATTCCATAATGTTTCTTTGACAGACTCATCCACATTGTACCAAAAGGTCCTCCTGGGTTTGGTGCTTTATTAATGATAATAAAATCCCCAACGGGTGTTTCGTGCAGAACACGACCTACACCAACAGGGTAAACCTTTTGAATCTGATCTTGAGCCATTAAGGTCAACGTTCGATTGGTAAGTGAGACATGGATAGAGAAGGGGATCATTTGGGGAGAGGGAAGGCCTGGTATATTTAGTCTTTGCCCAATAAGAATCCAATCTGGATTTATACCGGGATTTGCTGCAACTAACTCTTGGAAAGGAACTCGATAGTCTTCCGAAATTGAAAATAATGTCTCTCCTGCTTGAACGGTATGAATCATGCACATCCTCCTTTTTACTTTTGTATCAACCTATGTAACTTTTGAGTGAATAGAACGTTACATAGGTTGAAAATGAAATTGTAATTATTCTTTGAGAATGAAAGGGATTATTGTATCTCATTCTATTCTTATGGTTTAATAAAGGTAATATGGAAATGGAAAGGGAGATGATTTTATGAGACCGTTGCAAATTTCGGCTGAAACAGCGCAGAAGCTATCAGAGTCGTTAAATGTCCCAATTGAACAAATTATGCATATGCCTCAACATATTTTGTTAGCGAAGCTTGCTGAGTTACAAGAAAGTGAGAAAAAGGATAAATAAACCGAAACTTAAAAAATCAGCATGTATAAAAACGCGAAGAAACGGGGATCGTATCTTCGCGTTTTTGGTGTTTCATGTAAGAAAATACAAAAATAAATTAAGAAATTCTTAAGATGTTTGCTAACGGAATGTTAAGATTTCCTAGCTACAATGTAACTAACACTTGAGATATATAAATTTCGAAAGGAGGGAAGGCCAGATGAATGAGTATTTTGTATTGGTTGTTGATGATGAATTGGAAATTCGTGATGCAATTGAAATTTATTTAAAAAATGAAGGGATTACCGTGATTAAGGCAAAGGATGGGATTGAAGCTTTAGAAATATTAAATGAACAGGCAATCCATTTAATTATTTTAGATGTAATGATGCCCCGACTAGATGGAATCGCAACCACGTTTAGAATACGTGAAGAAAAAAATATACCGATTATTATCCTGAGTGCCAAGAGTGAAGATACAGACAAGATTCTAGGCTTGCAAGTAGGAGCTGATGATTATGTTGCCAAACCTTTTAATCCGCTCGAATTGATAGCTAGAGTGAAATCGCAACTTAGGAGGTATGTTACTTTAGGTACTTACGAAGGGATGGAAAAGGTTATTGATCTAAATGGTTTGACATTGGACCAATCAGCAAAAGAAGTGAAAGCTCATGGTGAAAGTGTCAAACTAACACCGATTGAATACAAAATGGTAGAACTGCTTATGACCCATGCAGGGCGTGTGTTTTCAATACATGAAATTTATGAACGGGTTTGGAAGGAACCGCATTATAATGCCGAAAATACAGTTGCTGTTCATATTCGAAAAATACGAGAAAAAATTGAAATTGATCCGAAAAATCCAAGATATTTGAAGGTGGTGTGGGGAGTTGGATACAAAATGGAAAAATAGAGCGTTAGTGCTCGGCTGGCTCGTATTATTCACGTTTGGGATAAGTGGTGTGATAGCAGGATGGACTTATGGAATAGAATTTAGCACGAAGGATTTTTTTCAATCGGACGAGTTTGAGTATCAATTTGAAGACTTTGTTAATCAGCTAAGTGTCTATGAATTAAATCAAATGACAAAAGAAGAAGTAAAAGAGGCCATTATTATTACCGAAGATGAAATTGAAGAACATCGATATCGGTATGGAGATTTGTCAGATCAAATTGCGACAATAAAGGTTCAGTATGAAGATTTGATTCAAGAAGCATTACAGGCTGAGAATCAAGAGGCAGCGGATGCCTATCAAGCTAAAAGGGATCAGAAAATTGAAGATATTACAGATAATTTCATGAGTGACGAGCACATCCGTGCAAAAATTCTAAAAGAAAAGGAAGCAAGAATTGATGAATACTTTATAAAGTTAGAACAAACTCGTTCCAATTTTTCTCAGTTAAAGGGCGGCTTTCATTATTACTTTGAGGATACGGAAACGGATGAAGTGTTTACGAATGTCTCGGTAAAAAGCGACGAAGTGAATGACTTTTTTGCTAGTAACAAGATGCTTTATGTGCAAAGTTATCCATCAAAAACAAGTGGCTATTTTCAGGCTGGTGTGGATCAATTTGAGGCTATTTATTACGATGAGTTGGTCACTCCTGTACTTCAGACTCGAACAAGAGTATTTGAAGGAAAGATTGCCATCCCTCATTCTACTGCAGGAGCAAGCCCCATTTTAACTTCTTACTCTGATTATCAACAGAGAAAGTGGGGCTATATTATTTATACGTTTGTCGGTGTCATTCTACTTATAGCTAGTTTTTTCCTAAATAAAAGGTTGAACATAATGAAGAGACTTCACTTAAGAAGGTTTGAATCATATTATTTAGTTATTCCTATAGATGGAAAAGCCTTCTTATTTATGATCAGTTTGTATATTGTTTTACACAACATAAATCAATTAGTGCATAGCCCGTATTATTTATTTAATGTAGAACATGTTTCCCGTTTTTATGAAAACTTTTTCTTGAGTTTGTTGACGGCCACACTATTTATGGGGTTAGTCTTTATCCAGGGCAAATATTTCATGGAGTTGCTTAAAGATAAATCGGTGATGAAGCAAGAGGGGCAAAAAGCATTGGTTTATAAGGCGTATCAAACGATGATTGAGGCCTTTTCTCATACTAGGGTAGGTCTCCAAGTGATGATCTATTCAGGAGTCGTTTTTCTATTTGGCGTTGGGGCAGTCATAAGTTTATTTGATCCAATTATCTTTTTCCTCTATTCAATGTTTGTATTTATTGTAGGTCTTCCGGTATTTACTATACTTATGAAAAGGATAGGCTACTTTAACCGAATTGCAGCAAGTGCGAGACATGTAGTAATAGGACAACTTGAAGAAGACATACCGGTAAAAGGTAAATCAATTTTAGCAACGCTTGCTAGAGATATCAATACTTTAAAACAAGGGATGAAACGTTCTCAAAATGAGCAAGCGAAAAGTGAACGATTAAAAACAGAGCTTATTACGAATGTAAGTCATGACCTTAGGACCCCTCTTACGTCTATTATTACGTACACTGAATTATTAAAAGCGAATGACGTCAAAAAAGAGGATCAAAATGCCTATATTCAAATTATTGATCGAAAATCTAAACGCCTAAAAGTGTTAATTGATGATTTATTTGAAGCATCCAAAATGGCCAGTGGAAATATTGAATTAATGAAAGAGAAGGTAGATATCGTTCAATTATTGCAGCAAGCTCTTGCAGAATATAATGAAGAAATTGATGGCTCCACGTTGCAGTTTCGAGTTTCTACTCCGGAACAGCCAGTGTCAGTTGTGGTCGACGGTCAAAAAATATGGCGAGTTTTTGATAACATTATCGTCAATACATTACATTATTCATTAGAAAATACGAGGGTGTATATAGCTATTAAAACAGAAGGAGATTCTATTATCATCTCATTTAAAAATATCACAAAATATGAATTAGGTGAAAATATCGATGAGTTAATGGAACGGTTTAAGCGTGGAGATACGTCGCGACATACGGAAGGATCTGGACTAGGTCTTGCCATAGCCAAATCAATTGTTGATTTACATGGGGGGAATCTAGATATCGAAGTTGATGGAGATTTGTTTAAAGTGATGGTTACTTTATATCAGTAAGACAATATGGTAAAGGTGTTCCAAAAAGGAACAAAATATATGTGAGGGCACTGAAACAA